>NZ_LGDE01000479.1 GCF_001279725.1 Streptomyces sp. WM4235 | reverse complement strand
GCCGCCCTTGAAGATCATGCCCTCTTCCTTGTACCAGTCGAGGATCGACTCCATGGAGTCGTCGACGGCCAGGATGAAGCAGGCGGAGACCTGCTGCGGTTGGGGCGTACCGACGTTGAACCACACCGGCGAGTTGAAGCTGAAGATCTGGTGCAGGAGGGCGTAGGTCAGCTCGTGCTCGAAGATCTCCGCGTCCGCGGGCGAGGAGAAGTAGTCGAAGTCCTCGCCGGCCTTCGTGTACGTCTTCACGATCCGGTCGATGAGCTGCTTCAGGCCGGTCTCGCGCTGCGGGCTGCCGACCGCGCCGCGGAAGTACTTGCTGGTGACGATGTTGACCGCGTTCACCGACCAGAAGTCGGGGAACTCGACGCCACGCTGCTCGAAGTTGACCGAACCATCGCGCCAGTTGGTCATGACGACGTCACGACGCTCCCAGCTCACCTCGTCGTACGGGTGCACGCCCGGGGTGGTGTGGATGCGCTCGATCCGCAGGCCGCTCTTGGTGACCTTGGTTCCCTTGGCTCGGGAACCTCGTGCCGAGCTGCTCGCCGTCTCTGTCATGGCCGCCTCCCATATGCGGGCAAAAACGCCCTAAAGTGCCAGCGCTATTCCGCGGCACGGTGCTGTGTGTCTTGTATCTACGAATCTGCCCCCGGCTACCGCCGGGAGGCGCCTCGAACCGATCGGGCAGACCGCCCTGCTGTGCGGCCGGTCAGGTCAGTCGGAGGCGGAGGCGGGCACGGGGACGACCGAGGGGGTCCCACCGGGCTCGACCTCAGGGGGATGAGGCCGCTGCTCGCGCAATTCCACGATGGCGGTCTCGAAGTCTTCGAGGGTGTCGAACGCTTTGTAAACGGATGCGAACCGCAGGTAGGCGACGAGGTCGAGTTCCTGCAACGGGCCGAGTATGGCCAGACCCACGTCATGGGTGGTCAGCTCGGCACTCCCGGTGGCGCGCACCGCCTCCTCGACCCGCTGGCCGAGCTTGGCGAGGGCGTCCTCGGTGACCGGTCGCCCCTGGCACGCCTTGCGGACGCCAGAGATGACCTTGGAGCGACTGAAGGGTTCGGTCACCCCGCTGCGCTTGATCACCATCAGTGAGGCCGTCTCCACCGTCGTGAAGCGACGGGAGCAGTCGGGGCACTGACGGCGCCGCCGGATCGACGTGCCGTCGTCCGTGGTGCGGCTGTCGACTACACGGCTGTCGGGGTGCCTGCAGAAGGGGCAGTGCATGGTTCCCTCACCCTCCTTCTCGGCACGACTGGATCACCCCACGGAGCCCCTGAACGGCGGAGAAACGGCCCCGCCGGGGGCTCGTGAAGCAGCCACCAGCATATGCGATGTCGGGGGCTCCGGCGGACCGGGGACCACAACTTCTGGGCGGCAGCGCTCATCCAACCACTAGATCTTGGGTTGCAGTGGATTTACATCGCTCAGCGTGTCGCGGCGTGAGCCGACCGCGTTCGGGTGCCCTCCGGTGCCACACTGGACGCCGGCCCGGACCCCGACGATCCAACCCGGAAGGGTACCGTAATCAGCGAACGCGGAACCGAATCCACGTTCGACGGACGGCCTGCCTATACACCTCCCATGACATCTCAAGTGAACGATCCTTGCTTTTTCACTCGAACGTGTGTTTGGCGCAACCTTTCGAAAGCAACTACCGTTGTCCAACTAGGGAGAACATTTCGAGAGGGGCCGCAGACATGACCACGACCGCAGACAGTGCCACCATCACTGCCCAGAACCGCTCCCAGAGCCGACTTGAGCCGGTGCATGCCATGAATGACGCAAGTCAGAATCCGGAGACGGAGCCCGCACGCCCCGCTCGCTCGATGCCGGGGCGACCTCCAGGCATCCGCGCCGACAGTTCCGGACTCACGGATCGGCAGCGGAGGGTCATCGAGGTCATCCGCGACTCCGTGCAGCGCAGGGGGTACCCGCCGTCGATGCGGGAGATCGGCCAGGCGGTGGGACTGTCCAGCACCTCGTCGGTCGCGCACCAGCTGATGGCGCTGGAGCGCAAGGGCTTCCTGCGCCGCGACCCGCACCGCCCCCGGGCGTACGAGGTGCGTGGCTCGGACCAGCCCAGCTCGCAGCCCACCGACACCACCGGCAAGCCTGCCGCGTCGTACGTTCCACTGGTGGGCCGGATCGCGGCCGGCGGCCCGATCCTCGCCGAGGAATCGGTCGAGGACGTGTTCCCCCTCCCCCGCCAGCTGGTGGGTGACGGCGAGCTCTTCGTCCTCAAGGTCGTCGGCGACTCGATGATCGAGGCCGCGATCTGTGACGGCGACTGGGTTACCGTCCGGCGCCAGCCCGTCGCGGAGAACGGCGACATCGTCGCCGCGATGCTGGACGGCGAGGCCACGGTCAAGCGGTTCAAGCGCGAGGACGGCCATGTCTGGCTGCTCCCGCACAACGCCGCCTACCAGCCGATCCCGGGTGACGAGGCGACCATCCTCGGCAAGGTCGTCGCCGTACTGCGCAGGGTCTGACCCTCGCGCCCTCAGCCAGCTCCGGGACCTACTGCGCCGGTCCCGGAGCTGCTTCGTGTCCGCATTCGCTTCTGTGGTTCCACCGCTCCGCCGCTGCCTCGGGTACGGCTACTTGCCGTCCGCCTGGGCGGTCGCGTCGATGGCGGCCAGCGAGCGACGGACCTGGTTCCGGTCGGTGGTGTACCAGAAGTCCGGGAGCGTGGCCCGCAGGAAACTGCCGTAGCGAGCCGTCGCCAGTCGGGGGTCCAGGACCGCGACGACACCCTTGTCGTCCGTCGCCCGGACGAGCCGGCCCGCTCCCTGGGCCATCAGCAGCGCGGCGTGTGTGGCGGCCACCGCCATGAAGCCGTTGCCGCCACGTTCCTCGACCGACTTCTGTCGCGCGCTCATCAACGGGTCGTCGGGACGCGGGAACGGAATCCGATCCATGATCACGAGCTGGCAGCTGGGACCCGGCACGTCGACGCCCTGCCACAGCGAGAGCGTTCCGAACAGGCAGGTCTTCGGGTCCGAGGCAAAGGCCTTGATCAACTCGCCGAGCGTCTCCTCGCCCTGGAGGAGGATCGGGTGCTCGAGTCGCTCGCGCAGTTCCTCGGCCGCCGCCTTGGCGCCCCGCATGGAGGAGAAGAGACCGAGGGTGCGACCGCCGGCCGCCTCGATCAGCTCGGCGAGCTCGTCCATCATGTCGCCGCGGGTACCCTCCCGGCCGGGTGTGGCCAGGTGCTTGGCGACGTACAGGATTCCCTGCTTCGGGTAGTCGAACGGGGATCCCACATCCAGACCCCGCCAGACGGGAGCGTCGTCGCCCTCCACCCCTTCCGGGGACAGGCCCATCGACGCGGCGACCCCGTTGAAGTCCCCGCCCAGTTTGAGCGTGGCGGAGGTGAGGACGACCGAGCGGTCCTCGAACAGCTTCTCGCGCAGCAGCCCGGACACCGACAGCGGTGCGACGCGCAGGGTGGCACCGAAGCGGTCGTGCCGCTCGTACCAGACGACGTCGTACTCGGACCCGAGGACGATCCGCTCCGCCACACCGTGGATGCTCTCCACGGCGGCGAGGGCCTGCTTGCGCACGGCGTCCTCGTCCTGAACGGACTTGTCGCGGGTGTTGCCGATCGCCGAGATCACGTTGCGCGCGGAGTCCCGGAGGGACATCAGGGCGTAGCCGAGGTCTTCGGGGACCGTCTCCAGTCGGCCCGGGAGCGCCAGTTCCATGACGCGCTCGAACGACTCGGAGGCGGTCTGCAGGGCGTCGGCCGTCTTCTCGTCGACGAGCTTCGCGGCCCGCTTCACGGCCCGATTGACCTGACCCGGGGTGAGCTCGCCGGTGGCGACACCCGTGACCCGGGAGACCAGCTCGTGGGCCTCGTCCACGATCAGCACCTCGTGCTGCGGCAGCACCGGGGCGCCTTGGATGGCATCGATGGCGAGCAGCGCGTGGTTGGTGACGACCACGTCGGCGAGTTTGGCCCGTTCACGGGCGGCCTCGGCGAAGCACTCGGCGCCGTAGGCGCACTTCGTCGCACCCAGGCACTCGCTGGACGAGACGGAGATCTGTTGCCACGCCTTGTCGGAGACGCCCGGCGTGAGGTCGTCACGGTCGCCGGTCTCGGTGTCGTCCGCCCAGTCGCGCAGGCGCAGGAGGTCCTTCCCGAGCTTGCTGCTGGGGGCGGCCGCCTCGAACTGGTCGAAGAGGCCCTCCTCCTCGTCCTGCGGTGCGCCCTCGTGCAGTCGGTGCAGGCACAGGTAGTTGGAACGGCCCTTGAGCATGGCGAACTGCGGGCGGCGCCGGAGCTGCGGATGCAGTGCCTCCACCGTCCGGGGCAGGTCGCGCTCGACGAGCTGGCGCTGGAGGGCCAGGGTCGCGGTGGCGACGACCACGCGCTCGCCGTGTGCGAGGGCGGGCACCAGGTAGCCGAGGGACTTGCCGGTACCGGTTCCTGCCTGGATCAGCCGGTGGGAGTTCTCGTCGATCGCTTCGGCAACGGCTTCGGCCATGGCCACCTGGCCGGGCCGCTCCGTGCCGCCGACGGCGGAGACGGCGGCATGCAGCAGGTCGGGGAGGGAGGGCTTCGTCATAGCATCGCCAAGCCTACGGGGCGCCACTGACACTGCCCGCATCGACGACTGCTCACGATCGGTGAAGGGGGTTGGGGACGGTGCCGTGCGTGACGGCGTGCGGGCGGTCCGGCCGGTCGCGGTAGCCGTCCTCGTGGAGCCGGTTCCGGTTGAGGCAGAGTCGGTCGATCCGCTCGCTGAGCAGGTCGAAGAGCTCGAAGCGCTCCTTGAGCTCGGGGAACCGGGACTGGTGGTGAAGGATTTCCGCCCGGACGAGGGACCAGAAGTCGTCCTCGGGAACGCCGAGCCGGTCGTCGCAGATCGCGGACAGGTAGCGGAACACGCCGATGAAGAGTCCGGAGTGAATGAACTGGGTGAGGAAGGTCGGCGGCTCGGTGAGGAGGGCGGCGCGGACCTCGGCGGGCATCGACTGGTGTTCGGGCAGCGGCTCGCGGCTGATGTTGATGTCGTCCACGAAGTCCTTGACCGCCAGCCGGACGGGAACGTCGTTCTCGTCGAAGACCACGATGGCGTTCTCTCCGTGCGGCGAGAAGACGGTCCCGTAGCGGTAGAGGAAGTGGAGCAGCGGCGGCAGCAGGGCGGCGAACAGCCGCTGGAGCCACACGGTGGGGGTGAGCCCGGAGCGGGCGACCAGCTCCGCGGTGAAGGAGCGACCGCGCGGGTCCGTGTGGAGGAGCGAGGCGAGGGTGCGGGCCCGCTCGCCGGGGGCGAGACGGCCGGTCAGCGGCTCGCGCCAGATCGCCCCGAGGAGTTCCTTGTACTGGTACGGGACCTCGGGGAGCCGGTCGTAGACGGGATGGCGGACGGTGACGGACGCGACCTCGCCCAGCAGGATGACCCCGCATTCGTCACGCAGGAAGGGGTCGGAGTCGCGAAGGGAGTGGATCCATCCGGTGACGGCGGGGGCGGCGAGCGCGAGATCCGAGGGCAGGCCCCGCCAGACCATGGTGTTGAAGACGGAGAGCGGCAGTTTGACGCTGTGCCGGTCGGGGCGGGTGAGGTTGAGGAAGGTGCGGATCGACTGTTGCGGGAGGCGCACGTCGAGGTCCGCGGGCAGCGGCACCAGGGCGCCCGACGCGAGGGCCGGCGCGAACAGGGGCAGCACGATCTCGTCCCACTGCCAGGGGTGCACGGGAAGGTAGAGGTAGCCCCGCGGGTCGAGGCAGCGGTCGCGCAGGACCTGGTCGAAGCCGGCCCGGGTGACGGGGTCGAGTTCGGCGGAGTACAGCCGGGCGGGGTCTTCCAGACCGGCGGCGCCGCGGTACTCCGCCAGGGAGGTGTGCGCGGCGAGCCAGGGCAACCGCTGTCGGGTGCGGGCCTCGGGAGCCCAGGCGGCGGTGTCGGAGGCGGACAGTCCGATGCGGCCCTTGTTGAGGACGAGCCAGGGGTGACCCGTCTGATGTCCTTCGAGCGCGGCGTAGTCGAGGTCGGCGAGTACGTCCGCGGTCAGGGCGTGGTGATCGAGACGGGCGTCGGCGGCGAGGGTGGCGCTCAGCTCGCGGACCAGGTGGCCGAGGGTCTCTCCGTCGAGTCGGAGGAGGGTGCGGGCTCGGATGAGGAACTCATACGGATCCCCGAACGCCGTCGAACTCTCCGTGGAGGGTGGCGGCGCGGTGAGGGTGATGGTGTCGGGGGCGACCTGCCAGCTCCCGTACGAGCGGCGGCGCGCGCGGAACCCGAGACGGCCGCCGTCGTCGAGGGTCAGGGTCCAGGCGTCGCCCGCGGCGGACGGAGTCGGGACGGGGCTGACGATCTCCTCGTACGCGAATTCGCCGAGCATCTTGGCGAGCAGCGTGCGGGCCGCGAAGTCCCAGGTCGGTGCGTTGATCTCGGGCGGCGTGACCGGGTGCTGAGGCGACGGGGGCAGAGCGGGCTCCGGGGAGTCGGGGGCTTCGGGAAAATTCGGCACGGGACTCCTCGAAGATCGGGAACTTTGCTGCGTGACGCAGAGTTTTCGAAGGGAGAGGCGTGAAGCGGATGCTTCGGAGCGCGGTGGCGGCGATCAGATGAGATTGCGCAGTGCCCGCTCCCGGATCATCAGTGCCGCGCGCTTCTCGGGAAGGTCGATTTCGGCGGAATAGCGAAAGCCGGAGTTCAAGAAGGCTGATACGGAGGGGGTGTTGCGGATGTCCGGTTCGGCGATGACGCGTGTGCAGCGTGGACGGTTGTCGAGCAACAGGTCGGCGACGGCGCGCAGCAGGGTGGTGCCCAGACCTCGGCCGCGGTTCGTGCCGTCTCCGATGAGCAGGTGGATACCGGTGTCGTGGGGGCGTGCCGGATAGTGCCGGGCGAGCGGGTCGAGGTCGGCCCGGTAGATCTCCCAGTAGCTCATCGGCGTGCCGTCGAGAAGGCCGAGGCAGGGGACGCTGTGGCCGTCGCCATCGAGCTGAGCCCGCAGGTGATCGGCGGTGGTCGAGGCCGGGCCGGCGAGTTCCCAGTAGGCGGCCACCTCCGGGTCGTTCATCCAGCCCACGAGGAGGTCCAGGTCTCGACGCGGGCGTACGGGTTCGAGGCGGAAGGCTCCGGCAGCGGTGGCGACGGCGTCCCATGTGGCTGGGGAGTCGAGCAGGTCGGCCTCGGCGAGCAGGGGCCAACGCTGCGGGGGGCGACGCATTGAGCCGAGGTAGTAGCCGGTTGTGGCGAGGGCTGAACCGACGGGACCGGTCGAGGTGTCGGTGGAGGGCATGGGGGCTCTTCTCCGTGTCGGTGCGGGCGCGTCAGTCGTGAAGGGGGTTGGTGATGGTGACGTAGACGGACTGGGTGTCGACGGGGCCGACGAGTTCGTCGAGGCCGCCCAGGCGGGTGAGCAGGTTGGCCTTGCAGCGGAGGGTGGGTGAGTCGAGCAGTTGGGCGGGGAGCGGCCCGAGGCCCGAGTTCTTCCCGAGGAAGCGGCGGAAGGCGGCGAGGAGTACGCGTTCGTCGGCGAGGTGTTGGGAGCCGAAGGCGCCGATCAGGCCGAGCACGTTGTTGATGCCGAGGTAGTAGGCGAAGCGTTCGTCGGTGACGGCGTCGGAGACGAAGGTGTCGCTGGCGCTGCCGATGCCGGGGAGCCGGTGGTGCAGTTCCGCCCGGTGGGAGTCGCGGAAGTAGTAGCCCTGGTTGTCGCGGTAGCGGCCGCCGATCGGCCAGCCGGCCGGGTCGAGGAGCACCAGGGTGTTCTGTTGGTGCGCTTCGAGGGCGACTCCGGCGAGCGCGTCGAGGGCGAGGATCGGCAGGACCACGTGGTCGAGGTAGCGCAGGAACCACTCGGCGGCGACGGCGGGGACCGAGCGCCCGGTGGAGGTGGCGAGCCGGGCGACTGTCTCGGCGAGCGGGGAGCGCATCGTGGTCCGACCGGGCCATGGGCGGGGAGTGGTCAGCGCGGCGATGCAGAGGGTGTCGTCGTCGGAGTGGAAGGGGTTGTGGCGCAGGAGGGCGTCGAGTCCGGGGACGGGGGTGCCGTCGAGGGAGTCGACGGCGACCCAGGCGGGGTCGCGGACGATGTCGAAACCGGGGTGGGACGACTGCCATTGCTCTGCGAGTCCGGCGCGCAGAAGGCGGTGAACCTCGACGCCGCGGTGGAGTTCCTTGCGGAGGTTCTCCCTGCGGGAGTTGGTGATGCGCAGGCCCAGGGACAGCTTGAGCATCGCGGGGGAACCGGGGCGGTGGACGGTGCGAATGGAGGAGGTGGGGTACCAGGGGTCACCGTACGGGCCCATGTCGGTCAGTAGTCCGGCGTCGCACAGGGCGGCCACGGCCGGGCGTTGGAGGAGGTCGCGGGCCTGCCAGGGGTGCAGCGGAAGGAGGGTGGTGCCGGTGGGCGGTTGGAGGCCGGGTGCGAGGCGGGCGAGCAGTTGGGCGGCGGAAACCGGGCGGCCTCGTTCGGTCCAGGCGGAGTCGGTGGCGAGGACGGCGGGCGCGACCGCGAACCAGTGCACGGGGAAGGAGCCGTGGAGTTCGGGTGAGTAGCGGCGTACCTCGGCTTCGGAGAGGCCTTCGCGGCTCTTCGGGGTCGGGTGCAGGGGATGGCCGAGGAGGAGCGACTGCTCGGCGGTGAGGAATCGGTCCTCGGCGACGGGGGCGGGGACGGCGGGGCGGGCTCGCCGGTCGGCGATGAACTCCGCCGTGCGCTGGACCGAGTCGGCGACCCGGCCCACCAGATCGGCGCCACCTCGGCCGGTGCCCTCACGCGCGATGAGCGCGGCGAGGGTCACGGCGTCCAGGGCGGGGGCTTCGGCCGGGGCGCCTTCGATCCGGGCGGAGGCGAACCGGTGCCAGCCGGCCGAGGACCAGTACCGGACGGCGACGAGCACCGCCGTGCCGGATGCGGGGAGGGGGATGCGGAGCGGTGTTCCGGCGGGCCCGTCGGGGCGGCCGAGGCCGCTTTCGCGGACCCAGCACCGAAGCAGGTTCTCCACCGCAGCGGCCTCGGCGGCTAGGGCCGGATCGGGGTGGTCGAGGGGATCGGGGAGCATGGCCGATCCCGATCCGACGGGACCGGCTCCTCCGGCTCCGGATCTGCGGCTCCCGCCCAACTGCCGTGGCACGCCGCCGCCGGGGGACACCGCCGTGGGGTGCGGTTCGGCCGCCGCCTCGGCCGGTGGCGCGTCCTCGGCCCGGGACGGCTCCTCGGCCCGGGACCTTGGATCGACTGCGGATGGGACGGGCCGGGACGTTGGGGCGGCCTGGTAACGGTCGGCTTCCGGGGCGGCCGGGGCGCTGCGGTACTCCGCCACATCCGGCGCGTGGTCGGACTCCGGACCTGCCGCCGGAGCGGCCTTGGGTGGCCGGGCGGCCTCCGGCGCCGGAGTGACTCCGGGGTTGGGGCCGGGGCTTGCGCTGGGGCTGAGGCTGGGCGCGGCCTCGGGAGTGGGCAGGGTGTCGAAACCGGGTGCGGTGTCGGAACCGGGCGGGTTCTGGTGGGTGCCCAGTGTCGGTGTCGAGTCCGGCCGGGCGCCCGGGGTCGGCTGGCTTGGTGCTGAGGTGGGGGCGGTGTCTCGTACCGGATCCGGTACGAAGTGGGCCGCGAGGGTGTCCTCCCGGGACGCCCCCTGGATCGGGGACGACGCCTGGGCCCGGCCGGGTCCTGGGTCTCCCGGGTCGAGGGACCGGGCCTCGGCCGGAGCCGGTCCCGAGCCGAGCGGTGTGGGGGCGAGCCAGAGGAGCGGAGTGAGGTCCTGGCCCGTGGCCCCCTGCGCGGGCGTGCCGTGTGGGGGCCGGGCAGCGAGCACGGGACCGTTGCTCGGGGCCGACTGGGCCGGGCTCACCGCCGGGGCGGGATCCGGGGCCGGCCAGGAGGACAGGGTGGCCAACGCCGGGAGCCGGTGACCTGTCGCCGAGCCCGGGGCGGGCGTCCGTGTGCCCGGGCGCGGGTGGGTTGAAGTGCGGGCGGCGAGGGACTCGGAGCTGACCGGGACTGCCGGGCCGGCGGGGACGGGGGCGTGCGCGGAGCGAGCCACCGCCCAGTCCAGGGCCGCCGTAGGCGACAGAACCGGTGCTGACCACGTCTCCGCTGCCGAGGTCTCCTGAGCCGGCGTCCCGCCCGGAACCGAGGCTCGGCCAGAGGCGGACGCCCTCGAAGCCGAAGTCGAAGCAGAAGTCAAAGCCGAAGCAGAAGCCGGCGTCGAGGCCGGAGTCGAGGCTGAGTCGACCAGGTTCGCGTCCTCCGGGGCGCTGACCGTGCCCGTGGCAGTGACGGTCGGAGCCGGGCCCGGAGACCTGACCGATGCGGCCGGACCCGGGGCGGCCAGACCCGAGGCCGTCGGGGTTGAGGCCGTCGGGGTTGAGGCGGTCGGGGCGCTGACCGGGTCGGGGGTCCGGGCGCCCGGGGCCGCACGCACGAGAGGAGGGGCAGGGTGGGGAGCTTCAGGCGCGGCGGCGAACGCGGCGGGGTGAGCCGCGCCGGAAAGCGGCGTGGGCTCCGGACTCGGACGGCGGCCTCGGCCCGGGCTGAACTCCGGGCCCGGGACCTCCTCCCCTGGGCCGAGGTCCGAGTCGGGATCGCGGTCCACGACCGGATCGCGGCCCGCCCTCCCGCTGACCTCCAGAGCCGGGCTCTCCCCCAGCCGGAGGGCCCAGCCCGGCCGGCGACTCGCGCCCGGATTGGGTTCGGGGCTCGAAGTCGCCCTCGGGCTGAACTCCGCCCCCGGGCTGAACTCCGGGCTCGTGCCGGGCGCCGGGCTCGGGCCGGGCGCGGGTGTGGGGGTCGGCGTCGGTGTGGGGGTCTGCTCCGGCGTGGGGGTCGGCGTCGGGCTGCCGGCCCTCGGGGACGGGGCGGGGTGGGGGGTGGAGGGGTCCGGCATCGGAGGTCCTTGGGGTGCGGGTGGGGTCAGTGGGACCGTCGGGCGGCGGCGGCGATGGCGTCGGCCAGCCGCTCCAGGACGGCTGCGGCCTGCTCGTCGGTCAGGGTCAGCGGGGGCAGCAGGCGGACCACGCAGGAGTGGCGGCCCCCGAGCTCGACGATCAGCCCGCGGTCCAGGCACTCCCGGCGGACGGTGGCGGCGAGGTCCGGGGCAGCGTCCCCGGTGTCGGGGTCCACGAGTTCGATGCCCAGCATCAGGCCGCGACCTCGTACGTCGCCGATGCACGAATGGTCGGCGGCCAATGCGCGCAAGGCGGTCAGCATGCGTTCGCCCAGCACCCCGGCGCGTTCCGCGAGGTTGTTGCGGCGGACGTAGGCCAGAGTGGCGGTGCCCGCGGCCATGGCCAGTTGGTTGCCGCGGAACGTGCCGGCGTGGGCGCCGGGCGCCCAGACGTCGAGTTCGGACCGGTAGACGATCACCGCGAGCGGAAGGCTGCCGCCGATGGCCTTGGACAGCACCATCACGTCGGGCACCACTCCCGCGTGGTCCACGCCCCAGAAGGCACCGGTGCGCCCCACACCCGTCTGGACCTCGTCCGCGATCAGCGGGATCCCGCGGGCCTCGGTGATCTCGCGCATCCGCCGGAGCCAGTCGTCCGGAGCGGGGTGGACGCCGCCTTCCCCTTGTACGGGTTCGACGATGAGCCCGGCGGGGGTGGGTACTCCGCCCTTCGGGTCGTCGAGCAGGCTCTCGGTCCAACGGGCGCCGAGTCGGGCGCCCTCGGCCCCGCCGACACCGAACGGGCAGCGGTGGTCCTGTGGATACGGAAGCCGGGTGACCCGTACGTCGGGGGCTCCACCGGAGGCGTCCAGGGCTCCCGCGGTCATGCCGTGGTACGCACCCGTGAAGGCCATCAGTCCGGAACGCCCGGTGGCGGTGCGGACCAGCTTGAGCGCGGCTTCGACGGCGTCCGTCCCGGCTGGCCCACAGAACTGGATCCGGGCGTCGGCCGCGAGCGCTGCCGGAAGGTTCGCGAACAGCTCGGTGGTGAAGGCGTCCTTGACCGGGGTGGCCAGGTCGAGGACGTGCAGCGGTGCCCCGGAGTCGAGGACGGCACGGATGGCTTCGAGCACCACGGGGTGGTTGTGCCCGAGGGCGAGCGTGCCCGCGCCGGACAGACAGTCGAGGTAGCGCCGTCCGTCCGCGCCCTCGATCGTCAGGCCCCGGGCGCGCACCGGAACGATGGGCAGCGAGCGCGCGTATGTCCGGGCGGCGGACTCTCGTTGTGCCTGTCTGCGCAGGATGGTTTCGGCGGCGACGGGTCCTCTGGTTCCTTGCGGCGGGATCTGCTCCGCGGCCGCGGCCGACTCGGTGAAAGCCTCGCTCAAAGCCACGAGTGTCGGTCCTCCCGCACGGATTCTCTTCCGGATTGCGTTTCGAACATGAACGCTGCTCCCCCGTCCCCCGTACGTACCAACGACGGTGACGGCCACGGATCACGGGTGGACCGAAGATCCTTGTCCGTCGCCGAGTCCGTCGCCAAGTCCGTCGCGAAGTCCTCCCCGAAGTCCCTCGTGTTGTCCGTCGCCAAGACCCTCGCGAAGTCCGCCCCGAAGTCCCTCGTGTGGTCCGCCCCGCTGTCGTCCTCGATATCCACCGAAAAGTCCGCCGTAAGGTCTGCCGCGATGTCCTCCGAGATGTCCGAATCGAACAAGTTCCGAGGATGGTTCGCCGGGCAGGAACCGTGGCCCCGGGCTGTGCCGTCCTTGGGAGCAGCGGCATAGTGGGGTGCTGCGCTTGCCGTACACCCGTGCGGCGACCGCGCTCCACCCCGTTCAACGCCTCGAAACACCAGGGGGATTTACGACATGCGACCGATCCGACCGGTCACCGCGATCCTGTGCGCGGCCGCGCTCGCGCTGACCGCCGCAGCCTGCGGCCCCGGCGACGGGGAGGCCGGCGGCGACGCCAAGCCGACCGTGGCCGCGAGCCTTCCGCCCGGTGCCACGGACGGGATCACGATCCCGGACGAGCTCAAGGACAAGCTCAAGGAGCACGGCGTCGACCTGGAGAAGTGGCGGGGAGGCGCGTGGAAGAACTGGAAGCAGGAGGACTGGCTCCGCGAGGCGGGCGACTACATCAACCCGGTCATCGAGGGGCTGTGGGACCCGGACCGGATGCGTGACGCCGACAAGACTCCGCAGCCTCCGGCCGTGGACCCGGATGCCGGCAAGGACCAGGGTGTCACGGACCCGACGCCGGCGCCGGTGCGGGCAAGGGGTGCGGCGGCGCCGTACCACTCCACCATTCCGGCGTCCGGCAAGGTGTTCTTCGACGGCCCCGAGGGTTCGATGGTCTGCTCGGCGACCGTGGTGAAGGACCCGGCCCACCCGGGCAAGTCCAACATGGTCTGGACGGCGGGTCACTGCGTCCACGCGGGCAAGGCGGGCGGCTGGTACCGCAACATCGCCTTCGTGCCGTCCTACAACAACGCGGGCCAGGCGTCGGCGCAGCTGAAGGGTGCGCCGCGCGAGCAGGTCGCCCCGTACGGCGTGTGGTGGAGCGACTGGGCGCAGACCTCGGACCAGTGGATCGCTTCGGGCGGCCCGAGCGGTGGCGCGGGCGCCCCGTACGACTTCGCGGTGCTGCACGTCGCTCCGGAGAAGGGCAGTGGCAAGTCGCTGGAGGAGACGGTCGGTTCGGCGCTGCCGGTGGAGTTCAACGCGCCGGCGGTGGGCAGGGTCGCGGGCATCACCGCGACGGGCTACCCGGCGGCGGCTCCGTTCGACGGCCAGCGGGCGTTCCAGTGCACGGACAAGCCCGGTCGTCTGTCGTTGAAGGCGGCCGACCCGGTGATGTACCGCATCGGTTGCACCATGACCGGCGGTTCCTCGGGTGGCGGTTGGGTCGCGGCGGGTGCCGACGGCAGGCCGGCGCTGGTGTCGAACACCTCGATCGGCCCGGCCAAGGCCGGTTGGTTGGCCGGTCCGCGCCTGGGCCCGGAGGCCAAGGGCATCTACTCCGCGGTGAGCGCCAAGTTCAAGTAGCGGGTGGGCCGGGCGCGCGGCGCCCGGCCCCACGCGGCGCGAGCACCGCACCAAGAGCGCCGTGCCGGCCCGGTGCGCAGCACATCGCCGCGCCAGCCCGATGCGCAGCACATCGAGCCTCGCGCGTGGGCCATCACGTGACGGAGGGCCCCCGCATCGCGGGGGCCCTCCGTCACGTGATGTCGCGCCGTGTCACGCTCGCCGGTGCTTCACCGACGCACCCGTCGATGCTTCATCGACACACGGGTCAGTGCTTCGCCGGCACGTAGGGCGCCAGGTCCGCGGCCAGTTCCTGGTGGACGCGCGCCTTGAGGAGGGTGCCCTCCGGGGTGTGCTCCTCGGAGATGACCTCGCCCTCGGCGTGTGCCCGGGCGATCAGCGAGCCGCGGGTGTACGGCACCAGTGCCTCCACCTCGACCTCGGGTCGCGGCAGCTCGGTGTCGATGAGCGTCAGCAGCTCCTCGATGCCCATGCCGGTGCGGGCCGAGACGGCGATGGAGTGCCGCTCGATGCGCAGCAGGCGCTGGAGGACGAGCGGGTCTGCCGCGTCCGCCTTGTTGATCACGACGATCTCGGGCACGTTGACCGCGCCGACCTCGCGGATGACCTCGCGGACGGCCGCCAGCTGCTCCTCCGGGGCCGGGTGCGAGCCGTCCACGATGTGGAGGATGAGGTCGGAGTCGCCGACCTCCTCCATCGTGGAGCGGAACGCCTCGACCAGGTGGTGGGGCAGGTGTCGGACGAAGCCGACCGTGTCGGCCAGGGTGTAGATCCGGCCGGACGGCGTCTCGGCCCGGCGCACGGTCGGGTCGAGGGTGGCGAACAGCGAGTTCTCCACCAGCACGCCGGCGCCGGTGAGGCGGTTGAGCAGCGAGGACTTGCCGGCGTTGGTGTAGCCGGCGATGGCGACGGAGGGAACCTTGTTGCGCCGGCGTTCCTGGCGCTTGATGTCGCGGCCGGTCTTCATGTCCGCGATCTCCCGGCGCATCTTCGCCATCTTCTCGCGGATCCGACGCCGGTCGGTTTCGATCTTGGTCTCACCGGGGCCTCGGGTGGCCATGCCGCCACCGCCGCCGCCACCCATCTGACGGGACAGCGAGGCACCCCAACCACGCAGGCGCGGCAGCATGTACTGCATCTGCGCGAGCGCGACCTGGGCCTTGCCCTCTCGGGACTTCGCGTGCTGGGCGAAGATGTCGAGGATGAGCGCGGTGCGGTCGACGACCTTGACCTTGACGACGTCTTCGAGGGCGATGAGCTGGCCGGGGCTGAGCTCTCCGTCGCAGACGACGGTGTCGGCGCCGCTCTCCATGACGATGTCGCGCAGCTCGCGGGCCTTGCCGGAGCCGATGAAGGTGGCCGGGTCGGGCTTGTCGCGACGCTGGATCACGCCGTCGAGGACGAGGGCGCCCGCCGTCTCGGCGAGGGCGGCGAGCTCCGCGAGGGAGTTCTCGGCGTCCGTCACCGTGCCGGAGGTCCAGACACCGACGAGTACGACGCGCTCCAGGCGGAGCTGTCGGTACTCGACCTCGGTGACGTCTTCGAGTTCGGTGGAGAGGCCGACCACGCGCCGCAGGGCCGCGCGCTCGGAGCGCTCGAGCTGCTCGCCGTCCCGGTCTCCGTCGATCTCGTGGCTCCAGGCGACGTCCTCTTCCATCAGGGCATCGGCCCGAAGGCTCTCGGTGAAGCTCTGCGGGTCACGCACGTCCTGTGCGTCCCGCGCGTCCTGGGAAGGGGAAGAAGAGGAGGTCATTGGATCCTTACGTCGATTCGAATGCGTCGCGCCCGGCAATGGCCAACGCTACCGCCGAACGTGACATAACACTGTCACGTCCAACGCGTCACGCCGCCCGGTGATTCCCGGAATCCGAGCCCTGGCCCGATCGGGCCCGATGGGCCGCCGAACGGCCTCGTTGATGGTGACATGCCCGTTCCGGGCGCGTCACACGCTTTTCGGGCCGCCCCATTCCGGGTGCCCCGGCATCGCGGGGGTGGTCGTGCCGTACAGCCATGGCTTGAGGAAGGCCGTCAGGTCGCGCCCCGCCTCCTGTGACGCCAGGCGTACGAAGTCGTCCGTGCCGGCCGTGGAATCCGCGTGCTCGTCCACCCAGCGGCGCTCGATCCGGTCGAAGGTGGCGACGCCGACCTCTTGGCGCAGGGCGTACAGGATCAGCGCGGCCCCGTCGTAGACCACGGGCCGGAACAGGCCGATCTTCTCCCCGGGGGCCGCTGCCTTCGGGGCGGCCGGGGGGCCGCCGGCCGCCCGCCACTGGTCGGAGCGCTGGTACGCCTCGCGCATGCGCCGCTCCAGGGAGTACTTGCCGAGCCCGTCGGCGTAGAGGGCCTCGTACCAGGTCGCGTGTCCTTCGTTGAGCCACAGGTCGGACCAGGTGCGGGGGCTGACGCTGTCGCCGAACCACTGGTGTGCGAGCTCGTGGACCATCACGGACTCGACGTACCACTCCGGGTAGCCGGCGTTCCCGGAGAACAGGCCGTGCTCGAAGAGGGAGAGGGTCTGGGTCTCCAGCTCAAAGCCGGTCGTGGCTCGCGCGATCAGCACGCCGTAGTTCTCGAAGGGGTAGCGGCCGACCCGCTCCTCCATCCACCGGACGTGACCGTCGGTCTTCTTCAGCCAGGGTTCCAGGCGCACCCGGTCGGCGGCGGGCACCACGTCGCGCAAGGGCAGTCCGTGCGGGCCCGTGTGGTGGACGACCTCCGAGGTGCCGACGGAGACCTGGGCCAGTTCGGTGGCCATGGGGTGCAGGGTGCGGTACGTCCAGGTGGTCGGGCCGCCCGCGCGCCGGGTCGGGAGGGCGCCCGGCAGTCCGTTGGCCACGGCGGTGAGTCCGGCCGGGGCGGTGATCCGGAAGGTGAAGTACGCCTTGTCGGCGGGGTGGTCGTTGCAGGGGAAGACGCGGTGGGCGGCGTCGGCCTGGTTGGCCATGGCCAGGCCGTCCTCGGTGGGCACCCAGCCGCCGTCGCCGCGACCGCGCGGGTCGCTGGTGTGGCGCACGGTGATGCTCAGCACGGATCCCTGGGTGACCGGGCGGGCGGGGGTCAGCACGAGGTCCTCTCCCGCGCTCTCGAACCTCGCCGGTTCCCCGTTGACCTCGACGGACGCCACCTGGCCGTGGGTGAAGTCGAGGTTGATGCGGTCGAGCGCGTGCAGGGTGCGGGCGCTGATGACGGTGACGGCGTCGAGCGGGGTCCGGTTGTCCTTGTACGTGAAGGACAGGTCGTACGAGAGGACGTCGTACCCGGGGTTGCCGAGCTCGGGGAAGAGCCGGTCGCCGATGCCCAGCGACTGGGGTGGGGGCAGTACGGCGGCGACGAGGGTGAGCGAGGCGGCGGCGAGCAGGGCGGCACGCAGGCGGGGGGAGGTGAGCTGCATCCCCCATCGCTTACCAGCGCCCGGCATCGGGCGGCGAACGGCGCGCGCCGGGTGCACCCGAACGAGGGCGTCCGACCCCGTGGCCCGGCCGACGTGCGTTCCGCCCCCGGATTCCCGTTCCCCCGAACCCCCGAGC
>NZ_LGDE01000478.1 GCF_001279725.1 Streptomyces sp. WM4235 | reverse complement strand
GAGCGAAGGCCCGCCGGCCTGCTCGCCGCGGTTGGCGGCGCGCAGCGCGCCCTCCCTGTCGGTTGCGGTGCGGTCGTCTCCGACGCCGATGTGGTCATCAGCATGCCGCCGGACCCGCAACGCCGTGCGCGAGTTACTCCTCGGGGCCGACGGGGCCTACGGGGCCAACGGGGCCTACGGGGCCTACGGGGCGGCCCCCGGCGCTGCGTCCCGGCGCGCTCGTCATCGACATGTCGACCATCGGCCCGGCCGCAGGGGCGTGTCGGAGCGCCGAACTGCCCTCACACACAAGGTGGTTGGACGCACCCGTCCAGGGCGGCCTGCCGCAGACCGAGGCCGGCAAGCCCACCATCCTCCTCGGTGCGTCGGACGAGGACGAGGACGAGAACGAGAACGCGGTGGCGGTGCCGGTGCCGGTGCCGGTGGCGGTGAAGGCGACCCTCGTCCTCCTCGACCTCGGGGTCAGCGCTCGGGTTGGGGAGGCCGCCGCGTCAGCGCGTCGGCGGCCTGGTCGAGGGTGATCTTCTCGTGCAGCAGGGCGGAGACCACGTCGGTGATCGGCATCTCCACGCCGTGGGTGTGCGCCAGGGCGAGGATCGCCTGTGCGGACTTGACACCTTCCGTGGTCTGCCGGGTGGCGGCCGTCGCCTCCTCGACGCTCAGGCCGCGACCGAGGTGGCTGCCGAAGGTGCGGTTGCGGGAGAGCGGGGAAGAGCAGGTGGCCACCAGGTCGCCCAGACCGGAGAGCCCCGCGAGGGTGGCCGGGTGGGCGCCCATGGCCGCGGCCAGTCGTGTGGTCTCGGCCAGTCCGCGGGTGATGAGCATCGCTGCGGCGTTGTCGCCGAGGCCCATGCCCGAGGCGATGCCCACCGCGAGGGCGATGACGTTCTTGACCGCGCCGCCCAGCTCGCAGCCGATCACGTCGGTGCTGGTGTAGGGACGGAAGTACGGTGTGTGGCAAGCCCGTTGGACACGCTGGGCGGCGTCCTCGTCGGGGCAGGCGATGGTGGCGGCGGCGGGCCGGCCGGCCATGATCTCGCGCGCGAGATTCGGTCCGGACAGTACCGCGACGCGTTCCGCGCTCACGCCGGTCACCTCGGTGATGACCTGGCTCGCCCGCAGCCCGCTGCCCAGTTCGACGCCCTTCATCAGCGACAGGATCAGGGTGTCGGGCCCGATGTGCGGGGCCCATGCGGCCAGGCCGGCCCGCAGGGACTGCGCGGGGATGGACAGCACCAGGAGGTCCGCGCCGTCCAGTGCGGCCGCCGGGTCGGTCGTCGCCGTCAGGTTGACGGGCAACCCGATGCCCGGGAAGTAGTCGGGGTTGCGGTGGCGGGTGTTGATCGCATCGACGATCTCGTCGCGGCGGGCGTGCACGATGACGCGGGTGCCCGCATCAGCCATGATCTTGGCGACGGCAGTGCCCCAGGAACCGGCCGAGAACACTGCCGCACGGGCGCAACGGTGCCGACTCACTGTGGGGTCCCCTTGCTGTAAGCGGCCTGTCACCGGAGTGGGCGGCCGGGCCCGGACATGCTATCGGCCCCGCCGGAAGCCGCCGGAAGCCGCCGGAAGCCGCCGGAAGCCGCCGGAAGCCGCCGGAAGCCGCCGGAAGCCGCCGGAACACCGACGGGCGCCGCAGGGCCGACGCCCCGCCCCCGCCCCGGCGCCCCATCCGGCCGTACGTCACGAGTCCGGCCGAGTGAGCGCACCCGAGTAGGGTGTCGGGCGAGCACGGGACGCCGTCCGGGCGCGTCCGAGCAGTCGACCGGAACCAGCACGAGGGTGGACAGGCCATGGCAGAGCGACGCGTCGCGGTGTTCGGCGCCGGTTACATCGGACTGGTGACCGGCGCATGCCTCGCCGAACTCGGCCACAACGTGACGCTCCGCGACATCAGCCCCGAACGCGTCCGCGTCCTCCGTGCCGGCGAGGTCCCCATCCACGAGCCGGGGCTGGGCGACATGATCGCCCGGAACAAGGAACGCCTCTCCTTCACCCTTGACCTCACCGAGGCCCTCACCGGCGCCGAGATCGCCTACGTGTGCGTGGACACGCCACCCTCCGCCTCCGGCGACGCCGACCTCACCCGTGTCTGGGAGGTGATCCGCTCCCTCACCACCGGTGATGAACTGCGCGCCGTCGTCGTGAAGTCCACGGTTCCCGTCGGCACCGGAGTTCGAGCCCGAGCCCTCCTGGACGAGATCGGGCTTTCCCACGTCGGCTATGTCTCCAACCCCGAATTCACCGCCGAAGGCCGCGCCATCACCGACTTCATGAACCCGGACCGCATCGTGATCGGGCAGGACGACGCCGACGCGGGCGCCCTGGTCGCCGACCTGCACTCCGGCATCAACGCCCCGGTGGCCACGATGGACGTGAAGTCCGCCGAAATGGTCAAGCTCGCCTCCAACGCACTCCTCGCCACGAAGATCAGCTTCGCCAACGAGATCGCCACCTTGTGCGAGAACACCGGCGCCGACGTCACCGAGGTTCTCGGCGCCGTGGGCATGGATCACCGCCTCGGCGCCCACTTCCTGCGCCCCGGGATCGGCTGGGGCGGCTCCTGCTTCCCCAAGGACAGTGAAGCGCTGCGGCAGATGGCCTCCAACACCGGCTTCCACCCCCAGCTCCTCACCGCCGTGATCAACGTGAACAACATCCAGAAGCGCCGCGCGATCCAACGCCTGAAGGACGAACTGGGGGACCTCGCGGGCAAGCACGTCGTTCTCCTGGGCATGGCGTTCAAGCCCGGCACCGATGACATGCGCGAGGCACCCTCCACCGTGCTCGCCGGTCGCCTCCTCGCCGAAGGCGCACACGTGCGCTCCTGGGACCCCCTGGCCCGCCCGGCCGCAGGCCTGCCATGGGACGCCGTGACCCGATTCCCCACCCCGACGGAAGCCCTCACCGGAGCGGACGCGGCAGTGATCGTCACCGAATGGCCCGAACTCGCCGAAGCGGACTGGACCCAGGCCCACGACGTCATGCGCACACCGGTCCTCTTCGACGGCCGCAACCTCCTCGACCCGACCCGCCTGCGCGAGATCGGATTTCGGTACACCTCGGTAGGCCGCCCCTGACATGGTAGACATCGTCCCTTTCTCCCAACTCATCTGACGGGGCGGCGCGTTGCGGGTCACGGCGCCAGGTGCCCCAGGCCCGGTACATCGGGGGTCAGGCAGAGACGCGTGAAGTACTCGGTGCCCAGAATCCGGGAGCGGAGCTCTTCGTCGAGCCGGCCGAGCAGCGCGGGAAGCGGGCGCTCGCCCTGGAGTTGGCTGCGGTGACAGGTGATCGCGGCCCACTTCCGGTCGAGCCACCTCGTCACGTCCACCGTGGCGGTCGCGTACGCGTCCGGGACGCTGAGCAGGGATTTCCCTACGCCGCTCAGTAGCGGCCCGAGGTCGCCGATCCCGGAGTGCGGGTGGGTGGCCGCGTAGAGGGCGCCGGGCTGCCAAGGCTCACCGGCTTCGGGATGGAGGTGCGCGAGGCCGGCGGCCTCCACCGCCAGCAGGGCCACCTGGTGGGTTCGCCGGTGGTCGGGGTGGCCCGTCAACTGGCCGACCGCGTCGTGGGTGATCACGATGTCGGGTCGGAACTGTCGGATGTGCGCGACCACGTGGCCGATGGCTTCGTTCAGGTCCGTGTCGCACCACCGAGGTCGCCCGGGCGCCGAGGCCTCGGCACGGGCATCACGGAAGCCGAGCATGCGCGGCTCGTCCGCGCCCAGCACGGACAGGGCGCGCGCGAGTTCGGCGGCCCGCGGGCCGTCCGGGGCCCAGGTCGCGGTGACGACCGCGGTGCGGGCCCCGGCGGCGGCATGCCGGGCCAGCACCCCGCCGGCCAGGAGGCTCTCGTCGTCAGGATGGGCGAACACACCGAGGACGGAGGGTGGTTCGCGGTCGGCGGGTGGAGGAGTGGGTGTCGCCATTGGCAGGGGCGGCTGCTCCACGATGAGGGGATAGGCATGGACGGGCGGCAGACCGGGGAGGACCCCGGGCCAGATCGCGTCCAGGGCCGTCGCGGCTGGGGTGAACACCCTCCCGAGGCAGGCCAGCGCGTGAAGGTCGTGGAACTCCCAGCGCTCGCAGGGCCGTTGTCCGGGGTGGGAGAGCGTGCCGGACCGGGCGGTGATCCGAACGACCGCGGTCAGGCGGGGTGCGCCGTGGCTGACGTCGGCGAGCAGCGTCACCACGTACGCGTCGGCCGGATCGGCGACCAGTCCGGTCCCCTCCGCCGGCTCTCGCACCGCCGCCGCGGCGAAGTCCTCGCCACCGACGGTCTTTCCGCCGGGGAGTTCCCACATGTTCCGCTCGGAGCGGCCCAGCAGAACCCGCCCGTACTCGTCGGTGACGACCGCGAGCGCCTGCGCCTGCGCGTGCACCGGAGGCGCATCCATCTCCGCCGCGGTGGTGTCGACGTGACCGGGGCCGCGCAGGACCAGCACGGCCAGTCCGTCCGCGTCCAACTGCTCGGCCTGTTGCCAGCCGGCGCCGAGCATGCGGATCTCGCCGTCGTCGAGCGCGATGTCCCGTCGGTGGGCCGGGGTGTTCTCGGCCGTGGGCGTGATGACCACGAGCGCGCCGCCGGGACGCAGCCGTTGCCCGAGACCGTGCAGGACGCGGCTGCGGTCCCGAAGGAAGGCGGCCACCAGCCGCATGACGATCAGGTCGTAGCCATCGGCGTCCAACGGCGCGGGATCATCGCGCTCGACGTCCAGCCGCAACCAGCGCACCCCCCGCGCGTCCGGGTGTTCCGCCCGAGCCCGGGCGAGCGCGCTGTCGGTGAAGTCCGCGGCGTCCACCACGTATCCCACGCCGGACAGGTGGACGGCCAGCTCCCCGGTACCGCAACCGACCTCCAAGGCCCGACCGCCACCGTCCGGGGCCGGAGCATGCTCCGCGAGCAGCGCCCGCTCGACGTCCCCCAGCCGGCGGAAGCCCATCCCGTCGGCGAAGTGCCGCTGCCACTCCTCGCGGCTGGTGTACCCCACGATGCTTCTCCTCGACTGTGCGGTGGTGATGGTGGTGTTCGCGTACGGCGTGGCCCGTGAGGGGCCGCGTCGGGCGGCCCCCGGCGCTGGGCCGCACGTGGACGGATCAGCGGACGGCGTCCTCTCCGGAAAGCCGGCAGACGGGTGGCACCGATCGGGCTCCCCCGGCCCCCGCGCCTGTCCGCCCGCCGTCCGCCTCGCCGCCCGCTCCCGGCGGGCAGGGTCACGGGGCGCCCTCCGTCGATGGGTGCGGTGAACGGTGCCCGGCGCGCAGCCGGGCCGGCGTCCGACGGCCCCGCTCCACCAGTTCCGGGTCGCCGTGAACGATGCCGAAACCGATCCCGCTCACCGCGTCGAGGGCCATGTCGATGATCAGCCGGGCCTCTTCGGCATCGGTCAGGGGCCTGCCGTACCCGGCGAGGAACGCCCGGTGGACATCGGGGCGGCCGGCCCAGGCGTCGGACAGCCGGACCAGGTCGCGTACCGCCGGGCCGGGCTCACTGCGCTCGAAGTCGATCACCGCCAGGGATCCTCCGGGGTCCTCGGGGGCGTACAGGATGTTGCGGAGCTGGAAATCCCCGTGGGTCTCCACCCACTCCGGCGGAGGCAGGTCCTCGGCCTGCCGGACGAGCTCGCGGACGAACTCGGCATCACCGGGCCCCAGATGGGGCCGGGCCGCCGCCAGGTGGCGTTCGACCTTGGTGACCGCCGGGCCGCTGCCGACGGGGGCGGGGCGCGGGGGAGAGGACTCGTGGATACGGCGGGCCAGCGCGCCGATCCGATGGAACAACTCACACTCCTGTTCAGGGGGGAAGCTCACGCCGTGCAGCGGGCGGCCGGGCACCGTGCTGACGACGACCGCCCGCAGCGCCGCGTCGGCGGCCAGCAGCCGGGGCGCTGCCGCGCCCAGACCCGGTGCCCATGTGCGGAGCGCGTTCACCTCACGACCGTGGAACCTGTCGTTCTGGTGGACCTTCACGTACCAGGCGCCGCCTTCGGCACCTCGGACCCGCCACACACGGCTGTTCTCGCGGGCCCACGACGAATCCGTCCACTGGGTGATCCGTCCGATCGCCCGCTCCGTGAACTCCACGACTCGGGCGTCGGGGCGGCTGCCCGACGCCGGGGCGGCCACGTCCGGGACGAGGCGGAGCCGGTCGGCGGAGGGGTCGTAGGCGATGGTGTCGCCGGGTTGCTGGAAGTGCACCGCGAGCCGGGCCCCGGCCGCGTACGCGTCCAGGCCGGCACGGCAGTACGCCACCATCGGGGCGGGCAGAGCGTCCAGGCCGGCCCAGCCCATCGCGTTACAGACGTCCGGCTCCGCGATCCGGGGCTCGCCCGTCCACCGCCGGACCTCGAAGAAGAATCCGGTGCGCGAGGATCCGCCCGGGCCGCGGTGGTGCAAGGTGACGGCGGCCCGCACATCGGCCGGGTCGATGTCGACGCCGGTCTCCTCCCGGGCCTCGCGCACCAGGGCGGTGACGACGTCCTCGTGCGGGCCGTCCAGATGCCCCGACGGAAGATGCCACAGCCCGGCCGCGTACACCTGGCCGGCCCGCCTCGACAGCAGAACCTCCGGCACCTCCCCGGTCTCCCTCCGCAGGATCAGGTGGACGTCCACCGGCTCGGCATGCCGCCGCCCGCTCACCGCGCACCGCCTGGTCGGGGAGCGAACGGCAGGGACGTGCCCGGCCGCGGAGGCGTCATGACGATCACCAGCCCATCTCGGAGTACAGGCGCCCGCCGAGAATGCCGTCGATCGCCAGCCGCGTGTAGGGGACGATCGGCTCGGGAAGCCGGGACGGGTCGAACCACGCCCATTCCAGGCACTTGTCCGGCTCCCGGACCTCCGGGGTCCCCGACCAGGTCCGTGCCCGGAAGACGAGCCCGAGCCGGGGCAGGCCGTCGCCGTTCTCGTTCTCGTTCTCGTTCTCGTTCTCGTCGAGCATGTGCACGGTGTGCACCAGTTCGACGTCCTCAGGCCTGATCGTCAGGCCGGCTTCCTCCTAGGCTTCTCGGATCAGGCAGGCCAGCGCTCCTTCCGTCTCGCAGTGACCTGCCAGAAAGTGCCAGGTCCGGCCGGCGAAGGCCACGTCCGGGTGGCGCAGCCCGAGGAGGATCCTGCCGTCCTCGCGCTGGAGGTGGAGGTGGACGCCCAGCACGTTCAGGCGGGCCCGGCTCCCCCCGACACGCGGGGGCTTCGCCGCGGGGACAGGCGCGGACCTCCGGTGCAGGGCGATGACCTCGGCCGTCCACGGGCACATGGTCAGCCAGGCCGTGGTCTCGGCGTCGAACCAGCGGAACATGATCCCCTCGGGGCACGGCAGCGTGCCGGCGTCGCCTTCCCAGGCGCCGACGTAGACCTGAATCCGGCTCTGACCGCCGTCCGGGCCGTGCGTGTCGACGACGGTCAGCGGCTCCACCGGCACGCGCAGGCCGGTCTCTTCGTACAGTTCCCGCTCGACGGCCTGACGGCAGGATTCCGTGCCTTCCCGGTCCCCGCCCGGGATCGACCACGTACCCGGGTCACAGATCCACGGTTTGTTGGCGTCGCGCAGGTGAAGGAGGTACTCGCCGCGGGAGTTGACGAGCAACGCGGCGGTTCCGGGCGGTTCGGTGGACAGGGCGGTCATGCGGAGGCTCCTTGGGATCGGGTACGGACGCCGGCGGACGGCGCGACGGCGCGACGACGGGGACCGGCACGAAGGTGGGAGGGCGGAAGTGTGGACACCACGGCGGCGGGGGCCCGGTGTCCGCGCCACGAGACCGGGGTGTCCGGCCGGCGGCGGGGCCCCTGACGGCGGGGTGGCTCATCACGAGGTGGCCGACTCCCGGGCACCCCGAGGCGGGCGACCGGCCAGAGCATCGGAGCCCGCCCGGGGCCGTGTCCGGGGCCGCGCCCGCTTCCGTGTCCGGGGCCGCGCCCGTGTCCGGGGCCGCGCCCGCGTCCGCAACGCTCACGCCTTGCCCTCCGCCCTGGCGTCCGCGCCGCCGTCGCGCGGAGCGGGCAGGCTGTCGGCGAAGGCCGCCGCCTGCACGAGGTAGGCGCTGCGGAACTCCCCGCCGCCGGCGGTCTCGTCCATGAGTTCGGCGAAGGTGCCGGACTCGGCGACCTGCCCGTCCTTCAGGACGTGGATGACGTCGGCGTGCCGTACGGAGTGGAGCCGGTGTGTGATCAGGACGATGGTCTGGCCGGTGGCGGCGAGGGCCCGGATCTGGTCGAAGACCTTCTGCTCGGCGACCGCGTCGAGCGCGCTGGTGGGCTCGTCGACCACGAGGATCTGGGCGTCCTTGTACTTCGCCCGACTGATGCCGATCTTCTGCCACTGGCCGCCGGAGATCTGGTGCCCGCCCCGGTAGCCGCGGGCCAGCAACGTGCCGAGTCCGCGGGGCAGGCCGGCGAGGACGGTGTCGGCGCCCGAGTAGGCGGCGGCGGTCTCGACCGCCCGATCGTCGATCGGGTGGGTCGGCCGGCCGATACCGATGTTGACCCGGAACGTGAACGGCCAATGGAAGAAGGACTGCGACATCAGCCCGACCCTGGAGAAGATCTGTCCGCGGTCTGCCTTGGCGGCGTCGACCCCGTCCCACCAGATCGTGCCTCCCCCCTCGTCGGGGAGGTACAGGCCGGCCAGGAGTTTGATCAGGGTGGACTTGCCGGAGCCGTTCTCCCCGACCAGGGCGATGACCTTGCCCATCGGGAAGGACAGGGACACCTCGCGCAGGGTCGGTTCCGGGTGCTCGCCGGTGCTCCCCGGGTAGGTGAAGGTGACTTTCTCGAAGCGGATCTCCCGCAGCCGCTCCGGCAGCGGCTCGCCGGTGGTGGGGATGGCGCGGGCCTCGGCCTCGGTGCACAGGCGCTCGTAGTCGGCGACGAAGAGGGACTCCTGGTGCAGGTCGGTGATCTGCAGCACCAGAGAGTCGAGGCTGGACGCACCGGTACGGATCGCCAGGACCGCCGTTCCGGCGACCGCGAGTTCCATAGTCCCGCTCCACAGCAGCAGTCCCAGCGCCCCGTACGTGAGCACCGTCGCGAGGCCGCCGGCTCCGTCGGCGATCAGGCCGACCCGTGCGGCCTTGCGGGCCAGCCGGGTCTGCTCGCGCTCACTGGTCTCGGCCATGTTCCGGAAGTGCTCCAGCAGGAACGGACCGACCTCGTGGACGCGGACTTCGGCGGCGGCTTCCTGCTGTGTCAGGAGCTGCCCGAGCAGGAGCCCCGCGCGGGCGTGCTGGACGAACGTGTGAAAGGAGATGTAGCGATGCTTGGAGATCGTCAGAGAACTCCAGGCGCTCGGCAGGGTCATCAGGACCAGGAGCGGCAGCAGCGCCGGGTGGAGCACCGTGAGGACGCCGGCCGCGGCGATCAGCGAGATCGCCGAGTTCAGTGTGTCGGTGCAGTAACGGATCATCCGGCGGGCGGAGTCGGCTCCGTAGCGGGCGGCGTCCAGTAACCGGTGGAACTCGTCGTCCTCGATCGCCGCCAGCTCCACGCGGTGCACCAGCCCCAGATACCGCTCGGTCGCGACCCGCTGAACCTTCGGTTCCAGGGTGCCCGTCGCGGCCGTGGACGCGGACCGCAGCAGCGAGCCCAGTAACGCCGTCACCGCGATCACCACCAGGGCGGGTACGGCGTGGGCGAGGCGTTCGTTCGTGGAGCCGCCGCCCAGGAGATGGCCCAGAACGCCGTTGACGGCGACCAGCCCGACCGCCTGGGTGACACCGCGGCCGAGTTCGGCGCCGAGGACCACGCGCAGGGCGCGGGCGTCGGCGAGGTGGGCGAGCCGCACCCCCATGCCGACCATCCGCGGCAGGCCCTTGGCCATGCTCCACAGTCGAAGCTTCAGCCACGCGCCCTCATGCCGGTCCCAGCCGATGTCGTACGCCAACTCCCCGCCGAAGAGGAGCCTCTCCGAATCCGACACCGAAGGAATCGCCTCGTCCTTGCCCTGCCGCGCTTCGTCCTTCTCCTGCCTCCCGGTCACGGCCTGCACCCCGAACCGGTTCGCGATGAGCGGTGGGGCCGGCCGCCGGCCCCGTCAACCCTGTGTCTCGGTCGCGGCGGGGCACGGTGCGGCGCCCCGTGGTGTTCGAATGTGGCCAGGGTGTACCGGGGGCAGGGCGCGGGATGCACGGTGTCCTCCAGATGGGTGCGGCAGGGGCACTGGTGCTCTAAGAACGGCGCCAAGGGCGCCTCGTCACGGCCGAATCGGGGGCAGATCGTGAACACATGTTCCAGGAGATGCGCCCGGCCAACCGCGGCTTGACGATTCGCATGCGGATCGCGTTCGACTCGGCGTATCACCCTTCCGAGGACTTGCGGCCCCTCCGGCGTCGGTGAGCGTGCCGCGGTTCATCACGGCGTCGACAGGCCGGAGTCCGGCTCCGTCCACCGGGCCTCGGCCACCCTGGCCGGCGCCATCACCATCCGGGCGGACTCCACGGTCCAGCCGATCCTGGAGGCGATGCGCACGAAGGCGTGCACCATGGACCCATGGACATCGAGCTGGAACTGGTCGATGGCCGCGTTGCCGCGCCGGACCGGCCTGGAGCCCTGGACACGGTACCGCCCAGGCCGACGCTGTCCTGCTCATGCGTGCCCGGGAGCCGCGGGCTGAACTGGCGTGCAGACCGGTTGAGTTCTACCCCACGGCAGGGGAGCGGGTCGTGGTCGCGTGCGGCCCTCGGGCACCGCGACGTGGATGGGCGGCTCCGGCGACGGCGCGGGCACGTCCGGGTGCGCCGTTCCTCATGGCCCACGCGCTTCGGCATCCGTGTTGTCTCCGGCCCTCGGCACGGGGGCCACCGCCGCCCGGTTCGGTCCGGACAGTTTCATGGTACCGCTGTATCAATGTCATGGTACGGTCGTATCACGAATATCGAATCTTCTCCGGAGGTGCCCCGTGCCCGACAACACGACCCGTGCGCGCCGCGACGTCGGCCGCTACGTCAACGACGTCCTGCGCGACCGCTACTTCGCCGCCGGAGACGTGCTCTACGCGATGGGCGCGCCCATCCGCTCCGAGACGGACGTGGAGACGAGCTTCGGCACCACACACGTCTACCGCCACGGGCCCACCGACCCGGCCGCCGAGTCCCGCACGCCGATCGTCCTGATCCACGGTGCGGGCTACAGCTCCGCCATGTGGTATCCCAACACCCCCGGACTCAGCCTCGATCGCCCCGTCTACGCCCTCGACACCCCCGGCGACGCCGGCCGCAGCGTCCAGCGCGAACCGATGTGGCAGCCCGAGCGCGCCGCCCAATGGATGGACGAAGCCCTCGACGCCCTCGGTCTCGACAAGGTCCACCTGGTCGGCTCCTCCTACGGTGGCTGGCTCGTCATCAACCAGGCCCACCGGCGACCCGAACGCCTCGCCTCCGTCACGGCCCTCGACCCGGGCGGTCTGGAGAAGGTGGGCCTGCGCTTCTTCGCCTGGGTGTTCGTCAGCCTCTTCGCCAGTTTCGCACCCAAGGTGCTGCGCCCCCGCCTCGCCGCCTGGCTGGAGCAGCCCGTCATCGCCGTTCCCGAGCTCCGTAGATGGGTTCAGATCGGCGCCCGGGCCTTCCGTATCCGCCGACCCGCCCCGCTGCCGCTGTCCGACCGGGAACTGGGCTCCATAAGGACGCCGTTCTACCTGATCATGGGCAAGCGCAGCCTGCTCGTGCACCCCGATCGGCAGCTGGAGCGCTTGCCGCGCCTGATACCGGGGGCCCGCGCCGAGATCGTCTCCGCGACCGGCCACGGTCCGCAGATCGACCACCCGGACATGGTCAACGCCCGGATGCTGAGTTTCATGGATGACGTCGACTCCCTCGCCCCGGCCGCCACGGACGCGTAGCCGCGCCGCATCGAGACCGTCGGCCGGCGCCTGAACCTGCGCGGGTCGGCGCGGCGCCTGAACCTTGCGGCGTCGGCGCGGCGCCTGGGCGCCCGGTGCTGGACAACATCACGGTCCCGGTGCGGTGTGTGCTTGCCTCGGGCACGTCCTTCGGAGCAAGGGTGATGAGCAAGAACGCATTCGGGCGGGTCTCGATCCGGTGTTCGCGCGCAAGCCGAACATACGACTCGGCGCGAAGGTCGCCGGCAACCACGGGGCGATCCTGAGGAAGGACTTCCGGGCCGTCGCCGAAGCCGTACGCGAGGTCATCACCCCTGACCGCGGTCGGCGCTGAATCCCTGACCGGCGGACGGGCCATCGGACGGGCCATCGGCCGGGCAACCGCCTTGGCTGCCGTGACGGCGAGAATCGAGTGCCTCAGGCTCAAGGAGCCCCCCCATCACGGGCGATGGGGAACACCGGAGCCGGCCCACGCCGTTGTGCCTCGGGGAGGGGAGCGAAATGAAGACCCGTCAGAAGAACCGGGATGTCCCGGAGCCCGATGAGCCCTGGAGCGAGATCAGACCAGGACTCTGGATGGGCGGACATTTCTGGACCGACCGCGTCGGCGAAGTCCGGCCGGCTGTCGCGGGCGACGAGTTCGATCTGGTCATCAGTCTGTTCACCCGCGCAGGCCACGGCCCGCACCCGGCAGTCCGGCACCTGATCGCCGAGCTCCCCGACGGCCCGCTCACCGCAGACCAGCTCCACTCCGTCCAGGAGCTGGCCCGCACCACGACACATGCCCTACGAGACGGTCGCACCGTGCTCGTGCGCTGCCATTCCGGTTACAACCGCTCCGGACTGGTCGTCGCACAGTCCCTCATCGAACTGGGCCACGCCCCTGACGCGGCCATCAGCCTCATCCGGCAGCGACGGTCACCACGAGCACTCAACAACGAAACCTTCGAGCAGTACCTCAACACCGGGCTTCACGTGGCCTACCTCCTGAGCGGACTCGACAACTTCGACTGAACCGTCCGCGCAAAGCCGGGAAACAGCCCGGAGGTTGGGAAACAGTCCGAGGCGCCGTCGTCGAAGTGCGCGGCGGCGAGGCTTCCTTGGCCGCCGGCGGGGCCCGTGTGGGCGCTGTGCCAGGAGCGGTTGTACTCGCCTACCCACAGCGTGGCGTCCGCACCGCGCAGGAGGATGGCCAGGGTGGTGGCACCGACGCCGGCAGCGAGGGCGGGTGCCCGAGAGGCAGGCCAGACGGGGGAGGTGAGCGCACGGCAGATGTCACGCGATGAAGCCCAGCACATCGGCGAGGATGTCCACATGAGTGAAGCCCTGGTGACATTCCTCAAGGCGCGGCTGGACGACGAGACCGAACTGGCCCGGCGTTGCGACGGTGACGGATGCGGGCGGTGGTCCGCCCACGGGGACACGGTCGACTTCTGCGAGGTGGAGATCTCGGGCTTCCCTCCCGCGATCGCCCTGCATCTGGCCCTGCACGACCCGGCCCGCGTGCTGCGCGAGATCGAGGCCAAGCGACGCGTCCTGGCCCGCCACGTCCTCAGCCCGGCCGTGGGTGACCCGGAACTGCCGTGGGAGGACCGCGACGACTGCCAGTTCGACGGCGACCCCTGGCCATGCGGCGACCTGCTCGACCTCGCGTCGCCCTACGTCGACCACCCTGACTTTCCCCGAGGCGCCTGAAGCCGAACGGCCGCGAGCAGAGCGCCGGCCCAGCGTGAGAGTCGTGCAACCCCCGATCGGGGGCAGCGTGGTGTCCATGCCCATCCTGGACGGTGACGTGGCCGCCGCCCCGAGCCCCGCCCGGCAAGCGAGTTCACCGGACAGCGCGAACAACTGGCCGCCGCACCGCCGGCATTTGGGACCGACGGACAGTCCGTACCACACCAAGGACCGGTGAGCGGTGCGGCGATGCCCGCCGACCACCGCCCGGATCGCAGCCGACCTTGACGCGACAGGGACCGTACTCGCGGTCCCACGCTGCCCGGCGTCACCGCGCGACGGCGTCACCGCGCAACGGCGTCACCGCGCGACGGTGAGGCCGGGCAACGGTGAGGCCGGGCAACGGTGAGGCCGGACAGTCGTGGGGTCTGGCTCAGACTCCGAGCAGGTCCACGACGAAGATGAGCGTCGAGTCCGGTGGGATCAGCGGGGAGGGCGACTGGCTGCCGTAGGCGAGGTGCGGCGGGATGGTGAGCTCGCGCCGCCCTCCGACCTTCATGCCCGCGACTCCCTGGTCCCAGCCCTTGATGACCCTGCCGGCCCCCAGCGGGAACCTGAACGACTGTCCCCGGTTCCAGGAGGCGTCGAACTCCTCCCCGGTCGAAAAGGTGACCCCCGCGTAGTGGACCTCGACCGTGCTGCCGGGCTTCGCCTCGGCGCCGTCCCCCACGACGATGTCCCTGATCCGCAGGTCGGCGGGCGGGTCGCCTTCGGGAAAGTCGATCTCGGGCTTCGACAGGCTCACTGCAACCTCATTCCTCCCCGCCGGAAGTCCGGAGGGGTCGACCACGCGCATGGTGACTCCATGCGTCCATGTGATCACGGTACCGAACGGTCGATCCTTCCCGAACCTCCACCTCGACCGAGTGACGAACAGGTGTTCCGATCGAGGCGCGCGGGCGGGGTCAGGCCTCTGCGGGCCTGCCGAACCAGTCCATGCACAGGACGAGGGCGTCGTCGTCGGGGTCGGCGTCGCGGTACGCGGCCAGTTCCTGGAGGATCGCGCGCGGCACGGCCGCGGCGGGCAGCAGACTGGTGGCGTGGATCGCCCGGGCCAGGGCGCGTTCGCTGTACGTTTCCCCGCCTTCGCGGGCGGCCGCGTACACACCGTCGCTGGCGAAGATCAGACGGTCGCCGGGCAGGGCCTGGAAGTCCTGTGCGGTGTAGTCGGATTCCTCGATCATTCCGAGGGGGAGTTGCGCGTCGAACTCGATGCGTTCGACGGATCTGTCTCTGTAGCGCCACAGCTGTGGAGAGCCGGCGTCCACGACCTTGCCCCGACCGGTGGACAGTTCGAAGGACAGCAGGAGGGTCGACACGTACTGGTGCCCGCGGTACTGCCCGTAGACCGCCTGGTCGGCGAGCACCGCCTGATCGGCGATGTCCACGCCCGCCCGCCTGGCGTTGCGCAACGCGTTGATCGCGAGGTTGGTCAGGAGAGAGGCCTGGATTCCCTCGCCCATTCCGTTGGTGACGGTCAGGGTGAGGGCGTCGGCGGTGGTGGACCAGTCGAAGTTGTCGCCGTGGATGTCGTAGGCGGGCTCCAGTTGGGCCCCGATGGCGTACTCCGGGCGGGCGCATGCGCGCGCGGGCAGCAGTTGCCACTGCACCTCGGCCGCCAGGGTGAGACGGCTGGCTCGTCGCGCCTGGAGGTAGAGGTCGGTGTCGCGCTCGGCCACGACGATCTCGTGTCCCAGGAGTTCCGCCAGGTCGGTCAGTTCACCGACGGTCTCCGCGGTGCACGCGTCCTCGGGCATCCGCACGGTGAGGATCCCCAACCGGTCGCCGCGGACGGTCACCGGAAGGTGCAGGTCCACGGCGCCGTCCTGGGCCGTGGACTGCTCGTAGGGCTCCTGACTGCCGAATGCCCGGCCCTCGGGGCTGGACTGTACGGGCAGGGGATCCGCGGTTTGGGGCAGTGCGGTCACCGGCTGGAGCACGGTGAGGCTGTAATCGGCCATGAGGAGGTCGACCTCGATCGCGTGGTAGTGCTCGATCAGGGCGGCGCGGATCGACCGGAGGAGGTCGTGGGGCGCGGCCGTGCGCAGGGCGCGCTCCACCGCGAGGAAGTTCGTCATGGTCGGGATCATTTCTTCGAGAGGGGAACGGTGGGGGAGGCGACACACCGGGGGCGTGCCCGGCACGCGTCGCGCGAGGGAGCGCGGCCTGACGCGTCGGGTCAGGTGTTGCGCTGGTCGTGACTGTCCTGCCGGAGTCGGCCGGTGTGCCGGGTCATGGCGTCGATGCGGTCGGCGAGGTCGGAGTCCTCGGGGCGCAGATGGGCCCGGGTGTCGGCCAGGGGTTGGACGAGGTGGGCGACGTCGTTGTCGGCGAGAGCCTGGTTCAGGTCTCCCACGGCGATCTCGGCGGCGGCCGGGAGGCCGGTGAGGGCGCTGACCTGACCGGCGAGACGGCGCAGATCGGCGGCGTTGTCGCGGGCCCAGGCGGTCACCGTCCGCTCGGCGGCGCGTGAGTCGCGGGTGGCCTGGACGCGCTGCTCTCCCGTGCTGCCGGCGGTGCCCGGGCGCAGGCGCAGATAGCGGCGTTCGGCGGCCTGGCGGCTCGCGACACCGAGCGGTCCGGCGAGATCGGCCCAGCTCGCGCCCTGATCGCGGGCGGTTTCGATCAGGCCGCTCTCCCAGCCGGCGAGTTGCTCTCGGATCTCGCGCAGCATCAGCAGCGCGGCCAGAGCCGGGCGGGGGTCCGGGTCCGCCGAGGGTGTCGGGTCCGCCGAGGGTGCCGGGTCGGCCGCCCGCGCTCCCGTCGGTTGGCGCCGGGTGTTTCGCAGGGTCTGGTCGATGGCTTCCAATGCCGCGGCCACGGCAGGGAAGGGGATCGTTTCGGTCGAGCGGGCGGGCTCGGGCTCGGGCTTGGTCATGGAACTCCTCGAACAGCAGTCGTCGAAGAACAGTAGTCGTCCAATGGATGACACCACACTTGTCATCGTTTCGATGACATGCTACAACGGAGGCACGTTGAAGCGCATTGGCAGTTCCTGCCTGAGCCAAGTGGAGGTGTTTCGCGATGTTGATGCGCACTGACCCGTTCCGCGAGATGGACCGGATCGTCCAGCAGCTGTCGGGCACGTCGGGGACCTGGTCGAAGCCGTCGGTCATGCCGATGGACGCCTACCGTCAGGGCGAGGAGTACGTGATCGCCTTCGACCTCCCGGGCGTGAATCCGGAGGCGATCGACATCGACGTCGAGCGGAACATGCTGCGGGTGAAGGCCGAGCGCCGCCCGGTCGCGAAGACGGACACCGTGCAGATGGAGCTCTCCGAGCGGCCCCTCGGTGTCTTCTCCCGCCAGATCGTGCTGGCCGACACCCTCGACACCGAGCGGATCCAGGCCGACTACGACGCGGGTGTTCTGACCCTGCGGATCCCGATCGCCGAACGCGCCAAGCCGAGGAAGATCAGCATCGGCGGCACCGACGGCCTCAAGCAGATCTCAGGCTGATCCGGAGCACGCCCGGCGGCGGAGGACGGGGGAACCGATCCCCCTCCGGCACCCGTCCTCCGCGCCCGCCCTCCACCCACCCCGTACCCACTCATTCCTCCCCGGAGGTGATGTGATGCCGATGCGTCAGGAGGCCTTCCTCAGCCACGTTCAGGAGCGCGGCGAGTACCGAACGTCGCACGAAGCCGATCGCGCCGCCCGGGTCGTCCTGGCCCTGCTGGGCGCACATCTGGCAGGGGCCGTGCGCGCCGAACTCGCCGCCCGGCTCCCCGAGACCTACGCCCTGATCCTCCTCAACCCCCTCCAGGCCGCCGAACCGCTCTCACCCGAGCGTTTCGTCCGCGCGACCGCCGCCTGGATCGACGGCGCCACCGAGAAGACGGCCCTGTGGGACATCGGCGCCGTCCTGTCCACCGCCGCCGCAGCCGCGGGCGACGCCCTCACCCGCGACGTCCTCCTTCAACTCCCGCCGGGCTACGACCTGTTGTTCGGCCACCCCCAGCCCACCTGACCACCGCCACACCCCGTCACGACCCCTCGAAGAGAAGGGCAACCGCACCGCCATGTACGACCAGCCTCGCCCGGACCGGCCCACCACCGCCATGACGTTCGACCAGATGCTGGAACGCGTGCGCTACGAAGGCGCCTACCCCACCCGCGAACGCGCCGAAGAGGTCGTACGCACCGTCCTGACCGCGCTCGGCCGGCAGATCGTCGGCGACGAACGCGTCGACCTCGCCCACCGCCTGCCCACCGACGCCGCCCTCGTACTGACCGCCCCCGGACCCGACAGCGAACAGCTCACCGGCTGGGGCTTCGTCAAGGACCTGGCCACCCGCACCGGCGGAACCCCGGCCACCGCCCGCTGGGACGCCGGCGCCGTCCTCGCAGCCGTCGCCTCCCTCGCAGGACCCGACCTCCTGGCCCGCATCCTCCGCCGCCTGCCCGACGGTTACGCCCTCCTCTTCGGCCAGGCACAACTGCGACAGCCCCCTTCCCGGCTCGCCGCCTGAGCCGACCGTCCTTCGAGCGGACACGCGTGGGGGCCGGCACCGCGGTCCGCGGCGCGCCGGCTCCCATGCTGAAGATCAGCGCTTGAAGGCGTTCTTGACCTTCCCCTTCATCTGACGGGCCTCGCCCTCGGCCTGTTCCCGATGCGCCGAAAGGCTGTCACAGGGGAATCGGGGCGCTGACGGAAGGGCCGTGCGGTTGCCCGCCTGGGCAGATAAGAAACGCCTAAATAAGAACGCATGCGCGGGGATTGCCAGGGCAGAAGACGCTTCGGAGGTTGATAATCATGGTTCCCCTGCTTCTTGTTCTTCTGCTCGCTTTGATTCTTTTCGGTGCCGGTTTC
>NZ_LGDE01000477.1 GCF_001279725.1 Streptomyces sp. WM4235 | reverse complement strand
GGGTTGTACGTTCCGGCGGACGTGCTGGTCCCGGGCGCGATGATGTACCCGCCGTGGGCTCGGATGTCGACCTGCCAGGCGAGGGCCCTCTTGCCGGATCCCGTGGAGCACTGCCACCGACGTCCGTCGGTGGCCCGGTACCAGACGTGCATGCCGCCCGAGGGCGTCTGTACGCGAAGGGTCGACTCGTCGTCGGCGGGGGAGTTCTCGCCTCGGAGCGCCGCCAACACGGCCAGGGAGTGAAAGCCCGTTCGCAAGCCCCGCAGGTCGACGGCGTCACCGACGGGAATCCCGGGGAGGAGCCTGTCGCGGTGGGGGAGTTCGCTCTCGTGGGCGTCGATGTCGATGACGACGATGTCCGCCGGGCCGCAGGCGACGCCGACGCCCAGAGACGGGTTGGTGGTCCACCACTGTTCGATGCGGGAGTAGTCCAGGGTCGCGGCGTGGAAGCCGTGACACCAGCGACCGGCCGGCAGGCAGGGACAGTTGGTGTGGGTATGGCCTTGTTCGCCGCAGTCGCGGCAGTTGGCGGTGGGGGTCTTGCGACCGGGCGCCAGCGGGTGGACGGGCCAGCCATTGCTGGCGCACCACCGGGCCAGTCTCAGGCCGGCGACTGAGCGCTCAGGGGTGGGCTGCCCTGAGTCGCTGCGAGAAAACCGCAGCTCAGCGGGCATGCACTTCCTCTCACAGCGACTGAAGCGACTCAACAACGAACACAGCCTAGCGAAGTCGGTGGGGAAGCGGGCGCAGCGTGTCGCGGCTATCTGGCTCGGCGTGTCGCTTCACGACCACGGGGCCTCTCGCCAGCGACTGAAGCGAAGGACGGAGCGACCCAACGGTTTCAGTCGCTTGAGTCGCTCTCAGAAGAGTCCCAGGTCACAGGCCTGGAGCAGCACCAACAGCGACTGAAGCGACTGAAGCCCCCTATATATGACGCACACGCGCACACACGAATGTCCTCATATACCTGAAGTTGAGTCGCTTCAGTCGCTGATTGGGTGAGTGAAGGTGCTCTGACCTGCGGCTTTCTGGAGCGACTGAAGCCAGCGACTGAACTTTCCCCGGGTCGCTGCCCGTGGGGAGGCCGACTCCGGGGCGATCCTGCGGTCCGGGGCTTCGATCGGACCGTCATGGAACGGCAGGTGAACGGAATTTGACATTCCAGTCCCTTCAGTCCCTCCGGTCCCTCATTTCCTCCCAGGGGGAACGCTCTGACCTGCGTCGTTGAAGGCTGTACTGCCCAGGGACCGAACGCGCCCAGGGAATGGACTCGGCCTCGGAGGCGCGCGGACAGTCCCTACGTCCCTCGGGCGCACCCGGCCCTGTCCTGGACGCGGGAACCCGCCAGGAGCCAGGTCCGGCGTGAGGACTCCGCCGGCCGTGCTCATCGGGACGCCCCTGTTTCAGGTTGCCCGGGACTTGTGACCGTCGGTCAGTCCCCCCTCGAAGGACCCCTGAAGCGCCCTGTGGGCTCCTCGGGGCCCTTGGGCGCGCTTGTGGGCTCCTCGGCCGGTCGGATGTCGGCGGGGGCTCAGAGGGGCCTTCCAGGGCTCTGGATCCCTGGTGGGGTCCGAGCGCCGAGGAGCCGGGTGTGCTCAGGGTCTGACGGACGGTCCGGCGGAGGGCCTGGGGGAGCCCCCGGGAGGGATCCGGGGAGCGCACCCCCTCCCTCGGTACCCGCTCCCCCCGAACAGGTACTGAACGCCGGTTGGATCCCTTCGGTCCCTGTTGCTTCAGTCACTGCATAAACCTGCTGGTCAGCGGCCTCACCCTCATCGTTCAGGGACTGGAGGGACTCAATTTCGCAGTTATGAGCCACCCAGGAATACGGGAACCGCTTTCTTACGCCTGCGCATACACACACACGCATGAGAAGTGGAAGTACCAACTTTGAGTCCCTTCAGTCCCTTCGAGCAGATCCCAACCTCTCTGACCTGCGACTTTTCCCAGGGACTGAACAGGTAGGGACTGAACCGGAGTCGAAGCGCTTCAGTACCTGACGCCGACTCGATCCGCTCGGGAGGACACGGCGGAACCGGCTGAGCCGGGAGGGACTGACGGACGAGGCCCCACCGGAGCTTGACTGGAGGATGGAACGAGCCGTGAGCCCGAACCCCTCGGCGAACACCTGCGACACGCCCGGGAGTCGCTCAGCTTCGGAGCAGGATTTTTTCAGGACGAACCTGCCTAAAACTCCAGGTACCGAGGGACTGAAGGGACTGAACTCTCAATACAGCGGCAAAATCAACCTGAGTCTCCCCAGACTCTGGGGTAACCTCCGCGATAGTGAATCTTCAGTCCCTCTGGTCCCTGAACTGCAGGTGAGAACGCACTTCAGGGACCGGCACGGGGACAGCAGCAACCGTTCCTCACATCGCGTCAAGGAAGAGCCAGTGCCCGTCCATTCCGAGAACCCGCCACAAGAGGTGCGCGGCGGGACAGCACTGGACGTGGCGCTGTGGATGGCCCTGAGGGGCTACCCGGTGCACCCTCTGGCCCCGGGGACCAAGACACCGGCCCCCAACTGCCCGGACTGCCGAACAGCCCGACACGCGCCTCAGGACTGCCCCTGCCGCTCCCGGGGAGGTTGGTGCCACGGTTTCCACGCGGCGACCACGGACCCCGACACGGTGCGCCGGTGGTGGGAGACCGACCCGGAACCCGGCATCGGAGTCTCCTGTGGACCCGCGGGGCTGGTCGTCGTCGACGTCGACGCCCACGGGGCGACGATCCCGGACCGAGGGAGACTGCTGCCGGGCATCCCCATCGACGACCGTGTCGACCTGACCGGGCTGGAGAGCGGATACGACACCCTGGCGCTCCTGGCCGCGTACAGGTCCGCGCCCAACCCCTGTGAGGACACGTCGACGTTGCGTGTCCGTACGCCCTCCGGAGGGATGCACATCTGGTACCGGGCAGCCCAGGACGGCCCCCGCTTCCGCTGCTCCAGCGGATCGAGTTCCAGGGTGGCGCTCGCCTGGCAGGTCGACGTCCGCGCCGTCGGCGGCTACATCGTCGCCCCCTCGACGCGTACCACCGCCGGAGTCTACGAACCGCTGCCCGGAGCCCGCGTGCCGGCGGCCCTGCCGCTGTGGCTCACCGCCGAACTCGTCCGAACCGGTCACTGCGTGGAGGCTCCACCCGTTCCGCAGAAGCCCCCCGTGTCCCGGGCGAAGGCCACAGCCTCCCGCGGTCACCGACAGGACGGACAGCGCGTGCTGGCCTCCCTCCTCGACGAGGTCCGCTCCTGCGGAGCGAGCCGTGAGGGAACGGCCTTCAGCGAGAAACTCAACCGGGCCGCGTTCACCGCCGGAGGACTGGCGGCGGCCGGGCACCTCACCGAGGCGGAGGCCCGACGCTCGCTCCTCGAAGCCGCGGAGCACGCCCGGCCCCACCAGCCACGCCGCATCGCACTCATCGTCGAAACAGGGCTGCGCGCCGGAAGCGATCGACCGATCCACCCCAAGGGACGTCCATGAGCAGCGCTGGAAGCACGGGGTTCAACGCCCAGGCAGCGGCGGAACAGCTCGCCGCGTTCACCACGGACACCGCCACGCCGGGCCGACGCCTGCCCGCTCAGCAGAGCGGAGCTCCCGGCGCGGGCGCCGACTTCATCCAAGCGGGTCTCCTGCACAACCTCACCGACCGCGGCAACGCCAAACTCTTCGCCTACCTCCACCACAACCGTTTCCGGCACGTCGAAGGCCTGGGTTGGTACGTCTGGGACGAGTACCGGTGGAAGCGCACCGGCGGCGAGAAGGCCGCGATCTGGGCGGCCGGGGACATGGCGGAGGACCTGCCCGCGCACGACCCCCGCGGCGTGTTCACCGATCGGGAACTGGCCCAGCACCGCAAGCGCACCATGTCGACCTCGGGTGTGAAGGCCATGCTCACGCAGGCCAAGGCCTCGCCCGAACTCGCCCTGGACCCGGACACCCTGGACGGCGACAAGTACGCGCTGTGCACGCCCGCCGGCGTCGTGGACCTTCGTACCGGCGACCTGCACAAGCCCAACCCGACCCGCGACCTGCACTCCCGCGCCACCCACCTGGCGCCCGAGGCCATGCCCACGCCCCGGTTCCACACCTTCCTCAAGCAGACCTTCGGCGACGACGACAAGGGCAAGGAGATGATCCACTTCCTTCATCTCCTGCTCGGCTACTCCATCACCGGTGACGTCGGCGGGCAGGTGCTGCCCTTCCTCTACGGAGTCGGTGCGAACGGCAAGTCGGCCCTGCTCGACGTCGTCATCAAGATCCTCGGCGACTACGCGGACGTGGCGCCGCCCGGCTTCCTGATGGAACGCGGCAAGTTCAACGAGCACTCCACCGAGCTGACCGAACTCCACGGGCGGCGGCTGTTCGTGTGCAGTGAACTCAAGCCGCACGACAAGTTCGACGAGGCGCGTGTCAAACTCCTCACCGGTGGGGATCGCCTCAAGGCCCGCCGCATGCGGCAGGACTTCTTCAGCTTCGAGCCCACCCACAAGCTGTGGCTCCTGGGCAACCACCGCCCGGAGGTGGGCACCGGAGGCCATGCCTTCTGGCGCCGGATCCGGCTCATCCCCTTCGAGAAGGTCGTTCCCGACCATCGGAAGATCGACAACCTGGCGGAGGCGCTCGTGCAGGAGGAGGGACCGGGGATCCTCCACTGGATGATCCAGGGGGCCAAGGCCTACCTCGCCGGCAAACCGCCCCTGACCGGCCCCAACGTCGTGCGCGCGGCCACCCAGGCCTACGCCACGACCGAGGACCACATCGGGCGGTTCCTCCTGGAGTGCTGCACCACCGGCGCGCACCTCGCCGAGCCCCGTGACCTCAAGGTGGAGCAGGGAGCCCTCTACCGCGCCTACAGTGCCTGGTGCCTTGATGGGGAGGGCCTGCGCCCCGCCACCACGCGGGCGTTCGCGACACGCATCCGAGCCGAGGCGGGCGTCGCCTCGCCCAACGAGATGCTCCGTTCGAACGGTCAGAAGTTCTACCCGGGGCTCGCCCTCCTGGCCGACGAGGAGCAGGTTCCGCGTGACGCGATCAGGGCAAGCACGACGTGACTGGCCGACGTGTGCCGCCGCCTCGGGACGGGCACCCCTACGATGGACAAGGACGATGAACACACCCACCCACCGACGGAGACCCTCGCGGTCCTGTCGCATATCGGCATCGGCGCCGCGAGCGGCGCGGAGAGACCAGGGGCCCGGAGGGCCGACGTGAACGAGGAAGGACTCAGGCCATGAGCTCGCTACTGACAGCCAGCGATCTCGCCCACGAGGTCAACGTGGTGTGGCTGGAGGACCCTGAAGAGCTCGACTACGTCCGACAGGCCCTGGACAAGACCCCCCGCCGTCGGGGAAAGCCGCGCTACCACCGTGACGGACGCATGATCGGTTTCACCGAACTCGGCGAGACGGCGGAAGCCGACCCGGACAGCGGCCTGCAGAAGCGGCGTGTGTTCTACCTCCTGCCGCACGACCGGGACGCCGAGCCCGAGGGTCTCTATCGGGAAGGCGCTCCGGGCGAGGCCGTCGACCCGCGCACGATCGAGCCCAGGCAGGTGGGAAGGAAGACCGAACGCTCACAGCGAGGACTCTCCGCACCCACCGTTGCCTGACTTCGGTCCCTCCGGTCCGTCTCCCTTGGCGGGAATCCTGTCTCACCTGCCGGCGTGGAACGCTCTGACCTGAGGCTTCTCGGGGGCCACGTCCGTGTCTCGCCCAGGAGACGCTTGGCTGAAACACGTTGAAGTCAATGGCGAATTTCAGTCCCTTCAGTCCCTTGGGACCCTGCGGAGCGGAATCGTCGGGAAGGCGACATCGACGCAGTCGATGTCGGTGAACTCGACCAGGAGGCTGGTGGTGCGGGCGCCACTGCCCTTGAGGTAGACCTCCTGGAGGCCTTCGGCGGCGATGGCGCGCAGTTGCGCCTCGGAGGCTCCGGTGTCCTGCCGTGGAGATGACCGCCGCGCGGATGTCGGGACGCCAGGTGGGGCGTTCCAGGGGTCCTGTTCCTCGTCGCCCGTGTTCGGGTCCGTGCCGGGGTGGGAGTGGGGGCTCGGCGTTAACGGCGTTAACGCCGTTAATGGGTGAGGCGGGGCCGGGGTCGGCGCGCCGGCCCCGGCGGCTGGGGGAGTGGGCGGAGCCGGAGGGTCGTTAACGGCGTTAACGCCGTTAACGGGGTGGAGGGCGGCGAGGTGCGGCCGGTTTTCCCAGGAGGTCACCGCACCAGCCGAGGTGAATCGCACCTTGGAACGCACACGAAACGCACGTGGGGGCGGCAACGGCATTAACGGCGTTAACGCCGTTGACGTCGCCGGCGCCCCCGGCGTGGGCGCGGCATCAGATACGGGTCATCAGCAGCTCCGTGACGGCCTTGAGGTCGTCGGGTGTGAGGTGGGCGGTGAGGGCGTCCGCGATGGTCTCCGGGGACTGCGTGGAGATCGTGATGCGGGGGGAGCCGGCGACGGAGACGGGTGCTGCCGGCGCTGCCGGTACTGAGGGGGGCTTGACGGCGTTAACGGCGTTAACGCCGTTAACGGGAGTGGGGGTCGCACGGGTGCGCTGGCGCGGGGGATTGACGGCGCTGACGGCGTCGTTCGCCGCCGCTGCCTGCTCCTCCTGGGGGAGGCGGCCGATACGGCGGGCCGGTTCCACCTTGAGCTCGCCGGTCTCCACCTTCTCCTGGAGGGTGGGCGTGAGGTTCAGCAGCGTCAGGCGCTGGGAGACCCAGGCCGGAGTCTTGCCGAGCCGCTTGGCCACCTGGGCCTGCGAACCGTGGACGTCGACGAGCTCTTGGAGCGCGCGGGCCTGGTCCATGGGCGCCACGTCGACCCGGTGGACGTTGGCGATCAGTGCGGATTCGAGGATGTCCGCCGCCGACGCGGACAGGGCGTCGTTGACGTGGATGTGCATGGTCTTGAGGCCGGCCAACTGCGCGGCCGCGAGTCGCCGGTTCCCGTCGATCACCACGTACGGGGCACGGCCGAGGCCATCGGTCTGGCCCGGGTGGGCCTCCATGAACGCCATGCGGGTGGCGACCGCGAGGGGCTGGAGTTGGCCGCGGGAGACCAGGGACTGGGCCAGCTCGTCCAGCTCGGTCAGGTCCTCGCGGAGGTTGAACGGGTTGTGCGCCAGCGCCTCGATGGGCACCTCGGAGGGCGGCACGACCCCGGAGGTGGGGGCGCCCGTCGCCTCCGCGATTGCGGCGCGACGGGAGCTGACACCGGCAGGCTGGGCTCGGGCGAAGGATGCCGAGACTCCGAGTTTGTCGGCCTTGCTCATGAGATCTCCCTGGCGAGCGCGCGCAGGGCGACCGCCTGGTCGCCCTTGGGGGCGTAGACGAACAGCGGCTGCTTGACCCGTACGGCCTCGCGCTGTTCCTTGAGGTCGGGGACGATGGCGACGACCCGCGGATCCTTTATGTCCATCCAGGCCTGGAGGGACGAGGTCGCGATGTAGCCGCGGCGGCCGTCGTAGAGGTTCACGACGAGACCGAGGTAGTCGATGTCGAGGCTGAGGTCGTCGCGCAGATCGTTGATCTGCGAGGTGAGCAGGTCGTAGGCGTCGGCCGAGGAGTCCTCCGCCTGTACGACGATCAGGGCGCCGGAGGCTCCGGGCTGTTCGGCGTCGCGTCGTCGCCCGTAGTAGATGGCGGCGTCCATGCTGAGGCCGAGGCTCGGGGGGCAGTCGATGAGGATGACGTCGTAATCGGACTCGACGGGGGCGAGGGCGCGCTCAAGGGCGGCCTCGCGGGCGCGGACGGTGGAGAGGCGCACGTCGAGGAGGAAGGCGTCGGTGCAGGCGGGGAGGATGTGCAGTCGGTCGCCGAAACGCTCGTCCGGGATGGGGACGATCAGGTCGGCGAGCGGGCCCTTGGCCTCGCCGGCCATGTGGCAGGTCAGGCTGTCCCCGCCGATGGGGAGCGGCTGTCGACCGAGCTGCTTGGTGAGGTGGCCCTGAGGGTCGAAGTCCACGAGCAGGACGCGCATGCCCAGGCCCGGGAGGTCTTCCAGGTCGAGGGGGGTGGTCGGCAGTGGCTGCTGCTCCTCGTACGTGGCCCCGCCGTCGACCTGGACCGGGGAGCGACGGGCCAGTTGGCGGGCGACGCGGACCGGGTGGAGGGTGGCGGGGTCCTCGGCGAGGGCTTCTGCCGTGCCGGCGGTGACGGCGGTCTTGCCGACGCCGCCCTTCTGGTTGCAGACGACGATGCGTCGTACGACGGAGGGCCGCTTCACCGTCGGAGCCGGGTTCATCTCCAGCCAGAGCCGGACGGCTTGGGCGAGACCCTGGATGAGGGAGACGCCGCGGTGCTTGGAGTCGGTACGGAAGGACTCCCACTGGCCGGCGGGCAGCCAGGTGGAGAACGACTCGGCACCGGAGGTGTCGACGGGGGACGGTGCCGAGGCGAGGGCGCTCCAGTGGGCGATGCCCTGGTGGACCGCGTCCTGGATGTCGACCCGCAGTTGAGCGGTGCGGATCTTCAATTCCTGGCGCAGCCACGGCGGGAGCTTGGAGACGACCTTCTCTCGGTCGCTCTGGGAGGAGGGTGAAGTCATGAGAGGGACTTTACTAACGTTTCAGGGTGTTCGTGAGCGCCACGCTTGGGTTTTGCTAACGAAACGCTACGCAGAAGTGCTTTTCAGGCCCGGGTACGTGACAGGGCGGCCTCGCACACGCCGTGGCGAGCACCCCCGTGGTTCACCACGGCGCGTGCGAGGCCGCCCTGGATACGCAGTCAGCCGACCTGATCCGCAGGGGAGTCCGGGTTCGGAAGACCGAGTTGGGCCCGGCACTCGGGCGAGCCTGCCGGGTCGAATGCCGAAATGCGGTGCGCGGGCGTGATGCCGGGGAGGAGGAACCTCCACAGGTCGGCGATCCGGGCGTGGAGGTCCTCACGGGTGGTGCGGACGTACGAGGTGACCTGGATGCCGGTGAACGAGCCGATGAGAAGGGTTGAGAGATCGGTGACGTCCAGCGCGGGGAGTACGTCGCCCGCCTGCTGGGCCGGCGTCAGCAGGGTGTGGGCGGTGTTCATCCACGTGTTGTACGGCGTCGAGTCCGGGTGGGTGAACGAACCGAACTCGATGACCAGGCGGATGCCCGCCCGGATGCGGACGTTGGTGCGCAGGCCGTGTGCCATCTGGTGCGTTACGTCGATGGCGGTCTGGAGGCCGGGGTTCTCGATGGCCGGGAGGTCGTCGGACACCCGGAACTGTTCGTCCATCAGCGTGCGGGCGAGGGCTTCCTTCGACTGGAAGTGGAAGTAAAGGGCGCCCTTGGTGACTCCGGCGTGCTTGACGACGTCACTGAGGCTGGTGCCGTGGAAGCCGGCGTCGTCGAACGCGATGGCCGCGCCGTCGAGGATCGCCTGCCGGGTGACCTCGGCGCGTTCCTGTCTGACCCTGGCCACGTATGTCTCCTGATGCTGTCCGGCTGTCCGGCTGTCCGGCTGTCCGGCTGTCCGGCTGTCCGGCTGTCCGGCCGTCCGGCCGTCCGTCCGATCGTGCTGCTGCTGCTGCTGCTGTGGTGGTGGTGCGGGTGGTGCTGTTCGGCCAATCTAGCGGGATGGGAGCAAAGAAAACCAGTCGACAAGTACTTTTCCGCGGAGCGGGGTGACGGTCTGTGCGGTCTTGATACGGTTCCGCGCGGCTCTCTTCGAAGGAGTGCAGAGGGCGGGGACCGTTAACGGCGTTAACGCCGTTAACGCCGTTAAGTGGAGTGAGGCCTTCCGGCGATCAGGGCGTGTGCGCGCTCGCCCCGGTATGCGCGGGGTACTCCGGGAGCGCGAGCGTGCTGACCTTCTGGCCCTGCTTCAGCATCCAGGCCAGACAGCGGGGTCGGCTGAGGACGGTGTTGCGTAGGCGCAATCCGAGTCGGGTGGCGGGGGCCAGGAAGGGGCCCGTACGGTCACCACCACGTTGGCAGTTCTCGGCGTACGGGCGGACCAGGGACTCGTAGCGGGCGAACGCGGCTCGGTGGTTTCCGGGGGTGCGGGCGAGTTCGGAGGCCAGGACGTACGCGGCCACGATCCCGGTGCCGGTGCCCATTCCGCCGATCGTCGCCCCGCAGGCGGCGTCTCCCACGAGGGCCACCCTGCCGGCGGACCAGGTGTCGACGTCGGCCCGGCTGATGGAGTCGAAGTACAGGTCCGGGACTTCGTGGAGGGTGGCGAGGAGCTCGCGGGTCTTCCAGGGGAGGGGACTGAAGGCGCGGGTGATGTGTTCCTTCTGGGCGTGGTGGTCGTGGCGGTCGTACGACACGGCCGGCGAGGCGAAGACGAAGAAGGCGCGGTCGGCGGTCGCGGACGCCAGCCGGCCCGGAGCGTTGTAGCCGGTGCTGCCGGGGCGGGGGAGGTCCAGGTGGGTCGGGAGGGACCAGGAGGCGGCGTGGTAGCCGAGGTGTGTGACGTACTGCTCCTCCGGGCCGAAGGCGAGGCGGCGGATGTGGGAGTGCAGGCCGTCGGCGCCGATGACGAGGTCGAAGGTGCGGGGCGGGGAGTGGCGGAAGGTGACCTGCACACCGGTGGCGGTCTCGGTGAGGCCGGTTACGGAGTCGCCGAAGACGTACTCGGTGGTGGGGCGTGAGGCTTCGTACAGCACGCGCGAGAGGTCCCCGCGGAGCACCTCGATGTCCCCGCCGGCGAACTCCGCGGGGAGGCGGAGGAGTTCGTTGTCGTCCGGGTCGACGAAGGTCATGGGGCTGCCGCCGGTCTGGATGCGACGGAGCGTGTCGAGGATGCCCATGCGTTCCAGGACGGTGAGATGGGTGTCGCCGCGGAAGTCGACGGCCTGGCCACCCGCGCGGAGAGCCGGGGCGATCTCGACGACCGTGGGGCGGAAGCCGTGGCGGCCCAGCCAATAGGCGAGGGCGGGTCCGGCGATGCTCGCGCCCGAGATGAGGACTGTCATGGGGGGCTGCGGGTGTCGGGACATGCGATCTCCTTGGGCGCGCACACTACTGCGTCCGGCGGACGCAGTTCGTTCCGTGTACGGTAGACGCAGTTTTCGTGCGAGCGCAAGGAGATGACGATGTCCGGCGAAGAATGGGGCGCGGCGCTGCGATTGCTGTGGGGGCCGCCGGCCCGGCCGGCGCGCGGGCCGAAGCGCGGCCTCACACTGGAGGGCATCGCGGGGGCGGGCGTGGGCATCGCCGACACACAGGGGCTGGGCGGCGTGTCGATGCAGCTGGTGGCCGGCGAACTGGGGGTCACCAAGATGGCCCTCTACCGGTACGTGCCGGGGAAGTCGGAGCTGGTCGCGCTGATGGTGGAGTCGGCGATGCCGGAACCGGTTCTGCTGGACGAGGCATTGGCGGGCGCCGACGGATGGCGGGGCAGGCTCGGGGTCTGGGCACGGGGCCTGCTCGCCGGATTCCGGGAACATCCGTGGTTGCTGGAGGCGACCGTGGGGGCGCGGGTGATGGGGCCGAAGGAGATCGGCTGGATGGAACGGGCCCTCGTGGCGCTCGACGGGTGCGGGCTGAGTGGGGCCGAGGCCATGGACACGGTGGTGTTGGTGACGGGGCACGTACGAGGGATCGCCGAGCAGGAGCGGGCCGCGAGGGGCGGGGCGCGTGGTCCGGGTGTAACGAGTGGTCCGGGTGCGGCGAGTGGTCCGGATGCGGAGCTCGGGAGGGTGCTGGGTGAGGTGATGCGCGAGCACGGGGAGCGGTACCCGGCGTTGCGTGCCGTCCTGGCCTCGGTCGCGGAGCACGGGGGGCAGGACCAGGCGCTGGAGTTCGGGCTGGAGCGGATCTTCGACGGTGTGGGCTTGTTGGTGGAGCGGCGGACCCGGGGCTGAGGCGGGCAGGGCTGGTCGCGGGGAGCGAGCGCGGCGCCTTCGCCCGGGAGCGGAGACGCTGTCGACCGAAGGCGGCGTTAACGGCGTTAACGCCGTTAACGTTCCTGAGGGTCCTTCCCGGAGCGCGTTGGCGTGTCGGACGCGCAAGGCGGACGGTGGTCCGGGTGTTCGGGAGGGGCATCAGGTGATGCCGCCAAGGGGGCGGGTCGTTAACGCCGTTAACGACCCGCCCCCGCCGGGGCACGGTCGTACAGAAGAGGACCAGCTCACTGGTCGTGCCGCGCACGGAGACGCCGGCTGCTGCCGGGCCCTCGTCGGCGGCGGTGGCTCGTGTCGTGCCGAGCGTCGCTTCGGGTGTCGCGCCGGGCGCGGGGAGACGGGTGAAGCGTGCGCCGTCACGTCGACCGTGAGGCGCCAGGAGTGCCCCTCGGTGGCGTGGAAGTCGAAGGCGGTGGGCGTGTGCGGCCAGCGCTCGACGTCGCGCAGCAGGTGGACAGGAACTCCTCGACACCGTCGATTGCCGCCTCGTCCGGCAGCGTCCGGCAGCGACTGCGGGGCGCCTGCGGTGACCTGAGCATCGTAGGTGTGCACCGCGATTTCCTGGAGCCGGTGCCGGGCGACGGCACCGCAGGTCAGCGGCGACTGCGACGTACCCCACCAGGTCCGGCAACCACGATCCGGGCCTGCCTTCCGCAGCGCGTCCAGCAGTTCCGAGTCGAGGCGGCCGACCAGGCGGCGGTGCTTCGCGTTCCCGAGGTACGGCCGGGGATACCTCAGTTGAGGACTTGGTCGCGGCGGCAGGTCCTGCGGCGATGGTGGTGGCCCAGGAGTGGCGCCCCTCGCCCGGGTACGCACCAGAACGGACAACTTCCACTCGGGGCAGGTCGGTACGCACCCGCATATCGGGGTCGGGCGCGGAGGCAATCGCGGCACGGAAGGCGGTCGATCGTTCGTCGATCAGCCGCAGTGGTTCGGGGTACTCCAGAGTCTTCTGTTCCACTCCGGCTGTCCATCACCGTGCTCAGGCAACCGACAGCGACCTTCATGGCTGACGGGGCGGGCCCCTGGGCACGAGCGACGCCCCCACGTCCTGCGATCACATCCTGTAGACCCCGCGCCAAGTCCACCCCGCGTCGAGGACGGTCGTACGCAGCGGGTTCTTAAGGTCCCGGGAGTCGAAGCTGAAGGTCTCGACCCTGTGCCTGCGACCGTCGGGTCCCTTCTCCATGGTCCATTCCTTGTGGATGCCGCGGATCGGCCCGCGGCCGTGCGCGCGCGCCACGGTCCGGCCGGGCGGGTGGCCCGCCCGGGTCACCTCGAACTGCTCGTCCATGGCCCGGACCACTCGCTCGCGCGGGCACAGGCGCATCCAGATCTTGAGGGTCCGCTCGACCTGGCTGCGGGTCGCACCGGAGCCCGACGACGGCTTCAGGTATCGCCATTGCGCCAGCAGGTCCGCGCCTTCCGCACCCGTCTCGTGGATGCTGAACGGTACGCCCGTACCGTTCAGCGCGAGCAGCGCGGCCCGTAGTTCCTGGGTGGGAAGCGCCCTGGTGCCCGCATCCGAATGTCGGGTACCCATCCATCTGTCCCACAGACGTCCCACCGCTACGCCGCCTTCCCGGTGCCCGCACGCACACTCCGGAGGAACTCCTGAAAGTCGCCCAGGACGCGGTCGTGTTGGGCGGCCGTCGCGGTCAGGACGAGCCGGATGACCGCGCGCTTGCGCGGTTCCTCGGTATCGATGACGGACAGGTAAACCTGGGACTGGACGAGATCGCGGTGCACATCACCGGTGACCACCGAGAAGACCAGCCGCTGGGTCAGTGCGGGGACGCCGGCGCTGTCGAACTCGCGCCGGTCCGCGACCGTCAGCGACTCGGCGGTCTCGCCCAGGCGCTCCGCGGACTCGGAGGCCAGTTCGGTCAGCGTCTCGACCTCCGGCGGGTAGCCGCCTTCGATGGTGATGTTGGCAGCGAACCCGGCGTCCGGCCTCGGGTGCAGGGCCGCGAACGCGACGCCCGGGTCATCGCCCTTCGTGCGTGCGGGGAGCCAGCCCTCGGGAAGGCGAAACTCGATGGGGATGGGCAGCGAGGTGGGCATTCAGATCCGTCCTTCCATGGAGCAGTACATCAGTCCGCCAGCCAGTCGACGAAGTCGCCGGCCTTGTCGCCCACATACCCGGCAGCGTTGCCCACCTTGTCGGCAGCAGCAACGGCGGCTTCGGAGAACTTGTCCGGATCGAACGTGATCTCCAGTCCCACCGCCCCTCCGAGACCCGGGGAGAGGCCCGCTTCTCCGCCGAGCTTGTACACGCCGGTCACTTCGTCTCTCTTGTAACCGAACCAGCCCGCCGCGCCGGGTCCGGCCCACCCCTCGCCGGTCAAGCCCACCCCGATCCCGGCTGCCTCCGCGCCTCCGGCGACGGATGCCTTGGCGCCGGCAAGACCCTTGAAGCCGATGGTCACCTCCTCATTGGTGGCCTTGGCGTTGATGGCACCTTCGACGCCGGCGAAGCCCTCCAGCCGCCCGTAGCCGCCCACCATCCCGTACTCGGCCCGTCCTTCGACCAAGGAACGCAAGCCAGCGGAGGCCTCGGCCTTGCCGACGAAGCCCTTGTCGGTGATGCCCAGGTTCCCGGTGGCCCTTGCCCCCGCGTAGATGTCGTCGACTCCTGAAAGAGTGAGTCGCCCGTGCGTCTCCTCGCCCTTCGCGGTCGCGTGGAAGAGGTCGGCGGACGCCTTGAACGAGCCCTCCTTGCCGTACTTGACACCGCTGGTGACGAAGTCGGCGTTGGGCCCGGTCACCGTGACACCGTCGGTCTTCGTCGCGGCCTTGTCGTCGGCGACCGGCAGGGTGCGCGGCGCCTTTGCCAGGTCGCCCTCGGCGTGTGCGTTGAATCCGGTGAAGGTCGCGTCCTTGCCGCTGCCCTGGCCGAAGGCGTCCTTGTTGCTGTCGGTCACGGCGGCGCTCAGGGCCGCCTTGACGTGCTCGTCGGTCTCGGAGACGGCCTTCACCCGGTCGTCGATGTGCTTCTGCCACGTGTTGACGGCCACGCGGACCGAGGACTGGTAGTCCGGGTCGTGGTGGTAGGCGTTGCGCTCACCCTCGGTGAGTTTGGAGATGTCGAAGGTCACGCGACCCTGCTCCGAGACAGCCATACCGGCGGCCATCGCGTCGTCGCGCGCGCTCTCCAGCTTCCGCTTGAGGTCGGTGAAGCACGCGTGGGCATCCGTCAGCAGGCCGGCGATGGCCTTGGCCTGGGTCTGGGCGGCCGCGTACTCGTACCGGGTCGCCGCGAAGTTGGTCTGCGCCGCCCCGGCGCTGAGCCCGGCCCAGTTCTGGCCCAGGGTGATCCTCTGGACGGACTCGCCGTACCGGGTCTCGACCTTCTTGAACTCGCCCGCGATCGACTCCCATCCAGTGGCGGCCGTCGTCAGCAGACCCAGGTCGGTGGTCATGACTTCGTGGTAGGTCGGCACCGTGTCTCCTCAGAGACCGTTCAGCTTCGATGTCGAAGCACGGAAGTCGGCACCCAGACCGGTGTCATTGCGCACGAAGAGGCCCGAAGCCCCGCGCAGCGCGTTCTTCTCGCCGTCCAGACGGGCCATCAGGGATTTCACCTGACGCTCCCACGTCTCTGCGACGGTCTTGATCCCCGCCGCCGTCTCCCATCCGCCGAAGCCGTTGCCCGCGGATGTCGTGGCCTCGTCCGCGTGCTCCGAAGCCTTCTGCGTGTTCGGCTGGAGTTCGGTCTCGATCGTGTCGGCCGCGGCTTTCTTCTCCGCGGGTGTCGAGGCGAAGTCCTGGTCTCCGCCCGGAGCCAGTGGCCCGGGCCCGCTGTTCAGCCGTAACTGCACGTGGGGCGCTGTGACATTCCCGCCCCCGTGTTCCTGCTCCCCGCCTGATTCATCTGGCATGCTGCGCCTCCCCCATCGGCAGGTTCTGATCTTATGCATGCAATGCACATGATCCGGGTGGAGGGGCCGAGGGGAAGCTCAAGTTCTTTGCAGGCGTGCCTCGTTGTCCGAGGAAGACTGGCCGGATCTCACCCCCGCCGTGAGAGCGGCCCGCGCGGCGAGGGGGAACCCGGGCCGTGAGGGTGGTCGGAGCAAGAGACGGTTAGCGCCGCCGGCCCGTTCGGCCCGTTCGGGTCGCCTGGGCCGTGGCCCAGGCCACCCGGAGGAAGAACGCGATGCCGACGAGCCCGAGGAGTGCGCCCAGGAGGGAGCAGGCCACGACGACACCGGTCCCGGCGTTCAGGATCCGAGGCACCGCGTTGAACAGGGAGGGAAGCCAGAAGCCGATCATTGCCAGTGCCAGCCACCGGGGTTCGACGACGCGTGTGCGGACCCAGGCCGGCGCGTGTCCGGTCAGAATGAGCAGCGGCAGCGGTAGTAGGACCAGCGTGGCGATGACCAGCCCCACGGCGTGGAACAGCGCGTTCCCGTTCATTGGTCCCTCTCTCCGGTGTCGGTCATGCGGGAGACGGCTCCCGTACGCAGACCATGGTGCGGTACGCGCGTGACCATCTGGACGCCCAGCCCCGGGTTCGGCCGGATGCGACGCCGACGCCGGGCGGCGGGCGATCACCTCAGCGGGTGGTCCAGCCGCCGTCCACGGAGAGGGTGGTGCCGACCACGAACGAGGCGCGGTCGCTGCAGAGCCAGGCCGCGGCCTCCGCGATTTCCTGGGGCTCCGCGATGCGGGGCAGCGGCGCCGAGTTCAGGAGCATCTGTTCCACCTCGGGGTTCTGCTGGAGCCAGGTGTCGATCATCTCGCTGCGGGTGGACCCGGGTGCGATGGCGTTGATGCGGATGCCGTGCGGCGCGTACTCGCACGCGGCTGCCTTGGTCATGCCGACGACCGCGTGCTTCGAGGCGACGTAGGGGGCGGCGACGGGGGTGGCGACGAGGCCTGCGGTGCTGCTGTTGTTGACGATGGAGCCGCCGCCGGTGGTCAGCATGGCGCGGATCTCGTGGCGCATGCAGTTCCAGACCCCGCGGACGTTGGTGTCCATGATGGTGTCGTAGACGTCCTCGTCGAGTACGTGCATGGGCGCCGGAAGCGCGCCGACACCCGCGTTGTTGAAGGCGGCATCCAGCCGGCCGAACGAGGTGACGGCAGCCTCGACGGCGCGTGCCACCTCCTGGGAATCACGGACGTCGGCGACCACGTACTGGACCTGGTGGCCGGCGGCGCGCAGTTCGTCGGTGAGCGTGGCCAGCGGTTCCTCGCGGCGGGACACGAGGGTCACGGAAGCGCCCTCACGACAGAACACCCGGGCGGCGGCTGCTCCGATACCGGCGCTCGCTCCCGTGATCAGTGCTGATTTCCCAGCCAAAAACCGACTGCTGTCGTCCCCCGTCATCACGTCGCGACCGTAGCACGGTGAGGGATGCCGGAAGGCGGGCGGAGGGCAGGTAGCACGAACCTGTCATGACCACCGATTGTGCTGGTTGGAGGCTTGCGAAGGTCGGGTCGGCGCACGGGGTCGCGAGTGCCCTGTTCGGAGGGCGGGCGCGGGCGCTCCAGTCGGCCGGAGGTGTTCACTCCGGTACGAGTCCGGCCAACCTCCAGTGCACCCGCCGACCGTGGCACCAAGATCTCGTGGCCCTTTGTGTAAATCGAGGGTGCGATGAATGCGGCGAGTGCGGTGTGTGGAGCCTCCATGATCAAGAAGGAGCGTGCGGCTCGCACGCGCGAAACGTTGGTGCGTGCTGCCGCGCAGGTCTTCGCGGAGGAGGGGTTCGCGGCGGCGTTGGTCTCGGCGATCAGTCGCCGGGCCGGGGTGACCGCCGGTGGCCTGCACTTCCACTTCGCGAGCAAGACGGAGATCGCCCGGGCCGTCGAGGAACGGGCGGCGGACGCGGTCGCCCGGATCACCGACGCGGAGCGGTCGGTGGGCCATCCGGTGCGGGTGTTGGTCGATTCGACGGCCGAGCTGATGGAACTGCTCGCGCAGGATGTCGTGGTGCGGGCCGGCTTCGCGCTGTCGGCCGACTCCTCCCACGAGAGTCGGGTGGACCTGCGCGGGCAGTGGCGGCTGTGGGTGGAGGAGTTGCTGGCGGCGGCGGAGCGGGGCGGGATGCTCGCGGAGGGTGTGTCCTCGCACGACGCGGCGCGGGCGGTGGTGGCCTCGACCGTCGGGCTGGAGGTGTTGAGCGCGGCCGAGCCGGAGTGGGTGGCGCCGCAGACCCTCGCGCGGATCTGGGGGTTGGTTCTGCCGCGGTTGCTGGCGGGTGAGGGACTGGAAGCAGACTAAACGGTCTGTTTGATGGCCCGCTTGGGAGGTGTTCGTTGCCTCGGGCGGTCGCGATCGAGGGGCGGACGCTCCTGGTCTGCTCTTGGAGGTCCCATGAACTCGCAGGTCAAATAGGACTCTTGACTGAAACTCGGGCGCCGCCGGCCTAAAGCTGGGGCGGTGCGAAGTTCATTGACAAACCGTCGGTCCTGTTTTTTACTGACTCTTGCGACTCATCCAAGGACAGGGGAGTACGACGTGGACATCGATGTACTGGGCGCACTGGACGTGCGGGAGAACGGGATCTCCATCACGCCGACCGCCCCCAAGCCCCGGCAGGTCCTGGCCCTCTTGGCCCTCCATGCCGACCAGGTGGTGCCCGTATCGGCACTGATCGAGGAGCTGTGGGGCGGCCTGCCGCCGCGCAGCGCCCGCACGACGCTGCAGACCTACGTACTGCAGTTGCGCGCCCTGATCGCGACCGCCCTGGAAGGGAGCGACACCTCACGGTCTCCGAAGGATGTGTTGGTGACGTTGCCGGGGGGTTATTTGTTGTGTGGTGGTGGTGGGAGGAGTGATGTGCGGGAGTTTGAGCGG
>NZ_LGDE01000476.1 GCF_001279725.1 Streptomyces sp. WM4235 | reverse complement strand
TCTGTCCAGCAGCACCCTGCGGCATCTGACGCGACAGCTCACCGCGAGGCGCCGGGAGCTCGGTACACGGTGGCGGCGACTGACCGCCGGCCGCCAGGCGCTGCTCGCCCTGGCCCATCTGCGGTGCGGTGACACCTATGCCCAGCTTGCCGCGGGGTTCGGGATCGGTATCGCGACCGTCTACTGGTACATACGTGAGGCGATCGAAGTCCTGTGCGTCCTCGCACCGTCCCTGGACGAGGCGATGGAGACGGCCCGGACGAAGGCGTTCGTGATCCTGGACGGCACCCTGCTGCCGATCGACCGGATCGCCGTCGACACGCCGTACTACTCGGGGAAACACAAACGCCACGGCATGAATGTGCAGGTCCTCACCGATCCGTTCGGCCGACTGCTCTGGGCCTCGGCCGCTCTGCCAGGCTCCACCCATGACCTGACCGCCGCCCGAAGCCACGGGATCGTCGACGCGCTCGCCGCCGCGGGACTGAAATGCTGGGCGGACAAGGCCTACCAAGGCGCCGGTCGGCACATCCGAGTCCCCTTCCGGGGCCGCCGGCTGAAGCGATGGATGCGACGTCACAACAGCAGCCACGCCAAGATCCGGTGCGTCGGCGAGCAGGCCATGGCTGTCCTGAAGGGCCGTCCTGCGGAAGCTCCGCTGCAGCACCAACCGGATCACCGACATCGTCAAGGCCGTACTCGTCCTTCACCACGCCTCAACATGAGGTTGGAAAAGGCTCACTGTCAGGGGAGGCCAGATCATGCGCCTACCCTTCGGCACTGTCGGAGGGGTCGGAGCGATGGCGGCGCAGGAGGGGCAGCCTGCGCGGGTAAAACTCTTCATCGAGGTACCGGGTGGCGCGAGCGGAGCACAGACCCTGCCCCTGGGAGCCGAGTTCGCCCTGGCCAATGGCACCTGGACCGTCGCCGAGATCAATAGTGCGGGCAGCAGCGAGTGGTCCGTCCGCCTCCAGCGGACCAGCTGACACCCCGTACGGCGACCCTGCCGCAACCTTGGGTCCGCGGGCCCTGTCCCGTGCGGGCCGGTCCTTTGACGGTCATGGCGTTGCCGTCCTTCCCGGACTGCTCCTGATCGGCGATCGTGCGGGAGACGAGGGCGTGCGGGAGACGAGGGCGTGCGGGCCCATCACCGGAACGACGTCGATACCCTCACGGATGTGATCTACGAGGGAACGACGGACATGACCGAGGGCGCTCCGACAACAGCTCGCCTGCGCGATGTGCTGAACCGTGCCGGGCGTGTCGTGATCGTCGAAGCATCGCCTGACGAGGCGAACTCAGCCGACGTGGCGCAGATCGTGGTGACCGGTGCCGAAATCGCCGACCTGGCCCGAATGCTGGCCATTGTGGACGGCGGTACCGGCGACCGGTGCCTGTGCGACGGCTGGCCAACGATCATGGTTCACGACGCGACCGGGGAACTGATCGCCTGCTGGACGCTGCACCACCAATCCGGTCTGCGTGGGACGGGTGACTGCGATGCCGACCTGCGGGATGGTCCGGCACTCACCGAGTGGCTGGCGGAGCGAGGTCTGACCGGATCTCGGGAGGTTCAGGCGGAGCTGGCCGTGCAGGAGGCCGAGGAGGACCGGCGTCGAATGCGTTGGCTCCAGGGCGCGCCCGCCGGGCTGCGCGACGCGGCCAAGGACCTGGCTCACCCGCCGGGGGATGACCTGGAGGCCTGGGCAGGTCAACTGCGCGACGTCCAGGCCCGCCTCGCCACGCTCATCCACCACTGCCATCCCGACGCCATCGAGCGGATCCGCGTCCTGCTGGCATGGGCCGGGATCCCCGCCAGGGAGCCCGGTGGCGGCCTGAAGTGGTACGACATGGCCGTCCAGCAGCAGTTGCTCGCCGAAGACCCCGACCTGATCCTCGCCGCACTCGCCACCTCGCCGAGCCCGGCCCAACTCGACGGCGCGGCCCAACTCTTCGGGTCCCTCGATTGGACCGGAGCACATGGCAGGCGGCTCCCCGAACCGGTGAGGTCGTTGCTGGTGGGGCACATCCAAGCGGCCGGCACCGACCCCATGAGGTTCCGGCTGCGCCACGGCTATTACGCGTAGGAGCCGATGCCGATCCCGGCGGGGGTGGCCGGCTCCTCGCGGCGCAGGCCGGAGGCGCGGCGCAGGCCCACCTGCTGCGGGCCGGTCCGAGTGCGGCGGGTTCCCCGCGGACAACCGGCCCGCCCAAGGACACGGAATGACGCGAGGGTGGGTAGACGACGACCGGTGCCACCCCTGAGGTGATCGGGAACGGATCGCTGTCCGCAGCGGCGGGACCGGTGAGCCGGCCAGGTGCATCCCGCTGCGGGGCACCCCCTACGACGACGTGATCCGCAGCCGGCCGCCGAGGGTCGAGGACAGGGGAAGGAGCAGGAGCAGGGATGAACTGGTGTGGTTGGAAGCCCAGTTGGTGAAGATGGGCGCCACATTCGGAGTCCATCAGGGTGGGACCCGCTCTTTCGGATCGCTCTGACAGGCGTGCGATAGATTACCGGCCATGACTGGACTCGGCCGCACGGCTTGGCCACCCGCCCCGATCAGGACCGAACGGCTCGTGCTGCGGGAGTCCGAGGCCCGGGACCGCGCGGCGTTCATCGAGCTGTTCGCCTCGCCCGAGGTACGCGCCTACCTTGGTGGCCCCCGTCCGCGTGATGAGCTCGAGCGTGCGGTGCCCGCCGTGCCCGGACGGCGTACCGGCCTTTTCGTGATCGAACTGGACGGAGCGATGATCGGCATGGTCACGCTCGATCGGCGCAACGCGGAGCGTCCGGGGCGCATCCGTCCGGATGCCGGGGAGGCCGAGCTCAGCTACACGTTCCTGCCGGAAGGTTGGGGACGCGGCTACGCGGCCGAGGCGTGCACGGCGGCACTCGACTGGTTTGCCGGTGCTGTTCCCGGCGAACCGGTGGTGCTCTGCACCCAGACGGCCAACGACCGTTCGATGCGCCTCGCGGCGAAGCTGGGTTTTGCCGAGGTGGAGCGGTTCGAGGAGTACGGGGCCGAGCAGTGGTTCGGCGTGTGGTCGGTCCCGCCGTCCGCTTGAGGGCTCTCCCGGCGATCGATCCGAACGAGGACCGGGCCCTCCAGGGTGGGTCCAGCGGCAAAGGAGACAACCGACCGCAGTGAACTGGCCGCCCTCGCGGCTACCGGCCGAGCAGCGAGCCGAGCGTAACGCCGTACCGGGTGCGCAGCCGCCGTATCTCCCACAGGGACAGCGCGGACACGGACAGCGGGCCGGCCAGCGAGAAGGCGTAGAGCACGACGGGCGGCGCGGCCACGTCCGGGCCGTCGAAGAGCTGGAAGACGTAGAGGGACCAGACCAGCAGCGGGGAAAGCAGGGCCGGTAGCAGCTCGTGCACCTCCCCCGTACGGAAGCAGGAGTTCAGGCCGGTGTAGGCGGCGGTCAGGGTGAAGAGCACGGCCGCGACGAGGACGGCAACGCAGACGAGCGCGGCCGCGACGAACAGCAAGCCGATCAGGAGACCGGTGAAGATCGTGCCCAGGGTGGTGCCGAAGAGTCCCAAGGTGATGTCGTGCGGGCCCACATCCGACATCGAGATGATGTCACCGCGCAGGGCCGCCACCATCAGCCAGATCACACCGGCTCCGAGCGGCAGCGCGCCCAGCGCTTTCAGAGGGCCGGTGACACGGCGGGCGTACACGCGGCGCGAGGGCGGCCTGGCCGAGAGGATGCAGAGGGCGACGGCGACGACCCCTGCCGCCACGACGATGGCGCAGCCGATCAGCAGTTCCTCCAGCTTGCCGAGCACGAAGTCCTGGCGCCCTCCGCTCAGGGGGTAGGCCAGAAGGAGCCAGGTCACGCCTGCCAGTCCCAGGGCCGTGCGGATGCGCTGTCCCCTGGCGATCACCGGGTCCTCGATGCGGTCCGGGGCGGAGGGGCCGGTCATCGCCCGGGCCGCCACCAGGGGATTGGGCAGGGCGCCCACCTGCGCGTTGAGGCGCTGACGCGTGGTCAATTGACTTCTCCGAAAGGTGTTCGCCTACGCCGAGGTGGCCAGACTCCGCCACCGGGCGTGCGCCACCCTAGCTGATCATGCCCGCGTCACTATTATCGTCACTCGGATGACAATAGGTGGGGATCCGTCTCATGAACGACGCACCACAGGACCAGAGCACCGGCCCCCTCCCTTCGGCCCGCGCACCTTCCCGTGTGGCACCGGCCCCCATGGGCGGACAGTCCCGGGACGGGGGAACCGGCGCCGGTGGGATCCCCTCTTTGATGAGGGGCCCGAGGGGGGGAAGTGCATGGCGGGGAAAACCGTTCCGGCAGCCGGGCGCATGGTGGTGGCGGGGCTCCTGTGCGCCCTGATCGGGGTGCGGCAGCACGGCATCGGGAGGGGCGGCAGGAGCTGCGCCCGCGCCCTCCTTCTCGCCGACCGCCGACTGCGGCCTCGACACGACGACTGATGACCCGAGCGGCGGGTACGCGGGCCCGCCGACGGACGAGGAGACCGGTGGGTACGCCGGCCCACCCACCGACCAGGAAACCGGCGCCGGCGGCGCCGGTCCGCCGACCGACGGCGAGATCGGCAACGGGGGCGGTCCCTGCGGGCCCGCGGACTGGTTCGACATGACCCGGGACTTCCATGCCTACCTCCAACAGCACCTCACCAAGGCAGACGACGGCACCGTCTCCCAGGACTCCGTGCGGGAGACCCGCGTCCGGAAGGTGAGCGCCGCCGGAGAGGCGCGGATCACCTTCGCCTCCTACTTCACCGACGACGCCCTCAGCCGTGACGCCGCGCTCCGTCTGGCGCGGCTGTTCGCCGACTGGCGGCGCGAGGTCTACGGCGACACGGGCAGGGTGACGGTCCGTACCACCGAAGGGACGGTGCTCGTCACCCTGACCTGGTGACCCCCGGCCTTCGCACGTCCCATCACCGCGCGCCTGCCGACTGACCGTGAGGCCGGCGGCGACGTCCTTCGGACACGTCGGCGACGTCAACCGCCTTCCTGCCGCGGCGTCCGGGAACCGCGCATGCGACGTACGCGCGACCGCTTCCATGGCGTGAATCGGAGGAACCGGCCCGCTCGCGAGGCACCGAGTCGGGGGCAGGTCTTCGGGGGCAGGTCGTGGGGGCCGGGTCTTGCGGTCACGTCGTGGCGTCACGACGTGGGGTCACGACGTGGGGTCAGGTCTTGGGGTCACGGCGTGAGGTCACGTCGTGGGGGTCGCCTCGATGACGTGATAGTCGGGCATGCCGTCCGGCACGGGGACCGGGAAGGTACCGGTCAACTTGAAACCGGCCCCGGCCAGCAACTGCGCGTACTCCTCCTCGGTACGCTCCCGACCCCCGGCGAACACCAGGTTGTTGAGGTCGGTGAGCCCGTACGCCGCCGACGCCTCGGGGGTCAGCACCGGCGGCATCAGGGTCTCCACCAGCAGCAGCCGTCCCGTGGGCGGCAGGCCCGCACGACAGCCGCGCAGCAGCTCCCCGGCCCGCTCATCGCCCAGGTCCCGGACCAGGTTGTTGAGCAGGCAGGCGTCGGATCCCGGTGGCAGCGGCGTCCCGGAGCCGGCGGTGAGCTCGCACCGGTCGGCGACCCCCGCGGCCGCCAGGGCGGCCGAGGTGCGCTCCAGGTTCTCCTCGCGTTCGTGGATCACCGCGCGCAGCGCGGGCACGGCGGTCAGGACGGCCGCGGTCAGGGTGCCGTCGTCGCCGCCGAGGTCGGCGAGGAGGGAGAAGCGGGAGAAGTCGTACGCCGCGACGACGCCCGGCGCGAACACCGCGCCGACCTGGGCCATCCCGGTGCGCAGCTTCGCAGCCGTCTGCGGATCGGCGAGCATCGTCTCGTGGGCGGTCAACCCGGAGACGGGGTCCAGGGCGGGCCGGCCGCTGCGGACGACCTCCGTCAGCTCGCCCCAGGCGCGCCAGAGCTCCGGCGCGGTGGAGAGCATGACGTCGTCGCGTTCGGCCCCCGCCAGGCCGCGGCCGAGCGCGGTCAGCGAGAACCGTTCCTCGTCGAGCTGGGTGACGAGGCCCAGGCCGGCGAGGGCGCGCAGCAGTCGGCGCAGCGCGGCGGGGTCCGTGCCGGTCTGCCGCGCGAGGTCGGGGTGGGTGCGGGGGCCGTCGCCGAGGGCTTCGGGAATCCCCAGCTCGGCGGCGGTGTAGAGGATGCGGGCCGGGACGAAGCCGAGGGCCATGTGGGACAGCGACTGCTCGGCGGGGGCGGTCCCGGCCGACCCTTCGGTGACGGACAAGGCGTCTCCTCTCAGGAGTCAGGAGGTCAGCAGGGGGAGCGTGTTGACGCCGACCATGTCGGGTGTCGGGAAGAAGGTCGGGGGCCGCTCGGGGTCCGTTCGGAGCACCTGGAAGCGGTCGAGGAGGGCGTTCAGCGCGATCTTGCCCTCCAGGCGGGCGAGGGGGGCGCCGATGCAGAAGTGGACTCCGTGGCCGAACCCGAAGTGCGGGTTGGGGTCCCGGGACGGGTCGAAGGCCTCGGGGTCGGTGAACTGCAGCGGGTCGCGGTTGCCGGCTCCCAGCCAGAGCATGACGATCTGGTCCTTGGGGATGGTGGTCCCGGCGATCTCCACCTCGGTCCGGGTCGCGCGGGCGAGCGCGGTGGAGGGCGACAGCAGACGCAGGGCCTCCTCGATGGCGCCCGGCACCAGCGTGCGGTCCGCGCGGACCTTCGCGGCCGCCTCGGGGTAGGCGTCCAGGCACAGGACGGTGTTCCCGAGGAGCATGGTGGTGGTGACGTGGCCGGTGACGAGCAGGATGTTCGCGACGTTGACGATCTCGTTGTCGGTCAGGCGGCGGCCGTCCGCCTCGGCCTGCACGAGGTGTGTCAGCAGGTCCTCGCGGGGGTTGCGCCGCCGGTCGCGCACGTGCCCGGCCATGTAGTCGAGGAGCGGGCGCAGTCTTTCGGTGGCGTCGCGGACGTCGGCGGCGCCCTGGCCGCTGCCGTCGAGGAAGCTGAAGCCGCTGAAGCCCTCGATGATGTCGTCGGCCCATGTCCGGAACAGGGTCCGGTCCTCGGCCGGGACGCCGAGCAGCTCGGCGATGACGATGACCGGCAGCGGGTAGGCCAGGTCGGCCGCGACCTCGATCTCCGGCCGGCCCTCGACGGCGTCGAGCAGGTCCCGGGTGATGTCGGCGACCCGCGCCTCCATGCCGGCGACCAGCCGCGGAGTGAAGGCACGGCTGACGAGCTGCCGGTAGGTGCGGTGCCGCGGCGGGTCCATCTGCGACATGTCCCCCTCCAACAGCGGGGCGTCGACCGAGACCGGCAGGAGGTGGGCGAGGTCGGAGGTGAACGTGGCGTGGTCACCGAGGATGTGGCGGGCCTCGGCGTGGCCGTAGACGTTCCACACTCCCTGCGCCTCGTCGAAGAGGACGGGCGAGGCGGGCCGGTGGCCGCGCAGCCACTCGTGCTCGGGGTGGATGTTCCACCGTTCCACGACCGTGGTCATCACGCTTCTCCTTGCCGGGGGCTTCGGGGCGGTCACTGGGTGACGACGGGCAGGGTGGCGACGCCGCTGGCATCCACCACCTGCAGGAACGTCGGCGGGTTCGCCGGGTCGGCCCGCAGGTTGGGCAGGCGGTCCAGCAGGGTCTCCACCGCCGCCCGGCTCTCCATCCGGGCCAGTTGGCGGCCCAGGCAGAAGTGGATGCCGCGTCCGAGACCGAGGTGCGCGTTGGGGGATCGCCCCGCGTCGAACCGGTCGGGGTCCTGGAACTGCCGCTCGTCCCGGTTCGCGGCGCCGGTCCACACGATCATCAGCTGGTCCGCGGGGATGACCGTGCCGGCCACCTCCACCGCGGCGTTCGTGGCGCGGCCGACGCCGCATATGGGGCTCATGTACCGCATGGACTCCTCCAGGAGCGGAGGGACCAGCGCACGATCGGCCCGGACCCGGGCGTCCTGGTCGGGGAAGGCGTCCAGGCAGAGCACGGTGTTGGCGATGAGCATGGCCGTGGTGAGGTGTCCGTTGACGAGCAGGCGGTTGGCGATGTTCGCGATCTGGCTGTCGTTGAGGCGTTCGCCGCCCAGTTCGGCGTGGACGAGCTTGCTGATCAGGTCCTCGCGCGGTCGCCTGCGGCTCTCCGCCGCCCGCTCGTGCCAGTAGTCGCGCATTTCCCAGAGGAGTTCGAGTTCCTTGTGGAGTTCTTCTTCCTGTTCCAGGACGGTCTCCGGCGACTCGAACTTCTCCGAGCCGTCGAGCATCTTGTCCATCCATGTGCGGAAGACGGCGCGGTCGCTTTCCGGGACCCCCAGGAGGTCGGAAATCATGATGAGCGGCAGCGGGGCGGCGAATTCCGCGACGAGGTCGAACTTCTGCTTTCCGTCGATCTGGTCGACGAGTTCGTCGACGATGCCCTGGACCCTGGATTCGAGCTTCGCGACGAGTTGAGGAGTGAAGGCGTAGTCGACGAGTCCGCGCAGCTTGCGGTGGAGCGGCGGGTCGGTGTGGCTGAAGTCCCCCTCCACCACCGACTCGTCGAGTTTGATGGGGTCCAGCCGCATGGTGTCGCTGGAGAAGGTCCGGGGGTCGCCGAGTATCGCAGCCGCTTCGGGATACCCGTAGACGTTCCACAACTGCAGTTCCTCGTCGTAGTCGACGAGTTTCTCCGGCCGCTGGCCACGCAGCCAGAAATGGCCCGGGTGCATGTCCCACGTGTCGACGGGCGAGGTCACAGGAGTGTCCTTCCGGGAATCAGGCAGGGGGTCGCCGATGCGCGTTCCGCGCGGCCGCCGCTGCGAATGGGGCGGCGAATTCGGCAAGCGCGTTCAGTCTTCAAGCGGGCGGTCCGCGGTGTCAAGGCCGGTCCGTACGAGGGGTGTTGTCCCGGCGACGGGACAGCCGCGGCGGGCCCCCGCGACGGCACGCGGGGGCGGCACTGAGGGGCGTACGGGCGTACAGGCGTACGGGCGGCCGTACGGGAAGGCTGTCGCCGCGGTTCCTCAGCCGACGCGCTGCATGGCCTTCTCGCGGCGGGCGGCGACGGTCGAGCCGGACTCCCGGCGGGCCATGCGGCGCAGGACGATCGGGGCGAGGACCAGGCCCACCACCGCCCAGGCGGTGAGCACCCCGACGGTCTCCAGGTGCCGCCAGGACTCGCCGAGTTCGACGGTGACGGCGTCGTCGGGCAGCAGGGCCGAGCGCATGCCGAGGCCGAGCCAGTAGATCGGGAAGACCTGGGCGACCCACTGCACCCATTCGGGCATCGAGGTGATGGGGTAGAAGATCCCCGAGGTGCCGATCATGGCGAGAATGGGCAGGGTGAGCAGGCCCTGGCTGCGGGCGCTGCTGAACACCGATCCCAGGACCGCGCCGATCGGCAGGGTGGCCACCAGGCCCAGGAGCAGGACCCAGCCGAGCGTCAGCCAGGAACCCAGGTCGCCGACCGTGAGGCCGGGGATGAGGAACAGGGCCGGCACGAGGAAGATGGCGAGGTCGACGATCACGCCGCCGGCCACGGAAATGATCTTTCCGATGAGGTAGGCGGGCATGCCGTGCGGGGTGGCCTTGGCCCTGAGCAGCGTTCCGTCCTCGCGTTCCGCCGTCAGCAACTGGCTCATCGAGACCATGGCCATGGCGGCGTTCATGCCGAGGATGCCGGGCAGGACCAGGGTGCCGAGCTCGAACCCGCTGTCCCCGAAGGACACGTCCCTGAGGAAGTAGAGCACGACCAGCATCAGCACCGGCCAGAAGAAGTGGTTGAACAGATCGCCGCCGTTGGTGAACGACTGGCGCAGTTCGATGCCGCCGCGGGCCCATCCCGCGCGCAGTGCGGTCCTGTTCATCGGGCCGGTTCCCCCAACTCGTCCGCCGGGGTGGTCGCCCCGGTCTCGGCTCCGCCGGCGTCGGCCTGCTGCCGCACCAGGGAGAGGTAGGTGTCCTCCAGCGTCGCCTTGCGGATCTCCAGGTCGGTGACCGACTCCCCGTACTGCCGGAAGAGGTCGAAGGCGAACTTGGTGGAGTCCGAGGTCGTCCGGTGGTACTGCGAGCCGTCGCGCGACCAGCGGACCTCGTCCTCGCCGACGATGCGTTCGGCGAGTTCCTGGGCGGTGCCGTCGGCGATGATCCGGCCGCCCCTGAGGATCATGATGCGGTCCGCGAGCTTCTGTGCCTCGTGCAGGTCGTGGGTGGTCAGGACGATGGTGGTGTCCTGTTCGCGGGCGAGCCGGGCCACGAGGTCGTGGAACTCGCGCCGGGCGACCGGGTCCAGTCCGGCGGTCGGCTCGTCCAGGAAGAGCAGTTCGGGGCGGCCCACGATGCCCACGGCGACGTCGAGGCGGCGGCGCTGGCCGCCGGAGAGCATCCGGACCTTCTTGTCCGCCTGCGCGGTCAGGCCGACCGCGGCGACGAGCTCGTCGGTGTCCCAGGGGCGCCGGACGGACTGCGTGGAGTACCGGGCGTAGTAGAGGCCGAGGTGCGCCAGCAGCTCGCGGACCCGCCAGCGGCCGTGGTCGCGCCAGGACTGCAGGACGACGCCGACCCGGGCCCGCCAGGGCTCGTCGGCGTGCGCGGGGTCGGTGTCCAGGACCTCGACCCGGCCGGCGGAGCGGGTGCGGAAGCCCTCCAGGATCTCCAGCGTGGTGGTCTTGCCCGCTCCGTTCGGCCCGAGCAGGCAGACCACCTCCCCGTGCCGGACGCGGAAGGTGACATCCCTCAGGACCTCGGCGGTGCCGTAACTCATGCGCAGGCCGTCGACGTCGATCACGACCCGTTCGGCTGTTGTCATAGTTCTTCCCTCATGGGTGCACGTCTCTCCGGTGGGGGAACGATCGGGGTGGCGGCCCAGGAGCCACGGGGGACGAAGGACTCCCGGGCCGCCCGGCCTCGGCCGCGTGCGTTCGCGGGTGTGCCGAGGCCCGTCCGTGGGGTGGGCGCGATGTGTTCAGGAACGGTGGACGGCGATGTCGCCGCTGTAGGTGCGCACGCGCACCTCGACGATCTCGTCTCCGGTCGCGGGGCCGCCGACGGTCTTCAGGGCGTTGTGCACGGTTCCGGTCAAGGTGCTCACGTCGAGCCGGGCGGCCGTGCCCTCCCGGATGCCGATCTCGATCTCGGCGGAGGAGGCGGTGAGTACGACGGTGCCGCGGACGATCTCGGCGAGGCGGATCCGGCCGTGGGCGGTCTTCGCCTCGACGTCGCCCTGCGCCCGCTCCACGTGGAAGTCGCCGTTCATGCCGCTCAGCCGCAACTCGCCGGTGATCTCCCCGATCCGGGTCTCGCCGTGGTCGTTGCCGATGTGGGCGGAGCCGTCGATCCTGTCGACGCGGACGCCGCCCGAGCCGTTGCCGATCCTGACGCTGCCGACGGCGTGGCCGACGGCGATCTCACCCCGGGAGGTGCTGAGCCGCAGCGGCCCCGCCTCGTCGAAGCGGAAGTCGCCGTGCGCGGCCTCGAAGCGGCACTCGCCGAGCCGGCCCTCGGCCCGCAGGGTGACCGCGGTGCCGCGGCCGCGGACCTGGGATCCGGCGGGCAGTTCGACGTCCAGGTCCACGGAACCGACCTGGCGGGCGGATCCCGGCCAGTGGATGCCCTGTCCGGCGACGCGGACCGAGAGCCGGTCGTGCGTGCAGTCGACGCGTGCCTGTTCGGCGGCCTTGACGTCGGCGGGGTCGGAGGGGTCGGTCGGACGCACCTCGACGACGGTGTCGTCGCGGTCCGCCGCCCTGATGGACAGGTTGCCGTGGGGGATCTCGATGCGAGCGGAGATCGGTCCCGGGGTCTTGAACGTTGTCATGCCGGCCTTCCCTGGTGAGCCGTCGGTGCGGACGGGTGCGCTAGCGCACCCAACCCACGTTGTACTGCCCTTCCTGCGCCGGCGGGCCCTCGGGGCGGGGCGGCCCGCCCAGGGTCGCGGTGACGGCCCGGACCAGCCAGGTGTTCACCGACAGGCCCTCCCGGCCGGCCGCTTCCTCGATGCGCGCCTTGAGGTGTTCCGGCGGGCGGAAGTTGATGCGTGCCGGGGCGCCGTCCTCTTCGGCGGCGGGCGGGTGCGACTCCGGTTGCGGTTGCGGTTGCGGTTGCGGGGCCTTCGCGGTGCGGGGACCGGCCGTCGGGGTCACCACGAGGGCGGGGTCGAGCCCGCGCAGCCGAACCTCGACGGCCTGTGGGGCGAGGTCACGGGAGACCTCGTCCGCCGCCGCGGACAGCACCCCGAGGAGGGTCAGTCGTACGGAGGCGTCCAGCGCGGAAGCGAGGCGTTCCGCGACGGCGAGGGCTTCCCCGCCGGCCGCCTCCGCGGCGACGAGGAACTCGCCGCGGACGTTCTCGACGAAGGGCGTCAACTTCATAGCGCCATGATGGCACACGCATGGCGCCATCCACAACCAGGCCAGGGCGCCACTCCTCGATCGGACGCGACCCGACCGTTTCAAGCGAGGGCCGAGCCTGAGGGATCCTGTCGGCGCCGTTCCCTTGTACGCTGGCGCCACAGTGGCGCCGACATGCCTGCGGCGGCGGCCCCCGAGGGGGCCGCCGCCGCAGGCCGTGCTCCGTCGTGCGTCAGTCCCGTGAGGTGCGCACCGGCAGGGTCGCCACCCCGGTGGTGTCGAAGCCGGGCATGAACGTCGGCGGGTGGTCGGGGTCGGTGAGAAGCTCCGGGAAGCGGTCGAAGAGCAGGTTCAGCGCGACCCGACCCTCCATCCGCGCCAGCGGGCCGCCGAGACAGAAGTGGATGCCGCGGCCGAACCCGAGGTGCGGGTTGGGCCCGCGGGTCACGTCGAAGACGTCCGGATCCGCGAACTGCCGCGGGTCCCTGTTCGCGGCCCCGAACCACACCATGACCATCTGGTCCGCGTCCAGCCGCCGCCCGGCGACCTCCACCTCCGCCGTGGTGGCGCGGTACGTCGCGGCCACCGGGCTCATGAAGCGCATGGACTCCTCCAGAAGACCGGGCACCAGTGACCGGTCGCGCCGCACCCTGGCCGCCTGCTCGGGGTAACTGTCCAGGCACAGCACCGTGTTGCCGATCAGCATGGTGGTCGTCAGATACCCCGCGATCAACAGCATCTTGGCGAAGTTGACGATGTGGTTGTCGCTCAGCCCGCGTCCGCCCAGCCGCGCCGAGGCGAGCCGGCCCAGCAGGTCGTCCCGCTCACCGCGGCGCCGGCACTCGGCCGTGTGCTCGCGCAGGTACTCCAGCATCTTGCGCATGGGGACCATGCCCGCCTCGAAGATGCGTTCCTGGTCCTCGGCATCGTCCTCCATGGACACGTCGCCGAGGCTGAGCACCATCTGCGTCATCCAGCCCTCGAACAGGTGCCGGTCGGCGGCCGGGATGCTCAGCAGCTCCGCCACCACGGTCACCGGCAGCGGGTAGGCCAGGCTCGTCATCAGGTCGAACCGGTCCCGGTCGGCCACCGCGTCCAGCAGCTCGTGGGTGAGCGCGGTGATCCGGGGCTCCAGGTCGGCCACCACCTTCGGGGTGAAGGCGTGGCCGACCAGGCTGCGCAGTTCGCGGTGGTCCGGCGGGTCGGTCTGGAGCAGGTCGCCCTCGGTGAACGACTCGTCGGCGCCCATCGGCAGCAGTCTCGCCATGTGCGAGGAGAAGACCTGCGGGGTGCTGAGGACCTCCACGGCCTCGCGGTAGCCGTAGACGTTCCAGGCGTTGGTCTTCTCGTCGAACTCGACCGGATGCCCCGGGCCGCGTCCGTGGAGCCAGAAGTGCTCCGGGTGGATGCCCCAGCGCTCGGCCGGACTGGTCATGAGGTTCCCCTTCACCGTGTCCCTTCAGCCGTTCGCCATGGCCTCGCGCAGGCTCCTGGGCCTCATGTCCGACCAGTTCGCCTCCACGTACGCCTCGCACTCCTGCCGGCCCTCCTCGCCGAACACGACCCGCCAGCCGTCGGGCACGGCGGCGAAGGAAGGCCACAGCGAGTGCTGCTCCTCGTCGTTGACCAGGACGAGGAAGCGGCCGGTCTCGTCGTCGAACGGGTTGCTGCTCATGCGTCGGTTCCCTTCGTGGTGGCACCGGACAGCAGCCGGGCCGTGATCGATCGCGCGATGTCACCGCTGCGGACGGCGATGTTCGACAGCAGTGAGGACGCGAGTCCGTGGGTGTGCTCGGTGCCGCCCTGGAGGTAGAGCCCCGCGTCCAGGCCCTCCCCCGTGACCATGCGGTAGTCGCGGGTGACCCGGTGCCGGCCGTTCTCGTCGCGCAGGCAGTACGCGTCGAGGTCGCCGAGGACCGCCGCGGGATCCATCGGGGCGTATCCGGTCGCGCAGACCAGGACGTCGACGTCCAGGTCGTACGTTTCCTCGTCGGCCAGTGAGTGCACGGTGATCCGGGTGTGGCCGCCGGCGGGCCGGGCGTCGGTGACCCGCGCCAGGTTGCGGAAGTCCAGCCGGCCGGCGCCGTTGAACTCGTCCTCGTAGGCGCGCTCGTACAGGCCCCGGATGACCTCGTCGTCGACCACCGAGTAGTTGGTGTTCCGGTGGTTGTCCCAGATCGCGTCCTTGGACCGCTGCGAGCCGTGGAAGTAGCGGTCCACCGCCTCCGGGTCGAACACCTGGTTGGCGAAGGGCGTGTCGTCGGCGATGGCGTAACCGTACGACGGCACGATCGCCGTCACCCGGACCTCGGGCAGGTGGTCGTGGAGGTACCTGACGATTTCGGCGGCGCTCTGGCCGGCGCCGACGACCGCCACCCGGCGCAGCGGGCGACCCTGCCGCTCCCGCAGCCGGTGCAGGAACCGCGAGCTGTGCCAGACGTGTTCGCCGGCCTCCAGCCCGGCGGGCATCCGGGGCACCAGGCCGGTGGAGACGACCACGTTGAGCGCCTCGACGGACCGGGTGCCGCCAGCGGCGTCCCGCATCCGGACGCGGACGCGCCGCGCGGGCCCGCCGTCGTCCGCGGGGACCGCCGACATCCCGGTGACCTCGCAGGAGTAGTCGGCCTTCAGGGTCAGCTTCGACTCGGCCCATTCGAGGTAGTCGTGGAACTCCCGCCGGGTGGGGAAGAAGTCCTGGTTGTTGACGAAGCGGGTGAGACGGCCCACGTCGTGCAGGTAGGAGACGAAGCCGAACCGCGACGCGGGGTCGCGGAAGGTCGCCAGGTCCTTCAGGAAGGACACCTGCATCTTCGCCGAGGGCAGCAGCATGCCCCGGTGCCAGCCCAGCGACGGCTGCCGCTCGAAGAAGGCGGAGCTGACCGGATGCGAGCCCTCCTCCAGTGCGACGGCCAGCGACAGGTTGGAGGGCCCGAAGCCGACGCCCACGACGTCGTAGGTCTCCGGAGCACTGGTATCCATGCGATTTCCCCTCGTGTCGGAAAAGCGGGACCGGCGGGCGCGCTCGCCGCCGGAACGGCGGCTCAGCGGCCGGCGAGTTCGCGGGTGATGACGGCGCAGATCTCCGCCGCCGGTCCCGGCAGGTACAGGTCCTCGTGGGCGGCGTGGACGGGGTGGCGGTGCACGGTGCCGCCGACGTACGGCGCCCACGTCGGCGCGTAGGTGCCCTCCGGCTTGGGCACCGCGTCGAAGAGCAGCACGTCGCCGTCGAAGACGGGCACCGGGAAGCCGGGCATCAGGGACGTGTAGTTGAGCCCGATCCGAACGGCGGTCTCGACGAGGCTCTCGTAGTCGTCGGCGCCGACGGCTCCGGTGAGGTGCTGGGCGAAGTAGTCGCGGAACTCGGTCTCGGTCGGCAGGGGCCGGCCGGCGAGACTGCTGCTCGGCACGCTGTCGAGCAGCGCCACCAGTCCCACCTCGTGACCGCGACGCCGCAGTTCCGCGGCCATCGCGTGGGCCAGGGTGCCGCCGCTGGACAGGCCCATCAGGTGGAAGGGCCCTTCGGGCTGCACCGCCAGGACCTCCGCCACGTAGTCGTCGACCATCTCCGCCACCGAGCCGGGCAGTGGAGTCGACCCGTCGAAGCCCTTCGCCTGGAGCCCGTACACCGGCCGGTCCTTGGGGAGCAGTCCGGCGAAGCCCAGGTAGGGCCAGCTCAGGCCGCCGCCGGGGTGCACCCACCACAGCGGTTCGCGGTCCCCGTCTCCCTTGACGGTCAGGACGGGCGCGAACGGGTCGGCGTCCGAGGCGGTGCCGGCGCCGCTGTCCGCTTCGAGGCGGGCGGCGAGTCCGGCGGCCGTCGGCGACTGGAAGACCACGCGCAGCGGCACCTCGACGCCCAGGACGGCCCGGATCCGGGTCACCAGCCGGTTGACGAGCAGGGAGTGGCCGCCCAGGTCGAAGAAGTCGTCGGTGGACCCGACCGGGCCGGTCCCCAGCACCTCGGCGAACAGGCCGCACATGATGGCCTCCCGGGTGCTCTGCGGGGCGCGTCCGGCCGTGGTCCGGGACGTGTCGGGCGCGGGCAGGGCGCGGCGGTCGAGTTTGCGGCTCGCCGTGAGCGGCACCGCGTCGATGACGAGGAGCGAGGGCGGAACCATGTGTCCGGGCAACCGGTCGCGCAGGTGGCGGGCCAGATCGGCCGGGTCGGGCTCCGCCTCTCCGGCGGCCACGACGTACCCGGCGAGCCGGCGATCGCCCGTGCGGGTGTCGACGACGACGACCGCCTCCCGGACGTCCGGGTGGTCGCGCAGCGCGGCCTCGATCTCGCCGAGCTCGATGCGGAACCCGCGGATCTTGACCTGTTCGTCGGTCCGCCCGCGGAAGAGCAGGTCGCCGTCGCCGGTCCACTCGACCACGTCGCCGGTGCGGTACATCCGCTCGCCGGGTGCGCCGAAGGGGGAGGCGAGGAACCGGCCGGCGGTCAGGGCCGGCCGACCCGTGTAGCCGCGGGCCAACCCGGCGCCCGCGATGTACAGCTCGCCCGGGACGCCGGGCGGGACCGGGCGCAGCGCGCCGTCGAGGACGTGGACGCGGGTACCGGCGACCGGCCGGCCGATGGGGCGGGCGCCGCCGTCGCCGGTGAGGGGCAGGCTCATGGTGGCGCAGACGGTGGCCTCGGTCGGGCCGTAGACGTTGACCACGCGCCGGCCGGGCGTCCAGCGGGCGACGAGGTCGGGGGCGGCCGCCTCGCCACCCAGGACCAGGCAGGACAGACCCGACATGGATCCGTCGGGCATGGCGGCGAGCATGGTCGGGGTGAGCATCAGGTGGGTCACCCCGTGCCGCTCGACGGTGTCGGCCAGCGGCGTGCCCGGGACCAGTTCGGCGGCGTCCGCCATCACCAGCGAGGCACCGGAGAGCAGGGCGGTGAACACCTCGCACAGCGAGACGTCGAAGCTGGGCGAGACCAGTTGCAGCATGCGGTCGGCAGGGGTGAACGCCAGCCGTTCCACGTGGGACAGGACCAGGCCGGCCAAGCCCCGGTGGGTGACGGCCACTCCCTTGGGGAGGCCGGTGGAGCCGGAGGTGTAGATGACGTACGCGGTGTTGTCGACGGTGGCGCGGACGCCCGGCATGGCCGCGGTGGCGGTCTCGGCTTCGGTGGGCGCCGGCGGCGGCGCGTCGATCCGCAGGGCGGGGACCTCCGACGCGGACAGGGCGTCGGCGGTCGTGGCGTCGACGAGGGCGAGCCGGGCACCGGAGTCCCGCGCCATGAACGCGATCCGGCCGGGGGGCAGGGCCGGGTCGACCGGAAGGTAGGCGCCGCCGGCCTTCAGGACCGCGAGCAGGGCGGTGACCAGGGCGGGCGAGCGCCGTACGGACACCGCCACCACCGTCTCGGGCCCCACCCCGTGCCGGGCGAGTTCGTGGGCCAGGGCGTCGGAGCGGGCGTCGATCTCCCGGTAGGTCAATCGCCGGCCCTCGAAGTGGACGGCGACGGCGTCGGGGGTGGCGGCCGCTTGGCGGGCGAACTGCTCGGCGACGGTTCCGGGGGCCGTCGCGCGGGCGGTGTCGTTGAAACCGGCGAGCACCTTGTCCCGGTCGGGGCCGGTGAGGGTGTCCAGGACGCCGAGCGGGGTGCCGGGGTCGGCCGCGATGAGCTCCAGGACCCGCGCGAACCGCTCGGCGACGTCCTCGGCGGTATCGGCGCCGACCAGGGGCTGCCGGTACCGCATGGCGATCCGCAGGTGCGGGTCGGCGGTGGCGGCGACGCCGAACGGGTAGTGGGTGCCGCCGTCGGAGCCGATCCGGGCCACTCGGACCCCGGCGTCGCCGCCGGCCTCGGCGATGGCCGTGCGGTCGACGGGGAAGGACTCGAAGACGACGACGGTGTCGAAGAGGACGGGCAGCCCGGTGGAGCGCTGGACGTCGGCGAGTGAGACGTGATGGTGGTCCAGCAGGGCGGCCTGCCGGCCCTGGAGCGCGGTCAGCATTTCGCCGAGGGTGTCCCACGGGGAGAGGCGGACCCGGACCGGCAGGGTGTTGATGAACAGTCCGACCATCGCGTCGGCGTCGGGGACGGTGGGCGGGCGGCCGGAGACGGTGGTGCCGAAGACGACGTCCCGGCGGCCGGTCAGGCCGGCGAGCACCAGCGCCCACGCGCCCTGGACCAGGGTGTTGAGGGTGACGCCCAGTTCGGCGGCGCGCCGGGTCAACTCGCGAGCCGTGTCGGGGGTGAGCGGGACGTCGAGCCGGCCGGTGTCGCCGGTGTCCGCGTCGGCGGCGGGGTCGGGGTCGGGCCCGCCCCTGCCGACGGCGAGGAGGGTCGGCTCGTCGGTGCCGTCGAGTTCCTCGGCCCAGGCCCGTGCGGAGGCCTCGTGGTCCCGGGCGGCGAGCCAGGTGAGGAAGTCGCGGTAGCCGCGGACCCGGGGCAGCGCGCCGGGGTCGCCTTCGGAGGCGTACAGCGCCATCAGGTCGCGGGTCAGCAGGGGCAGGGACCAGCCGTCGAAGAGGACGTGGTGCGCGGTCAGCACGAGCCGGGCGTCCGTGTCGGAGGTCCGCAGCAGTGCCATGCGCAGCAGCGGTGCGACGGCGGGGTCGAAGTGGTCCTGCCGGTCGGCGTCGAGGAAGCGCCGCAGGGCGTCGTCGCGGGCCTCGTCGTCCAGGTCCCGCAGGTCCTCCTGTCGCCAGGGCAGCCGGACGCCGTCGACGACGAGTTGCACCCGGTCGCCGGACAGGCCGGGGACGAAGGCGGTCCGCAGGGCGGCGTGGCGGTCCAGGAGGGCCTGGCCGGCGCGGCGCATCCGGTCGGGGTCCACCTCTCCGTCGAGGTGGTGGACCATCTGGACGTGGTAGGCGTCGTGCCCGGACTCGGCCAGCCGGGACTGGAAGAGCAGGCCTTCCTGGAGGCCGGTGAGGGGCCATACGTCGGCGAGTCCGGGGTACTGCTTCTCCCAGGTCTCCAGTTCGCCTTGGCGGACGGTGACGAGCGGTACGTCGGAGGGGGTCAGGCCGCCGGCGCCGGGCCGCGTGGCGTGCCGGGCCAGTGCCTCCAGCGCGGTGTGCCACAGGTCGGCGAGTTCCCGGACGTCCTCGCGGGACAGCAGGCCGGTGGGGAAGTCGAAGCGGGCCTGGAGGGCGGGGCCGTTGTCGGTGTCGGCGACGAAGGCGTTGACGTCGACGGTCGCCATCGCCGGCATGGCGGGGTCGAGGGCCGCGGTCAGCCCGGTGCCCGCTTCGGTGAAGCCCTCTCCCCTGAGGTGGGCGGGCGTGTCGGTGGCGGCGAACCGGCCGAGGTAGTTGAAGGCGATCTGGCCGGTGGGGTGCGGGGCGAGGACGGCGGCGGTCTCCTCGTTGAGGTGTCGCAGCAGCCCGTACCCGAGTCCC
>NZ_LGDE01000475.1 GCF_001279725.1 Streptomyces sp. WM4235 | reverse complement strand
CTCACGGAGGGGCTCGGCGAGGCCGAGGGGCCCTCCGAGGCCGGGGGGGCGGGCGGCGTCGTCGCGGCCGGCGTCGTCGCGGCCGGCGGGGGATTCTCCGGCTTCGGTCCGGTGTTCGCGTTCGGCGGGAGAGGGGCCGCGGTGCGGGTGTCCTGCGGCTGCGGCCCGGTGGCGCCTGTGGGTCGGGTGTTCCTGGCGCGCAGTTGGTCCGGGGTGACCAGGGGCTTGCCCTCGGTCCCCTCGACGTTCGTGCTCCCGAAGACCCACAGGTCGACGCTGCCGGGACTCGGCTTGTAGAGCATGGCGCCGAGTTGGCTGTAGTCCCACGTGTTCTGGCCCGGGTTCGCGTGCCAGTACGACCAGTAGGCGGAGGCGGGCGGGGTCAGGACACAGTCGTCCTGTTGCGGCGTCGGGTACTGCTTCCCGCCCTGGTGCCCGCTGTAGCCGATGCGGCAGATGAACGCGGGGCCGTCGTGGCCGGTGCCGGTGGTGGCCCAGCCGCCCTGGTTGAGGAGTTCGTATCCGGTGGTGGGCGTCGTACCGCAGGAGCGGTACACGGGCCCGCCCCAATGGCTGAAGTCCACGGCGAGCACGACTCCGGAGGAGGTCGTGCACTGGCCCATGGGCTGCGGGGCCGCCCCGGCCGGGGCCGCGGTGGCCGCGAAGGCCGCCACCGTCAGGCCCAGGGCGGCCGTCGCGCGGGCGAGGACGCGCGTGACGCGGAGGTTCATCGGTTGCCCTCCGCCGGGTCGCGGCGGGTACGGGACAGGACGACGAGCCGCCAACCGGCGAGCGTCAGCACGGCCGCGGCGCCCGCGAGCGCTCCGACCTGGAGGCCGGTGGACGCGAGGCGGCCGCCCGAACCGCCCTGCGCGAGAGCGCCGCCGCCCGAGGCGCCCGCGCTCTCGCCGGGGGTCACGATGACCGGCGTGCCACCCGCACCGCCGGTGGACGGGGACGAGATGACGGGGACGGGCCGGGCGCTGGTGCCGTCGAGGCTGCGGGTGAGGGTGGCGAAGGAGATGCCGGTGGTGCCGCTGATGGCCTGGGTGGAGGCACGCATGTCGGAACCGGACGGGTCACCCTTGATGACGTTGAAGCCACCGTCGGCGTTCTGCTGGGTCGCCAGGAACGTGCGGGCCTTGGCGATCTGGGCGCCGTACTTGGTGGCGTCCAGCGAGAGCCCCTGGATGGCGAGGGCGCAGGAGTTGACGGAGTTCCCGGAGGCGCCCTGGAATCCGCCGTCCGCCTTCTGCTGCGCCGCGAGCCAGGCCAGGGCCTTGTCCACGGCCCGCTGCGAGTCGGCGTCCGGCAGCCGGTCCAGGGTCATGGCGGCCATGGCCGTGGAGTCGACCTCGGTCCTGCTGGCCTCGCCGATCAGGCTGACCCAGCCGCCGGAAGGCTGCTGGAGGCTCTTGAGGTACGCGATCGGCTCGGCCGCGGCGGCCGTCTCACCCGCACGGACCTGCGCCATGATGCCGAGCGACTGCTTGAAGACCGAGTTGGCGTAGGTGTAGTTGCCCTTCGCCGCGCACTCCTGGCGAGTACTGGTCTTGGCCTTGCAGGTGATCTTGGCGAGTGCGCCGATCAGATCCTGGCCACCGAAGTTCCGCGGATCGCGACCCACGGCCTGGGCGAGCAGGGCCACCTTTCCGATGGAGCCGCCGCCCGCGCGCTTGGGGCCGACGAGGGTCCAGTCGTGGATGCCGCGGTTCTGCCCGTCCTTCCCCCCCTTGTCGAAAAATCCGACGGTGTCGGGGGGCGGGCCTTTGTCCCCGCCGGTGGCCGCCAGGGCGTAGGCACCGTCGATGGTCATGCCGTAGTCGGCGAACCTCGTGCCGGGCCCGCCGTCGTAGAACCGGCCCTGGATCAGCCGGGTGGGGTCGGTGATGTACGCCACGCCCTTCTTGATGTCCGGCCCGTCGCCCGGCGCGATGGTCGGGGTGGGGTCGGTCGGCTTCGGGTCGGTCGGCTTCGGGTCGGTGGGCTTCGGGTCGGGCTTCTTGGTGGTCAGTGCCACCAGGTCGCTCTTGGCGCCGGCGACGACGACGGGGGCCGTGGCGAACAGGCGCGACTCGGTGTCGTCCTCCTCGAAGCCGAAGCCGCCCTCGGTGAACTGGTGCTTGGAGAGCCAGGACAGGCCCGCGTCCGCGGGGTCCGTGTCGCCCAGCGCGCGCAGGGCCTGGGCGGCCCATGCGGTGGAGCTCGGGCTGCCGGTCGTCATGTAGGAGGCGGAGGGCCAGGCGCCGCTCGCCAGGCGGGACTTCTTGAGGTGGGCCCGTGCCTTCTCGACGGCCGTGTCGTGTCCGCCGGCCCGCTTGAGGGCCAGCGCGATCAGGCCGGTGGAGGTGGCGTCACTGTCGCACCAGCCACCGGAGCGGATCAGGATGGAGGTGAAGCCGCCGTCCTCGCACTGGAGGCCGGTCAGCCGGTTCACCGCGTCGGCCGGGGGAGTGACACCGCCGTTGAGCAGCGCGATGACGGCCATGGCCTGGGCGTCGGACTGGCCCGTGGTGCGGAAGTCGCCCTTGGTGAGGCAGCCCTCGATCGTCTCGCCGTCGCCGATGTCGCGCGGGCAGACGTACTTCACGAGGTCCCCGAGCAGGTCGTGGCCGCCGAAGGCGCGGGGGTCCTTGCCGGTGGCCTCCGCGACGAGCGCGAGCCGCGCGGCGGCGGTGGCGTCGGGGATCCCGTCCTTGCCCGCGGGGTAGGCGTACGCGTCCGTCTGCGCGGGCGTGGCCAGGAAGTCGGCGGCCTTGCGCGCCACCGGGCTCTCCCGGTCGGCAGCGGCCAGGGCGAGGACGACCTCGGTGGTGAGGAAGTGGTTCGGGGTGCTCGCGCCCTCGTCGACGACGCGCTCCCCGTTCGTCAGCATCCCGGTGAGCCAGCGGGTGGCGGCCGGCAGGTCGACCGCTCCCGGCCCGGTCGGCGGGTTGGAGGGCCCGGTCGGGTCGGGCGAGGGGACACTCCCGCGGGCCCGCACGTCGTCGGGGGTGAAGGTGGGCTTGCCGGAGGAGCCGCCGACGTCCGTGCCACCGAACACCCAGGCGTCCACGTCACCGGGCTTCGGGGTGCGGGACATCGCACCGAGTGAGCTGTAGGTCCAGTTCTTCTGACCCGGCGAGGCGACCCAGTAGGACCAGTAGGCGGTCGCCTGCGGGGTGAGGACGCAGTCCTCCTTGTCCCGAGTGGGGTACTGCGTACCGGAGTTGAAGGAGCCGTTGCCGATGCGGCAGATGAAGGCGGGGCCGTCGTGGCCGGTGCCCTCGGTGGTGAATCCGCCCGTGTGCAGCAACTCGTAGCCGGTGGTGGGGGTGGTGTCGCAGCCCCGCTCGACCTTGCCGCCGAAGGGGCCGAAGTCCACGGCGACGATCGCGCCGGTGGTGGCCGTGCACCCCTCGATCGGGTCGGCCGAGGCGGGCGCCGTTGCACCCACGAAGGCCACGCTCGCCGCGAAGGTCAACAGCGCCGCCGACATGAGCGACAGCAGCCTCTTGTTCCCCGTGCGTTGCTCTGGTTGCTCTGCGGTCCCCACGACGGCCCCTCGGGTCGGCCGGGCGGACCAGTGCGTGGCAAAGGGCCTCCGCGGGGCGCCGTGGGCGCCGTCGTCCGCCGTGGGGCGAAAGGGGAGGCCATTCGAACCACGCCGTAGTCCGCGACGGCGCTTCTCGCTGAAAACTTGGCTCCAGGCATTCCGGCTCGCCCGGTGGTGCCGGGCCTACGGTTGCGGGTCAGCGCCGGATTCCGACCGGCTTCCCCTGGGGCTGAGTGCTTATCAGCCGGATTGGAGCACGCGGATAAAGACGGCGTCAAGGTGGTCTGCGTCTCACGCGGTTCCGTTCCGCTCCGGTCGGGTCAGGGCCCGTGACCGGTGGCTGGCGGACCCTTGATCACTCGGGTAGCGTCCTGGGCTGCCGAGTGGGGGAACCCGGTGCGAATCCGGGGCTGACGCGCAGCGGTGTGGAACGGCAGGGGGCCGCTTCCGAGCCCGAATGCCCATACGACACAGCGATTCACCAGCCGTACCACGCGTTCGGACGGCCGCCACCGCGCTCCGGGCCGCCCGCCCGCACGAGCTTCGGTCAGGCCGGCGTCCCTCATTCCAGGAGCAGGCCATGTCCGGTCCCCGCACGTTCCGTCGCCTCACGCTCGCGGTGCCCGCCGCGCTCGGCGCCCTCGCCCTCACGGCGCTGCCCGCCTTCGCGACCTCCAGTCCCGCGCAGATCGCCACGTCCAAGACGAACGGTGTCGCCTACCTCAAGTCCCTCCAGGCCGCGGATGGTTCGTACGCCGGTTCCGGGTTGTCCAACGAGTGGGCGTTCAGCGCCTTCGCGGCCGCCGGCACCGCCGTCGTGGACGTCGCGCCCGGCGGCGACACCACGAAGAACGCCCGCACCGTCTACCGCAACCTGCTGTCCACCGCGGGATGGCCGTCCGGCTCCCCCGTCGTCACCGACTTCGAGCGCGGAACCCTCAACGCGTACGCCGCCGGCATCGACCCGGCCCGCGTCTCCGCCTCGCGCAACCTCGTCGCGAACGTCTACTCCTACTGGCAGACGGCGGAGGCCGGCTACTTCGGCCCGTCCGGCAACTTCAACGGCACCGTCTTCGCGGCCCTTTCGCTCGGCGGAGCCAAGACGCAGGCCGGTGGCGCCCGGATCCCGCAGGCGCTGACCGACTCCATGATCACCCGCATCCGCGCCAACCAGCACGTGGACGGCGGCTGGACCTACAACAAGGCCGAGGGCAACCCCACCGTCCTGAACTCCGCGAGCGACGTCGACATGACCGGCGCCGCCCTGGCCGCACTCTGCGTCTCCGGCGTCCCGAACACCGACACGGACGTGGTGCAGGCGAAGAACTTCCTCAAGAGCACCCTCGTCGCCAACTCCGGTGCGTTCAACTCCCTGTACGGGGTCAACACCAGCTCCAACGGCTGGGGCGTCGCCGGCCTCAACGCCTGCGGCATCAACCCGCAGACCGGTGACTTCCTCACCGCCAACGGCAAGACCCCCATCGACTTCCTGATCGCCAACCAGTACAACCCGGCGGGCGGCTTCAAGTACAAGCCGGCCGACACCACCCCCTCCGCCTACGCCTCCATCGACGCGCTGCGCGCCGTCGTCGGCGGCGGGTTCACCTCCGCTCCGCCGGTCCCGGTCACCCCGGGTGCCCCGCAGTGGGTCGCCCAGTCCACCTTCACCGCGGGTACCGCCACGAAGCTGGCGCTGACCGTCGACGACGGCGCGGGCAACCTGAAGGTCTGCTCGGTCGCCTTCACCCCGACCGGTACGACCACCACCCTCGGCGACGTCCTGAACGCCGCGACCACCGCCGCCACCCCGTCGGGTTGCGTCACGAGCGTGACCCCCTCCTCGGGCACCGGCACGATCACCCACGTCAACGGCAAGGCCAACAGCGGCTCCAACACCTGGAAGGTCGGCGTCGACGGCTCCGCCTTCACCGGCGCCGCCCGCAACAAGGTGATCAACGTGGGCGACACGATCGCCCTGCGCTGGGGCGCCTGATCGCCGGCGGGTGCGGGGCCCCGCGCACGGGGTCCGCACCCGCTGTCAGACCGCCCGGGGACGAGGTGGGCGACCTCTTCGAACGAGCAGCGTGCGGCGAGGTCCTGGACCGGATATCGGCGAGAGGTGAGGGAGTTGGTCCGGGAGGGGGGTGCTCCACCGCCGCCGACGACCGGCCGTGGCCCCTCCCGGCGACCGGTCGTGATCCTTCGTCAGCCGCGGGAGGACGGGGGCGCTCCCGTGACCGGGTAGGGGATGAAGGTGCTGCTGTTCTCGTCGACGGCCAGGGGCCGGCCCAGCGGCGGCACGGCACGCTGCGGGCAGTCGAGGCGCTCGCAGAGGCGGCAGCCCATGCCGATGGGAGTGGCGGCCGCCGCATTGTCGAGGTCCAGGCCGTCGGCGTAGACCAGGCGGGAGGCATGCCGGATCTCGCAGCCGAGTCCGATGGCGAAGGTCTTGCCGGGATCACCCCAGCCGCCGCGGTGACGGGTGACGGCCCGGGCGGTCCACAGATGACGCTGACCGTCCGGCATCGCGGCGACCTGGACGTGGATGCGGCCGGGGGCGGCGAACGCCTCGTAGACGTTCCAGAGCGGGCAGGTGCCGCCGGCGCGGGAGAAGTGGAATCCGGTGGCGGACTGCCGCTTGGACATGTTCCCGGCCCGGTCCACCCGCACGAAGGAGAAGGGAACCCCGCGCAGCCTGGGGCGTTGGAGGGTGCTGAGCCGATGGCAGATGGTCTCGTGGCCGAGACCGAAATGGTCCGTGAGCCGCTCGATGTCGTAGCGGAACTCCTCGGCCGCCGCGTGGAACGCCGTGTACGGGAGGATCAGCGCGGCGGCGTGGTAGTTGGCGATGCCGATCCGGGCCAGCGCGTGGGCAGGGGACCCGACGGGGAAGTCCTCGGCGGCCAGCCGGTCCAGCTCGTCCCCGTACTCGATCAGGGCGAGCTGGGTGGCCATGCGGAACGCCTGCCGGCCCGGGCGCAGCCGGCTGGACAGGTGCAGGACCCGGGTGGACGGATCGTAGTGGTGCAGCCGGTCGGAGTCCGTCGTCGTCCTGATCGAGTGCCGCTCGGAGAGGTGGCGGGTCAGGGCGTGGACGACGTCCCCGGGCCGGATGCCGATCTCGCGGGCCAGCGCCTCCGCGGCGAGGTCGGTGTCGTGGAGGTAGTTCTGCCGGCGGTAGAAGAACTCCCGGATCTCCTCGTGGGGTGAGCGCGGGGCCTCCGCCGGCGAGTCCCGGCCATCGGCGGCATCGGCGAGACGCTCGGCCAGCAACTGGCTCCGCCGACCCAGGTCGAGGAGGACCGAGGCGACGGCGGGCATTCGGGTGGCCAGCTCGGACAGATCGGAGGGGGAGACGCGGGCCTCGGCGACCTGCTGGGCGAGCGCCTCGCGCAGGTCGGCCACCAGCCGGCTGGTGTCGCGTTCGGAGAAGAAGCCCGGGTCGACCCCGAAGGCCTCGGTGAGCCGCAACAGCACGGGCACCGTGAGGGGGCGGGAGTCGTGCTCCATCTGGTTGAGGTAGCTGGGGGAGATCGCGAGGACCCTGGCCAGGTCGGCCTGGGTCATCCGTCGCTCCTCGCGCAGCCGCCGCAGTCTGGCCCCCGCGTACGTCTTGCTCACCGCACTCCTTTCACCGTCGGCCGTGCCCGGTCAGGATAGGTCGGCCACCGTCCCGGGAGGGCTTCGCAACCTTGGCAATTCCGGCCCCGAAGATTGGCAAAGCTTGGCAGATGTACCTCCTTGATGGCACCCCGTGCCAGTGTCAGAGTCAGTCCTGCGGCCAGCCGGAACCGGTAGCCGGGACAGCCTCAGACCCCCGAATCGCGCCCTGATGTCGGAGGGTTGTGGAGGCCCGCTCCCGAAGATCGGCAGCATTGCTCAGCTCCGGCCCACGGGCGGGTCCGGCGGCCGCACCTCTTCTCAGGCACAGAGTGCCAATGCACGAATCAGTACCAGGGGCATTGGCAAGACACGCGACGGATGGAAACGGTGACGGTCATGGCAGAGGCGAACACGACGGCGGCGGCCGAACAGCTCAAGCAGCGGTGGGCCGACGACCCGCGCTGGACGGGCATCGAGCGCACCTACTCGGCCGAGGACGTGGTCCGGCTGTCGGGCAGTGTCCGCGAGGAACACACCCTGGCCCGGCGGGGCGCCGAACGCCTGTGGCGGCAGCTCCACGAGCAGGACTACATCCACGCGCTGGGCGCGCTGACCGGCGGCCAGGCCGTCCAGCAGGTGCGCGCCGGCCTCCAGGCGATCTACCTCTCGGGCTGGCAGGTCGCGGCCGACGCGAACCAGGCCGGACACACCTACCCGGACCAGAGCCTCTACCCGGTCAACTCGGTTCCCCAGGTCGTCCGTCGGATCAACAACGCACTGCTGCGCGCCGACCAGATCGCCACCGCCGAGGGCGGCACGGACACCACGGACTGGCTCGCGCCGATCGTCGCCGACGCCGAGGCCGGCTTCGGCGGCCCGCTCAACGCGTTCGAACTGACCAAGGCGATGATCGCGGCGGGCGCCGCCGGCATCCACTACGAGGACCAGTTGGCCTCGGAGAAGAAGTGCGGGCACCTCGGCGGCAAGGTCCTCGTTCCGACCTCGCAGCACATCCGCACCCTGAACGCGGCCCGCCTGGCCGCCGACATCGCCGACACCCCGACCCTGATCATCGCCCGTACGGACGCCCTCGCCGCGACCCTGCTGACCAGCGACGTCGACGAGCACGACGCCGAGTTCTGCACCGGAGAGCGCACCGCCGAGGGCTTCTACCACGTCCGGAACGGCATGGCGCCGGTCATCGCCCGCGGCCTGGCCTACGCCCCGTACGCGGACCTGATCTGGGTGGAGACCGGCACACCGGACCTGGAGCAGGCCCGCGAGTTCGCCGAGGCCATCCACGCGCGGTACCCGGACCAGATGCTCGCCTACAACTGCTCGCCGTCCTTCAACTGGAAGGCGGCCCTGGACGACGACCAGATCGCCAAGTTCCAACGCGAACTCGGCGCGATGGGCTACCGCTTCCAGTTCATCACCCTGGCCGGCTTCCACTCCCTCAACCACGGCATGTTCGACCTCGCCCGCGGCTACGCCGAGCACGGCATGACCGCCTACGTCGACCTCCAGGAACGCGAGTTCGCCTCCCAGGCCCAGGGCTTCACGGCCGTCAAGCACCAGCGCGAGGTCGGCACCGGGTACTTCGACCTGGTCTCCACCGCCGTCAACCCGACCTCCTCCACCACCGCGCTCTCCGGCTCCACCGAGGAAGAGCAGTTCCACTAGGACCTGTCGTCGAAGTTTCGCCTGGCCCGCGGCGCCCGAGAGACCTGGCCCTCGGGCGCCCGCCGCCCCACGCCGAGGAGCAGAACCGCATGTCACTCACGCCCCTGACCAGCCATGTCCGGGTTCTCGGCGCGCCGGATGAGCGCCACGACGAGATCCTGACCCCCGCGGCCCTGGAGTTCGTCGGCCGACTCGACGCCGCGTTCGCGGACCGCCGCCTGGAGATCCTCAAGGAACGCCGCCGCCGCTCCGCCCACCTGGTCTCCGGCTCGCCGCTCGACTTCTCCCGGGCCACCTCCGCCGTCCGCGCCGACCCCGACTGGCGGGCCGCACCCCTCGCGCCCGGCCTCACCGACCGCCGGGTCGAGATCACCGGACCGCCCGAGCGCCGCATGGCGATCAACGCGCTGAACTCCGGGGCGAAGGTCTGGATGGCGGACTTCGAGGACGCCACCGCCCCCACCTGGAACAACATCATCGGCGGGCAGCTCACCCTGCTCGACGCCATCGAGCGACGCATCGACTTCACCACCCCCGAGGGCAAGGAGTACCGCCTCGGCGCGAACCTCGCGACCATCATGGTCCGCCCGCGCGGCTGGCACCTCCTCGAAGAACACCTGGAGATCGACGGCCGGCCCGTGTCCGCCTCCCTCGTCGACTTCGGCCTGTACTTCTTCCACTGCGCGCAGCGGCAGATCGACGCCGGGCACGGCCCCTACTTCTACCTTCCCAAGCTGGAGAACCGGACCGAAGCCCGCCTGTGGAACGACGTGTTCGTCCTGGCCCAGGAACTCCTCGGCATCCCCCGCGGCACCGTCCGCGCGACCGTCCTCATCGAGACGATCACCGCCGCCTTCGAGATGGAGGAGATCCTCCACGAACTGCGCGAGCACAGCGCGGGCCTCAACGCCGGCCGCTGGGACTACCTGTTCAGCCTGATCAAGACCTTCGGCCACCGGACCGACTTCCAACTGCCCGACCGGGCGAAGGTCACCATGATCGCCCCGTTCATGCGGGCCTACACGGAACTCCTCGTGCGGACCTGCCACCGACGCGGCGCCCACGCCATCGGAGGCATGGCCGCGCACGTCCCCAGCCGGGACGCGGACGCCAACGCCGCCGCGCTCGCCAAGGTCCGCCTCGACAAGGAACGGGAGGCCGAGGACGGCTTCGACGGCTCCTGGGTCGCCCACCCCGGCCTGGTCCCCGTCTGCCGCGAGGTCTTCGACGGTGTCCTCGGAGACCGACCGAACCAACTGGACCGCACCCGCGAGGACGTCGAGGTCACCGCCGCCGACCTGCTGTCCGTCCGCAGGATCGCCGCCCCGCCGACCCCCGAGGGCATCCGCTCCAACGTCGCCGTGGCCCTGCGCTACTTCGACGCCTGGCTGCGCGGCAGCGGCGCCGTCGCCCTGGGCGGCCTTATGGAGGACGCCGCGACCGCCGAGATCGCCCGCGTCCAGATCTGGCAGTGGCTGCGCCACGACCGGGTGGACCGCGGGACGGTCATCGAGTTCCTCGACGCCGAATGCGCGGCCCTGGAGGCCGAGGACCCGCGGGCGCTGGTCCTCGAAGCACGGGAGGTCTTCGTGGACACCGCGCTCTCCGTGCGGCTCCCCGCCTTCTTCACCCCCGACGCCTACACCCGCCACCTCGTACGCGCCGCCGCCGTGCGGGTGAACGCGTGAACGCCCCCGAGGGAGCGCCCCGGATCCGGCGCGTCGGAGTCGTCGGCGGCGGGCAGATGGGCGCCGGCATCGCCGAGGTCTGCGCCCGCGCCGGCATCGACACGGTGGTGGCCGAGGCGGACTCCGTCGCCGCCCGAACAGCCCGCGAACGCGTCGCCGTCTCCCTGGAACGCGCCGTCCAACGCGGCAAGCTCGACCGGGCCTCCGCCGAGGACGCCCTCGCCCGGCTCGTGTTCACCGGCGACCTGGAGGACCTCGCCGACCGGCAACTCGTCATCGAGGCCGTCACCGAGAACCCCGACGCCAAGACGGAGATCTTCACCGCCCTCGACAAGCTCGTCGAGGACCCGCGGGCCATCCTCGCCACGAACACCTCGGCCATCCCGATCATGCGGCTGGGCATGGCCACCGGCCGTGCCGACCGGGTCGTGGGCCTGCACTTCTTCAACCCCGTGCCCGTCCTGCCGCTCGTCGAGGTCGTGTCCTCCCTGCACACCTCGGCGGACACCCTCGCCGCGGTCGAGGCCTTCGCCCGCGACGCCCTCGGCAAGACGACCGTCCGCTCCCAGGACCGGGCCGGCTTCGTCGTCAACGCGCTGCTCGTCCCCTACCTCCTCTCGGCCATCCGCATGGCCGAATCCGGGTTCGCGAGCGCCACCGACGTGGACGCCGGAATGGAACTCGGCTGCGCCCACCCGATGGGACCGCTCAAACTGGCCGACCTGATCGGCCTGGACACGGTCGCCGCGATAGCCGAGTCGCTGTACGAGGAGTTCAAGGAACCCCTGTACGCCCCGCCCCCGCTGCTCCAGCGGATGGTGCAGGCGGGACTGCTCGGCCGCAAGAGCGGCCGCGGGTTCCACACGTACGGCCGGGGCTGAGGGCCCCGGCGGGTCTCCGGGCCGAGGGTGCGCCGGAGGCCGCACGAGAAGACCGGGGGTGCGGTGAGTGGTGTCACCGCACCCCCGGCGTGTCTCATTTCACCGTCCGACATGTGGGAAGCCGTGTTCATTGACCGGGCTGTCGACCTAGTGTGGGCCTCGCAGCTGGTTCGCCCCCGTCCGCCAGGCGGGATGCGTCGCAAGAGGGAACCCGGTGGGAATCCGGGACTGCCCCGCAGCGGTGAGCGGGAACGACCGCCGTCATACGCACTGGGACCGGAACCGGTCCTGGGAAGCGACGGCCAGTAGGTGCCCGCCGGGAGACCGGCAGGCGTGCCCGCGAGTCCGAAGACCTGCCCGTTGCCCGAGCGCGATCGACCGCGCCCGGTTTCCCGGTGACCTCGTGGGCGGGTCGGCGTGCTTCAGGCGGATCCTCCCCGTCGCGTACACGGACGTACGCGACCCCGGCGGTCCGCCCGTTCCGGCACCCTTCGCACCCTCGGCCCTCACCGGTCCATGGAGACAAGCTCGCGAAGGAGAGTTCCGTGACCACCGAGTCCGCAGCCGCGGCAGTACAGGCCACCGTGTACGGCTACCCCCGGCAGGGCCGCAACCGCGAACTGAAGAAGGCCATCGAGGGCTATTGGAAGGGCCGCGTCACCGCGGACACCCTCCGGGAGACCGCCCGCGACCTGCGCCGGACCAACTGGGCCCAACTGGCCGAAGCCGGCATCACCGAGCTTCCGACCGGCGACTTCTCGTACTACGACCACGTCCTGGACACCACGGTCATGGTCGGCGCGATCCCCGCCCGCCACCGCGACGCCGTCGACGCCGACGCCCTGGACGGCTACTTCGCGATGGCGCGCGGCACCCAGGACGTGGCCCCGCTGGAGATGACCAAGTGGTTCGACACCAACTACCACTACCTGGTCCCCGAACTCGGACCCGACACCGTCTTCACGGCCGATCCCGCCAAGCAGGTCGCCGAGCTGAAGGAGGCCCTGGCCCTCGGCCACACGGCCCGCCCCGTCCTCGTCGGCCCGGTGACGTACCTGCTCCTCGCCAAGCCCGCGCCCGCGGTCGCCGCCGACTTCGAGCCGCTCACCCTCCTCGACCGGCTGCTGCCCGTCTACGCCCGGGTCCTGGCCGAACTGCGCGCGACCGGCGCCGAATGGGTCCAGCTCGACGAACCCGCCCTCGTCCAGGACCGCACCCCGGCCGAACTGAACGCCGCCGCGCGCGCCTACCGCGAACTCGGCGCGCTGACCGAACGCCCCAAGCTCCTCGTCGCCTCCTACTTCGACCGGCTCGGCGAGGCCCTGCCCGTCCTGGCCAAGGCACCCGTCGAGGGCCTCGCCCTGGACTTCACCGACTCGGCCGCCGCCAACCTCGCCGACCTCGCGGCGGTCGGCGGGCTCCCGGGCAAGCGCCTCGTCGCCGGGGTGGTCAACGGCCGCAACATCTGGATCAACGACCACCGGAAGTCGCTGAGCACCCTCGGCACCCTCCTCGGCCTCGCCGACCGCGTCGACGTCGCCGCCTCCTGCTCCCTCCTGCACGTCCCGCTGGACGCGACCGTCGAACGCGACATCGATCCCCAGGTCCGCCGCTGGCTCGCCTTCGCCCGCCAGAAGACCGCCGAGATCACCACCCTCGCCCGCGGCCTCGCGCAGGGCCCCGCCGCGATCCCCGCCGAACTCGCCGCCAACCGGGCCGACCTGGCCTCCCGCGCCACGTCCCCCATCACCCGCGACCCCGCGGTCCGCGCCCGCACCGAGGCGATCACCGACGCGGACGGCCGCCGCGCACAGCCGTACCCCGAGCGCGCCGCCGCCCAGCGGGCCCACCTGGGACTGCCGCTGCTGCCGACCACCACCATCGGATCCTTCCCGCAGACCGACGAACTGCGCGTGGCCCGCGCCGACCTGCGAGCCGGCCGGATCGACACCGCCGGATACGAGGAACGCATCAAGGGCGAGATCCGCGAGGTGCTCTCCTTCCAGGAGAAGACCGGCATCGACGTCCTCGTCCACGGCGAACCCGAACGCAACGACATGGTCCAGTACTTCGCCGAACAGCTCACGGGCTACCTCGCGACCCAACACGGCTGGGTCCAGTCCTACGGCACCCGCTACGTGCGCCCGCCGGTCCTCGCCGGGGACATCTCCAGCCCCGAGCCGATGACCGTGCGCTGGACCACCTACGCGCAGGCGCAGACCACCAAGCCGGTCAAGGGCATGCTGACGGGCCCCGTCACGATGCTCGCATGGTCCTTCGTACGCGACGACCAACCCCTCGGGCAGACCGCCCGCCAGGTCGGACTCGCCCTCCGCGATGAGGTCAACGACCTTGAGGCGGCCGGGACTTCGGTCATCCAGGTCGACGAGCCCGCCCTGCGCGAGACCCTCCCGCTGCGCACCGCCGATCACGCGGACTACCTGGCGTGGGCCACCGAGTCCTTCCGCCTCACCACGTCGGGCGTCCGGCCGGACACCCAGATCCACACGCACATGTGCTACGCCGAGTTCGGCGACATCGTCCAGGCCATCGACGATCTCGACGCGGACGTCATCAGTCTGGAGGCGGCCCGTTCCCACATGCAGGTCGCGCGCGAACTCGCCGCGCACGGCTATCCGCGCGAGGCCGGGCCCGGCGTGTGGGACATCCACTCGCCGCGCATCCCCTCCACGGAGGAAGCGGCAGCCCTGCTCCGCAAGGGACTTGAGGCCATTCCCGCCGAGCGGCTGTGGGTCAACCCCGACTGCGGGCTGAAGACCCGTGGCTGGACCGAGACCCGCGCCTCCCTGGAGAACCTGGTGGCGGCGGCTCGCGAGGTTCGCACGGAGGCAGCCGGCGCGACCGCCTGATCCGCGATTCGGGCCGGAACGTCGCTCTCCCGACGCTCCGGCCCGATCACGTGCCCTCGGGGCTCGGCCCGCAAGAAGGTTCAGGTGAAGGCCGCCTGGTGAGTGGCCGGCGAGGGGCCGTGACCGGCACTCTCGCAACAGAACCTAGGCCAACGTGCTGTACCGGTTCGCGAAGTTCGCTCTGAACTCACCGGCCGTGAACGTCCCGGGGTGGTTCCTGTTGTGCGGGTTGCGGAGCCGGATGTTCCCTCGATCGTCCACCTCGACCACCTCGTAGACGTGCTCCGCTATGAGGTCGGAGCGGATTCCCGGCTTGTTCGCCTCGGCTCCACGTGAGCCGATCAGTATCGGGGAGCCCGCTTCCAGCTTCTCCCGGAACGAGTCGAGGAGTTGGCGGTTCGGATTGACGCCGTTCATGTCGTACCTGGAGGGAACGTCATCGCAGTACGCCGGCCGGCCCGTGAGTTGGGCCAGCATCTCGGCGCGGTGCTCGGCCCTGGTGCCCAGGTTGAGCCGTTCGTAGCCGGAGGTCTGACCGGCCTTGCCTTCCTCCCAGGTCTGGTCGACCCCCGCGAAGGCCTTCTCCAGGATCACGGGCCAGGCGGCGCCCCCGGTTCCCACCTGCGCGTAGGCCGGGTTCTTCGGATCGAGGGACGGCACGACCAGTTCCGGCGTGACGGTGAGAACGGTGACCGCACCGGTCGGTTCGTAGGGTGCCAGATCCCCGGGCCGGTTCTTGCTCACCTGATGGAGGGTCACCTCGTACGTGCCGTCGTCGTTCTCCTTGACGCAGTTCGAGATCGCTTCCGGAAGGTGTCCGGCGACGGCCCCCATGGAGGCGATCACCCCGCAGTCGCCGAGAGTGCCCTGCGCCGTCTGTTCGCGGCTCGGGGGTCCGTCGAACAAGGGGACGCGCCCGCCGTCGGAACGGTCGAGAGGCGTCCCGTACTGGTAGAGGCGCACGTTCTCTTCCGGGATCTCCATGGCGTTGAACGCCGGCCGGTCCACCGTGGCGTGGCGGTCGCCGGCGCCGTCCGCGGACGCGTGGGGCGCGGTGAGGGAGTCGCGCATCTTCGAGAAGACGTCCCGCAGCGGGGCGCCCTCGGGTGCCGGGCCGCCGCCGGCCGGGTCCGCCGCGGACGTCCGCTCCCCGGTTTCGTCATCGGCCGCATCGTCGAGCGGCTCCGGCCCGTTCCCGGTCCAGGTTCCGGGGGAATCGGGCTCTTGAGGTTCCTCGGGGGCTTCGGTCCCGTCGGCCTGATCCGTGGCAGCCGTGGGGTCGGCCTCCCCGTCCTCTTCGAACTCCTCTGGTTCCTCGGGGCCTTCAGGGGCTTCGTCCGACTGCCCGGGTTCGTCCGGAGGGATGAGGTCCATCGGGACCTCGGGCTCCTCGTCGACGCCCACGTCGCCGTCGGGATGCCCCGTCGGGACCTCCGCGGGCTCCATCGGCTCGCTGGACCGGTCGTCCCCCTCGCCGACCCCGGAGGCCGGCAGAACCACCGGTGCGTCGGTTCCGGCGCCGAGATCGGCAGTGCGCACCTCGCTCATCCCGCTCCCCCCCGGCAGCCAAGCAAAGATCATTTTCTGAACGGTATCGAGCGGAGGCGCCCCCGGACCCCGGGACGCCTCCGCTCAGGAGCCGGGATTCGACAACCGGCGCGGGCCACTTCCGAGGGCCCCGGCACCACACTTCACAGCAGGGGTTCCTGCTCGTGCTCGGCGGCCCGCAGCCCATCGATCCGCTCGCGCCAGTGGGCGGCCTCTTCTACCCGGCCGAGCTTGTCGAGCACGTCGGACAGGTGCTCGGCGGCGGCCGACGAACCCTCTTCCGCGTTCTGTGTCAGAAGCTCGGCGGCTTCCTCGAATCGCCCCTGATGACTGAGGAGGGCGGCCAGGTCACCGCGCGCGCTGTGGCCGAACCGGCCGGGCTCGCGGCAGGCGACGCGGTACCAGTGCTCCGCATCGGAGGGCCGTCCCTCCTCCTCGAACAGTTCCGCCAGGCCGTACGGCGCGTGCGGATCGCCGGTTTCCCAGGCCTTTCGGAGCCAGAACTCGCGCTCGTCCAAGTCCACCCACGACTTCATGGCCCTGATGGCCGGGACCCAACCCGCCTCGGCGGCACGCCTGCACCAGGACGCGGCCGTGACGTCGTGCGCCTTGCCGTTCGGGAACGCGTTCACCGCCCGGTCGTGGTGGACGCGCGACAAGGTGTACATCGCCTCGGCGTCGCCGGCCCGCGCGGCGGCGAGCAGCCATTCCTCGGCCGCACCGTTGTCGTCGGATTCGTAGAGGTGTTGGCCCCGCAGCCTCATCGCGACGACGTCGCCCGCCGCCGCGGCCCGTTCGATGGCCGGGTCCAACGGGGCGGGGCGCTTCGGTATCGCCATCTGAATCTCCCTCTCGGCTTCACCACGGGATGCCCCGGATCCCGATCATTGTAGATCTCGGGGACCGGGGCCCGGGCCCTCGCGCGGCTCCGACAGGGCCTAGAAGGCGGTCCAGGTGAAGGCCACCTTGTCACCGGCCTTCAGCTTGAACTGGCAACCGCCGACGGGGGTCGGCGTGCCGTTGACGGAGATGCTCCAGTAGGCGGCACCGCCGCCGCTGACGTTCTTGATCGTGTCGACGGAGAAGTCGTCGAACGAGGCGTACCAGGTGCCGTCCCAGGTGAAGTGCCTCTTCTTCGCGGCGTCGTCCAGAGCGGCGGTCGGCGTGGGCGCGGCGCTCGGGTTCGCCGAGCCGTTCGTGCCGTCGCACTTGTGCGTGCCGCCCGTGACGGTGGTGACGTCGTGGCCCCTGGTCTTGATCTTCCCCTTGAACAGCAGCCCGCTCGGGCCCTGCACGGTGAGGTTGACCTTGACCGGGGCGTTCGTGCCGGCGACCGGCTTGGCGTGCGCGACGGCGGGCGCCGAGGCGAGCGCGAGTCCCAGGGCGGCCGACGTGACGAGGGTGCGACGTACGAGGTTCGGGCGCATGAATTGCCTTTCGAACGGGGCGGGTTCACGGCGCGCCCCTGTCCGCCACGACATCCGCCACCGGCACCAAGACCCCGAAGCAGCGGGAACCGGCGGTGGGCGAGTCGGCGACTCAAGGCTCCGCGCTGCAGACCATGACAGTGGGAAGCGGTACGAACCGGATGCCGGGTGCTCCGACTCGGAGCGCGCACGCGCCCCACACGGTTGCAGGTCAGCGCCGGATTCCCACCGGCTTCCCCCAGGTCATACGGTGATGCGGTTGTCACCCGGGTCCGACCGGGCAGACGAATCGTACGGTCGGACAAGCCTTCTGACCAGAGGTCACCCCTACGGGCAGGACGGCCGGGGCCATGGAGCGGCCACGGCGATGGCGGCCCGCTGCCCCGCCCGTCGACGGATGCCCGGGGCGACCGCCCCGGCCGCCGCTCATACCCGGTCAATTGCGCGTGTGTTCCGGTCAACCCGCGAGGTGGTGGGGGGATGCGTGGTCGGATGTTCGCTTCGGTGGTGTCCGGTGTCCGGCGAGTGCGAGGCGCAACATGACGACGACGACCGAAGAGCCGTTCCGGGCCCTTCTGGAGGCGGCACCGGACGCGATGGTGATCGTGGACGACGCCGGCGTGATCCGGCTGGTGAACGCGCAGACTGAGGCGCTGTTCGGCTACCCCCGGCACGAACTGCTCGGCCGACCCATCGAGGTCCTGGTGCCCGAGCGCTTCAGGGGGCACCACCCCGGGCACCGGCTCGGATACGCCGGCAGCCGACAGGTACGGCCCATGGGCGCGGGACTGGAGCTGTACGGACTGCGCAGGGACGGACGCGAGTTCCCCGTGGAGATCAGCCTCAGCCCACTACAGACCACCGACGGCCTGCTCATCTCGGCGGCCGTGCGCGACGTCAGCGACCGCAGGGCCGCCGAAGAACTGTTCCGGGCACTCCTGGAGGCCGCCCCCGACGCGATGGTGATCGTCGACGACCGCGGCACGATCCAACTCGTCAACGCCCAGACCGAGGCGCTCTTCGGCCACACCAGGGCCGACCTCCTGGGCCGCCCCGTGGAGGTGCTCGTACCGGAGCGCTTCCGGGGCCATCACTCCGGCTTCCGGCAGGGCTACTTCATCAACCGCCAGGTCAGACCCATGGGCGCCGGCCTGGAACTGCACGGCCTCTGCAGGGACGGACGCGAGTTCCCCGTCGAGATCAGCCTCAGCCCCCTGGAGACCCCGGACGGAACCCTCGTGTCGGCGGCCATCCGCGACGTCAGCGACCGCAAGGCCGCCGAGGAGAAACTCGCCGAACTCTACGAACAGCAACGCCACGTGGCCCTGACCCTGCAACGCAGCCTCATGGGCTCGCCCGCCGACGTGCCGGGCATGCCGACGGCGAGCCGGTACTTCCCGGCGCGCCAGGGCGCGGGCGTGGGTGGCGACTGGTTCGACCTGATCCCCCTGGGTGGCGGCCGCGTGGGCGTCATGATCGGTGACGTGATGGGGCGGGGGCTGGAAGCCCCCGCCGTCATGGGGCAGTTGCGCTCCCCCCCGCACGCGCTGGCGAAGACCGGCATGCCGCCCTGGCAGTTGATGCGCGCCCTCGACGCCGTGGTGAGCGAACTCCCGGACCAGTTCGTCACCTGCTGCTACCTGGTCGTCGACGCGGACGCCGCGGAACTGACCGTGTGCTCGGCCGGACACCTGCCGCTGCTCCTCGCCGCGCCGGACGGCCGGGTGAGCCGGCTCGCCGTGGACGTCAGCGTGCCACTCGGTGTCGGCGAGGTCCCGCACCACGAGAGCCGCCACGCCGTGGAACCCGGATCGGTGCTCGCGCTCTACACC
>NZ_LGDE01000474.1 GCF_001279725.1 Streptomyces sp. WM4235 | reverse complement strand
CCCCCGGTCCGACGCCCGCCACTACGTCATTCACGGTGATTTTCTGACCGCGCACAGCATGAAGGGCATTGCCCCGACCCGGGGGCCGACCCGAGCGGACCGCCGAGGCCCGTGTCCCGGCGCCGGTCCCGGCCGGGCCCGTAGCCGCTCGGTCTTCTCGATCAACGGCACGGCCACACCGGCGATCCGGCGATCCGGCGATCCGGCGATCGGAAAGGGATGGTCTAGCCCCGGTCCAGGTCGGTGTACAGCGCGTGGTGGTCGGAGTGCGGGCTGGGGCGGACGCGGTGCGTGCGCGCGCTGATGCCGCGCAGGAACACGTAGTCGAACTTACTGTTCCAATCGGTGGTCGCCGCGCAGGTGCCGCCGGTGGCGGTCGAGGGGCGGCAGCCGGGGTCCGTGTCCGTGGCCAGGGCCCACATCGGGCCGAGTTCGGGCGCGTGCGGCACGGCGTTGAAGTCGCCGAGGACGATCGCGCGGCCGTGACGGGCGACTTCCGCGGGGAGCACCTTCACCTGGCCCGCCCGCACCGGTGCCTGCCGGCGCTCGGCGAGGTGGGTGTTGAAGACGCGGACCGGCCGGCCGCCCACCAGCGTGGTGACGGCCAGGTAACCACGGTCCTCGGAGCCGCCATCGGGGTATTCGACGCTCACCCGGTCCGTCATCGGCGCCGCCGAGAGGATCGCCTGGCCAAAGCCGCCCGGCCGCCACGGCAGCCCCCCGCAGCGGTTCCAGTTCCGCAGGACCGAGCCGTACTCGACCCGGTAGACCAGCCCGTAGACCTCCTCCAGGTACCTGCGGATCTGCTCGACGTCACGTACGCACGCCTCCTGCAGGCCGATGACCTGCGGCGCGTACGTGGCGATCTCCGTCGCCCGGCCGAAGTCGTGCCCGCCCCCGCACGGATTGCAGATGTTCCACGTGCCGACCCGGTCCGGTACGACGTCCTCGGCGGTGTCGAACGGCAACGGTCTGGCGAGGGGGGCGCCACCGCTCGGTGCGCTGGGGCCGAGCAGCAGCATCAAGCAGACCGCGGACATCACGCCCGCGGCCCATCGCGCGCCCTTTCTCGGCACCATCGCCTCCCCGGAGAGTGGACGCACATCATCACACGACACCCCCGACGCACAATCGAGGTGCTTCCCGGCCGGTCCGTCCGGCATCATCACGGCATGATCGGCCGACGGACCACGCATCGCACGGCGGACGGCGTCCGCGCACCACCTGGCCTCGTGGACGTTCGGTGAACCGCGCACCTGGCTGCACCAGCACCCGCAGGGGGTGGTCCTTGCGGTCCATGTCGCCGAGCGCGTCGCGGCGCACGGTCTCGGGGACGGCCAGGTAGGCGGCCCGGGCGGCTGCACGGTTGTCCTCCGTACGGTCCGCCATGAAAACGTCCACTGCGGCGAGGCAGCGGGCGGTCGAGTCGGGGCCGCCGGTGAGGTGTTCCCGGCCGGGCGTCCGGCCATTCGTGCGCACGCGCATGACCACGCCGCTCAGCCCCGCGCAGATCCACGAGATGCCCCCTCAAGGGCAGAACGCACCTGATCGCAGTGACCACGGGAGGTCATGGTTTTGTTGTGGGGCAAACATGAGGAGCGCACCTTGAACAGCGAGATCACGACCATTCGTCTCCTGGCAGACTATGAGTGTTACCCGCTCTGGCTGACCGGGGACAGGGCGGACAATGTCGCGCCGGACAGCACCGATATGGGGCTGACGCCGCTTCTGGCCGAGAGGCTGGATGCCTGGGCCGGGCGCTTCGACGCAACCCTGGACATGGACGACCCCAGGTTGTCCGGGTTCCCCACCGAAGAGGCCGAGCACGAATTCGCCCAAGACGGCGAGACCCTCGCACGGCAGCTGGCGGTCGAACTCGGTCCTGGATGGCGAGTTGTCTACAACGATCTGCGCATTGGCGCTGATGTGGAGATTCCCGCCTCCTGAGGCGACCGGGACGACGGCCGACGTGCCTCTCGGTGGCGGGGGTTGGCTCGTCGGGCAGGCCGCCTACTGGCGGGGCGTCATCGCGAAGGCGCTGCCGAAGCCGGCGTGCGACGACACCGTCACCCGAGAGGGCAGTGAGCCGGGAGGCCCTCCCACGCGGAAGCCCGAGAGGCCCAGGAATGACCTCCTGGCCAACGTCCTTTGCCGACCGCGATGCCGAGCGGGTCCGTGAACGGGGAGCCTCACCGCCCGCCCAGGCCAAGCCACCGAGTGGCCGCCAGCGGCGCTTCGGGCGCCCTTCTCCAAGGGCGCCCCCGTCGCTCGCTCAACCCTTCAGGGCGCCCACGGACCGAGCATGTCCTTCATCGCGTCCGTCATCGCGAGCTGCAGCAGCGGGCCGTAGGTGATCCGGCCGACGCCGAGGCGGCGGAAGCGCTCGAGATCATGTTTGACGGGATGGGCTGTGGAGTTCACGGGAATGCCGACGGCGCCGATCACCGCCGCGAGCAGTTCGTCGTTGTCCTGGATGGCCACCGGGTAGACGCTGTCGGCGCCGGCCCGCTCCATGGCCCGCAGTCGCTCGATCGCCTCGTCGAGGACGCCGGAGGCCTCCTCCGCGTGCAGGAAGAGGTCGGTGCGCCCGTTGACCCAGACCGGGATGCCCGCGTCGTCGGCCGCCGCGCGCAGGCCGGCGATGTAGTTCGCGTGTTCCTTTGTGCCGCGGACGCGTCCGCCGTCCGAGTGGACGGTGTCCTCGATGTTGAGGCCGACGCCGCCGACCTCGGTGAGTCCGGTGATGAGATCCGCGGGCTCCTGTCCGTACCCGGCTTCCAGGTCCACGGACACGGGGACGTCGACCGCCGCGATGATCGGCCTGACGGCGGCGAGCACCTCCTCGAAGGTCTGCCCCTCGTGGTCTTCGGCCCCCCGGGACTCGGCGAGCGGATGACTGCCGACCGTCAACGCGGGAAACCCGGCGCCGGCCGCCGCCCGCGCGGACCAGACGTCCCAGACGGTAGGCAGCACGAGCGGCTGGTACTCGGCGTGCAGTTGCTTGAGGCGTTGAGCGCGCTCAACGGTGGTACGAAAGTCCATGCCGAGGACGCTACCCCCGGATCGCCACAAACAACGTGCCGGCGGGGCGCTGTCCGGTGACGGAAAGGCGCGGCTCGATTCCGCTTGAAGTCCCCGGCCGTACGGCCGAACGGCCCGTTGAGGCGACGGACTCAGGCGAAGCGCGCGCTGCGCACCGGCCCGGGGGAGTTGATCCGATGGCGCGGGCCCGTCGCCCACCGGGCGGTCGCCCGGGCGGCGAACGCGGTGAAGGCCTCGTCGGGGTCGGGCGGGGACTGTCCGTCGCCCTCCTGCGGGGTCGGGTCGGCCGCCAGGATCGCCTCGGCCAGTTCCTCGGCCGAGCGTTCGTCGGCCTCCGACCGTTCCACCCCGCCGTCCTCGGCGACCCGTAGGCCCGACTCCCAGGGAGCCACCACTCTCTGCACCAGCAGGGTGGAGACATCGGCGGTGGCGACGGGCGTGTCGGTCCAACAAGTGGCGTGTTCGAAGAGCAGCTCGCCCTCGGCCCGATCGCGCAGCGCGGCGACCGAGGCGGGTTCGCACGCGTTCAGGTCGTACGCCACCACCAACACGTCCGGGGTTCCGGGCCGGTAGGGGGCGGCCGGGACGTCGAGCAGCCGGGCCGCCGCGAGGCCGAGCGCCCGGCTGCCCCGGTCCGCGAGCAGTCCGATGGAGGCCGGCTTGCGGCCTGCCGCCCCCAGGACGCTCCGCAGCCGCTCCAGGCCGTACCTGCAGGACTCGAACTCGTCCTGCAGGTACGCCCAGCGTCCGGTCATGCCCTGGTTGAAGCCGTGGGGTGACAGGGTGGTGAGCAGTCCGCCGGTCAGCACGTAGTGCCAGCCGCGCAGGTCCGTGTCGCCCGAGGGCGGCAGGGCGGCGGCGCGGTCGAGCATCCGGCCGACCCGTTGGCCGGGCTCCACCCAGATTCCGGCGGGGGCCGAAAGCGCGGCGTACACGGTCCGGGCCATGTCGACCCGACCGCTCATCAGGGCGTTGTAGACCGTCAGGTAGCGACCGGGCCAGTCTTCCAACAGGGCGTCGTGGGCGCGCAGGAGGTCCGTCGCCTCGGCGTAACGGTCGACGTCCTCCAGGGCCGCCACCAACTCCAGCAGTATCCGGCCGGGCGTGAGCTTCGGGTCGGTCCACTGAGGGGGCTTGCGGCGGAACAGACCGGTGCGCTTCGGCTCGGGCGGCGCCAGGAGCAGCCCCAGTGCCTTCCGCAGGGCGGGGACGGCCAGCGCGGAGAGCCCGCGTTCGACACAGGCGTAACCGAACACGTAGAGGCGCTCGACCTCCAGTGGCCGGGCGGCCAGCCCGGTCGAAGCCTCGGCCAGGTCCGCGAATCCGGCGCCGTCGGCCAACTTGGCCACCAGCGGGGCGATTTCGGCGGACGCGAGTTCCTCGGCGGCAAACCGCAGGGTCCGCATCGACCCCTGCGGGTCGCCGGATTCGAAGAGCTTCCAGGCCTTGGCGAGTTCGGTGGTCATGTGTCTCCGGTGTTCGTCGGGCATCGGGTCCCGAGGATGATCACCGGCGGCCCGGGGGTCGGACAAGCGAATTTACGGGCCTCGCCGTCCGGGGCGCTCGCGGAGGCTGTGACCCCTCAGACCACTCGGTGCCGACCGCCCTGCCCGTAACGGCCGGTTTGTAGATGTTTCGGGTCATTGTCACGGGGAGTGTCGGTCAGGGGATCCCGGCGTCCCATGGTTCGGTGGGGACCATCCGTGAACCGAACCGCAGGGAGATCCCACATGCCCACCAGCCGTAACACCGCCACCGTCATCACCGCCACCGCCACCGTCATCGCCGTCACCGGGGCTGCCCTCGCGAGCGCGGGCACCGCGCAGGCCGTGCCATCGGGTGACGTCACCGCCCCGTCGGCCTGTCGACCGGCCAACCACCTCGCGAAGATCACGCGGGATCGGCCCGACTCCGGGCACGTGCACTTCCGTGTCACGCTCACCGCGCCGAAGGGGTACGCGACGTGCCGCCTCGCCGGTTCCCCGACCGACGTGGCCTTCGCGCAGCACGGCACACCCCTCGGTATCACCGCCGGGCGATACGGCGACCAGACCACCTCGGTGACCTTCGGGCCGGGACACCCCGTCCACTTCGACATCCGCGTCCCCGCCGACGGCCGCGGCACCCCGGCTGACGAAGCCTCGTTCACGCTCAGGGCCCCCGGCGGCGAGATCCCCGGTACCTCCGTGGCCGAAGGCCCCTTCGAGGTGACCGCCGGCACCGCCGTCGGCCCGATCCGACCGGGAGCCTGACACTCCGCGATGCCGGCGAAGGCGAGGAAGCGCAGGACATGCGCAGATGTCCTCGACACCCCGATACTTCACCGCTCCTGTCACCTCATTGGTGAATCCGGGCCTGCGCCGCTCTTCACTGCGGCATGGTCGTCTACGGCGGCGCCCGGCCGGGCCCGCCGACCGGCGGAATCTGGGAAGTGGTGTCGTGGGCGAGCGGGAGACCTGGACGACGGAGGAATTCGGCACCAGCCACGAGGGCGCGGTCGGAGTGCTCCTCACCGACGGGAGCGTGCCGCCCCCGGTGTACTTCGACAGCGCGTCCGGAACCAGCGGGCAGAGCGTTTCGCAGTGGAGCGTCTACGACGGCCGACACCCGCATGGACCGCGCGCGGGCACGCTGCGCGCGGTGTGCTCCTGCGGCTGGACCGGCCCCGAACACCCCTTGGACTGGGAAGCGATCGGCGAGACGGAACTGGAGGAGGCCGGCGACGAACAGGCCGACGCGTGCCTGCGGGACTGGGACGGACACACCGCCCGGGTCGAGGCCACGACCGTTCCCCTGCCCGCGACCGTCACCGACCTGTTGCGACGGTTGGAGGAGGAGATCGACAAGCTGACCCAAGACTCCCCGATCGCGGCAGTCCGCGCGACCCGCAGGATGGAGATCACCGCCGAACGGGTCGGCTACTGGGCCGCCCGTAGCACTCGCCACGACCTGAACGCCGTACAAGCCGCCGCCGCGCTCGGACTCGACGAGAACACCGCACGCAAGACCATGGCACGCCTCGGCCGCTGGAGCCCATACACCTGACCACGGGGCCCTGGGACGCTCGCGAGGAGGGTTCCTCCTGCAAGATCCACCTCGCCGGCGAGGGCGGGCAGCGCCCGCTCAGGTCGGTCATCACGGCCGGCCAGTGGGAGGACGCACCGTGGATGATTCCCGTGTTGGAGGCGATCCGCGTGTCCCGGCAGGTGGTGGACGACCGCGCACCCGGCCCGACCACGTTGGGGGAGACGAGGCGTACTCGTCACGCCGCGACCGGCCCCGCTCAGAGGTCCGTCGCACCCGGATAGTGGCGACGAAGTTCGCTGAGTATGCCCTCGTCGACGGCCCTGACGTCCCACAACGAACTGTCAACTTCGGTCAGGACGGCCATCACCCTGTCCTCGACGGACCCGCGTGCCTCGGCGTCGATCAGTTGGAGGAAGGGGGTCGTCAGCGACAACAGCGTCAACGTGTCCATGCCCCCGTCGGCAGACCGTCTCTCCATCTCGGTACAGCGAGGATCGACGATCTCGTCGAATTCGACGTGCCACTTCAGGTCCAGGCCGAAGCTGCCGAGGCGGACCACCAGCTCAGCCAGGGTGACGTAGTGCTTTCCGTGCCAGGCAGGAAACGTGATCCCCTTCATCCCCGCCTCTGCTTCGGCTGTACCGCGTGACAAGCGACCACCTTCGTTCAGCGGCAAACACTAAGCCACGGTGTCCTGACCACCTCACACGGCCCATCGGACAGGCTCTGACCGGGTTGTCACCGGCGGATGCGAGGATCCCGGCAAAAGCCATGCAAGGAGATCAGCATGGCTACCGGGGACACCGGCCCCTTCGACGACGACACGGCTGCGGACTTGCCAACGCCCTCGGCGACGCCAAGTCCGAGGGACGAGAAGCCCTGCCCCGAGGTGTTCTCACGCGGGCCGTCGACTCTCGGCGGCGGCGCGCCGCGCCGTCGCGCCGCACACCTCGTCATTCGTGGTTCGGTGCCGGACGCGGATCGAACTTGGTCGGCGCTTTCGCCGTTCAGCGGACGTGGCGGCGGCCTTCGCCTGATCTTGTGCTCCGTCGCAGAGTGGATCAGCGCGAAGGCCGCGGTCGCGAGGTTGGTGCGTCAAGGCATCCTGCGGACGCGTGCGCGGAAGTCGCACGTTCCGGTCAGAGTTGTACGCGTGCACCCCGCGCCCGTCCAATGCCCAGGTGTGCTACTCCTCGCTAGGCTGCCCGGCCCGCCGGGTGGAAGTTGATGCGCTCATTGACGACGGGGAAGCCCGCCCTGGAAAAGATCGCGGCCATGGGGAAGTTGCCCTGGTCCGTCGCTCCGCTGACGAAATCCGCGCCCTGCTCGACGAGGAAGTGGGTGCACTCCGCGAGCAGGTCGTAGGCGTAGCCATGACCGCGCTGTTCCGGGACGACTCCGATGAAGCCGATGGTCGGGCCGGAGGGGTTGTGGGCCGGGATGTGAATGCCGGCCAGGTCGCCCTCCGGCGTGTGCGCGATCTGCCACCACTCCCGTGGGGAGGGGCACCAGCGGAAGAAGTCGAGTTCCTCCTGGGCGGCCTGGTCGAGGCCGCCCACCTCGACGGCCTTCAGCGCGTGGGCGTCCAAGGTGACGGAGTGGATGCGGCGCAACGCGTCGAAGAACACGGTGTCGTCGGGTTCGGCGCTGAAGCGCAGGCGTCCGGGCCGCTCGGGCAGACCTCGCTCCGGGGTCCAGCGGTACAGGAAGCGTTCCACCAGGAGTTCATACCCTGCGGCTCGTGCGGCGGCGAAGCGCGCTTCGGCGGCGGCGCGCAGGTCGGGCTCTTCCCGCCAGCCGCCGGGCAGGTTGATCTCGAGTTCGACCTGCCAGGGAGCGGAGCGCAGGAGTTCCGCCGCGGCCTCCTCCTCGCCCTCGGCCACGTCGAACCAGTTGATGTTGACGGGCTCCAAGTCGTCGGGGCCGCCCCACCACGCGCCGCGTGCGACGACCTCGCCGTCGCGCAGGGCGACGCGCTTCCATTCGGGGCGGAACCGGGTACGCCGATGGCCTTCACGGGCGCCCAGGGGGTCGGGAAGTGTGTCGAAGAGATGAGCGTCGCTCGCGGAGAGCGCGCGGATGACCGGATCGGTCATGGATTCCTCCGGAATACAGGCTGCTTGGAGCGCCCCCGGTCAGAACTCACGAACCACGCCGGGACAGCGGAAGAGGGAGCGCTGGAATGGTGTGAACTGCACGGCACTCGCCTCCTTCCGTCCGTCTCAGGGCGTGGAGCCACACGGTACGTGATCTTCCGCGGGTCCGTCCACGGATTTCCGTGCCCCTTGAGGGAGGGGATCGCGGACGGTGCGGAGGGCGTCGCCACCGGCAACTGACGCCGATAATAAGACTCTTCGGGCACTGCCGGGCTCACGCGCGGGCTTGGCAAGCCGTAGGAGATTGCCCGCTCGGGAGTCCCGTGCGGTTGTTCTCCTTGTTCACGCGACGGATCCCGCTCCCCTCCCGGGGGGCGGGCTCTCGTGTTCGGGCATGAACGTCAGCGGCCCGCGGTGTTGCTCGCCCACCGCGGTACCCCGTTGCGGTAGACCACCACGTTCGCGTCGTTCTGCATCTGCAGATACGCCCCCGAACCCGACGTGCCCGTGGCCCAGATCGGTCGGTTGCCCGGCGCTACCAGCACGAGGTTGCCGTCGTTCTGCATCCACAACACGGTGCCTGCGATGTTGGTGCCGGAGGCCCAGACCGGGCGCCCCGGCACGTAGGCGACCAGGTTTCCGTCCGTCTGCATGATCAGGGTGTTCCTGCCGCTCGGCGAGGTCAGGTACTCGCCGACCCCCAACATGCGGCCGGCGCCGAGTCGGCCGGGGAAGTACCAGGGCGTACAGACCGTGTTGGACACGCGACCCGAAACGATCGAATTGCCACAGGCCCGCACGGAGTCGTAGCCGTTGACGTTCCACGTACCCGTGTAGGTACTGGTCTGGTTCCATGCCGTACGGACAGTCCCCAGCGGTCCGGCCCAACCGGACCCGCTGTTCGACGAACGGTCGATCCAGACGTTCCCGAGGCCGATGTAGCGGGGTTCGGCGTTCAGCAGCCCCCAGGCGCAGTTGTACTTCGGGGCGTAGCGGAGGGTGATGCGTACCCCGTCCGAGGTGGTGGCGGTGCCGGGTTCCTTGAATGCCCCACTGGAGGCTATGGACGCGGCAAGACCGCGGTCCCCGTCATTGCAGCCGAGACTGGACGCGGATGCCGTGCCGATGGGCCCTCCCAGCGCGAAGAGGGTGCTCGCGGTGATCACCAGCACCGCCACCCTGGCGACCCAATTTTTGACGAAGCTCACGCCAATCCCCCTTGTCCACTCTCCCCAGCCGGCCACTGGGCGTACAAGGCTGCTCGCCTCCATGCACGGCTTCAAGGGCGCTCACCGGTGCGCTTGCGGCAAACAGGGGGAGCTTCTTGTCCGCTCGCGCGCCGCTGGTCGCCCACCGTGGTCCTGTGCTAAGGAGGTTCGGGCTTCGCAGCCCCGGCAGCCTGCTGGTGAGCTCGGACGAGCGTGGAGTGCCGGCTGCGGCGCGAGGACGGCCGGCGCACGTTCGTCACCGAGAAACTCACCGTCCTCACGGACCAGCGGGGCTTGCGCCTCAGACGGAAACCCGCATGCCGAACTGCTGGACGGCCTCACCGCGGAACGCACCACGCTCGCCGTCCGCCCGGAAGCACCGGCCTCCGCCTGGCACGAACGGCTCGGTACCAGACGGTGGGACGTACCGTCGTCCCCTGGGAGGGAGCGCCGCTCTACCAGGCCTTGGCCAAGCCGCTGAAGGACCGGAGCCGTTCCGCGGCCAGGAACACACCTGTGCTCCCGACCATCACGCTGCCGTCGTCGCGGTCCTCGGGCGCCGTGGCGCTGCGTCCAGGATGGCCCACATCCTCCTGCCGTCGGGCGCGCTGTCCGTACCGACCGAGTCGACCGTGGCCAACGCCGCCACCTGGCCGAGCACAGAGTCGTCCGGCGCCCCGGGCACGTGGCTCAGAACGGCGACGAGGACCTTCTGCTCCTGATCGCCGAGGTGCACGCTGACCCGCTTGCCGCCGTCGGCGACGGCGGCCGTGACGAGCTGCTGCACGACCATTGCCAGGTCACTCTCGTCCAATGCCGGGTAGTCCCATCCGCGGACGGTCTCCACGGCCTGACCGGCGGCCTTCTTCGCCGCCCATGTGTCGGCCCGGAACGTGAGCGCGGCGGTACGCCGATTCCGCACGACCATCCGCGGACGCCGTACCGCGACCTCCGTCTTCGGGCTCGTCGCCGGCTGAGGCCGCGGGGGTTCAACCGGTTTCTTCTGCGGCGGTGGCGTCTTGGGCGGGTAGGCCGGCGGCACCTTGGGCCCCATACCCTCAGGACTGGCCAACTTGTCCTCCTTGCAGCAGGTTTCGGCAGCTCCCACCATCCTGACAGGCCCATTCCCCCCGCGGACACAAACCGAATCATTCGGCTGCCACAGGACTCTCCTACGGGCGCGTGTCGGGGGGCGGATGAGCCCGGGGCCGGGCCAGGGGGCGGGCGGTGAAGCCGACCTGTGGAGGCTGGCGGCGGTCTCGAAGTCGACCTCGGCCGACACGCGCCCAGACCCGGGAGCGCCACCCGGTGCTTGCCATGCGGTAGGACGACCGCCCGGTGAGCCTTGAGTCACTGCCCGTGGGGGAGACCGACGACGAGGAGGGCTCCTGACGGGTTGGGGGCCACGCGCAGGGTGCCACCGTGCCGGGCCGCGATCTCGCGAGCGATGGCGAGGCCCAGCCCGGATCCGCCCGTGTTGCGGGCGCGGGCGCCGTCCAGGCGGGGGAAGCGTTCGAAGACCCGCTCGCGGTCGGCGGGCGGGATTCCAGGGCCGTCGTCGCGTATCTCCACTCGGGCCAGGCCGTCGGCGCCGTTGGTGACGGCGATGTCCGTGACCGTGCGGGCGTGCCGTGCGGCGTTGTCGAGGAGGTTGCGCAGCAGCCGCTCCAATTGCACGGCGCTGCCGTGAACGACCACCGGGTCGTCGGTGTAGGAGGTGAAGCGCAGCGTCTGGTGGATGCGGAGGTGGCGGAACTCCTCGACCAGGTCGTGGGCGAGCGCGGCGAGGTCGACGGGGGTGCCCGCCGGTGGGGCGCTGTCGTCGAGCCGGGCGAGCAGGAGCAGGTCGTCGGTGAGGTGCTGGAGCCGTTCGATGTCGTCGAGAGCTTCCCGTACGGTCTCAGGCCAGTCCACCATCTCTGGGTGGGCGAGGGACGATTCGAGGGAGGCGCGGAGGTTGGCGATGGGGCTGCGCAGTTCGTGAGAGGCGTCGGCGATGAAGACCTTCTGTCGGGCGACGCCGGCGAAGACGCGGTCGAGCGTGACGTTGATGGTGCGAGCCAGCCAGGGGACCAGCGTGCCGGTGTCGGGGACCGTGATCCGCTGGTCGAGGGCGCGACTGGCGGTGACCTCCTGTAGTTCGCGGTTGAGGATCTCGATGGGGCGGAGGACCGTTTGGATCGCGACCCAGACAGTGGCACCGACGGCGAGTCCACCACCGATGGTGAGGAACCAACTGGTGAACGCGCCGGTGGAGTTCCACCCCCATCGGTGGGACTCCACGGTCGCGGCGAAGAACAAGCCCTCAGCCACCAGCACCGCTACCGCGGAGCCGATGACCAGGAGGCTGGGAAGCCCGTGTTCGTCCCCGGCCGTCGCCCTCTGCGGCGTGATCGCCCAAGTGGTGCCGGCGACGAGCAGCACGGACACCGGGACAGCGGTGCCCAGGAGCAGCCACGGCAGATAGGAAGGAGTCGGGCCGGTGTTGGTCAGGACCACGGCGGGAAGCCAGCGCGCATTGGCGAAGGTCACCAGCACAGCGGTCGCGCCGGCGGCCGTGACCGCGCCCTGGGTTCGCGCGCTCCCGCCCAGCCGCCAGGTGGCAGCGGCGATGAGGGCGCCGGCCAGCAGAGCTCCGGGCGCCGCCCCCTCTTCGATGAGCGCCAGAACACGGCCGAGGAGACCGAAGTCGGCACCGGTCCGCGGCGTCAGCATGGAGCCGATCATCAGGAGGGCCACCAGGCCCGCGCCCAGTACGGCGACGGTGCTCAGGCCCGCCACGACGCCGAGGCGGGCCCGGCCCGCACGGATGTCACCCACCGTCGGCCGCCAGCCGGTAGCCACCGCCGCGCACCGTCTCGATCGCTCTGCGTTGGAAGGGCGCGTCGATCTTGCGCCGCAGGGTACTGACGTAGACCTCGACGATGTTGATGTCCCCGTCGTACGACGCATCCCACACCTCATCCACGATGTCGAGCTTGGGGACGACCTCGCCCGCCCGACGGGCCAGGCATTCCAGCACCGCGAACTCCTTGGCGGTGAGGGTGATCCGATGGTCGGCGCGTCCGCAGGTCCGCGAGGCGGGATCGAGCCACAGGTCGCCCAGGCGTATCCGGGTACGCATCCGCTGTCCGCCGCGGCGCAACAGGGCGCGGAGCCGCGCTTCCAGGACGACGTAGGAGAAGGGCTTGGCCAGGTAGTCGTCCGCGCCGGTATCCAGCGCCTCGGCCTCGTCGTACTCACCGTTCTTGGCAGTGAGCATGAGGATCGGGGTGTCGACGCCGTCGGTGCGCAGGCGGGCGCAGACCCGGTAGCCGTTGAGGCCGGGAAGCATGATGTCGAGGATGACTGCGCTGTACGCGCGCTCCCTCGCCATCCACAACCCGATCCTGCCGTCTTGGGCGACATCGACCGCGTATCCGGCGGCCTCCAGGCCGCGCTTGAGGGACGCGGCCAGCCGCTCCTCGTCTTCAACCACCAGCACTCGCATGATCGTCAGTATCCACGCGACGCGACGACCTCCCTGAAAAGCGTTTCAGGGAGCTTCAGCCTCCTTTCAGCAGGGTCGAGGACGGATTCTCCGCCGGACGATTCCGAGGGTCAGCCGCTCCGGCGGCGAGAGCATTCAGGGCATGGGTCCAGGTCCGCCGTCCTGGATCACGAGGCGAGTGCGCGACAGCCGAGCTCGACACACGGCGTCCCTCTCGCCACGTGTTATGGATCTTCCACATGCGCCTGCATGACCGACATCGGCCCGAGGGTGGTCGACGGACTCGTCTCGGGTTGCCGCTCCACCTGCCGGAGCAGCTCGCCCAAGTCATCATTCGGGGAAAGGGCGTTGTTGACTCATCGCGGTGACGAGGGTGGAGGACATGTGGGCCAGGACGGGGTCTGCGGCGATGAAGAACGTTTCGACCCCGGCCAGTTCGTGGTTCATGCCGGCCATCGGCATTTCGTAGTTCAGGTCGGGAACGCCGCGGACTCCGCGGATGACGACGTCGATTCCGACTCGGCGGCAGTAGTCGACCAGCAGGCCGCCCGTGTGGGAGTCGACCGTGACGTTGTTCAAGTCGGTTGCTGCCGCGCGGAGTCGGTCCAGCCGTTCCGCGATGGGCAAGCGGCCGGTCTTGTTCGCATTGAACATCACGCACACGACGACCTCGTCGAACAGGAGGGCAGCGCGCCGAAGTACGTCCTGGTGCCCTTGAGTGATCGGGTCGAAGGATCCCGGGAAGAGGGCTCGCATGATCGGAAAGAGTAACAACCGGCTGCCCCCGGTAGTGCAGTGCCAGGGAAACCAAACCACCCAAGATCAAGCGTGACGGGGAGAACGTCCAGCGGGACGGGACAACCGCAACGTCACACGTAGATCACGGCCACGAGGAACCGGCCAGCCGACCGACCGGCCGACCGGTCGTCGTGCCAAGGGTTTCGGTGCAAGGCCGGGCATCCGGGCAAGGGTGGAGCCTGGTTGAATGTCCGGGTGGATCTTGAGACGTTCCGGGCCCTGCTGACGACCGAGGGCCAGGCCCTACTGACCGTGCTGCAGGACGTCGAACCGGGCCTGGAGCATGTGACGTTGGCTGATCTGCGGCGTGAGCGTCCTGCCGCATTGGTGTCCGCGGCCGTCGAGCAGGTGAGGTTGCGGCGACGGGCCGCGGCGAAGTTCGGGGAGTTCGCGCCTCGTCTGTACTTCACCCCGGACAGTGTGGAGCTGTCGTCCCACCTGGCCGTGTCCCAGTACAAACTGAGCCGTGTCCTGGACGAGCTCGGTGTCGTGCTGATCGACGCGATGAGTCTTGGCAGCGGTGTCGACGCCCTCGTGCTGAGCTGGTCGCACATGACCGAGGCTGTCGACAAGGATCCGCTGACCATCGAGATCACCGCGGCGAACCGGCAGGCGATGGATGAGCCGATGCTCCAGTTGAACTGCGCGGACATCACGGGGTTCGACAGTCAAGGCGAGGCCGTCTTCATCGACCTGATGCGTCGGGTCGGACCGGGCGAGGGGCACGACCCCGAGGCGTACGACCCACCACTGTCCTGGGCGTTGGACCGGGTGCGCACGACCGGGGCAGGCTGGATCAGGCTCGCACCGGGTCTCCCGGACGAGGCTGTGCCCGATCTCGGGCGGGCCGACGAGGCCGAGTGGATCTCCTATGACGGGGAGATACAGGAAGTGGTCCTTTGGTTCGGCTTGCTCGGACGGCGGACAGCCCTGCCCACCCCGGTGCGCAAGGCCACCCTCCTACCCTGCGGTGTTTCGCTCGCCGGACGCGGTCTGCCGGAGCCGGCCGTGAGACCGGTCGGCCGCTACCTCTATGAACCTGACCCCGCCGTCGTCCATGCACGTCTGGTTGCCGAGGTCGCCCAGGACGTCTCCGGCGGCCTCGTCGATGAAGGCGGTCCGCTCATCACCGCCGACGAGCTGCACCGCACCCCTTTCGCGACCGCGTACGAGATAACAGACGTACTGCCGTTCAAGAGCGCGGCGTTGAGGGCAACACTGCGCGAGCGCGCGGTCGGCCGAGTGGCAGTAACGGCGCCGGGTCTGGGGATCGCCCTGGACGAGTTCCGGCGCGAACTCGCCCCAAAGGAACCCGGCGCGGCAACGGTGTTCATCACCGGCACCACAGACCGCCCCACGGTGCTGATCGCCAGTCCTATCTTGGACACGCCGACGCCCAGGAACGGAACGGCCTTCGCAGGATCCTGAACTCTGCGACGAGGTACAGGATTCGACGCAGAGCCCGTGGTGATGAGTGCCCCGACTGACCCGTGACCCGCCGAGCGGGCATACGGATTCCGCGAGAACCGCGTCTACTTGCGCGCCCCGGGTGTCCGCCGCACCATCCCGGAGAAGTCCGACCGGGTCCGCAAGCGCGAGAAGCTCGGCTCCCGCGGCGGCCGCCCTCCCCTGTTCGACAAGACGACTACAAGACACACCATGTGGTCGAGTGCGCCTCAACAGGCTCAAGCGCCACCGGGCCGTCGCCACGCGATGGGACAGGCTCGCCGTCCGCCACCAGGCCACCAAGCCACCGAGCCGGTCGCAGCCATCAACGAGTGGTTCTGACACTGCCGAGCGGGAGCGGATCACCCATTCCTTACCCGCTTGCGGTCGGCCAGGATGACCGGGTGAAACTCCACGCCGTTCTCGCCGGTGACCATGTCCGCCTTCCGGATTCTGCCCTCGTTCCTGCAGACTCCGCTCCCCAAGGCATCATCCCCGCGGCGGTCATGCGGGACGCCGACCCGGATGCTTCCCCACCGGAGATCCGCACCGTCTCGGGAGAGACCGTCTTCGTCTCCGCTGAACGGCGTACCGAACTGGAACGCTTCTGCATCGACAACCGGATTCCCCGACGGTCCAGGCCCGACGTGTGGGGTGACCTTCTCGAGCCCTTCCTCGACACCGAGTTCACCACCGAGCACCAAGCTGCCGCTCAGGCCCGCCTGGACCAGGTCGGTCTGGGACCAGACGAAGTGGCCGGCATCCGGCACAAGGTCGCCCCACTGATGCGTGCCTACAACGCTGTCCACGAGGACTGGCACCACCTCGGCCTGGCCGACCTCCTGGACGCTGCGACCGCAGACTGGATTCCTGAGGACCAGCAGATCAGGCCCAGAGAGGTTGCCGCCTTCTGCGCTTGGGCGATGAGGATTGCGGACCTGGGCTACTCGCGACGGACCGCACCGCGCCTGACACGCCGCACCCGCAGAGCTCCGGGCGGGGGCGGCAGCCACTGACACGCCGCCCCGCCCGCCCTCTGCCATATCCTGCCCCAGGCGGGTGGTTACCCAGCAGCGGAACAAGGGGGCGGGCGGCATGCCGAGGGAAGGCAGCGACAGAGGATGTCAGTGCCCATGGCGACTCTGAGAGCTGAGGAAGCCCGCCAGATCGCCCGCCACGCGCTGGCGCACCAGGCTGAAGCCGTGGTGGACGACGTGCTGATGGTCGTCTCGGAGCTGGTCTCCAACGCGGTTCGTCATGCGGGCGGCGTGACCGGCTTCGACATCCGAGTCGAAGCGGACGCGGTGGTCGTCGAGGTCGCCGACGCATCCCCACGGCAGCCGCACTCTCCAGGCAGTCCCGTACACGTACCGGGCGGCTTCGGCTGGCTTCTGGTCAACCGCCTCACCAAACACACGGACATCCGATCCGGCCCCCACGGCAAGACCATCACCGCATACCTCGCGACCTGACAGGTCGCCTCCACTCCTCAACCACCGCGGCAGCCCCAGAACCGGATCCTCGATTCGAACGAAGTCCGTACCGGCCCCCCCGGGCGGCCTCCAGGGGAGCTCTCCCGGCATCTCCGATCCACGTTGCGAGCCCCGCCGCCAATCCCGTCCCGCGGGTGGCCGGCGCCGCCTCCCCGTGGACAGTCGAGCCAACGACGCTGGAGACGATTCCGGATGAGGCCGTCAGTCATGCCGGCATCCAGTGATCAGTCCACCAGGGCTCCGCCCCCTGACAGCGCGTGCTCGCGGTCTCGTTGCTCACGCCGGTCTCAGACACATCAGATCCCTTACGAGCGGCATGATCGGCCCGACAGCTCCTCATCGGGAATGGGCGCGGGCGCGTCGCGCCGTCCCCGTCGCGCCCTCTACTGTCTCGCGGTGTCGAGGGCGTCCGCGAGCGCGTCGACGAGTGGGTCGGTGACACCTGTCGGCCGGGCGGTGACGACACGGCTCGGCGGGTGACCGTCGACGGGTACGAAAGCGATGCCGGTCCGCGCGTGCCGCCGCGCGGCCCCGGCCGGCAGGAGGCCGACCGCGCCCTCCCACAGGACCGCGTGCAAACACTCCTCGACCGACGCCACGACCGGGCCCGGCGTGCCCTCCTCGGCGGCGAACCAGTAGGCCCGCCATCGAGCATCGGTTCCCGGGGGCAGGCGGAAACGCGGGCGGTCGGCCAGCTCAGTGACGTGCAGGCGCGGGCGGCCCGCCAGCGGATCCGCCGCGGGGACGACCGCGACCAGCGGCTCCTCACCGAGCAGCCGAACCGTCAGCCCGGCGGTGTCGAAGGGCAGACGGGTCAGCGCGAGGTCCACCCGGCCCTCGCGCAGACCGGCCGTCGGATCGGTGACCGCCGCCTCACGCAGCCGCACCCGCACCCCCGGGCGCATGCGCCGCAATGCGGCCAGCGCTGCCGGGCCGATCTCCAGGCCCGCGCCCGCGACCGTACCCAGTACGAGTACCCGGTCGGCCACAGTGCCGCGGACCCGCTCGCGGGCGCGTTCGGCACGTTCCAGAAGATCCCGCGCCTCCACCAGCAGCACCTCGCCCGCGGGGGTGAGCCGCGCCCCGGTGGGAATCCGCTCGAACAGCCGGCACCCGAGGTCGGCCTCCAGCTCCCGGATACGGCGGCTCAGCGGCGGCTGGGCCAGACGTAGACGTACGGCGGCGCGGCCGAAGTGGCCCTCTTCGGCCACGGCGACGAAACAGTGCAATGCCCGCAAGTCCATGACCAGCCACGATACCCAGAACGAACCCACTCTCCCGAAACCGGTCTTGGACAGCACCGCAGCACCCGCGGTGAGGTGGTGCCAGGCGCCGGGCAACGGGCCCGCCGCACCCACCCCGGCCCACCGCTTCAGGAGCCCGCACATGTACGCACACCCCGACGACCTCAACCGCGCCCGCTCCGTCGGCGGCAAGGCCCCCGCGGAGTTCGCCGCGTGGGTCGCCTTCCAGCAGGCCGTGGACCGGGAGGACGGGGCGGTGCCGCGCCGATACCGCGAGCTGATCTCCGTGGCGGTCGCGCTCGTCACCCAGTGCTCCTACTGCCTGGACGTACACACGGCCGCCGCCCGCCGCCACGGCGTAACCCCCGAGGAACTGGCCGAGGCAGCCTTCGTGACCGCCTCCGTCCGCGCAGGCGGCACACTCGCACACGCACTGCTGGCCGACCGCCTCTACGAACAGCACACCCACGCGGCGCCGCCCGCCCACGGCTAGTGCTCCAGCCCGGGCTTCTCCCGTACCGCTGGTCAATGCTTGAGTGTGGGGAGTGCAGCGGGCTGGTCACGGACGCGGGACGGTCTTCGTGGACCGTCCCGCGCATGTGTGCCCACGGCGCATGGTGTGCCCGGGAGTGGGACAGTGCCGTCCGGATCTGGCCCCTACGAGTTGGTCCGCGGCGACATGCCCGTGTCGGCCGGCGAGTACGAACTGCGCGCTTACAGCACGGCCCGCGAGACGGAGAACGGAGGTTGGACCCGGTAACCGCACCATGACGAGTCCGTTCGCCGCGACCGCGCCCTGAAGGTCTCCGACCTGGGCGCGATGTCCCCGGTCGGGCGATCGTGTCGTCCTCCGGCACTCAGCCGGCCCTGGTGGAGACGATCCGTGGTGGGGGCCCGTATGCCCGAGAGGTAAAGGCTTCCCCGCTTCCCTGAGCAAGCGCGGCCCGGGGCCCGCGCCGGAGCCGTCCCGGCGCCGTGACGGCTCGAGGACGGCGCGGGGACGGACAACCGGGCCCGGATGGACCGGGGCCCGGACGCACCGGGCTCCTCAGTGCTGCCTTCCAGCCGCTTCAATCGCGCGGAGGAATCGACTTGTCGATATTGGCGAGAACCCGACGCGTGCTGTCGATGTCCATCTCTATGAGGTCTCGGTCGAACGCCCCAGGACCCTTCCGATAGCGAGCCCTGCCCACTTCGGAGGTGAAGGCGTCCGCCGGTATGGCGTCCTGGCCCGGCGGAACGAATTTGAGTACCTCTTCGAAGGCGGCGAGCGCGTAGGCCATCGCCGCACGGTACCTGTGGTGCTCGGACTTGGGT
>NZ_LGDE01000473.1 GCF_001279725.1 Streptomyces sp. WM4235 | reverse complement strand
CCCCGGCCCCCCCGGCCCTCCCCTCCCCCGCGGTCCCGTCGGCCGTGCGGCCCGCTCCGGCCGTTCCCCGTACCGCCGACGCGCTCCCCGTCCAACGGGCCCTCCCCGTGCGGGGCGTTCCCCTGCGCCGGCCCTCCGTGTCCGGCACGGGACCCGCGGCGCGCGGTCCGCTCCCCGTGGCGCCGCTGACTCCGCCGCCCCCGGCCGCGCCCCTGGCGTTGGGCGCGGCTCGGGCGGCCGGGGCGCCGTCCGGGCCCACGGTCCAGCGCTTTCCCTCTCTCGGCTTCGGCTCAAGCTCCAGTTCCGGATCGGGTTCCGGTTCCGGTTCCGGCAGGTCCATCGGTGCGCTCGCGTCCGCCGCGGCGGCCACCGTGGCGTCGACTCTGGGGCATCTCCGGCCGCCGTCGCAGCAAGGGCCACGGGCCGATCCGCCGCCGCCGTACGAGCCGCCCGGGGCGCACGGCGGGCCCCCGCCCGGTGGTCTTCCGCCCTACGGGGTGGCGTCGTCCCAGGGCGGCCCGCCGCCCGGGTACACGGCGGTGCCCGCCGGCTCGTTCGATCCGCGCGAGTTGACCGAGTTCCAGTTGGACGAGTTGGTGCATCGGATCATCGACCGGGTCACCCGCCTCGTCCGCACGGAACTGCGGATGGACCGCGAACGGATCGGCAGGCTCCGCGATCCGCGCGCCTGACGGGCCCGCGGTTCCCCGAACCGCGCTCCGCGCACCCGGCCGACGGATCCGCCGACGGACCCGCCCGGTTCCGCGCCGGCCGCCGGTGGCCGGTCCACCGCCCGCCACCACCGCAGAACGACAGAAAGGCCCACCTCGGATGCCCCGCCAGGACCCCGGGTCCACCATCTGGTTCACCCTCACCATCGACGGCGAGAGCCTCGGGTACTTCAACGGGTGCCAAGGCCTGTCGTCCCAGGTGGAGATCGAGCACCGCCAGGAGGGCGGCAACAACGGCTTCGTGTGGCACCTGCCCACCCGGGTCACGTTCTCCACCATCCGACTGACCCGGCCTCTCACGCCGGACACCGCGAAGGTCGCCAAGTGGATCTCGTCGGTCCAGACGGGCATCAAGCGGCCCACCGCCCAGATCGCGGCGCTGCGGGCCGACGGCTCGCTGGTGGCCCGCTGGGGGCTCATCGACGTCCTGCCGGTGAGTTGGCAGGGCCCCACCCTCGACCCCGCGAGCCCCGCCGTGGCCACGGAGGTCCTGGAGATCGCCCACCACGGGTTCACGGACTGACGGCGCGGCAGAGCGGAAAGGAGTACACCCATGGCCAGGAGCAGCAAGGGCGCCGGCAAGAGCCTGGTGCGCGCGACGCTGGCGATCCACGAGCCTCCGGTCGGGACGAGCACGACGCCCGGGGCGCTGATGAGGAGGTTCGGCTTCGAGTTCAATCCGGCGCAGTTGTCGCTGAGTCAGCGCGCGCAGTGGAAGGCGACGCCGACGATGGCCGTGCGCGACGGTTCCAAGCCGGAGTTCATGGGCGCCGAGCCGCGCGAGATGACGCTGGAGATCTTCCTGGACTCCTCCACCGCGCCGACGCGCAACACGGTGCTGAAGAAGGTCGAGTCGCTGTTGGGCTGTTGCGAGGTGACGGCGAAGAGCATCGCCGCCGACCAGCCGTCGCCACCGTGGGTGGTGTTCGAGTGGGGGTCGTTCTCCACGGCCCGGTTCGTGGCGTACGTGAGCTCCGTCGAGGCGTCGTACAGCCTCTTCGGCACCACGGGCGTGCCCATCCGGGCCACCTGTCAGGTGCACCTGGTGGAGATCCCGGGGAAGACCAAGAACCAGAACCCGACGTCCGGCGCGCTCACCGCGCAGCGCGTGCACCGGGTCGTGGCCGGCGACTCGTTGCAGTCGTTGGCGTGGCGGGAGTACGGCACGGCCACCGTGTGGCGGGCGATTGCCGAGATCAACGGCATCGACGACCCGTCCCGGTTGCGGACGGGCACCGAGCTGGTGCTTCCCGCGCCCGAGGAGGTGTCGCGCTGATGGTGCAGCCCGCGTTCTCCAGCATCATGCAGGTGCGGATCGGCTCCGCGAAGCTTCCCGACGACATCGCCCCGCTGCTCGTGGAGGGGTGGGTCGACCAGGGCGTCGGCGTGCCCGCCGCGTTCCGGTTGACGTTCCGTGACCCGTACCGCCTGGTCCTCGGCAAGCTAGGCGTCACCTTCGGCACGAGGGTGGTCCTCACGCCGATCGCCGACGGCCAGGGCGGTGGCAAGCCCCTCCTGACGGGTGAGGTCACCGCGTTGGAGGCGGACTACGACGGCACCGGAAGCTTCACCGTGATCCGCGGCTATGACCTCGGGCACCGGATGATGCGCCAGCGTCGTGTCGTCGCCTACCGCAATCAGAAGGCCTCCGACATCGCCCGCAAGCTCGCCGCCCTGGACGGTGTGCCGATCGGCCGGATCCAGCCGACGAAGGGCATGTACGGCTTCATCTCCCAGTCCAACGTCACCGACTGGGACTTCCTGTCCCGGCTCGCCGACGAGAACAACATGGTGATGTCCCTGGACGCCAAGGGGAAGTTCCGGTTCGTCACGCCGACCCCGTCGGCGGGCGGGCCGTCCCCGCAGACCGACGGTGACAACAGCCCCTTCGTGCTCCAGGCCGGTCACGACATCCTCCGGTTGCGGGCGGCGGTCACCGCCGCCGACCAGGTCGGCACGATCGAGTCGCGCGGCTGGAACGTCACCACCAAGAAGAAGATCGTCGAGACGGCGTCGGTCACCACCGATCCGGGCATCTCGATCGGCCTCACTCCGGGCCAGGCGGCGGGGAAGTTCGCGTCGGCGCGGCTCGTCGAGACCGCCACGCCGTACGACCGGCAGGACGAGGTGCAGAACGCCGCCAAGGCCCTCGCCGCCGACGTCACCTCGTCGTTCGCGGAGCTGGAGGTCGCCGTGTACGGCAATCCCCAGTTGCGGCCGGGTGTGCCCGTGGCCCTCGGTGACGTGGGCAAGCCCTTCGAGGGCAAGTACACCGTCACCTCCGCGCGGCACGTCTTCGGCGACGGCCGGCACTACGAGTCCTGGATCACGGTGAGCGGACGCCAGTGGCGCTCCCTGTACGGGCTGGCGTCGGGCGGGGGCGGCGCGGACGCCGCGAGCGCGGCCCGGCTGCCCGGTGTCGCGAACGCCATCGTCACCGATGTGCAGGACCCGCTGAAGCAGGGGCGGGTGAAACTCCAGTTCCCGTGGCTGGACAACACGTACGTGAGCGACTGGGCCCGCAGCGTGCAGTCGGGAGGTGTGGGCGGCGGCGGCATCTTCCCCATGGACGTCGGCGACGAGGTGCTGGTCGGCTTCGACCGGGGTGCGCTGGACCACCCGTTCGTGATCGGCGGTCTCTACAACGGCCGCGACCTGCCGTCGAAGGTCGACGACGTGCCCCTGCACGACGGCCTGAAGCGCAAGGCCGCCCGGCACACCCTGTCCGACCGGCAGGCCAATCGCATCGACCTGCTCAGCCAGCGGACCGGCCGGCGCAGGCAGGGCGTCCGCATCGCCAGCGGTGACGACCGGTTGACCATCAACCTCGACCGCACCAAGACGGAGATCACCGTCGACAGCCAGGGGTCGGTGACCATCAAGGGCGGCCGCTCGGTGTCCGTCGAGGCCGGGACCGACCTGACGCTCAGTGCCCGGCGCCGGCTCTCCATCAAGAGCGGCGGCATCCTCGACATCCAGGGCCGCGGCATCGTCAACCTCAGGTCGCTCGCGGGCGCCGTGACCATCGACGCGATGGGCGCGCTCAACCTGAAGTCCCTGGGCGCCGCCATGATCTCCTCCGGCGGCACGGTCCAGGTCAACTCCATCGCCAACGTCGGCATCCGCGCCGTCCGGCTCGACCTCCAGGGCCTCGTCTTCGTCAACACCGTGAAGTACCCCCTCCCCGCATGACCGGACGACCGTACCGGCGCGCCCGTGCCGTCGGCAGAAGGAAGAGGCAGGTGGCCCCCTGATGGCCGAACAGTTCATCGGCTCCGGCTGGGCGTTCCCCATGCGCATCGGACCCACCGGGGGCATCGCGCTGGTCAGTGGCGAGCGCGAGGTCGAGGAGGCCATCCGGCTCGTCCTGGCCACCGCCCCGGGCGAGCGGCCGATGCGCCCGGAGTTCGGCTGCGCCATCCACGACCTCGTCTTCGCCCCGGTCAACGAGCAGACCGCGGGGCGCATCCAGCACGAGGTGTACGTGAGCCTGGACCGCTGGGAACCCAGGATCGAGGTCCATGACGTGGAGGTGTCCGCCGGGGGTGACCAGAGCGTCCTGTTCATCGACGTCCGGTACTCCGTGCGCGGGACCAACAATCCGCGCAGCCTCGTCTTCCCCTTCTACGTCATCCCCTCCCACGACGAGCCGGGCGCGCCGGGCTCCTTGGAAAGCGACCTCTGATGTCCCTGCCCTCCCCCAACCTCGACGACCGGCGCTTCCAGCAGTTCGTCGACGACGCCAAGCGCTACATCCAGCAGCGCGCCCCGGAGTGGACCGACCACAACGTCTCCGACCCCGGCGTCACGCTCGTCGAGACGGTCGCGCACATGGCGGACCAGATCGTGTACCGACTCAACCGCGTCCCGGAGAAGAACCACCTCGCCTTCCTCGACCTGGTGGGCATCACGCTGTTCCCGCCCTCCGCGGCGCGCACCGACGTCACGTTCTGGCTGTCCGCGCCCCAGGAGGAAGTGATCCTGGTCCAGGCCGGTGCCGAGGTCGCCACGCTGCGCACCGAGCGGGAGGACGCCGTCGTCTTCGCCACCGAGCGCGACCTGGCCGTCGTCCCGTGCTCGCTGTCGCACCTGGTGGTGCAGCACCAGGGACAACCCGTCGTGGATCGCACCACGGACCTCGTCGAGGGCAAGGACGTGCTGTGCTTCGCCGAGGCCCCGCAGCCCGGCGACTGCATGCTGATCGGCCTGAGCGCGGCGGTTCCGCACTGCGCGCTCGCGCTGGAACTCGACAGCCGTGTCGACGGCGTCGGTGTCGATCCCCGTCAGCCGCCGCTGGTGTGGGAGGCATGGACCGAGGACGGCTGGCAGGACTGCGAGGTGGACCGGGACGGCACCGGTGGTCTCAACCGGCCCGGCGACGTCGTCCTGCACCTGCCCGCCGGTCATGTGCTCTCCCGCAACGGCGGGCACGAGGCGGGCTGGGTCCGCTGCCGCGTCACCGATCCGCTGCCGGGGCAGCCCTTCTACACCACCTCGCCGAGCATCCGCTCCGTCGAGGCCTACACCATCGGCGGCACCACCCGCGCCGTGCACGCCGAGACCGTCCACGACGAGGCCCTCGGCGAGGCCACCGGGCTGCCCGGGCAGCGGCTGCGGCTCACCCACGCCCCGGTCGTCGCCGACGATCCGCCGCTGCTCCTGCAGACCGCCGACGACGACGGCTGGCAGGACTGGCAGGTGGTCCCGCACTTCGCGGCCTCCCGGCCCGACGACCACCACGTCACCCTGGAGGCCGCGACCGGCGAGATCGCCTTCGGTCCGGCCGTCCGCGAACCGGACGGGTCGCTGCGCCAGTACGGGGCCGTCGCCCCCAAGGGCGCCGTCGTGCGCGCGCATCGCTACCGCACCGGCGGCGGGCGCGGCGGCAACGTGGCGCGCGGCGCCGTCCAGGTGCTGCGTACGTCCATCCCGTACGTCGCCGAGGTCGTCAACCGGGAGGCGGCGCGCGGCGGCGTCGACGGCGAGACCGTCGAGGAGGCCAAGCTGCGGGCGCCGATCACGCTCCGCGCCCAGGACCGTGCCGTCACCCTGCGGGACTACGAGGAGTTGGCGCGCCGCGCCGCGCCCGAGACCGCGCGCATCACCTGTCTGGAGGGCGAGGAGGGTACGCACGGCGCCTACGCGGTGCGCGTCCTCGTCGTCCCGCAAGCGGTGCCCGATCCGGGCGGGCGGCTGCGGTTCGAGCAACTGGTGCCCGGTGACGCCCTGTTGAGTCGGATCACGCGTCACCTGGACGAGCGCCGCCTCATCGGCACCCGGCTGGCCGTCGGCCCGCCGTACTACCAGGGCGTGACCGTCGTCGCCACCGTGCACGCCTTCCGCGGCGTCGACACCGACCGGGTGCGCCGGCAGGCGCACGACGCGCTCTACCGCCATCTCGATCCGCTGACCGGCGGCGCGGACGGCCAGGGTTGGCCGTTCGGCCGACCCGTGCAGACCGGTGAGGTGTTCGCGGTCCTCCAGCGGGTCCCCGGGGTGGAACTCGTCGACGAGGTCGTCCTGCACCCCGCCGATCCCCTCACCGGCAAGCGCGGCAACCCGACCGACCGCATCGACCTGGAGCGGCCCTCGCTGGTCTTCTCCTTCGACCACCGCGTCCGGGTGATCGGGGACGGCGGGTGACGGCCGCTTCCTACCGGGGCTCCGTCGACGGCCTCGGTTCCTCGATCCCGCTGGGCACGATGCTGCCCGCCGTCTTCGCCGACGACGATCTGGCCCAGCGGTTCGTCGGCGGACTCGACGACGTCCTCGCTCCCGTCCTGAACGTCCTGGACTGCCTGGACACCTACTTCGACCCGGCGTTGACCCCGGTCGACTTCGCCTTGTGGCTCGGCACCTGGGTGGGCGCCGAGACCGACGGCGGCGAGCCCGAGCCCCGGTTGCGGGCCGCCGTCGCGGCGGCCGTCGCGCTGCATCGGATCCGCGGCACCCGCCGCGGCCTCGCGGAGGCGGTGCGGCTGGCGTTCGGCGTGGTACCCGAGATCACCGAGAGCGGCGGCGCCGACTGGAACGCCCGCCCCCTCGGCCCGTTCCCCGGTGACCCGCGCCCGCGTCTGCACGTCGCCCTCCGGCTGCCCGACCCGACTCCGGCCGACTTCCACCGCCTGGACTCCCTCGTCGCCGCCGCCCGCCCCGCCCACATGCCCTACGCGGTCGAGGTGACCGCCACCGAAAGGACCCCGGAGAAATGACCACGCAGAACTGCGCCGAGTGCGGAACGCGCGCAGAACCGGGCCAGTCGTTCTGCGACGCGTGCGGCGCCGTGCTGAGTTGGGACCAGGGCTCCCGCGCCGCACGGCCCGCCGGCCCGTCGTCACACCCGCGCGGACCCGCCGCGGACGCGGCGCGGACCCCGCACGAGGCCTCCCGGACGGCGGGCGGCTCGGACAGCGGTACGCCCGAGCACGCCGGCACGCCCGACCACGCCCGTACAGCCACCGGCACCATGGACGCCGCCCGTGCGGAGCGGGCGGCGCGTGCCGCCGGCCGGGGCACCGGGCCCGCCACGGCGTCCGCCGGCGGTTCGCGGGGGCCCGCGTCGGCACCGGCGGAGCCCGACACCCGTGTGACCGCCGGGAGCCCGGACGTCACCCGGACGCCGGAAAACGCCGGCGGTACGGGGCAGTCCGGGGCCACGGCAGCACCTGGCACCGCGGCGGCGTCCGCGGCTACGGAGGCGCCCGGCGACCCGGACCGCCCCGACCCGGACAGCCCCGGCGCGCCCGGACACGCCGAACCGGTGCGGCGTGCCGGGGAGTCGGACCGGTCCGGGCCGCCGGCGCGAACGGGCGGGTCCGGGGGCGCGGAGCCGTCCGGTCCGGCCACCGGCGGCGGCGGGCGTCCCATGGGGCCGGGGCCGACCCACCCGGACCGCCCCGGCACTCCGTCGGCGGAGGACACGGCGGCCACCGCCCCGACGCCGCACGCGCTGAGCGACACCATGTCCGACCGGGCACGCTCCCTCCTGGTGCCCGTGGCGGACCCGGAGGCGCCGCACGACGCTCCGGCGGCTGTCGCGCCCGTCCTGCCCGGCCGGCCGGACGCCGAACGGCCGGCCGTACGCGCCCCGGGAGCGCAGCCCGGCATCGTGGGCGGGCCGCCGTGCCGGTGGTGCTCGACGCCCAACCGTCCCGACCGCCACTACTGCGTGCGCTGCGCGATGCCGCTGGCCGAGACCGCCGATGCCACAGCGACGGGACGGGCCCCCTGGTGGCGGCGGCTCTTCGCCGGGCGGCGCCGCGAGACGCCGTGGGCGGGCGACCGTCCCCGGCTGCGCCGGGTGTTCGACCGCATCGGCACCTGGATCACCCTCGCCGTCGTCGTCACTCTGGCGATCCTCGGCCTCGTGTACCTGCCCGACGGCGTCCAGGCCACCCGGGACCACTTCGCCAAGCGCGCGCCCGTGGCCCCCGACCGGGTCACGGCCTCCCGCTCGTACCCCGAGCACAAGCCGGAGCTCGCCTTCGACAAGCGCAGCAACACCTGGTGGGGCCCCGGCGTCTCGCAGTCCGGCCAGGGCGAGTGGATCGAGGCCGGCTTCAGCGAGCCGACCCGACTACTGGATGTGATCATCACCCCGGGCGTCTCCGCGAAGGCCGACAAGATCGGCGAGTCCGCCCTGCCGCACCGCGTCACGGCGACGATCACCGGGAAGGACGGCAAGGTCACCACGCGCCGGCTGACCCTGGATCAAGGGGCGGGCGGCCAGCGGCGTGCGTTCCGCGTCGGCGAGGTCACGAAGGTCCGCTTCACCATCGAGACCGCGCACGCGGTCTCCGCCGACAAGCAGGTCGCCATCACGGAGATCGAGTTCTTCGGCCCGTCGAGCGCCAACCGCTGACGAGTCCGGGGGGGGGCACCCCCTCCGACACGGCACCCGCGCCCGTCCGACACGGCACCCTCGCCGTGCCGGACGGGGCGCTCCCACGACCGCGTCCGATCCGCCGATTCACGGCCCCGGGCGTGGACGGCGTCGCGGACCGGCAGGACCGTCGATCACGAGGGTTCGTCGAGTGGCCCTTCGACGGCCGCCGTTACCCGGTACCGGCCGCCACGTCCCGGGTGATCGCACCGGAACGGCCGGCCAGAAGGCCGTCCACCAGGGCTCGGAGCCCGTCCAGGTAGGTGTCCTCGGCGGTCAGCGACGCCCAGCGGTCCGCGACCCGTGCCAGGCGCGGCAGCTCGCCCGGGTCGTTCACCGCCGCGACCACCGGTGTCGCCTCCCGTGAGGCCGGGATGGCCTCCGGCCTCGTGAACGGCTCCCGCCAACTCGGCGGCTGTATCGGGCCGGCAGCCTTGGCCACCCTCGCCGCACACCGCACCGGCACGGCCGCCGACCCCGCCGCGCTCAACGCCGGCTACGCCCTGGGCCCGGCCGTCGCCGCCGCCCTCTTCGTACTCGCGGCGATCACGGCGATCGTCGTGTTGCCCCGCCACCAGGCCCCGGAGTCGATCGGGGCCGGGCCCGGAGCCCGGTGCGGGGCTCCGGGCGCGGCTCGGCGGGTCAGCCGGTGGTGGCAGCCATCCCGCGGATCATCTCGGCCAGCACGGTTCGCCGGTCCTCTCCCTGCCGGGCCCGCAGGGGGCGGGCCAGGCGGGCGCCGGCGTAGTGCCAGCGGTGATCGAGGTCCCGGGGGACGTCGTCGGTGTCGCGGAGGTCCGCGCGGGTGTCGAGCAGTTCCGTGAGGTCGAGGGCCAGGTCACGCCAGGACACATGGCCGCTGGACGCGTTGGCGACCCCGTGCACGGGACGGTCCAGGCTCTCGGCCACCGCGCGGGCCAGGGCCGCCGCGTGCACCCAGGCCACTCCGTACCAGGGGTGTCCGCCGGTACCGGGCCGCGGCAGTTCGATCGGCCGGCCCTCGCGGGCGGACTGGTAGAGCGTGCCGATGGCGCCCCAGCGCAACTGTTCGCGCAGCCGGTCGTGCGCTCCCCACACGATCGGTGACCGTACGGCGCTCGCGCCCCCGCGTCCCTCGGTTCCCGCGGCGCGCAGCAGCAGGGCCTCGCAGTCGAGTTTGGCCCTGCCGTACGGGCTGACGGGCTCGTGGGGCGGCGCCTCCTCGGCGACCCGGTCCGTGTCGGGGTGCCCGTAGGCGTCGACGCTGCTGACGAAGACGAACGGTCCGCGCCGCCAGGCGTCGACCATCGTCTCCATCGCCGCCAGGTCCACGTCGTGGCGGGTGAAGGTGCAGGCGGAGTGGACGATCGCGTCGGCGTGCGCGACGGCGTCCCGCAGGCCGGCCAGGTCGGTGAGGTCGCCCTCGATGACGTCGACGCCCTCGCCGGCGATCAGGTGGGCGGACTCGGGTCGGGCGAGCGCCAGCACGGGGCGGCCCTGTGCGGCCAGTTCGCGTACGACGAACGCGCCGACGCCGCCCGTCGCGCCGGTGACCAGGACCGTGCCCGGGCGGATGTCCCGGGAGCGGGGGGCCGGCCTGCTCGCGGCCTTCGCGGCGCTCTGCCGTGCCGCCCGTTCGTCGAGGAGCGCGGTCAACGCCCGGGGCGTGCGGGCCTGGAGGACGTCGAGGCCCGTGAGGGGCAGGCCGAGGTCCGTGCGGAGCCGTTCGGCGAGCTGTACGGCTTTCAGGGAGTGGCCACCGAGGACGAAGAAGTCGTCGTCGGGCGCGGCGAGGACACCGAGCACGGCGGTGAAGGTCTCCGTGACCGCTTCGGCCCGGGGGCCGGACGGGGCGCTCGGCGTGGACGACCCGGGCAGCCGGCCCTGGTCGAGGGGCCCGGCGGCCTCGCGCGGAAGCGCGTCGAGCAGGGTGACCGTGGCGGGCACGGACTCGGCGGCGAGCGACCGGCGCAGCAGGCCCAGCAGTTCGTGACCGGACGGGCCGACGCTGTCGTGCAGGACGGCGTAGGCCACGGGCGGCCCCTGGGCGGGCCGGACCACCGTGGCGTCGGCGACCTGCGGGTGGGCACGCAAGGTCCGGGCGGCCGGATGACCGTCGCCGTCCGGGGCCTCGCCGTCTGCTTCCCCGCCGTCCGGGCCGTCATCGAGGTCCGGTTCGACGGCGAGGTCCGGTTCGACGACGGGGTTCGGGCCGGCGTCGGGGTTCGGGCCGGGCAGGGGTAGTTGGCCCAGGGCGAGTTCCGGGTCGGCCGCCACCGCGTGGAGCAGGGCCGCGTAGTCCCGTACGGCCGCCTCCGCCACGGTGTCGTCCAGCGTGTTCCCGTCGTACTGGACGAGCGCCACCGGCCGTGCGTCGTCGCCCAGCCCCAGGCCGTAGGACAGGGTGAACTTCGCGCCGTCGGTGGGTACGTCGACGTACTCGGCCGACGTGCCCGGCAGGCGCAGGACCGTCGGCTCGCCGAGGACGTCGGAGGTGACGCGGACCAGCGCGGTGCCGTCGGCGCCGCGTGCCCCGGCGCCGAGGCGTTCGAGGACCAGGTCGAAGGGGATGTGCCGGTGGCTCTGGGCTTCGAGGAGCGCTTCGTGTACCCGGCGCTGCAGTTGGACGAAGGTCGGATCGCCGGAGACGTCGACGCGTACGGGCAGGGTGTTGACGCACAGACCGACCAGGCCGCGCATGGCGGTTCCGCTGCGGTGGGTGCCCGCCACTCCGATGACCAGGTCGTCGTCGCCGGTGAGACGGTGCAGTGCGGCGAACGCCGCGGTGAGCGACACCGCGAAGAGGGTGGCGTTGCGCTCCGCGCCCAGCGCGCGCAGGGCGTCCGGGACGGCCGCGGCGAGGGGGACGGTGCGCACGGCCGCGGGCCGGACCGCGGTGTGTCGCGCGACCGCGGCCGGTCGGGGCAGGCGCGGTGGGGCGGCGTCGGCCAGCAGATCGCTCCAGCGGCCCAGTTCGGCCTCGAAGCCGGGTAGGGCGTCGTGTTCGCGGCGTGCGTGGTCGGCGTACTGGGGCGGTGCGGCAAGGGTGCGCGGGATCGTCCCGTCGGTGGCCGCCGTGTAGAGGACGGCGAGTTCGCCGGCCACCGTCTCCAGTGAGCCGCCGTCCACCGCGATGTGGTGGAACGTCACCAGCAGGGTGTGGTCCCGCGGGCCGTGGCGCAGGACGAGGGCCCGTACGGCCTCGCCGGCCGCGAGGTCGAACGGCCGGGCCGACTCGCGCCGCAGCAGCCCGGGGGCGTGCGTGGCGTCGGTGTCGACGACGGGTACGGGGACCGTCCGCGGCGCGGGCAGCACCTCCTGGCAGGGCTCGCCCGCGCGCTCCGTGTAGCGGGTGCGGAGGATGCCGTGCCGGGCCACCAGCGAGGTGAGGGCCTCGGTGAACGCGGCCACGTCGAACGGGCCGCGCAGCCGGGTGGCGAACGGTACGTGGTACGAGTCGCCCGCGCCGCCGAGCCGCTCCATCAGCCACATGCGGCGCTGGGCGCGGGAGAGGGGGACGCTTCCGTCCTGCGGGGCGGTACCGGAGGCGTGGCCGGTGTCCCGCGGTACGGGGTCGGTCGCGCCGACGGTGGGGTCGGTCGTCACGCGTCGGGCGGTTCCGGCGCGGGCCCGGCGCAGCAGTTCCCGCTGGAGGTGCTGTTGGCGCTCGCGGGCCGCGGAGTCGGCGTCAGTGGACATCGCTGTGCTCCGGGGTCTCGGGGTGCAGGTCGCCGTGGGCGGCCAGGAGGGCGCGTTCGACCAGTGCGGCCTGCGCGGCGACCGTCGGGGCGGCGAAGAAGTCGGCGAGGGAGAGTTCCACGCCGAGTTCCTCGCGCAGGTCGTCGGTGACGGCGAGGGCGAGCAGGGAGTGGCCGCCGAGGGCGAGGAACTCGGCGTCGGCGCGGGTGACCTCGCTGCCCAGTTCCCGGCTCCACACGTCGGCGACGGCCTGTTCCAACGGGGTCATCGGCTGCGCGGACGCCTCGGCGGGCCCGCTCTCGGCCGCGTGCGCCCGGGCGGTGAGCGCGCGTCGGTCGACCTTGCCGGCCGGGGTGAGGGGAAGCCGTTCCAGGACGGTGACCGCGTCGGGCACCAGGTGGGCGGGCAGGACCGCGGTGAGCCGCTCGCGCAGCGTTCCGCCGGACGGCACGGGGCCGGGCGCGGCGACGACGAACGCGACGAGGGACGCCTCGGGGGTGCCGGCGCCGTCGACGGTGACCGCGGCGTCGTCCACGTCCGGCTGCTCGCGGAGGGCGTGTTCGACCTCGGCGGGTTCGATGCGGAAGCCGCGGACCTTCACCTGGTCGTCGTTGCGGCCGTGGAAGAGGAGGATGCCGTCGGTCCGGAGGGAGACGATGTCGCCCGTGCGGTAGAGCCGGCCGGCGGCGGGGTGCTCGACGAACCGTTCGGCGGTGAGTTCGGGCAGGCCCGTGTACCCGTGGGCGAGCCTGCTGCCGCCGATCCACAGTTCGCCCCGGTCGCCGTCGGCCACCGGCCGGCCGTCGGCGTCCAGGACGTGCGCCGTGGCCCCGGCGATGGGCGCGCCGATCGGTATCGGCGCCTCGAAGTCCTGCTCGGTGACCCGGTGGGCGGTGGCGAAGGTGGTCGTCTCGGTCGGCCCGTAGCCGTTCACGAGTTCCAGCCAGGGGAAGGCGGTGAGCACCTCACGGGCCTGTGTGGCGGCCATCGCCTCGCCGCCCACGACGACCGAGCGGAGCTGGGCGAAGACGCGGGAGCGGCGTGCGGCGAGCTGGTGGAAGAGGGCCGTGGTGAAGAACGCCACCGTCACGCCGTGCCGCTCGACGTGCCGGGCCAGGTCCTCCAGGGTGGGGCGCTGCTCGGTGCAGACGACGACCGCGGCGCCGTTGGCGAGGGCGACCCAGACCTCGAACGTCGAGGCGTCGAAGGTCATGGGCGAGTGGAACAGGACGCGGTCGCGGCCGGTGAGGGTGACGTAGTCGGGTGCGGTGACCAGCTCGGCGATGGCGGCGTGCGGCACGGCGACGCCCTTGGGGCGGCCGGTGGAGCCGGAGGTGAACATGATGAACGCCGCCCTGTCCGGCTCGGACTCGTCGAGCGGCCGGCCGCCGGCGAGCGGCTCCTCGGGCAGGGCGAGGACGGGGCCGGGGAGCCTGGCGGCCTCCAGCAGTTTCGCGTCGCCGATGGTGAGCGTCACCTCGGCGTCGGTGATCATCGCCTCGGTACGCGGCCTGGGCTGGGCGGGGTCGAGCGGTACGCAGACCGCTCCGGCGAGCCACAGCCCGAGCTGGGCCACGACCGTGCGGGAGGAGCGCGTCGTCAGCAGCGCCACCCGATCGCCGCGCGCCACCCCGTGGTCGCGCAGGCGGACGGCGAGGGCGTGGCCCGCCTGGAGGAGCCGGCCGTAGGTGAGGGTGCTGTCACCGTCCACCACGGCGAGGGCGTTCGGGGTGAGTTCGGCGTGCCGCGCGACGAGCGCCGGCAGGGTGGCCGCCCGTGCCGACGGCGGTACGGGCGTGGTGGTGCGGACGGCGGGCGGCGGTACGGGCGTGCCGTTCGCGGGGTCGGCGGGCGGCGGTACGGGCGTTCCGTTCGCCGGGTCGGCGGGCCTCAAGGTGGTGGGTGTCATGTCAGGCTCCTTCCGGGCGCGGGGTCCGGCGCTGGTCGAGGAGGGCGGCGAAGGCCCGCAGGTCGGTGCTGAGGAGCAGCTCGTGGGCGCGCGGGCGTACTCCGGTCTCGCGTTCGACGATCGCGAGCAGTCGTGCGGCGACGACGGAGGTGCCACCGGCGTCGGTGAAGTGGTCGCCGAGGCCGGTGGCGGGGCGGCCGAGGAGGTCGCGCACGGACGTCAGCACGAGCCGCTCGGTGGCGGTGGCGTCGGCGAGGTCGTCCGTGCCGGCGGTCCGGGACGGCACGGGGGCCGGGGCCTCGGCCTGGGCTGCGAGGGCGGCCCGGTCCACCTTGCCGTTGGCGTCGAGCGGGTAGCCGTCGACGATCCGTACGGCGGCGGGGACGGCCTGCTCGGGGAGCCAGGCACGGACCGCGGCGAGGAGGTCCGCGGTCGCGGGTTCGGCGCCGTCGGCGGGCCGTACGTGGGCGACGAGGCGGCTGTGGCCGGAGCCGTCGCGCAGCACGGTGACGACGGCGCTGCGCACCCGGTGGTCCTGCTCGAAGGCGGCTTCCACCTCGGCCGGTTCGATCCGCACCCCGCTGATCTTCACCTGGTCGTCGAGGCGGCCGAGGAAGTCCAGGCTGCCGTCGGCGTTCATGCGTACCCGGTCGCCGGTGCGGTAGAGGCGGCCGGCGGCGGGGTCCTCGACGAACCGCTCGGCGGTGAGTTCGGGGTCGAGGTAGCAGAGCGCCAGGCAGTGGCCGCCGACGCGCAGTTCACCGTCCTGCCCGCGGGCGACGGGCCGGCCCTCGTCGTCGGTGACGACGAGGGTGACGCCCGGCAGGGCGGTGCCGATGGGCGGCGGGGTCGGGTCGCCGGCCTCCGGGTCGGTGCCGCGCATGGCGTGGGTGGTGGTGACGACGGTGGCTTCCGCGGGGCCGTAGGCGTTGTGGACGGTGGCGGTGACGTCGGTGCCGGGGCGGCGGCGCATGCGGTCGCCGCCGACGACGAGGTGACGCAGTCTCAGGTCCTGCGGCCACGGCCGGTCCAGGAGCGGTTCGATGGTGGGGGTGGCCGCCACGGCGTGGGTGAGGCCGGTGTCGCGCCACCAGTCGGTGAGGACGTGCGAGTCCCAGCGGGTGTCGTCCGGGGCCGGGACGAGGGCGGCGCCCGAAGTGAGGCCGGCCCACAGTTCCAACAGGTGCGGGTCGAAGGCGACACCGATGAGCAGGGACTGCCGGTCGCCCGGTGCCAGACCGGTCTCGGCCCGGTACCAGTCCAGGGCGACGGAGAGCGAGGTCTCGGCCACGGCGACCGCCTTGGGGCGGCCGGTGGAACCGGAGGTGAGGACGGCGTACAGGGCGCCTTCGGGTGCGCGCCGGGTGCCGCGGCCGGAGCCGGCGAAGGCGGCCACCGCGGCGGCGGGGGCGTTGACGCCGTCGGTGGGCAGCGGCAGCGGGGCGTGCTCCCCGCTCCGGTGTTCCTCGGGCAGGACGGCGGGGTCGCCGATGAGGCAGGCGACGTCGAGGTCCTCGGTGACGGCCTGGGTGCGGCGTTCGCCGGGGCGGGGGCCGAGCGGCAGGTAGACGGCGCCGATCCGGGCGAGCGCGACGGCGGTGACCACCAGGGCGGTGGAGCGGTCGAGGCAGACGCCGACCAGGTCACCGGGCCGTACGCGGTCGCCCAGGGCGGCGACGACCCGCACGGCCGCCTCGTCGAGGTCCTGGTACGTCCAGATCCGCGTGCCGTCGATCACGGCCGGGGCCTGCGGGTCCCGGCGGGCCTGGTCCTCGAAGCGGGCGAGCACACCGGTCGGTTCGGCGGCGGGGCCGTGGGCGACGCTCGGCGCGGTACCGGTGCCGTGCGCGGTGGCGAGGCCGGTCTCGACGGGCGTGGCGGGGGCGACGGGAAGGGTCGGGGACTGGGTCATCACGACTCCGTGGAAAGGGTGGTGGTGGCGAGGGCCTCGGCCTGGTCGGCGAGCACGGGATTGCGGAAGAGCACCTTCAGCGGCGGGCGCGTGCCCAACCGGGGCTCCAGCCAGGCGGCCAGTTCGGCGGCGAGCAGGGAGTGGCCACCGCTGTGGAAGAAGTGGGAGCGGGCGTGGAAACGGCTGTGGCCGAGGACCTCGCGCCAGCCTTCCGCGAGCAACGCCGTCATCGGATCGTCGGACACGGCGGTGGCCGCGGACCCGGGTTCGGCAAGGGTTTCGGAATCGGCCTCGGCCTCGGACGTCACGGTGTCGTCGGGGTCGAGGGCCGCCGCCCGGCGGGACAGCGCCGTACGGTCGGGCTTGCCTCCGGCGAGGGTCGGCATGGTTTCCAGCCGTGCCCACCGGGCGGGTACGAGCGGGCCGGGCAGGCGCAGGCTCAGCTCGGCGTGCAGGGCCTTCTCGTCGAAGTCCGCGCCGTCGGCGCCGTCTTCGAGGAAGCCGACGAGCCTGGGGCCGCCCGTGGTCTCCCGGTCCAGTACGACGGCGCAGGACCGGCCGCCGAGCACCGCGGACGCCGCCGCCTCGATCTCCTCCAGCTCGATGCGGTGACCGCGCAGCTTGATCTGGTTGTCACGTCGCCCGAGGAAGTACAGCAGCCCGTCGAGACCGCGGTAGCCGAGGTCGCCGGTGAGGTAGACGCGCTCCCCGTCGAGTGCGTCGACGGTGACGAACCGGGCGGCCGTCACCTCGGCGTTGCCCGGGTACCCCTCGGCGAGACCGGGTCCGGCGACGGCGAGTTCACCGACGGCGCCGGACGGCAGCGGGCGGTGGTGGGCGTCCAGGACGAGGACCCGCTCGCCCGGGAGTTCGGTGCCCAGGGGGATCTCGGCACCCTCGGCGAGGGCGTCGCGGGAGACCTCGTGGACGGTCGAGCTGATGGCCGCCTCCGTGACGCCGTACACGTTGAGCACGGTGGCGTCGGTGTCGGCGAGGACGCCGCGCAAGGCCTCCGCGGGAAGGCGTTCGCCGCCGAGGACCAGGAGCCTGGGCGTCCAGCTCTCGTCGCGCAGCGCGGGACGCAGGTCCTCGCGGGTGGCGAGGAAGTAGCTGGTGGGCAGGTTGGCGACGGTGACCCGGGCGGACGCGAGCAGTTCGGCGAGCTCCGCGCCCGTGGGCACCTCGTGCTCGGGCAGGACCAGGCACGCCCCGGCGTGCAGGGTCGGCAGCACCTCCTCCAGGGCGACGTCGAAGGACGGCTGCGCGAACATCAGGACCCGGTCCGAGGTGACGAGGCCGAACCGGTCGGCTGCCGCCGTCATGTGGTGCGTCAGCGCCGCGTGGCCGACGGCGACGGGCTTCGGCGTGCCGGTGGAACCCGAGGTGTGGATGACGTACGCGGTGTGGGGAAGAACGGCGGCCTCGCGCGCGGGAGGCAGGTCCGGGGCGTCGATCCGGGCGATCGGCAGTGCTTCCGGCAGGGCCGGGGCGCCGTCGCCGGTGAGGACCAGGGCCGGGGCGAGGCGCTCCAGCAGCAGTGCGAGGCGGGCCGGCGGGTCGGAGGGGGACAGCGGGCAGTAGACGGCGCCGGTCCGCAGGCACGCGAGGAGGGCGACGACCGAGTCGGTCCCCCTGGGCAGGACCGCGGCCACCGGCCGGCCGGGCGTCACACCGGCGGCGCGGAGCCGCTGGGCGAGGGAGCCGACGCGGTCGTCGAGTTCGCCGTAGGTGAGCCGGCGCGCGCCGCACAGCAGGGCGGGCAGCGACGGGTGGTGCGCGGCCACGGGGTCCAGCGGATCACGGTCGGTCGGCACGGGCACGGGCTCGGCGGCCGGTTCCACGGCGGTCGGTGCCAGGTCGGCGAGCGGGATCCCGGGGCTGTCGAGATAGGCGCGCAGCAGGTCCAGGAAGCGGCCGGAGAGCAGCCGGGCGACGTCCTCGCCTAGGAGGTCCGCGTCGTAGTCCCAGACCAGGGTCATGCCGGGCGCGCCGTGGCGCGGGGTGACGCCGCGCCGGTCGTCGGGGAGCAGCACCACGTCGAGGTCGAAGCGGGTGGTGCCGGTGTTGAACCCCTCGAAGAGGGTGATGTCGAGACCGGGTACCTCGATCTCGGGCAGCGGTGCGTCGTGGGCGCTGAACATGACGGAGAACAGCGGGTTGTCGGCGCCGGAGGTGTGCATGCCGAGCGCCCGGGTCAGCTCCTGGACCGGCACGTCCTGGTGCGGCAGGGCCCGGATGAGGGTGTCGGTGACGTCGTACATGGTCTCCTGGGCGGAGACGGCTCCGTCCAGGGCGAGCGGCAGCGGGATGGTGTTGACGAACATGCCCACGGCGTCCTCGTAGCCGAGGGGGCGGTTGCCGACGGCGGTGCCGATGACCATCCGGGAGCGGCCGCTGTGCCGGCGCAGGAGTTCGGCGAACAGCCCCAGCAGCGTGGCGAACGGGGTGAGACCACGCGAACGGGTGTGGCCGCGCAGGCGTTCGGCGAGATCGGCGCCGATCGTCTGGCGCAGCTGGCCGCCGTTGTGCCGGCGACGGGCACCGGGGCGGGCGAGACCGGGCAGCGGCAGGTCGTGGGGCTGGTCGGCGAGTTCGGCCCGCCAGAAGTCCAGCGATTCGGGGGCGTACGCGGCTTCGGCCCGGGCCAGGACATGGTCCGCGTACGACGAGGCGGGCGGGAGTTCCAGGGTCTCGCCGAGGACGTGGGCGCGGTAGACGCGGAAGACGTCGTCGAGCAGGATCGCGAAGGAGTGCCCGTCGTGGATCAGGTGGTGCTCGACGTGGACCAGCCGGTGGTGGCGCTCGGCCAGCCGCACGAGGGTCCAGCGGATCAGCGGTGCCTCGAAGGTGTCGAGCGGCGTCTCGGCCTCGGCGCGCAGGAGTTCGGCGAACGCCGCCTCGGGGTCCTTCTCCGTACCGAGATCGATGGTGCGCAGCCTCGGCGGACACTGTGGCGCGACCCGCTGCCCCGGTACGGACCCGGTGGAGGCGACGAGTTCGAGGCGCAGACCGGGGTGGCGTGCGAGGGTGGCGGCGAGCCCCAGCCGCAGCGCCTCGGCGTCGAGCGGGCCCCACAGGTCCAGCGCGGCGGTGAAGTTGTAGGCGCGACTGCCGGGCTGCATCTGTTCGTGCAGCCAGACGATCTCCTGCGAGGAGGAGAGGGGAAGCATGGGCGATCCCTGAGGTTGTCGGGTCGGTTTCCGGTGCCGGTCACGGTTGTGTCCGGTGGTCGTGCGGGCGGCTTCGCGGGTCGCGCGGTGCCGTTTGCTGCGTGGGGGGATGCCATGAGGGGGCTCGGGGTGCGCGGTCGTGTGGGACGCGCGGTGGTGCGGGGC
>NZ_LGDE01000472.1 GCF_001279725.1 Streptomyces sp. WM4235 | reverse complement strand
ACGAACGCCACCCCCGCAACTACCTGGCCTTTCTCGGTCTCGCCGCCGCCATCTGCTGCTACAAGCGGCTCGCCCGCCTCACCACATAGGACACGGTCTTAGGTGTCGTCCTCGTCGTCTGGCTCGCAGTCCCTGACGAACCAGAGGTCGAGTACGTACCTTTCGACGTCGGGGCACTGCTTCCATGCAGCGCCGATCTGTTCCGCGCTCCATCCCTCTTGGACAGAACGTTGGCGACAGGTGTCGTAGTAGTCGGCTGTGGCCTGCCGTCCGCTCCAGGTCGCGTGCCCCTCGTAGACACCGGGCCGGGGCAGGTCCATCACACCCGCTGGTCCGAAGGTGAGCTGGTTGACCACAAGCCGGCCTGTCTCGGACTCCAGAGATACCGGGACCGTGCCCTCGGTGTCTTGCAGCACCTCTTGTGGGCTGTCCCAGATCCTGAGGGTGACCTCTACTTCGATGTCGGTTTGGAGACTGTGCAGGAAGAGGTGGTAACCGTCTCCCGCGACCACCTGCGTCCTGGAGCGAGCCAACGCCTCGTCGTCGCCGAGGTACGCGTCGCTGTCGTACACCTCGACGATCCCGCGGTCCGGGTAGGCGCTGGTGCTGTATTCAGTGATGAGAGGCACAGGGGCTCCGTCGCTAATCAGGGGGTGATCTTTACGTAGAACGCGTCTCCATCCAGGATGCGGTTCAATGTGAACACTTCGTTGAGACGGCGGCCGCCGGTCTCGTTGTCGGTTCCGTCTATGAGCCTGGCCGAGAACCGGTTTCCGGGGGCAAGGTCCCCCCGCAGCCGGCCCAGTCGGGACGCCGCCCGCTTGCACAGCCTGGATCGGCGGTGGTGCCGCTGCCGTGATGCCCGTGTTCAGGACCAGGGGGGGAAGGGGCGACAACACCCTCGAAGTCGCGCCCGGCTCCGGGTGGGAGGGCTGCTGGTGAGAACAAGGGCGCGTCGGTGAGCAAGTCCGAGACGACATCGACTACGTCCCGGTCACCAGAGGTGCGGCAGCCGTTTCACTCACCGACACCAGGTGCGCTCGCGCGCGTTCGACGCCGGAATCGGCATCCGCGACATTCGGCAGGGGTGAGGGGTGCGTGGAGGTGTGTCCGCGGGCGCCGCCCTCACCGCAGTGCGGAACGGCGGTACCTGTGCCATAGAGGTGAGCGTCCAGACCAGAGTGTCGGGTGCGCTGTGGGAGTGATCGTGCAGCGTCCTGACGAGTCCGAGGTCGGCCAGGTGCGGGGAACCTTCCTCACCCAGCAGGACATTGGCGGGTTTGACGTCATGGTGGATGATCCCGTGTGCGTGACGTGATCGAGGGCTGATGAGATGTCGGCGCCGATCCGTGTCACTTGTACGGGGCTCAGGGGGCCGGCACCTATGCGGGTGCGCAAGTTGACGCCACGGAAGGCGTCAGCCGTACCACGGGACCGATCGGGGCCTGGAGCCGGTAGCGACTACCCAGCATGTCGTCGCAGACCGGAGCTGCTCCGTAGGCCGGCGAGGACGGGCCGTGCCGACATGCGGGGTCCTCCTCCACTCGATGGCGATGCCGGGCGTTCGCTCGCCGAGAGTCGCGCTACGCACCGACCTCCGCCGGGGCGGCGATTCCACTCCGTCAGTCGCGGGACACGCAAAGCATGGCGCCTGTCCGCCTTGACACGGCCCCCGGCACCGGCCGTGGAACACCATGAGAAGGTGCGTCTTGGAGACGTCACGAAAGTACGGAAGTGCAATACGCACTCCGGATTCGCACATGCCCGGAGCCGTTCCGGCCGCTCGCCGATGAGCCGCTTGTCGTGCAGCCCGCAGCCCGCATGTCGACAGGCTCGTCCGGTGCGCACAATAGACTTTCAGACTCCCGAGTTCGACAGGAGGCTTGTGGTTGACGAACCCACCACCGGAGGAAGCGGCCCAGTCGCTGCGGGACTGGGCCGAGGACATGATCAACCGGCTCAGGGCGTCGGACGGCCTGGACTCGGCTCTGATCACGTCGATCCACGCCCATCAGGACCTGGCTGCCGAAATGGACCAGCGCCGCGCATGGGCCCTCCACGCGGCAGGCGCAGGCCTCGGTCCGGCAGGTTGCGCCGCCGCGGCCGGTGTCACGGAGTCCCTTCTCGCCACCTGGCGGAAGGATCCCGGCTTCGATACCGCGTTCTCCTGCTCCGCGGCCATGGCGGCCGCCCAGCGGGTCGCACCGAAGGGACAGCTCAACGCCTTCGCGCTCCGTGTTCTCCTGCGCTTGCTTGCCCGAGGAGTTGCCCTGGGCGCGGCCACGGCCGCCGTCGACCTCAATCCCGGACAGTTGACGCGGATCCGCAGAGCAAACCCTCCGGTCAGCCACCTGATCGAAGCCGCCATTCTTCAGGGCCGCCATCACCGCGGCAGTAAACGTACGTACACCTACCGCTTGGTCCAGCGCACGGAGGGGAGCCCACCCGACAACCCAATCGAGACCCCCTGAGAGAACGCCCCCCTTCCCCGACATCTTGCTCCGCTACTGTGCGCCGAGTTCAGGATCGAAGCGAGAGGGAGTGCGTGGTGAACGCAGCAGGGGCCTTGACGGGTTCGGGCGGAATGCGGCGCGAGCTGGGGGTGTCCGATGCGGTGCTGATCGGCCTGGGTTCAATGATCGGCGCCGGGATCTTCGCCGCGCTCGGCCCGGCGGCCGGCGCCGCCGGTTCCGGACTGCTTCTCGCCCTCGCCCTGGCCGCTGTCGTGGCCTACTGCAACGCGACCTCCTCGGCACGGCTGGCCGCCCTCTACCCGCGGTCCGGTGGCACCTACATTTACGGCCGCGAGCGTCTGGGCGGCTTCTGGGGCCATCTCGCCGGTTGGGCGTTCATCGTCGGCAAGACCGCCTCGTGCGCGGCCATGGCCCTGACCATCGGCGCATACCTGTGGCCCGGCAAGGAGCGCGCTGTGGCCGTGGCCGCCGTCGTGGCCCTGACCGCGTTGAACTACGCGGGGATGCAGAAGTCCGCGCGCCTGAATCGTGCCGCCATCGCGGTCGTCTTGGCTGTCCTCGCCGCCGTGGCCGTCACCACGCTGACCTCTGGCGGTGCGGACATCGCGCGGCTGGGCCTCAGCTCGGACGTCACCATAGGCGGAGTGGTCCAGGCTTCGGGGCTGCTGTTCTTCGCCTTCGCCGGATATGCCCGCATCGCCACCCTCGGAGAAGAGGTCCGCGACCCCGCCCGTACCATCCCCCGTGCCATCCCGATCGCGCTCGGCATCACCCTCGCCGTCTACGCCCTCGTCGCCATCGCGGTCCTGACCGTGCTGGGAGCGGACGGGCTCGCTGACGCTGCAGCCCCGCTGTCGGAGGCGGTGCAAGCCGCGGGCTCCGACTGGCTGGTGCCCGTTGTCCGCGTGGGCGGCGCCATCGCCGCGCTCGGCTCATTGCTCGCGTTGATCCTCGGGGTCTCCCGCACCACCCTGGCGATGGCCCGCGACCGTCACCTGCCGCACGTCCTGGCCGCCGTGCACCCGCGCTTCGGTGTCCCGCACCGCGCCGAGCTGGCCGTGGGTACCGTCGTTGCCGTGCTCGCCGCGACGACCGACATCCGCGGGGCGATCGGCTTCTCCTCCTTCGGTGTTCTTGTCTACTACGCCATCACCAACGCCTCCGCCTGGACCCTCACCGAGGAGGAGGGCCGACCGTGCCGTCTCGTCCCCGTCATCGGTCTGGCCGGCTGCGCGGTCCTCGCCTTCGCGCTCCCCCTGGGCGCCGTCATCTCCGGCATCGCGGTCCTCGGCCTTGGAACCGTCCTCCATGCGCTGCGCGAAGCCGCCGCCCGCTCCCGCCACTGACCCTTCCGCAACAATGGAGATCTGGTCGAGCGGGGCTGCGTCCGATGTCTGCGGCCACTGTCCCCGACCTCTTGGGCTCCGTCGGTGATGAACCGGCCAACCTTCCCGTCCGGTCGCGGTACCGCTCGATCCACGCGTACACCGGGGGGAGCGTCGGCCGAGCCATGGTTTCCGGGCGGTGGGCCACGGGTCGCAGTCACCCAGGCAACACCGCCGACTCGCTTGACGGGGGCTCGGGTGGCCGGCACGGTCCGGGGCGCGGTATCGCGCGAGCAGGAGACGGAGTCGAGTGCCGCCTGGTGGAAGAAGTGCACGGAGGTCGGGTCTCCCCCGTGTTTTCCGCAGCCTCCGATCTTCAGGCCCGGTCGGACCGCGCGGCCCTCTGCGACTGCGATCTCCACGAGACAGCCGACACCTTCGCGGTCGATCGTCTCGAATGGGGAGACCGGGAAGATTCCCTTGTCGAGATGGGCGGCGAAGAACGTCGCCTCGACGTCGTCCAGAGAGAAGCACCATGTGGTCTGGGTCAGGTCGTTCGTTTCGAAGGATGCCTCCGCGATGGCGCGCACACCTGCATGGACACCAACCCGTTCGACACCAGGGTTGGTCGGACACCCCGCAGGCCGAGCAGCGCGTGATCGCGGCCAGCAGTTCGGTGTCGCTTGCCGGCGGCAGCCCTGCGGACCGCTTCCGAGGAGTCGAAGCCCCGCCGCGCCCACGGCCGCTCCGGGCGAGGTGGGGATACCCCATGCGAGCACGGAGGGGGTCTCGGCCGTGGTGTCGACGCGGGGGACATCAGCCGTGCCGGTATCTCGCCGTCGACTCGGGTCAGCGCCTCGTCAAGGGAACGAGGGCGTCGGGGGCACGTCGTAAGGCGATACCGAAGGGCGCCCGCGCAGGGCGCCGACGCGGGTCCGCAGCATCCACAGAGTGCCGTGCTCGATCGTGAACTCGACGTGGCACAGGTCGCGGTAGTGCGCTTCCAACTGCTCCATGTACCCGTGCAGCCGGTCGAACGAGGAGGGGTCGAGCGTCGACAACTCCTGGAGCGGCAGGGCGTTGCGCACGCCCGCGACGACTTCCTCGCCCTGGGCGTTGGGCAGGTAGTCGCCGTAAAGCCCGGGACGGCCGGTGGCCGGGTCGCGGGTGAACGCGACGCCGCTGCCGGAGTCTGCTCCGAGGTTCCCGAAGACCATGGTCTGTACGGTGACCGCCGTTCCGAGGTCGTCCGGGATGTGTTCACGCTGTCGGTGGAGAGATGCCCGCTCGCCGTTCCACGACCTGAAGGCGGCACGGATCGCCTGCCGCAGCTGCTCGGCCGGATCCTGTGGGAAGGCTCTCCCGGTCTGTTCGAGGACGAGGTCCTTGAACATCTGCACGACCCGGATCAGGTCACACGTGTCCAGCCGGGAGTCGTCCGCGACGCGGTGCTGGTCCTTGATCCGTCGGAGGACGTCTTCGAATCGACCCCTCTCGACACCCATGACGACGCCACCGAACATCTGCACGAGGCGTCGATAGGAGTCCCAGGCGAACCTCTCCCGTTCGGCCGTCTTGCCCAGGCCGAGCACCGACAGGTCGTTGAGGCCGAGGTCCAGGATGGTTTCCATCATGCCCGGCATGGAGAACCTGGCCCCGGAGCGGACCGACAGCAACAGCGGGTCATCCACCTGCCCGAGCCGCTTGCCGGTGAGCCGTTCCAACGCCGCCAGGTGCTCGGCGACCTCACAGTCCAGTTCCTCGGGCGGCTCGCCGGTGGCCAGAAAGACACGGCAGGCCTCGGTGGTGATGGTGAAACCCGGCGGGACGGGCAGTCCCATGCCTGCCGTCTCAGCGAGGTTGGCGCCCTTGTCTCCGAGGAGATCAGCCATGTCCCGGCCGCCCTGGTCGAAGTCGTACACGTAGGAACCCATCCCTGCCACCAGCCCCATCGGCGATATCGCGCTCTGCTCCCAATCTGGCCGAACGCGGGTCCTTCCGGGCAGGGGCCGGATGGCCCCTGCCGGGGGACACTCGGCCCGGCGGCGGGGACGACCGGCAGGCCCGGCTCAGTCCCCCTTCGATCCAGCGTCCCGGCTCCACGCCCGATAGGCCTCCAGGGCCGTGGGCAGGGTCGGGTAGATGCGCTCGGCACCCACCGAGGAGGTGAGACCGTAGGCGTCCAGATCCTCCCGGAGTTCCTGCTTGACCCGCGCCAAGGCGAGGACGATGCCCCGGTGTTCCAGTTCCTGGCGGAGGCCGTCCACGGCGTCCAGAGCAGTGATGTCCACCTCGACGTTCGCCTCGGCGTTGAGTACGAACCATCGAACCGGGGGACTCTGCTGGTCGATCGCGGCCAGGGCGCGACGGCGGAAGTTCTCGGCATTGGCGAAGAAGAGCGGCGAATCGTAACGGTAGATGACCAGTCCCGGAACGGTCCGCGCCGTCGGGTAGTCGTCCACGTCGTGCATGCCGGCCAGTCCGGGGACCATCCCTTCCACCGCGTCGTGTGGACGCGCCACGCGGGCGAGCAGTTCGACGACGGACAGGGCCACGGCGACGAGGACGCCGCGGAGGATTCCGAGGGTCAGGACCCCCAGGAGGCATCCGAGCCCGGCACTCTACCGGTGGCCGGAGTGGGCGACGTGGCTCTGTACGACGAAGCCTCGATCGGTGGCCATCTGTACGTGCGCAAGGGCTCGGTCAACTTCGCCGTCAACTACGCCTTTGATCCCCTTGCCCCGGGAATCCCCGACCAGCACTCCAGTCAGATCCGCGACCACCTCGAAACGCTGGCCCGCGCGATCGTGTCAAGGCTGTGAGCGGCCGCGCCTGCGTCAGCCCACCTCGATGACGGAGAACCGCCCGCCCCAAGGATCGGCGAGCCGGGCCGCCCGGCCGTACGGGGTCTCCTCCAGCCGTCAAGGACTTGCCCGACGGCCTGGCGTACGGTCAGGTCGGCGTCGGTGACGGCGAAGCGCACCTGCCAGTGCGGCCACCCCGGTGCCATGCCGCAGCGGATGCCCGCCACCGGTTCGCCGTCAACCAGCAGGTCGACGGTGCCGCCGCACTCGTGGACGCGCTGTGACACCTCGTCGGCGCTGTCCACGGCGAAGTAGGTGGTCCACCCGGCGGCGGGGGGGCTGCCGATACCGGCGACCTTGGCGCCGCTCAGGGTGGCGCGCACGTAGGCGCCCAGCCGCGTCGGCCTGAGAGGCGTACTCGTCGATCGGCCGGGAGCCCCCACAGTCACACGAACAGGCGACATAGAAACGAACATCAAGTCACATATCGCCCTCTGAGAGTCGGCCACGGCCAGGAGAAACACGCCTCACCCGCCATCACGCACCAGCTCGTAACACTGCTTCAGTCGTCAGTTGACAGGGTCGATCTCCTCTATACAGGCGCGCGTACTGAAATGGGGCACCCCGAGTCATCCGGTGGGTGCCCCATTCCTATTGCTTACCTGCCCTACTGGATGCCACCTATCGGTCGGGTCCGTACCATTTCACAATTCCATCGTTTGCGCTGGTAGGCATACCTTCAAGCCGAACCGGTCCGGGATAGAACACGGCATCCCCAGGTTCGAACATGTCCTCCCCCGCCAGATAGCGGTAGATCCATTCAGAGAACGTCATCTGATGTTCGTAAAAATCAGGCTCATCCCTGCCACAGGAAACGACCCTCCACGGATTCTTGCCCGATCCGGGAGCCAGGAATACGTACTCGCTTCGGTCTGTGCAGGCGGCGGGGATCAGCCCGTCAGATCCATCCTGATTCTCGAAATCTTCGATGGTGTCGAGAATCCACGCCCCAAGTGGTGAGAACTCATTCGCCGGGTGATCCAGGTACAGGTGGCCGTTGATCTGCACCGGCGCGTAAGCGTCAACCAGGTGCTTGTAGTCATCGGGAAGGGACACCCCGAGGGCTGCTTCCAGCGGCTGCCACGCCGCGTGACCGGCAAACAGGTCCCGGGGCGTGCCGAGCAACGCTGCAACAGCATTGGGATAGTCGGGCATTTATCCGCCTACTTCTTCTGTGGACAGTTCTGAGTGCCAACAATGGATGCCGTTTTACCCGGCGTGTTGAATACGGTGCAATTCTTCCACTCTCCACTGCCTATTACGGAGTAGTCGTACTCGAGCCGCGTAGGTATGCCCGAGCTCTGACTATCATAGTGGACAGTAATCGAGACTGTCACCCGCTTGTTGGCTTCCAGGCCTACCCGAATGTCGTTCTCGACCGTGTCTCGAATGTAAGGCGAATTTACCCAACGATACTGGGCTACAAGGTTTCTGAGGTCTGTTCCAGATCCACCTCCGATTTTAGGTAGCAGGTGGCCGTTGTTCGCTTTTTGGCCTGGCTGGTCGTTGATTTCGTCATAGCCGGGCGGGCGCCGATTCTCATTGGTCGAAGTCCCCGGTCCGGGATGCTTCGTCGTCGTGAGGTCACTCTTGTCCAAGAGGCCGTAGACCCCGGTTGCCCGGCATTCGTATCTCTTTGAGAAATCGTCCCAGTAGCGCTCGCGGGGGAGGTAGATCTGGTGACCGTTGGCGCTCGTTCCGGGGCCGTCGTCGCACTTGTCGTCAGTACGCTTCCGCCAAGTATTGTCGCCGCCCGACTGCGGCTCGACCCTGGGGTCGGGGGAACCGATGATGACCGGCGTGAAGATGGCGATGGCAAGTGAGTCGAGGACAGCCTGCGCCGTGAAGACGGTGGCTGCGGCAGCCGTGGCCTCGGAAAGCACTGTGGCGGTGCCTGTCACCACGAGGCCGACGATCGGCGCCAGGTCCGGCGCCGGGACCGGGTTCTTGCCGTTCCACGGGTTCGGGTCGAAGATCGGCTGGGGCTTGGGCTTCGGCTTGGGTCGCGGAGGGTTCGGGTGGGGCCTGGGGTTGGGCCTTGGCCTGGTCCTGGGGCTGCTGCCCCCTCCCCCGCCGCCTCCGTAGGAACTGCCGCCGCCACCGCCGCCGTGGTATCGGGACCGTTGGCGCTTCTCCTGCGATTCGTCGTAGCCGCGGGTCATGGTGGCCGGGTACCGACTCCCCGCGCTGGAGTCGTAGATCCACAGCACGCCCTGGTACGAGAACTGGCCGAGCGCTGCCCTGATGACTCCACCGACGTGCGGGCCTGCGGACTGGCTGAACCATCCCATGTAGACGCCGGCGCTGCCGCTGCCACCTCCCATTTCGACCCTGTGCCCCGTGGGGTCGGTGCCGTTGAGGGGGCTGGCGTTGGCGTAGGTGTAGCGGTTCGCCTGGGCCGAGGGGTTGGGGTCGAGTTGCCAGGTGTCGCGGCTGGTGAAGCTCCCGGTTCCGGGCTGGTACCAGCGGGCAGCCATGTTGACCTCGCCGGTGCTGCTGTCCGTCCAGCCCGACTGGTAGCCGAGGGAGGGGTTGGTGCCCGCCGACGCGGTGACATTGCCGAAGGCGTCGTACGCGCGGGATGAGGAGACCGAGGTGCCGTCAGCGGCGAGCGTGGAGACCACATCGGTGTGCTGATCGGTGACAGGCAGGCGTCCCGAGCCGGGGCTTCCGGTGATGGCGCTGGCGATTAGTTGGCCGCCTGGGTCGCGGCTGTAGGTGGAGGTGCCGTCCTTGACGAGGTTGTTGGAGCCTCCGTCGTATTGGAAGGCGTTGCTGCCGTTGGTCAGGACGCGGTCGAGGGAGTCGTAGGTGAAGGTGCTGGTGCCGTTGCTGACCGTCCGTTCGAAGGCGTCGGTGTTGATGGTGCGGGTGTTACTCCCGTCGGTGACGGTCTTGATGGAGCCGCGGGCGGAGTAGTCGAAGGTCTGTGTGCCCCAGGTCTGGACGCGGTTGCGCGCGTCGTAGGTGGCGGTGAGGTCGCCCTTCTTTGTCAGGTTGCCGGACTTGTCCCATTCGAGGGCGGTGGTGGTGCCACCGCTGGTCTGTGAGGTCATGCGGCCGGCAAGGTCGTAGGAGTATGTTTCCGCGCCTGCCCCGGCTGTGCCGGTGCTGGTCTTTTGGACCAGCCGGTTGTCGAGGTCGTATTCGTAGGCGATGCCCTGGACCTCGGTGCCGCCTTCTGTGCGCGTGACGGCATCGTTGGAGGCCCGGCCCAGTGCGTCGTATGTGTAGGAGCGCTTGGCGCCGACCGTCCATGAGCCGACGCCACCTGCGGGGCGGGCGTACTGATCGGTGGTCGGTCGCCCGGCCGCGTCGTAGTCCTTGCGGATCTGGGTTCCGGTGAGCGGGTCAGTGGTGGTGTCAAGGCGACCGGCCAGGTCGTAGGTGAAGGCCGTGGTGCCCGCGGCGTCGGTCCGGGTGGTCATTTGGCCGTCCGCGTCGTACGCGTAGGCGGAGTTCCCCGAGGGGCCGTCGGCTTTCAGAAGCTGACCGCGGTCGTTGTAGGTGTAGGTATTGCCCGCGAGGAGGCCGTCGCCGCCCACGCCGGTCAGACGGCCGGCGAGGTCGTAGGACAAGGCCCGTGGGCGGGTGGTCGCTGCGGTGCCGGAACCGGTCTCGCCGGTCAGGTGGCCCAGCGCGTCATACGTTTTGTTGCGCTTGACGCTGCCGGGGAGCAACTCGGTGACGAGCTGACCGGCCGCGTCGTAGACGTTGGTGAACGTGCGGTTGGCCAGAGCGGGGTGGAGTGTGGTGCTGGGTTCGGTGGTCGATTCCTGTAGACCCCAGGTGTTGTAGGTGTAGTAGGTGGCCTTTCCACGGCCGTCGGTCAGACGGGTGCGGTTGCCGGCGGCGTCGTAGCCGAAGGTCGTCGTGATGGCGTCGTCGGCGGTGACGGGTTCGACCTGTTTGGTCAGGCGGCCGAGGGCGTCGTAGGTATAGGTGCGACGCGATCCGGTGGCGGAGACTGATGCGGTGACGTTGCCATCAGGGTCGTATTCCGTTGACGCCGCGCGCAGGACCGTCGTTCCGGTTCCGTAGTCGGACCTCGAGAGCGGCTGTCCCATGACGTCGTACGTGGTGGTTGTTCTGCGGCCGGTGGCGTCCTTCGATTCGGTCTCCTGGCCCAGGCCGTCGTAGCCGGCGTGGGTGGTGGCGCCGGCCGGGTCGGTGACCGTCAGGGGGTCGCCTGCGGTGTTGAAGGCCACTGTGGTGCGGCGGCCGTTGGGGGTGGTGAACTCGGTCTGGTTGCCCGCGTCGTCCCATGTGTAGCGGGAGACAAGGTTGTGGAGGGTGGGCTTGCGCTCGACCGTCGTGGCGGTGAGCTTGCGGCTGAGCTCGTCATAGGTGGACTCGGTACGGGCTCCTGTCGGGTCCGTTGCCGAGAGCGGCAGACCGGTCGGGGTCCAGGTGTAGGTGGAAATTCCACCACCTGTCAGGTCCGTGAGGGTGCCGTTGAAGGACGGGGCACCCGGGGCCTTGAGGCCCTGAGCACCCGCCAAGGCCGGGTCCGTGGAGCGGACCAGGTTGCCCATCTGGTCGTACTGGTAGTAGCGGGCGCGACCCAAGGGGTCGGTGCTGGAAGCGGTGTTGCCGAGCTTGTCGTAGGTTGTGCGCGATACGGCCGTGATCGGCGTTGCAGCGCCTGGGGGTGTGTAGTCGGGAAGCGTGATTGATACGGGCCGGCCGAGCTTGTCGGTTTCCGTCCGGGTTACCTGGCCGCGTGCGTCACGCGACTCGGTGACCTCGCCGAAGGTGTTGTATCCGGTGAGGGCCTTCGGCGTCGCGGCTTTGGCTACACCGCCGTTCTCCTCGATCTGCACCTGCGGCGCCGTCGTCTCGACCAGGCGGCCGAGGTCGTCGTACCGGGTTGTGGTGGTGTTGCCTCGCGGGGTGACCTGGGTCAGCGGGAGACCCCGCTGGTCGAAGGTGCCGGAAGTGACCCGGGTGCTGGTGCCGTCGGTGACGGTGGCTTGCTTCGGGTTGCCCGACACGTCGTATTCGGTCGTCGAGGTGAGATTCTTGCCTGAGCCGTCGATCGACTGCGTCTGCTCGGTGACGCGGTTGTCACCGTCGTAGGCCGCCGTGGTCACCCGGTTGAGGCCGTTCGGGTCGAAGACACTGCGTGTCGCACGCCCGAAGGCGTCGATTGTGTGGACGGTCGTGCGGCCGCCGCTCGCGGTTTGGGCGGTGAGGTTGCCAGCTCCGTCGTAGGAGTTCGCCTCAAGGACGATGTCCTTCTTGGTGCCGTTCGCCTGGGTGACCTGCTTCGCCGTGGTCGTGGCTGTGAGGCCGTCGTCGTAGTACGTGAAGGCGGTCGTGGCACCCATCGCGTCCGTCGTCGAGGCCAGGCGGCCCGCCGGGTCGTAGGCGTGGGAGATCATGACCAGATCGCGGGTTTGGCCGGACGGATCGCCCGTCCAGTCTTTCAGCACCGACTCGGCCAGCTGCCCACGCTTGGTGAACGTGTGCGTGACGATGTTGCCCACGGGATCCGTCTCGCGGACCACCCGGCCGAGCGCGTCGTGTCCGAAGGCCGACTCGTTGCCCGCCGTGTCGGTCGTGCTCTCGTTGAGTCCGAATACGTCGTAGCGATGGGTGGTGGTGCGGGTGGCGTCACCGCCTGTGGTGTCCTGCGTGGACTCGGTGAGCAGTTTCCCGTCCGCGTCGTAGGTCCGGGAGGTTTTCGCGGTGTGTGTGACGCCGGTGATCCCGTTCTTGACTCCTGGGCCCGTCTCCGTGGAGACACGTGACATCGCGTTGTAGGTGTACGAGGTGGTCACACCGTTGGGAGTGGCCTCGGAGACCTGGGTCTCCGACATCCTCCGGCCGATGCCGTCGTAGGTGTAGCTGGTGGCCAGGCCTGAGGGCGTGGTGGTCCGCGCCAGGTCGCCGCTCGCGAAGTAGGCGTGCGAGACGTTGAGACCGCCGGTGCTCTTTGTGGAGGCCACCAGACCGGCCGGGGTGAGGCCGCCGCCGACCGCGGGCTCGGTGCCCATGGTGTACGTGGTCGACGTGGTCCTTCCGTCGGACAGGGTGACGGTGTCGGTGAGGCCGAGCGCGGTGTAGGACGTGGTCGTCCGGTAGCTGTTGTCGGCCGTTCCGGTGGAACGGGCGTCTCGGACTGCTGTGGGCTTTCCGTTGCGCGGGTCCAGCGGGTCGGACGCGTTGTGGTGATACTCGGCGAACGAGGTCCAGCAGGAGTTGGCGTCCCGGCACGTGGTCGTGGAAACGGTGTTACCGCGCTCGTCGTGACCGGTGGTGACCGCGTGGCCGTTGGGGTCGGTGACCGTGTGGAGGAAGCCGCCGGTGTCGTACGCGAAAGTGACGACACCGCCGTCCGCGTCTGTCGAGGCGACCCGGCGCTGTCCGCGGACTGCGTCGAACGTGCTGGAGGTCTTTGCTCCGGTGGGGTCGGTGACCGTCACCGTCGAGGTGAGCGAGGAGGAGGAGGCCGTGGTGCGGGCCGCGTACTGAGTGGCCACCTCCTCGGCGGTGAGGCCACGGCGGAAGACGGCTACCTCGTCGAGCGCGCCGATGAAGTAGCTGATGTTGGCCGGGGCTGACGGCCAGTTCTTGGCGAAGCCCGCGCCGATGTAGGTGCGGGTGCTGTTCTCGTGGTTGACGGGCGCGCCCGTCTTCGTCGCGACCTGGGTGCCGTCCAGGTACAAGGTCTGTACCCCGGCCTTGACGGTGACGGCCGCGTGGTGCCACTGGTTGTCTGTCACCGTGGCTTGTGAGGCGTTCGAGGCTCCGGTTCCCGAGAAGTATTCACCGTGGAGCTTGCCGTCCGCGCCGACGTACAGTACTGGTGCCCAGTCGCCGGTGGTCTCGGTGGCTGCGGCCATCGGGCTCGTCTGGTTGGCAAGGATGACGCCGGGCTTGTCGGTCCTGAACCAGAGGCTGGCGGAGACATCCGCGGTGCCGATGCCGACGCCGGGGACCTCCGCGTATCCGTCGCCGTTGAACTGCACGGCAGAACCGTCGCCGGGGCCGAAGGCGCCGGTGACTCCCTGGATGGCCTTGGTGTAGGTGCCGGTTCCGTCGAGGGCCTCGACCCGGCTCTTGACCGCGGTGCCGGACGTCTCGTCCAGGCGCCAGTAGCCGGCCGGGCTACCGGCCGTGACGACGCCGCGGTATTGGTCGCCGGTGCCGCTCATTGCCTTGTTGCGGGACTTGAAGTGGGCGGCGATCGCCTGTGCGTCGAGTTCTTTGGTGTAGAAGGCGGCTTCGTCGAGCTGGCCGTTGAAGTAGCGGGTGGCGCGGGTCTGGCCGTCCCACGCTTCGCTGGAGTAGCCGGCTCCGAGGTAGGCGCGGGCCAGGGTCTCAGGCTTGACTGCGCCGGGCTTCGATCCGATCTTCGAGCCGTCGAGGTAGAGCGACTGGCCGGCCGGGCCTCCGGTGATCACGACGTGGTGCCACTTGTTGTCGGTAACCTTGAGGCCGCCCATGACCGGCCATGGGCCGCCGGCGTCCCACAGGTGGCCGCGGAGCTTGCCCTCGCCGTCGACGAGGAGGCTTGCGTTCCACATGGTCGGGACGCTGCCGAGTTCGGCGTTCTGCAGGCCGAGGAGGACGCCGTTGGGTTTGGCCGTCTTGAACCACAGCTCCACTGAGAGCGAGGTGGCGCCGCTGATGGACTCCGCCGGCACGGAGACGGCGCCCGTGGACCCGTCGAGGGTCACCGCGCCGTCGTCGCCGTCGAGGAAGGTGCCGACGCCGCCGAGGGTGACGCCGTCCTGGTAGGAGCCATTGCCGCCGCTGGATATCTCATCAACGGCGGCGGCGCCGCTGCTGTCGCCCAGGCGCCAATAGTTGACCGGGGTTTCGGCGCGGACCGCGTCAGAGTATGCCTGGGATCCGGACGCGTAGCGGGGGGCGGAGATCTGCCAGGCGCCGCCGTTCTCGTCGGTGACCTTGGTGGCGCGTTCGGTGTCGCTGTCGTACTCGGCCTTGCCGCCGGTCCTGCCCGAGGGCAGGGTCACCTTGGCGAGCTTGGAGGCTCCGGTGCGGGCCGCGTGGTGTGCGCGGACCGATCCTGCGTCGAGGGCGCGGTGATAGACCGCCACCTCGTCCATCAGTCCCTTGTAGTGGCGGGTGCCGGGTGTGCCGGTTCCGTCCCAGGTGGAGTCGGTGTAACCGCCGCCGAGGTAGGTGAAGGTCTTGACGGAGTGGTTGACAGGGCCGGCTAGGGTGCCGACGGGCTGGCCGTCCAGGTAGAGGGCCTGGCCGGTTCCGGTGCTGGTGATCGCGGCGTGGTGCCAGTTGTTGTCGGTGACGGCGGTCGTGGAGGTCATCGGGGTGAGACCGCCGTCGGCCTTCCCGAAAGCGCCGCGCAGCTTGCCCGCGGAGTCCACGGCGAGGACCGGGTTGTAGACCTTGGGGGACGTGGGTCCCAACGGGTTGTCCTGGAAGCCGACGAGGACACCGTTCGGCTTGTCCGTCTTGAACCAAAGTTCCACGGACAGGACGGTGGAGGATGCCAGGGTTGACTCGGGCAGTTCCACGTAGGAGTTCGTGCCGTTGAAGGAGACTGCTCTGTTGCCGGTGCCTGTCAGAGGGCCGGCTTCGCCGAGCGTGACGTCGCGGTAGCGCCCGGCGTTCATGCCGGTACGGGAGACGGCCTCGCTCTGCGCGGCCTCGCCCTCTGTCTCTCCGAGACGCCAGTATGCGACCGGGCTGGCGTCCTGGACCATGCTGCGGTACTGGGAACCGCCGGTGTAGGTGTAGACCGTGCAGGCAGTCGCGGAGGTGGGCGGGCAGATCTTGGTCAGCTGGTCGCCGGTGTAGGTGTAGGACCAGGTCAGCGCGGGAGCGCCCGGGGCGATCGTGTCAGTGGACACGGACGCGATGTGCGTGTCGCTCCAGGTGAAGTTGAGCGCCCTCTTGGACTGTGCGTCGGTCGCCTTGGTGAGCTTACCGCTTGTGTAGGTCAGTTGCTGTTCGCGGCCGTGGCCGTCCTTGACGCTGGTCAGCCGGCCGGTCGCGTCGAATGTGTACAGGGCGGCGGACGCGTCGCGCAGAGTCCAGCCGCCGCCGGAGAGGGAGGTCAGCACGCCCATCGAGCCGGACGGGGCGCTGTAGGTGTTGTCGCTGTTCTTGCCGAAGCGGACCTGGGCGCCGTTCGCCAGTGTGATCAAGACGCTGCCGTCGGGCTCGGCTGCTGCCCGCATGTCCCAGCGGGTGGCCCAGCCGGCGCCGAAGGCATTGCTCTGGCGCGGGTCCTGCGAGTTGTAGGTCCGGGTGACCGCGAGCTCGGGGCCGACCGTGGGAACCGCGGCGTCCGTGGCAGCGGTGGCGTAGTTGCCGGACCGATCGTCAAAACGGCGTCCCGGGGCCGCGCCGCCGAGATGGGAGGTGATGACGGGTTGTGGGACCTGGGTAGTCAGGATCGAGGGATCGGTCCGGGCCGACTGGTCCTTGCCGTCATTGGCGTACGCGTACCAGGCGTAGGTCTTCGCCCAGCTCAGCCAGCCTCCCGGCACGGTCCAGCTCTGTGCGGCCGCGCGCGTGTTGCTGCGGCAGTTCTTCCGGGTGTCCCGGCCCTCGACCTCGCACACCTCAAACTGGTAGGTGAGGGAGCCGGGCGACTTGTCCGTGTCGGTGGCCGAGACCCACAGGGTCGGGGTCAGCGTGTCCACGAGGGTGCCGCTCGGCGGCGCCGCACCGGTGAGGTTAGGTGGGGTGTTGACCGCGTCGAAGGTGATAGCCGCGCCGGGGACGCCGTCGGCCACGAAGCTCGATACGCCGACCTCCTCCATCGTCCACACGAGTGTGTAGCGCCCGGGCGCGAGCGGGGCGATTTTGGCGTCGACGGTGGCGGACCCGCCGGGTGCGACGTCATGAGGCATCGGTGTCCACCGGATCTTGCTCGCGTAGTCACCACCCAACATCTTGCCGTTCGCGTCGTACAGGTCGTAACGCAGCTTGTAGTTGCCGCCCTTGCCCCAGGTCTCCTTGCCGCGGTTGGTGATAGTGACCTTGAAGGCTCCTTCGGTCGTGGCCGTCATCGGCTGGATCCAACGTCCCAGCTCGTAGGTGGCGCCGTGCTTGGACCATGTGACGTCAAGGCTCGGGTTTCCGTTGGGATAGTCGTCGGAAGCGAACTGCTTCCACGCGTAGGAGTCCGTCGTGGAGGCCCGCAGCGCCAAGCCGTAATTCGGCTTACGTCCGTGGGTCCAGTCATCGACGAGCTGACGCCCGCCGCTCCCCAGGTCCAAGCCCTCCCATGCAGGTGCACCGCAGGGGTACGACTTACCCCCGTTCTGACTCCATCCGTGAGTGAAGCTCTTCGAGCCCAACGCGTCACCGGTTGCGGGACCGGGCCACGAGGAGGTGCTGTTCTCCGCCCAGTTCGAGGTGATGGGATGTACCGTCACCGGCCGCGCCGTACACGAGTAGGACCAGGTGTTGAACAGGTTGAGCTTGGCACCCAGGACGTACGCGTTGTTCAGCGAGCCGTTGATGCCGTCGAACCGCAGGAAAGAGGCGGACCGATTCCCTCCGCCATTGGACGTGCCCACCTTGAGCACCGTGTCCGAGGAGAAGTTCTGGTTGTACGAGGCCTGCACATACGTGCCCGACGATCCGCCCACCCGCGTGGCGGAAGGGTCGACCCGAACGGGGAAGACACGCTCGGGCGCCGACAACCACTTCTGATCGAGAGTGACGACCAAGACCTGGCGGGACGCCTCCTGGACAATGTCGTAAGTGACTCCGGAGGAGATCACGCCCTCGTTGGAGTTCGGCGCCTTGTTGGAATCTTCCATCCAGCCGGCGGGCATCCAGCCCTGCTGGCTACCCGCGCCGTCGACGAAGGCGATGCCGCCGTGCCCGTCGAGCTTCGCCGTCAGCCCTTCCAGCGCCAGCGGAAACCGCCACTGCGTGGGCGCGGCAGCGCTCTTGAGGATCAAGGTCTCCTTGACGGAATTGCTGCCCGCGATGAGTTCCACGTCCGCGCCAGGACGGACCTCCGGGTAGGTGATGACACTCCCGTTCACCTTGCCCTGCGTATGCGCGACGCCGTCGATCCCCCATGCGATGGCGGCGGAGTCGCTCACCCCAAGACGAACCAGGCCCTCTGCGTCGGCGTACTCGGCGAAACGAAGCTCCTCCTCGGTGGCGCGCGGCTGCCAACCACCCCCGGACCCGCTCATGGTGCGCATCCCCGACTGAGGCATGCGTTCGAGGCTGGTGTCGATGCCCTTCCACGTACCGTCGGTCGATCGGAAGTTCACCGGCTCGTTGTAGTAGCGCGTGGTGAGGGTGCCGTCCGGGTTGGCGAAGGTACGGGCGCGCTCGGTGCGCTCGCCCGGGACCTCGGTGCTGACCTTCGGATCGAAGCCCTTGGGTGGCGACACCTCGGGCGCCGCAACCTTTGCGTACGGGATCGCGGACGGTGGTTTGGGCGTGCCTTCCAGCTTCAGTGGCGCGGTGCCGCCATCCGGGGGGAGTTCGCCCGGCGCCTTCAGCGCACCGCTGCGTCCCCCTCCCGCTGTCGCGTCGGTGGCGTCACCCGAGGCGCTGTGGCCTCTTCCGCGAGCCGATCCCCAGCCCTGCTCGGGTCTCTCACCGGCTCGATAGCCGGTCTTCACGGTGACCCATTGGTTCACCGCGAGTGCGGCCTGTTCTGTACCAGCCAGAACGGCCAAGACGAATGCCACCAGGAGTACTAGTGGTCGCGCTGTGCGCACGGACATCTCCCACTTAGATGATCAGTGGCCCCGTCTTATCCGTTCACACAGCACATTCACAACATCCACTCAACGTCCGCACAGCCGACCTCTCGCTCACGCGGCCTGAGAACCCCAACATTCCCTGCCTTAAAGGCACTTGAGGGCCCAGACGGCGTGTTGCCGCATGGGAATTCTCACTTTTCCCTCACCGACACAACCAATTTCAGACATGACGCAGCGTAGTTTCGGCCTCGACTCCGGGCTACCCTGGTGCCAGCCTCGGCCGATCCAAGCATGTGCCTGCAGCGAGGGACGATTCGGCACAGACCAGCCCGACAAGAGGCCCTCACGCTTCGGTCGCCAGCTTGTCAAGCCCAACTGATGCTGTCGTATGGAAAACGGCGTTGTACCGACGCAGTCACGCCGGACGGGGCCCCTTGATCCCGGGGGTCGCCGAGCCCCGTCACTGCTGGAACCAAAGGACCGGCCAGCTTCCCGGTCTCCTCCTGCCCTGAACCACTTCAAGTGGCCCTCGGGCGAGGAACGGTGGGGTTAACGCCTGCGGACGGCGATGCCGATGGCGGCGGTCCACGCCCTCGGGACGACCATCCCGCATCCGAGGGTGCACGCAGGCCCAGAACCGGCAAGTCGACTCCGGACCACGGCGAGGCCCCGACGAGAAGCGGAGCAGCACACCGCCCACCGCCGCAGCCCTGCACCGGACCGGCGACCGATCAGCCGTGATGTTCATGGAGTGCCGCCCGCCGTGCCAGGCAACCGGGTCCTCGGCATCGGCCAACGTGGAACACCCGGCCGCCTTGTAGACCTGTGCTGGACATGGGTGTGTGCCGGGCGGCTGGCGGACTGCCCGGCACACGATCATCACAGATTCGGTCGTCTCCCGTTCAAGGGCGGCGGCCCGAGAGCCTGGTTACAGTAGCGGCGGCGGCCCCAGGACTCCGTGCCGACGGTCCGATTGCGGTCGTCGCGCAGGGTGGCGGTGTCGGAGCGGTTGTCCCAGACGTGGTCGTGCTTGCCCTGGAAGAGGTCGGTGCGGGTGTCGCGGCCGGATCCGGTGTGGATCCGGATGGTGGCGCGGCCGCCGATGCGGGTGTCGTTGAAGCGGTACCGGTTGCCGTCGGAG
>NZ_LGDE01000471.1 GCF_001279725.1 Streptomyces sp. WM4235 | reverse complement strand
CGCCGCGGCTCAGGCAGGAGTGAAGACGGCCGCGTCCGCCTCGTCGAGGATGAATCCGTTGTCGAAGCGGACGCGCACCGTCACCCGGGGACCCCGTTCCTGGAAGGCGACCCACTCGGGCTCCAGGGAGCCGACCTTCTCTTCGAGCTGCTTCCTGCTCGCCGCGGGCATCTGGCCGCCGAAGGAGTCGAGCAGCGACTTGAGCCGCTCGTACTCGCGGACACCCTCGCTCTCCTCCCGGTGTTCGACCACCCGTTCGACGGTCCCCTCGGTGCCCGCCGCCAGGGACAGGAACCCGACGACGAGCCCCGACACCTCGATGGAATCCGTCAGCCTGGTGTCCGCGGCCAGCTTCACGCGCCGGCCCTCCTTGAACGTCATCGACTCTTCCTCGCTTCTCGCATCGTCGTATGTGAGACCCGGACCCGGACACCGGACCCGGAGCCCGACCCGGATCCGGGCCGCCGTGCCGTCGACCGGCCTCACCGCGCGGCGTCGCCACGCCGGAGCCGGCCGAACACCTCGGGGGTCGCCCAGCCGCGCAGCGCCGCCCGCACCGTCGACGCGAAGGCGCTCTCGGCCGTGGCGGCATCGAGGGCTCCGGCGAGTTCGAGCGTGACGAGCCCGTGCAGGGTCACCCACAGCGAGACGGCGATCAGGGGCGCCTCGCCGTCGAGGACGGAGTCCGCCACCGCGCGGTCGATCGCGGCGACCAGCGGCCGGACGGGGTCGCGGGTGCCGATCGCCCCCGACGGGTCGAAGGACTGCGCGCCGCCGAACAAGACCGTGTACAGGTGGCGGTGTTCGGCGCCCCAGCGGCGGTACGCGGCGGCCAGGGCGTAGAGGTCGGCGAGGACGTCGTCGGAGGTCGGTACCGCCGACAGGTCCCGGAACAGGCCGCCGACCGCCCGGTCGCGCACCTCGCCGACCAGCGCGTCCTTGCCGTCGAACAGCGTGTACACCGCTGCCGTCGACGTCCCGGCGGCGGCGGCCAGGGCGCGCACCGTGACCGACTCCCGCGGCCGGGTGGCGAACATCTCGGTCGCGCATGCCACAAGCCGCTCTTTGACCGCGGCGTCATTCGTTCTCGGCCTACCCACGGGGTCAGCCTACCGGCGCTGATAACATCGTTTTGAAACGACGTTCTGAAACTCTTTCGACGTCATTCCGAACCTCCCGGGGGACACCCATGCCATCGCCCGACCCGCACCCCGCCCCCCGCCCCACCGCGTTACGCACGGCCGTCCGCGTCGCCCGTCGCGTGCTCGCGGCAGCGGCCGCCGTCGTGGCACTGGTGGTCGTCTTCCTGGCGCTGATCGTCCTCACGGACGGGGCGGGCTCGGGGCTCGTCGCGTGGTCGGCCACCCTGGCCGTCGCGGTCGCCGCCGCTTTGTGGCGCGGTCGCCGGCGCCGCGCCCGGCGGGCCCGGTGGGTACCGTTCCTGCCCGTGGTCGTCGCGGCCGTGCTGACGGCCTCCGTCTGCGTCCCGACCGTTCCCACGGCGCGACGCGTACCGGCGGCGCTTCCGTTCGTGACCGCGCAGCACTGGACGCTGAGCACGGGCAGTCGGGTCGCGGTCTACCACCACCCGCCCGCGAGCTCCGCCGCCGCGCACCCCGTACCGCTCGTGTACCTCCACGGCGGACCCGTGCGCGGCATCTCCACGCTCGACCACCGGTTCCTGCGACTGCTGGCCCGCCAGGGCTACGACGTGTACGCCTACGAGCAGGCAGGCGGCGGACGGAGCGATCTGCTCCCCATGGACCAGTACACGATCTCCAGGTCGGTCCGCGACCTCGACGCCTTCATCGGCCGGCTGGACAAGGGCGGCGTCGACGTCCTGGGATTCTCCTCGGGCGCGGTCGTACTCACCCGCGCCCTGGCCGACCCGAACGTCGCCCCGCGCGTCCACCGGGCCGTCATCGCCGAGCCCGGCCCGATGGACGGCCCCACCGCCCGCCTCACCGGGCACCGGGGCCGGCCGTCCGCGCGCGACACCGCACCGCCCGTGGCCGGACCACGCTCGACGCACGTTCCGCGCTACGCGACCGCTTTCGCACTGATGCGGCTCGGACTCCTCGACCCCGACAGCGCCCTGGTGGGCCAGGCCGAGGGCGTCAACGCGTTCACCGCCGCCGACCTCGGCAGTGACACCGCCTCCGCCTACTGCGCCCGCGACGCGCACCGCATCCCCGAGGAGGACACCGCGCGCACCTTCTCCTTCAGCCCCGCCGCGAGCCTCCGCGTCCAGCAGACGATCAAGGACTCGCCCTCCATCGCCCCGCGGCTGAGGGGCTCCCGGACGCCCGCGATGCTGATGATCGCCGAATGCTCCTCGCAGCTCCGCGAGTGGGCGACCGCGATCCTCGCCGACACCCCCGGCATCCGGCGCACCCAGTACATGCCCGGCGTCGGCCACCACATGTGGAACGGCCTCGACGACAACGACCAACGGGCCGCCGCCGTCATCGACGCCTTCCTCCAGGACGAACCGGCACCCCTGCCGAACCACCCGACACGTGACGACATCCCCGACTTCCTCCGCGACTTCGCGGGAGACCGATGAGTTTGCGCGGCGCCGGCGGTCTTCTTCCTCGACGATCCCCGCACGGCAGGAGACGGACATGACCGACCTTGAGACCAGGACGATCGACGCGACCGGCGCCACCCTCGGCTTCGACGTTCGACGGCCCACCAACAGGAACGACAACGGGAACGACAACGGGAACATCAACGGGAAGGGGAGCGCGAGCACGGGCACGGGCACGGGCGGGGAGCCGCGTGCGCTGCTGCTGGTGGGGTCCCCGATGGGCGCCGACGGATTCCGGACCCTGGCCTCGCACTTCACCGACCGGACCGTGGTCACCTACGACCCCCGGGGCGTGGGCCGCAGCGCGCGCACCGACGGGGTCGCGCAAACGCGGCCCGAGGAGCACGCCGACGACCTGCGCAGGGTGATCGAGGCCCTCGGCGTCGGGGCGGTGGACGTGTTCGCGAGCAGCGGCGGAGCGGTCAACGCGCTGACCCTTGTCGAACGGCACGGCGACCTCGTACGCACCCTCGTGGCGCACGAGCCCCCGATGGCCCAGGTGCTCCCGGATCGGGAAGCGGCGCTCGCCGCCTGCGAGGACATCCACCGGACCTACCTGCGCGAGGGAACGGGCCCCGCGATGGCGAAGTTCTTCGTACTGGTCTCCCACCAGGGCCCCTTCCCCGCCGACTGGACCGAACGGCCGGCGCCCTCCCCGGCCGACTTCGGGCTGCCGACCGAGGACGACGGCTCCCGCGAGGACCCCCTGCTGGGCCAGAACATGCGCGGTTGCACCTCCCACCGCCCCGACTTCACCGCGCTGCGCGCCGCTCCCACGCGCATCGTGGTGGCGGCGGGCAAGGAGTCCGGGGACCAGTTCCCCGCACGCGCCGCGGCGGCGACCGCCGCCGGCCTGGGAACCCTGCCGGCGCTGTTCCCCGGCGACCACGGTGGATTCCTGGGCGGCGAGTACGGTCAGCACGGCGCCCCGGAGGAGTTCGCCCGGACCCTGCGGGAAGTACTCGACACCGACGGCTGACAGGGAGACACCCGGCGGCGACGCCGATTGGCGGGTGGACAGGGGCGTCCGGGGGGCGGTGTCCTGATCGCTGTCGCCCCGCGATGTCGGCACGGAGCCGAGCCGTGTTCCGTACGGCGCTCGACGTCGACGACGCCACCTGGCTGCGGGGCCGCGGTTGGGCACTCGCCACCGGCCTGAACGCGCACACCGCCCATGCCCACGCCAACCCCCGGATCGCGGCCCGGACCACCCGTCAGATCACCGAGGCCTGCTCGGCCAGTGCCGTGACACGGTGAACGATTTCGGCCACAGCACTGGATCCGAAACCGACGGCCCGGCTCGCGAGACTCCCGGCCGGCTCGTCGGGCGGACCCTGCCTCGGCGCACCCGGGAGAGCACGGTCTGGCCGGGTTCACTTGCCGGTGATGCTCCACGTGCCGTCGCCGGCCGCGGCGGCGTTCTCGAGGGCGGTCCACGCGGCGTTGTCGAGCTTGAAGGCGTCGTGGAGGTAGGCGGAGATCGCGTCGGCGACGAGGGTGACGCGGGCGGGGTCCTCGTCGGTGGTCTCGGCGACCCTCTCGCCGGCCAGGCCGCCCAGGGTGTGCTCGCCCTCGGCGATGGCGAGCAGGCTCTTCGGGGCCGGGCTGAGGTGATAGGCGTCGGTGAACCACGCGGGCCCCCGGGTGGAGAGCTGAGACTGGTCCCTGCCGCCCGCGACGACCAGGACCGGAGGGGTCATGGTGGAGTAGTCCGGCCTCATGAACGGAAGGTGTTCGGCGGCGAACGGGGTGAGGGTGTCGCCCGTACCGGTCGCGGCGATCAGCGCACCGGCCGAGACCGCGGAGTGGGAGAAGTCCTCTCCTGGAATCCCGTCGGCGTCGAGCACGCGCGCGCCGAGGAGCGCGCCGGCGGTCTGGGCGCCCCAGGAGTGGCCGACGACCGCGACGCGGTCCCGGTCGGCGCGGGTCCCCGGATCGCCCGCCTGGAGAAGGATGTCGCCGAGGCCGTCGAGAACCGCGTGGAGGTCGGCGATCCGGACGCGCCAGACGGAGGCGAAGCGCGGGTCCTCCCACGTGATGCCGTTGCGGCGGGAGTCCAGGTGGGTGGGTTGCACGACGATGAATCCGGCGGCTGCCCACCGGTCGACGAGGGGTTCGTATCCGTCCATGGACCATGCGTTGCCGTGGGAGAACACGATGACGGGAAGGTTCCGGCCTGACGACGGGGCGGTGACCTTCACCTGGAGGTCGACGCTGCGGCCGGGCGCGGGAACGGTGATGGGCTTGACCGCGACGATCCGCTGGTCGAGGTGGTGGGTGGACATGGGGGACCTGTGCCTTCTCCATGGGGGCGCCCTGCCATACTTTGGCGGAGCGGCGTTCCGCCAAAGTAGCGGAACAGTGTTCCGCGAGTAAAGGGAGAATCTCGTGCCGGAATCTGTCGGAGTGCGCCAAGCGCAGGCCCAACGCACCCGCGGCGCCGTGCTGGCGGCCGCGGCGGCGGTCTTCGTGGACCAGGGAGTCCAGGCCCCCATCCGCGACATCGCCGAACGTGCCGGCGTCGGCGTCGGCACGATCTACCGAAACTTTCCGACCCGGGCGGACCTCGTCACAGCCGTCTACCGGCACCAGATCGACACCTGCACCGCACTCGCGCCGCAGCTCCTGAAGGAATCGGCCTCCCCGTTCACCGCCCTGACCTGCTGGGCGGACGCGTTCGTGGAGTTCCTGGTGACCAAGCACGGCCTCGGTGCCGCCCTGGGGTCCGGCGATCCGGGGCTGGAGAACCTCCACGCCCTCATGCTCGACACCCTGGTCCCGGCCTGCGCGACGCTGCTCGACGCCTGCGCCGCCGCCGACGAACTCAACCCCGGCATCACCGCCTACACGCTCATGCGCGCCATCGGAAACCTCTCCATCACCGGCCCCGACTACGACCAGGGCGACGCCAAGCACATGGTCGCGACCCTCCTCGCCGGATGCCGTCGCACGGCATAGCGGCGGACGCGTGGCTGGCCCGGCCCTCGTGCCCTCCGGCAACACCGGCTCCCATGGCGCCCACTGCTCGTCCGTGAGCTCTCCCCGACCCGTGAACCGCGATCGTTCATCGCCCGCATGACGTCGGCCGTCCACCCCGACGAACACACGCACGACGCACCACGAAGGAACAGACATGGCCACGACATACCTCCTTCAGGTCGACTTCCCGAGCGACGGCCCCTTCGGAGAACAGATGGCGACCGAGTACCGGCAACTGGCCGAGAGCATCAACCGGGAACCGGGGATGATCTGGAAGATCTGGACCGAGAACAGCGAAGACCGCGAAGCCGGCGGCATCTACCTCTTCGATTCCGAGGCGACCGCGCAGAAGTACCTGACCAAGCACACCGAACGGCTGCGGTCCTGGGGCATCACCGACATCCGTGGCCGGATCTTCGCCGTGAACGGCCCGCTGTCGGCGATCAACAGGGCTCCGCTTCCTCCCACCCCTGCCTGAACCCCGGCGCGGCAACCCGAGCGACACACCGCGACGAGGCGGGCGTTGCCGACGCGGCACGGACCTCGACGGCTCGGACCGCCGGCAACCGGCCTCCCGCCGGCGGCACTTGCGACCGAGCACCCGGCCCGACCGCGGGTGCGTGCGCGGCGGGTGTCTCGACGGAGGCGGACGGAGTCGGTCCGCCGAGGGGCCGTGACCCTCGGCGGCGGCGCGCCGTCCACGGGCTGCCGCGCGGACCTCCGTGTGCAACGCTGGAAGAGCCACCCGGGCCGGTTCTGCCCCGTGCGGCCCGCTGAACCACGGATGTAGCCATGCCCATGTGCCCAGCCTTGCGCACCGCGCCCTTCCGCGCCGCGCCGGCAGTGCTCGCCGGCGCCGCCCTCGCGGTGCTGATGACGGCGCCGGCCGCGCCGGCCGCCCTCTCCGGACCGGCGGCACCACCCGGCCACGCCGTCACCGGCATCCAGGCGGCCACCCTGTCCATCCCCGCCATCGGCGTGTCCGGGCTCACGGTCGTCCCGTACCAGGGGACCCCCGACGACGCGCCGGGCACCCGGATCCAGGACCAGGGCGCGGCGGCGAGCCCCCACGGTCCCGGCGGCGGGGTCGGCCCCGGCGACGTGGGGAACTACATCGTCACGGGCCACCGCATCGTCGCGGGCGGGCCCCTGCGGGCGTTGCCGTCACTGCCGAACGGCGCGGCGGTCCACGTCACCGCCGGCGGCGTGACGTACGAGTACACCATCACCGCGACGCGGACGACCTCGTTCCGGTCGCCGGCCTCCATGGACGCCCAACGGGCCGCGGTCCCGGGCTCCCCGGGCGCCGTACCGAGCCGAGCGATGATCACCGTGACCACCTGCCTCACGCCCGAGGACGAAGCTGCGGGCAATCGCTGGCGGGACGCGCAGAACAACCCGGAACACCGCATCGACAAGATCGGCGTACTCACGGCCACCAAGCCCTGAGAGAAGTCCCCTGGCGCCCTGGCCCCCTGCCGGAGTCGGGGAGTCGTCCGACGGCGCCAGGCGCAAGGAGAGTTGGTCACCTTTCGTACCCTTCCTCGCTTGCCGCCGGCTCCCGGGACCGGTGCCCGTACTCGACACCTCGCTCGTGCGGCCGCCGCCTCCGGCAAGGGAAGCACGCGCACCGCCGACATCCGACCCGGACCGCCGGGCGGAACGCCTGACCAGCGACAATGACCCCCACACCCCGGGCGGAGCATCCACGGGGGTACAGGCACCACGGGTACAGGCAACACAGGAACAGGCACCACGGGAACAGGGGCACATCGTGCGGGGGCGGAACGCGGAACGGGACCGGATCGAGCAGTTGCTCGTCGACGCCCGGAAGGGGAAGAGCGGCGCCCTGCTGGTGCACGGCGAGGCCGGGATCGGCAAGACCGCACTGCTCGACCACGCCGCCGGCCGGGCGGACGGGGCGCGCGTACTGCGCGTCGAGGGCATCGAGTCGGAGATGGAACTGGCCTTCGGCGGTCTCCACCAACTGTTCCTGCCCGTACTGGACCTCGTCGACGGCCTGCCACAACCGCAGGCCGCAGCCCTGCGGGCCGTCTTCGGGCTGACCGCCGACGGTGTCCGCGACCGCTTCACCGTCGGGCTCGCGGTGCTCACGACGCTGTCGGAGGCCGCGGCCGGCGGCCCGCTGCTGTGCCTGGTCGACGACGCGCAGTGGCTCGACCAGCCGTCGGTGGACATGCTGACGTTCGCCGCACGCCGACTGCGGGCGGAGGGCGTCGTGATGCTGTTCGCGGTCCGCGACGGGGCGCCCGGCGCCGCCGTGACGGGACTTCCCCGGCTGCACGTCGAAGGCCTCGAACGCGCGGCCGCCGCAGAGTTGTTGCCGGGCCTGCCACCGTACGTGGCGGACCGGCTCATCGAGGAGGCCCGCGGCAACCCGCTCGCCCTGATCGAGCTGTCGGCCGCGCTCACCCCGGCCCAGCGCGCCGGGCGGCTGGGCCCCTTGGCGCTCCCCGAGGAGGGCGCCGGACTGCCGAGCCGGATCCAGGACGGCTTCCTGGAGCAGATCCGAAGACTTCCCGAAGCCGCCCAGGCGGTCCTGCTGGTGGCCGCCGCCGACGACTCCGGGGACCTCGCCGTGGTGCTGAGGGCCGCGCGACCGCTCGGCGCGGCGGTCGAGGACCTCGAACCCGCCGAGCGCGCCGGGTTCGTGCGCGTGTCCGGGACGGTGGTGCGCTTCCGCCATCCGCTGGTGCGGTACGCCGCCTACCAGGGCGCCCCGCTCGCCCGGCGCATCGCCGCTCACCGGGCGTTGGCGCGGACGCTGGGCGACGCCGGCCAGGCGCACCGGCGTGCCTGGCACCTGGCCGCCGCGTCGACGGGCCCCGACGAGCGGGTCGCCGAGGAACTGGAACGGGTCGCCGAATGGGCCGGGAGCCGACAGGCGATGGCGTCCGCGTCCGCCGCCTACGAGCGCGCCGCCCAGCTCACCGCGGATCCCGGACCCCGTGCGCGCCGCCTGGTCCGGGCGGCCCAGCGGGCCGCCGACGCCGGACAGGACGAGCGCTGCGGCGCGCTCGCCGACCAGGTTCCGCTGCCACTGGAGGACCCCGGCGTGGCGGCGGACTTCGCGCGGGCCCGGGCGGTCGTCGAGCTCGGCTTCCGCAGACCGGAGACGGCCGCCCGGATCCTGCTCGCCGGCGCGGACCTGACCGGCACCGACCGCCCGGACACCGTCGCCTCGCTGCTGACCGACGCGGTGCACGCCGCGTTCTCCGCGGGTGACGCCACGCTGATCGAGGAGATCGCTTCCCGCGCCCCGGAGCTGCCGGTACTGGCCGTGCCCGCCCGACTGTTCGGCGGTGACGTACCCGGCGCGCTCGACGCGCTGCGCGCGCTCGTCCAGGACTCCCGGGACCCGAACATGGGCGTCATGGACCGGCTGATGACCGGGATCCACTGTCAACTGATCGGCGACCACGCGGCCGCGCGGGAAGCCGCCGCCGGAGCCGTCGCCCACTGCCGGGAGCAGGGCATCGGCGGATGGCTGCCCACCACGCTCCACCTGCTGGCGCAGACGGAACTGGCGCTCGGCCGCCACGACGAGGCGTCCGCGCACGCGGCGGAGGGGCTGCGGCTCGCCGAGTACCACGACCTGGCCCACCGGGCCGCCCACCTGCGGGCCGCGCTGGCGATGACGGCGGCCGTACGGGGCGAGGAGGAACAGGGCCGCGCCCTGGCCGCCGAGGCCCTGGCGTACACGCGACCGCGCGGGGTGGGGCGGGGTACGACGGACGCCCTGTGGGCGTTGGGCGTGCTCGAACTCGGCCTGGGACGGGCGGATGCGGCGCTGGAACCCCTGGAATCGGCGCTGCGACCTCTGGAGCGCGCGCCGCGACCACCGAAGTCCGCACCGCGACACTCGGGTTCGGTGCCGGAGCCCGCGTCGCGACCACTCGATTCGGCGCCGCGCGAGGCGGCCGGTCCGCCGCTCTGCCTGCCCCTGCTGGCGGACCTCGTGGAGGCGGCCGGACGTGCCGGGCGCCCGGAGCGGGCGACGGAACCGGCACGGCTGCTCGGGGAATGGGCCACCGCCCTGGGGCAGCCGGTCCTGTCCGCCCTGGCCCGCCGCTGCCAGGCGCTGACCGGCCCCGACCGTACGGCCGAGGAACACTTCACCGCGGCGTTGGCCCTCCACGAGAACGGCAGCGACTACGACCGGGCCCGCACCGCGCTGCTCTACGGAGAATGGCTGCGCCGTCTGCGGCGCCAGATCGACGCCCGGCACCAACTGCGCGCCGCGCTGGAGGCCTTCGAGCGGCTCGGTGCCCACCCGTGGGCAGGCCGCGCCCGGGCGGAGCTGGGAGCCGCGGGCGGGGAGACCGGGCTGACCGACCGTGAGGACGGCCCGATCAGCCTGCTGAGCCCGCAGGAACGCGAGGTCGTGCGGCTGGCGGCGGCCGGTGCGAGCAACCGGGAGATCGCCGCGCGACTGTTCCTGAGCCCCCGCACGGTCGGGCACCACCTCTACCGCGCGTTCCCCAAACTCGGCGTCGGCTCCCGCACCGAACTGGCCGCGCTGCTCGCGCCGGTACACGACTCATGAGGCCGCGGCCGACGCCGCCGGGGAACCCTCCGACGCCTCCGAGGCCGTCTCCGAGGCCTCCGGCACCGAGTAGATCATCCGGGTCTGGGCGGTCCGGTAGCCGGCCCGGGCGAACGCGGCGGCCATCGGCGCGTTGTCGGTGTCCGTGGTGGCCGTGATCAGCTCGGCGCCCGCCTCCACCTGTACCCGGGTGATCTCGGCGAGTACGTCGTCGACGTACCCCTGCCCGCGCAGTTCGGGGACGACGCCCAGGTAGCCGACGTTGCGGTTGTACGGCGTCGCCGAGGGGAGCGCCAGCCCGGCGACCTGACCGTCGGGAGTGCGCGCCAGCCGCCACCACGAACGCTCGCCCGGGCACCCGAGGTAGAAGTCCACCTCCTCGCGGGCGGTGGCCTCGGCTCCCATGGACGCGAGGTTCCGACGTGTCTCGCCGTCCAGGCTGCCCACCGCGATCCGCCGGAACACGTCGAGGAACTCCTCGTCCGAGCCCTCGGTGAAGGTGAGACGCCCGCTGGAGACGGGAAGCCCGGCGTCGGGGGTCCACTCCAGGCGCAGCCGCTCCACCTGGTCGGTGAGCCCGGCCGCCCGTGCGGCCTCGTGCCGCCAGTCCAGGGCGGCGACGACGGCCGGGTCCTGACGCCACCCGGTCGGCAGCGTCAGGTTGTACAGCGGGGGCTTGGTCGCGCCCTGTTCGGCGAAGGCCCGCAGCCCCGCCGTGATCAGCCCGGCCCCGACCGCCGCGCGGTCGGGAACCGAGGGATCGACGTACAGGCAGTCCAGGGCGAGTGGATGCTCACCGTCGGCGTGACCCCACCACAGGGCGCGGGCCACGACCCGGTCGCCGTCCTCGGCGATCCAGGTCCACTCAGGCCGGTACATGCCCTCCTTCAGTTCTTCGAGGTAGCGGTCGGCGGGAATCCAGCCGACGGGTTCGTCGACGGTCACGGCGGTGACCCGGTCGAGGTCGGTGTGGGTGTCGGTCGTGGAACGGAACAACATGGGTGTGCTCACTTCTGAGGTGTCGAGGAGATCGAGTAGGTGGTGATGGTCGCGCCGGTGTTGAAGACGCGGGAGTCGGTCAGCGTGAACCTCGTCGGGAGGAACGGCGCGCGGAAGAGCGGGACCCCGGAGCCGATGACGACCGGGTAGCGCTTGATGATCAGTTCGTCGATCTCCTCCAGCAGCTGCCCGGCCAGGTCCGCTCCGCCGCACAGCCAGATGTCCGCCCCGTCCTGCCGCTTGAGGTCGCGGACGAACGCCACCGGATCCGTGGACACGATCTCCACGGCGGGGTCGAGCCGGGACAGGGTGCGGGAGAAGACGTACTGGGTGAGGTGCGGGTAGGGGCTGGTGACGCCGACCGCGAGACCGGGCTCATAGGTGCCCCGGCCCATCAGGACCGTGTCGAAGCCGGTTGGGGACTCCTTCGATGCCCAACGGCCCGCGACCCTGCGCCGGGATGGTCTCGGGGTACTCGGCCAGCAGCGCGGCGGCCAGGTCCCCCTCGAAGGGGAAGAAGTCGAACTGCCCGTCGGGACCCGCGATGAAGCCGTCGAGACTGGTGCCGACGTAGTAGGTGAGTTGACGCACGCGGACCTGCTTTCGAAACGATCGGGTGATGTCACTGACGTTAGGTCGGCCGCCCCCTGACCGGCATCGGTCACCCCGACGTAATGTCACCGGTCACCGGGCACCGGCCACCGACCCGCGGGCATGGGTCGCCGCGGCGGGGTGGTGGGGGAGCGGTACCGCTCCGCGTCCGCCCGACGTGCTACCCCTCGTCGCGGCGCCGGGCGAGGTGGACGGTGAGGTCGGCGGCGATCCCGACCCGCTCCGGCAGGACCCGTGCGATCCGGTCGAACACCTGCTTCCGCGCCGCGGCCGGCAGGACGAGATAGGCCGAGATCGTCGAGAGATGACCGACGTAGTCGCGCGCGCTGATCGTCAACTTTCTTTCGATCAGGGACTGTTGGACATCGGTGAACCACTCGGACCGTTGGAGTTCCGTACCCGGCCACTGCATGGTGTGCTCCGGCGGTGTCCCGTCCGGGGAGGGGACTTCGTCACTCTCCAGGAACGGCGCCCGCGCCGCGCGAACGGCCTCCTCCACGGCCGGGTCGGCCAGTCGGAACGGTCCCCCGAACGAGGCGAACACGCCGCCCGGCTCCAGCAGTCCGGCCATGCGCGACCACCGGCCCTGCGGGGTCGTCCAGTGCAGCGCCGCCGCCGCGTAGACCAGCCCGTACCTCTCGCCCTCCCGCACGTCCTCGAACGCGGCCCGCACCGCCCTGACGTGCGCCGGCACGTGTTTGCGCAACTCGGCGAGCATGGCCCCGTCAGGCTCGGTCGCGGTGACCGCGACCCCCCGTCGGGCGAAGAGACGGGTCGCCTTGCCCGTCCCGGCGCCGATTTCCAGCGCGGTCCGCGGCGGATGACCCGCGTACGCCGCGACCATGTCGAAGAGCCGGTCGGGATACCCCGGCCGGAACCGTTCGTACGCTTGCGCCATTGCTCCGAAACTCAGTGCGCGACCGGACATGCCTCGCATCCTGACACGAACCGCGCCCCGAGTGCCCGGCAATTCGGCCCGGCAGTTCGGCCCGGGGCCGCGGTGGGGCCCCGTTACCCGACGATGCGGTAACAGGGCCCCGGAGGACGATCGCGATGACGGATGCTGGGGCCACCGATCCACCGATCCACCGATCCACCGATCCACCGACCGTCAGGAGTGAGGCCCGTGCCGCTGAACCGTCACCGCGCCATCGCGTGGATTCTGGTCCTTGTGGCCGTGGTGGTGCTCGCCCTCACCGGCGTGCTCTTTCACCAGGGCAGGACGCCGGGACTCTACCCCGAACGCAGTTGGGGCCCGTGGAAGAGCGAAACGATGGGCGCCTGGTCGACGCACGTGCGGACCAACTCCTGGGTGCCCGCCGCCCAGGCCCGCGTTCACTACGGCAAGGCCGAGGACGTCTACCTCGACGCGTACGGCGAGACGGACCACGACATCGGCATCACGTTCCGCACCTCCTTCAGCCTCACGCCCGACGGCAGACTCACGGTGAAGGAGATGCAACCCTGACGGGGACCGTCGGCGTCAACGGCTCACCCGACGCCGCGTGCGCCCGTCGCGGCCCCGCGCGGGCCGGGGCTCAGAACGTCCACCGGGTGTGGGTGTACAGCCCGTCGTCCCGACCGAAGCCGTACGCGGTGTCCGGGGCCACCGCGAACACCACCGCGTGCCCCGCCCGGAAGGCGTCCCCGATGCCGTGGAAGGTGCCCTCGGGCGAGGTGATGTGTGCCCCGTACTTCGCCTCGTACGCCGCGATCACCTCCTCCAGCACCGCCGGATCGGCAACCTGCTTCGCCGTGCCCTCGACCACGAGGTCGAGCCCTTCGGTGAGCGAGTTCCCCCCGGTGGTCAGGGCGCAGTGGCCGTCCCGGGCGAGGTTCTTGGCCTTCTGCTCGCCCGGGCCGGTCGAGAAGTACAACACCCCGTCGTGCCAGGCGGCGATCACGGGAGTGACGTGGAGGCGGCCGTCGGGTCGCACCGTGGACACCCAGAAGATCTCGGCGGTCTCCAACTGCCTCTGGGCGTCGGCCCATTCGGTGGCGATGACGTCCTCGGCGCCGGGGCGGGGATTGAGCGCGGAGCTGTAGCGCCCGTCGAGCTCGGTCGTGGGCGTGGGTCGGTCGGCGGGTTCCTGAGTGGGCATGGCACCTCTCCTTCGTTTCCCCGCACAACGACCGGCCGCCCGTGCGGACATCACCGCCACACCGCTCTGTACCGCTCCGTACGCCCGATGGCGGTCGAGCGGCCGCGGCCCGGAGCGCCGGGGCGCTGTCAGTGGTCTCACCTAGCGTCTCGGACATGACGCGAACCGCACACACCTTCGCCTACGCCCGCCCCTCCTACCTGACCTCCGCTGCGGCGGGGCAGGCCCTCAACCTGGAGACGGCCGGCGGTCTGACGCCGACCGGCGCCGACGCCCATCCGCAGTTCTTCTCCGGGTTCCTGGGCGCCCCCCAGGCGGCGGCGCGGGCGTTGCTCGCCGTCGCGGACGTGGCCTCGGCCCGCTACTACCAGCGCACCCTGCGCGCGTCCCTCGACCCGGTGGTCACGGGCAACGGCGACCGGTTGCGGTTCGAGTCCTTCTCCGGGTGCTGTGGCGTGTACGCCCGGCTGGACGTGCTGCCCGAGGGCCTGCGCGGCGCCGACACCGGCCACGGCACCACCAACGTGGACGTCAACAACCCGCTGCGGGAGGCGTTGTCCCGCCTCGCCGGGGACGATCCGCTGCACCTGCGGGTCGGGCCCGACGAACTGGCCGTGACCACCCTCGACGGCCCGGTCGTCGAGAAGAAGGTCCCCCTGCCGGACCGTTGGCTGCGCGGCTTCGCCGAGGCCCAGGCCGTCACCACCGGCTTCGACCTCCGCGCCGAACTGACCGCCACCGAGACGGCACGCTTCCTGCGTTCCCTGCCGCGCACCACGTCCGGCGGTGGAGCCGCGAGCGCCGCCCTGTGGGTGGTCCCCGCCGGCCGTACGCTGCGCCCCACCACCCGGCCGGTGCCCGGAGCGGTCTGCCTGCCCGGCCCCGAACGCCTCGCCGCCTTCCAGCGCGTACTGCGGTACGCCACCGCCCTGCGCGTGTACGGCCCCGGGGCGGACGGCGCCAACCCCACCGCGTCCGCCTGGGAAGTGGGCCTGCCCGGCATGCGGCTCACACTGACCCTCTCCCCGCGGGCCGACCGCGGGTTCTCCGGCGAGGGCGGTGTCCTGGAGGCCCTCGCCACCGACACCGCGGCCGAGGACGCCGAGCTGATCTCCGTACTGCTCGCGTGGGAGCCGCGCATCGACCCGGCCGACCTCGCCGAGCAGTCGGGCCTTCCGGTGGCGCGGGTCCGGGCCGCCCTCACCCGCCTCGGTACCGCCGGCCGGGTCGGATACGACATCGCCGAAGCGGCCTACTTCCACCGGGAACTGCCCTACGACGCCCGGCGCGCCGAGCGCCACAACCCCCGCCTGGTCGCGGCCCGCGCCCTGCTGGAGGCCGGCGCGGTCACCCTGGAGCGCGCCGGTATCGCCGTCGTGGCCTCCGGCGAACGCCGCTACCAGGTCCGCGAGTCGGGCGGCGCCCTCAGCTGCACCTGCCAGTGGTGGGCCGACTACCGGGGCCGCCGCGGCCCCTGCAAGCACGCCCTCGCCACCCGCATGGCCCTGCGCGCCGCCTCCGCCACCACCCCGACCTCGACCACCACCCCCACCCCTTCCGGAGCCGCACGATGAGCGGCGGCGACGACGTCCTCGAAGCCGTACGGACGGGCCGCACCACCGCCGTGCCCGGACTCCTCAAGCCGCTGGACCCCGGACAGCGGCGCGCCCTGCTCGCCGACCTGAAGGAACTGCGCGCCGAACTGCGCGCCGAACTGCGCGCCTCGGGCTGGGACCGCTGGCAGGAACGGGACCTGATGAGCCCGGCGCTGGTCGTCGCCGGAGCCGGCTGCCACACCGGCGCCGCGGCCGCCGCCGGCTGGATCGGCGCCCGCGACCTGCGCCGTTGGCGCCAACACCCCACCCCCGTCCTCCTCGACGTCCTCGCCGGCCGGGAACCGCGATGGCTCGGCGACCTCGCCCACCGGCTCGCCGCCCGAGCCGGCACCGCCGCGCAGGACTATCCGCTGATCAGCGAACTCGTCCGGCTCGCGGGCTGTCCGATGCCCACCACCGACGGCTGCGTCGAGGGCTGGGCGCAGGCCGTCGGCGCGTCCGGGAACCGGCTCACGCGGGCCCTGCGCGAGGACCCCCACCTCACCGCGTTCGTACCGCGCCTCTTCGAGACCGCCGAACCGGTCGGCTCCTTCGCCTGGCGCTGTGACCCGGACGACCCCCAGCACTGGCCGGCCGCGTTGGCCCGCCTCGCCGGCGAGGGACGCCTGGAGCGCGCCGTCCTCCTGGACGGCTGTGTCGCCCGGTTGCTGCGCGGCGGCAAGCCCACCGAACTGAAGCCCTACCAGGCCGTCCTTCGGGCCCTCCAGCCGACCGAGGAAGAGGAAGGGAGGCGCGCCGCCGACTGGATCGCGCTGACCGCCGACGCACCGTCCTCCGTCGCCGGCGACGCCCAGCGGACACTGGCCCGGCTCGCCGCCGCGGACCGGCTCACGCCCCGCATGCTCGCCGAGATGTCGACCGGCGCCCTGTTCCGCCCCGAGAAGAAGCTGGTGCGCGCCCAGCTCGTACTGATCGGCAAGGAACTCGGCCGCGACCCGGCCGCCGCCCCGGAACTGCTGCCCGCGCTCGGCGAGGCCTTCGGGCACCCGGACACCGAAATCCAGGAACGGGCCCTCGACCTGGCCGCGGCGCACCTCACCGACGATCCCGACCTGCGCGCCGAACTCGCCGACCGGGCACAGCTGCTGAGCCAGACCCACCGGGCCCGGGCGGTGGACCTCCTCGGACCGGCCGCCGCGCCCGCCGAGGACACCGGCCCCTACCGGGAGACCCTGCCGCCGCCCCCCGTCCCGTCCCCGCTCGCCCCGGCCCCGGAGACGGTCCAGGAGACCGTGGAGCTCGTCGCCGCGGTCGTCAACTCCCGCACCGCGACCGTCGAGGAGTTCGAGCGCGCCCTGGACGGCCTGGTACGGCACGCCCACCGCGACCGTGCGGCCCTCGCCGAGGCGCTGCGCCCCGCGCTGGCGGGCCGCTGGTGGCTCGACCCCGAACAGTCCCGCCACCTCATCGGTGAACTGCCCGGCCTGGAACGCGTCGCCGCCGCCGTCCTGGACGTGCCCCCGACCGGCACCCCACCCGTGGCAGTCTTGTCGTGGCGCTCCGGCTGTCACCACCCCGGGCTGCACACCGTCGTCCGTGCCCGCCTGAACGAGGCCGCGGGGCGCGTCGCGACCCGACCGCTGCCCTTCCTCCTCGCCACACCCACCGTCGAGACGGGCTCCCTGGACCCCCACGTGCTGGTCGCCCGGCTCGCCGAGTACCGCCGGCTCGGCGAAGAGCCCGCCCCGGTGGACTTCGCCCAAGCCCTGCTGAGGGTCCGCCGTGACGCCGGGGCCATCGCCGGGGCCACCGCCCTCGGCACCCCCGAAGGGCACCGACTGGCATCCTGGCTCGGCGCCGCCGGACAGCCCGTATCCGTTACCCGCCGCACCGCGTCCGCCGTGCGGTACGCGTACGGGGCAACCCCCGCGCACCTCGTCCTGGACACCGGGGAACGCCCCACCGTGATCGGCGAGTTCCCGGAACCGTTCCACGAACTGGCAGGGGCACGCAAGGCATCCGCACGCTGCTGGGACGGAGGCGACGACGCCTCGGCGCTCGCGGTCCTGCCCGAGGACCGGGAGACCCTGGCCGCCTGGTGGCTCCCGACCATCACCTCCTGCGCCCTCCACGAAGCCCGCGACGGGGCCGCCGTACTGCCCTGGCTCACCGCCGCCGGCGGACCCGCCGGCCCGGCCCTGCACCTCGCGGTCGCCGCCGCGCTCGGCGCCCGCCACCCCGAGGACCGGCTGCGGGCCGTCGACGCGCTCCTCACCCTCGCCGCCCGCGACGAGCTGGACGCCGTGCGCCTCGGCGAGGACCTGGCCGAACTGATGACGCTGGGCACCGTCAAGCCCAACCGGCTCGCCGACTCGCTGCGCACCGCCGCCGCGACCGGCGCCCACGCCACGACCTGGGCCGTACTGGCGGCCGTACTGCCCGCGCTGCTCACCGGCACCTTGGATCCGCGCGGCGCCGGAGAACTCCTCGCGACGGCCGCCGACTGCGTGGAGCAGTCCGGCGCGGCCTCGCCGGACCCCGCCGGACTCGCGGAGGCCGCGGCCCGCGGCGGCCGATCCCGGCTGGTCACCCAGTCCGTCCGACTGCGCGACGCACTGCGCCGCAACCGGTCCGTGTCGACCGGGGGCGGGTGACGGCCGGCCGGGGGCTCCGAGCTGAGGGGGCCGCCGGGCCCCGCGTACCGGGGACCGCCGGGGGCCATGACGTGCGGGGCACGCCATGGCCCGGGGTCACAGCTTCCCGGCGATGAGGTCCAGATCCCCTCGGGTGAAGCCCGGACCGTCGGAGCCGTCCGGCGCGAACGACTCGATGACGGCGCTCACCGCGGGGGCCGCGTCCGTACCGCCCACCTCGGTGATCTGCACGTTGTAGAAGACGAGCCGGCCGTCGACGTCCTCGTTGGAGATCTCCAGGACCTCGTCGAGCCAGTCGGCCGCCTCGGCCACGTTGCCCTGCGCGCGGTCCAGTTCGCGCAGACAACTGCGGCCGATGCCCGGCAGCAGCGCCACGGCGAGGGCCGTGGCGTCGTCGAAGGTGCGCACGTCGGGCCAGAAGGTGTTGACGGGCCGGGGCCGGGACGCGTCCGTGAAGTCGAAGAACGCGAGCGTGTGGCGCACGCACACGTGGTGCACGTTCCGTTCGGCCGCGGTCAGCGTCAGGGTGACCCGACGCTCCCCGACGGCGGCGGCGACCGTGGCGCTCGCGACCTCGTCGTCGGAGTCGGCGTACGCGGCGATCGACGGCGCGTTCCTCCGGGCCTCGACGAAGAGGCGCAGACCCTGCCCGGGGTCCGGGAACGGGGTCATCCCCTTGCGCAGGTTCTGCCGGGTCGTGGCGTCGTACACCCACTGCTCGCGCAGGGGCGGATACAACACCCGGTCCTTCCGATCGACCCGCTGCGCGGCGGTGTGCGCGCTCTGCAGGTGCCGGTGCAGGATCCGTCCACCGGTTCCGGAGCATTGGGGAGGGTGGGGCGGATGGACACGGTCCCGTCCGGCCGTGTGGCACGGGTCGGCTTGCGGATGGGGCATACGCTCTTGCCCATGACGCAAGGTGACGGAGACCTGGACAGCCTGGTCCGCCAACGTGTCCGCGCGCTGCGCGTGGCACAGGGCTGGTCGTTGGAGGAGCTCGCGGCGCGCGCCAACGTCAGCCAGTCCACCCTCAGCCGCATCGAGAACGGTCAGCGACGCCTCGCCCTGGACCAGTTGGTCACCCTCGCCCGCGCTCTGGACACCACCTTGGACCAGCTGGTCGAGAACGCCACGGACGACGTGATCTCCAGCCCGGTGATCGACGGCGCCCACGGGCTGATGCGCTGGCCCGTCAAGGCCGACCCGGGCATGACCGTGGTACGCCAACGCATGACCGAACCGCCCCCGGACAACCCCTCGCGCCTGCGCGCCCACCCCGGCCGCGAATGGCTCGTCGTCCTCTCCGGTACCGCGATCCTGCTGCTGGGCGATCGGCGCTACCGGATCGAGACCAACCAGGCCGCGGAGTTCCCCACCATGCTTCCCCACGCCATCGGCACCGCGGGCGGCCCGTGCGAAATCATGGGCATCTTCGACCGCGACGCCCGACGCGGCCATCAGCGTGCCGGCGGACGCGTCCCCCGGGGCCAGGGGGCCGAGAGCCAGGACCGCCCATCGGCGTGAGCGTCCGTCGTTGCGGTTTCGGCAGGCCACACCGCCCATGTCTTGCGCATCCGGCAAGACGTCATGCCGATGACGCATGCTCCGCCTACGTTGGCCGCATGACGCACCCCCCGCCCCCCACGCCCCCCCACGACCAGGGCGGCCACGACGCCACCTCCGCCCACACCCCCACCCCCCGAAACCCCCCGGCCCCCCCACCC
>NZ_LGDE01000470.1 GCF_001279725.1 Streptomyces sp. WM4235 | reverse complement strand
CCCCGCCCCCCGCCCCCGCACCCGCATCCGCCGCACCCGCCGCGGTCACCGCCGCGGCCGCCGGATTCTCCGACACCTTCGACGGTCCCGCCGGAACCGCCCCCGACCCGGCCAAATGGCAGACCGAGACCGGCGACAACGTCAACAACCACGAACGGCAGTACTACACCGCCGGCAACGCCAACGCCGCCCTCGACGGCCAAGGCCACCTCGTCATCACCGCCCGCCGCGAGAACCCCGCCAACCACTCCTGCTGGTACGGACGCTGCGAGTACACCTCCGCCCGCCTCAACACCGCCGGCCGCTTCACCCAGACGTACGGACACGTCGAAGCCCGACTCAAGGTCCCGCGCGGCCAAGGCATGTGGCCCGCCTTCTGGATGCTCGGCAACGACATCGGCCAAGTCGGCTGGCCCGCCTCCGGCGAGATCGACGTCATGGAGAACGTCGGCTTCGAACCCTCCACCATCCACGGCACCCTCCACGGACCCGGCTACTCCGGCTCCGGCGGCATCGGCGCCGCCTACACCCTCCCCGGCGGCCAGGCCTTCGCCGACGCCTTCCACACCTTCGCCGTCGACTGGGCCCCCGACTCCGTCACCTGGTCCGTCGACGGCACCGTCTACCAACGCCGCACCCCCGCCGACCTCGGCGGCCGCGCCTGGGCCTTCAACAAGCCCTTCTTCCTCATCCTCAACCTCGCCGTCGGCGGCTACTGGCCCGGCGACCCCGACGCCGGCACCGCCTTCCCGCAGCAACTCGTCGTCGACCACGTCCGCGTCACCACCTCCGACAGCGGAACCGGCCGCACCGGCCCCGTCACCGGCCTCGCCGGCAAATGCGTCGACGTGGCGGGCGCCAACCCCGCCAACGGCACCCCGGTCCAACTCCACGACTGCAACGGCACCCCCGCACAACAATGGACCGTCGCCGCCGACGGCACCCTGCGCGCCCTCGGCAAATGCCTCGACGTGACCGCCGGCTCCACCGCCGACGGCGCCCCCGTCCAGCTCTACGACTGCAACGGCACCCCCGCCCAACGCTGGGCCCTCCCCGCCGCCCGCGACATCGTCAACCCGCAGGCGAACAAGTGCCTCGACGTCACGGGCAACAACCCCGCCAACGGAACCCGCCTCCAGATCTGGACCTGCGGCGGAACCCCCAACCAGAAATGGACCGCCCCCTGATCCCTGTACGGATCCTGCCGGGCCGGGGCCGAAAGGGGCCCCGGCCTTCCGCCACACTTCGGGCGACAGTGCGACAGTGAAACCATGACTCACGAGGCCACACCCCAGCCGTACGGAACCCCCGAGGTGCCCCGCGTCGCCGTCTGCGGCGAAGCCCGCATCGAAGTCGACCCCGAGATCGCCCGCATCGGCATCACCGTCAGCGCCCGCGGCACCGACCGCCGGTCCGCACTCGAAGACCTCACCCGCCGCAACACCGCCGTCCTCGACCTCATCAAGGGCTACGGCGACCCCGTCGAGAAACTCGAAACCGGCACCTTCTCCATCACCCCCGAACTGACCCGCCACGGCCGCGGCGAACGCATCCGCGCCTACCACGGGCGCGTCACCATCACGGCCGAACTCAACGACTTCACCACCCTCGGCGAACTCACCACCCGACTCGCCGACCTCGAACTCACCAGCGTCGACGGCCCCTGGTGGGCCCTGCGCCCCACCTCGCCCGCCCACGGCCAGGCCCGCCGCCAAGCCGTGCTCGAAGCCGTCCAGCGCGCCCGCGAATACGCCGAGGCCCTCGGCGCCAACCTCTCCGCCCTCGTCGAACTCGCCGACCTCGGAGCCGAGAACGCCTCGCCCTACCCGCAGGCCGGCGGCGGCATGCGCACCATGGCCTTCAGCGCCGCCGAGGACGCCACCGCCCCGCCGCTGGACCTCGAACCCCAGCGCCAGACCGTGTACGCCCAGGTCAACGCCCGCTTCACCATGACCCCGCCGCAACTCTGAACGACGCGCACCCGCCGGGGGAGGGGCGCCCGCCCCGACCCCCGTGCAGACCCCCACGAACGGCGCTTCGGGGGTGCTCATCAGAGCGCCCCCACGCACATTCAAGTAATGTCAACAAGCTTTCGCCCAAAGGTTGTTGAGTGGACACCCGGAACCAATTTCCTACTGCCTGGTAGGGGCATACGCTCGACTCATGCGTCGAGCAAAAATCGTATGTACCCTGGGCCCCGCCACCGACTCATACGACCAGATCAAAGCCCTGGTCGAAGTCGGAATGGACATCGCCCGCCTCAACCTCAGCCACGGCACCTACGCCGAACACGAGGAGCGCTACCACCGCGTGCGCAAGGCGTCCGACGAGACCGGCCGCAGCGTCGGCGTCCTCGCCGACCTTCAAGGCCCGAAGATCCGTCTCGGCCGCTTCCTCGAAGGCCCCGTACTCCTTGAACGCGGCGACGAGTTCACCATCACCGTCGAAGACCACGAGGGCGACCGACACACCTGCGGCACCACCTACAAGGGCCTCGCGGCCGACGTCTCCATCGGCGAACGCATCCTCGTCGACGACGGACGCGTCACCCTCCAGGTCATCGACGTCGACGGGCCCCGCGTCCGCACCCTCGTCATCGAAGGCGGCATGGTCTCCGACCACAAGGGACTCAACCTCCCCGGCGTCGCCGTCTCCGTCCCCGCCCTCTCCGAGAAGGACATCGAAGACCTCCGCTGGGCCCTGCGCACCGGCGCCGACGTCATCGCCCTCTCCTTCGTCCGCAGCGGCCGCGACATCGACGACGTCCACCGCATCATGGACGAGGAAGGCCGCCGCCTCCCCGTCATCGCCAAGATCGAGAAGCCCCAGGCCGTCGAGAACATCGACGACATCGTCGCCGCCTTCGACGGCATCATGGTCGCCCGCGGCGACCTCGGCGTCGAAATGCCCCTCGAACAAGTCCCCATCGTCCAAAAGCGCGCCGTCAAGCTCGCCAAGCGCAACGCCAAGCCCGTCATCGTCGCCACCCAGATGCTCGACTCGATGATCGAGAACTCCCGCCCCACCCGCGCCGAGGCCTCCGACGTCGCCAACGCCGTCATCGACGGCACCGACGCGGTCATGCTCTCCGGCGAGACCAGCGTGGGCAAGTACCCCATCGAAACCGTCGCCACCATGGCCCGCATCGTCGAAGCCGCCGAAGAGGACATCCTCGATAAGGGCCTCCCGCCCCTCACCGACCGCAACAAGCCCCGCACCCAGGGCGGAGCCGTGGCCCGCGCAGCCGCCGAAATGGGCGACTTCCTCGGCGCCAAGTTCCTCGTCGCCTTCACCCAGAGCGGCGACACCGTCCGCAGGCTCTCCCGCTACCGCTCGCCCATCCCCCTCCTCGCCTTCACGCCCGACTCCGCCACCCGTTCCCAACTCAACCTCACCTGGGGCGTCGAGACCTTCCTCGGCCCCCACGTCGACTCCACCGACGCCATGGTCGCCCAGGTCGAGGAGGAACTCCTGCGCATCGGACGCTGCGTTCCCGGCGACATCGTCGTCATCACCGCCGGCTCGCCCCCCGGCGTCACCGGCTCCACCAACCTCGTCCGCGTCCACCACATCGGCGACCCCGTCCGCTGACCCGGCCCCGGACCAGGCCACCGCACCACGCACGCACCGCACCACACCACGCACGCACCGCACCGCGTCGGGCCCGCCCGACGCGGTCATCGCCAGTGCTTCGGCCCGATGTGCGCGTCCATCAGCGCGACCGACTCCTTCCGAGCCACGGACACGTTGAACGGATCACCGCCCCGGGCCAGGACCGTCCACCGGACACCGACCCGGGTCATCGTGTCGGTACACAGACGCCGGATGTCGTCCGAGGTGTTGGTGAAGAAGTACCGCGGGTACTCGTACCGCTTCGGCACGGAGATGATGTGGCCGTCGCCGAGGTAGAGGCCGAGCAGGTAGGCATAGGCGGGAAGATCGAACTGGCGACCCGTACGGATCGGGCAGTCGGTCGGGGCAACGTACGTCTCACCGCGGCGTTCACGGTCCTCGTGCCGCCACCAACCGACGGTGCCGCGGGGAATTCCGAGCCGCTCTGCCACGGATCGGTTGGTTTCGCCCCGTCGAAGGAAGACGAGGGCGTGTTCACGTATCGAAGGGTTGTGCTCCGCATGTGCGAGCTTCGACCGGCTTCGTCGGCTTCGTCGAGACTCGAAGGTTCGTTCACCGTGACGAGTGAAGATCGATCAAATCGGCTCGCGACCTTCAAAATGAAGGAGAGTGCCCCGAGTCGGATTCGAACCGACGCTGAATGGGTTTTGAATCCATCGCCTCTACCACTGGGCTACCGGGGCCCCTTCGAAACAGAGGATACAGAAGACCCTCCGTGCCGCAAAGATACCGCAGCTAGGTAGGCTCGGGGGAGCTTGTTATGCCCCGCAACGAGGAGCCCTCCGTGACCGCCGAGCACGAGTCGACGCCCACGCCCGACGCCGACCAGTCGCACGTTCCGCCGCTGACGACGCGCGTCGTCATCGCCGAGGACGAGGCGCTCATCCGTCTCGACCTCAAGGAGATGCTCGAAGAGGAGGGGTACGCCGTCGTCGGCGAGGCCGGCGACGGCCAGACCGCCGTGGATCTGGCCCGCGAGCACCGCCCCGACCTGGTGATCCTCGACGTGAAGATGCCCGTCCTCGACGGGATCTCCGCGGCCGAGAAGATCGCCGAGGAGTCCATCGCCCCGGTCCTGATGCTGACCGCGTTCTCGCAGCGCGACCTGGTCGAGCGGGCCCGTGACGCGGGCGCCATGGCGTACCTGGTGAAGCCGTTCAGCAAGAGCGACGTGGTGCCGGCCATCGAGATGGCCGTGTCGCGCTTCGCGGAGCTGCGGGCGCTGGAGAAGGAGGTCGCGGACCTCTCGCTGCGGCTGGAGACCCGCAAGCTGGTGGACCGGGCGAAGAGCATCCTGCAGACCCAGTACGGGCTGACGGAGCCGGCCGCGTTCCGGTGGATCCAGAAGACCTCCATGGACCGCCGCATGTCGATGCAGCAGGTCGCCGAGGCGGTCATCGAGGACGCCGAGGAGAAGAAGAACGCCGCGAAGGGCTGACGGCCCGGGTACGCGTGAGGCCCGCCACCGGGATCCGGTGGCGGGCCTCACGCGTGTGGTGCGGGGATCAGTCCTCGCCGAGGTACGCCTTGCGGACGTCCTCGTTGACGAGCAGTTCACGGCCGGGTCCGGAGAGGACGACCTTGCCGATCTCCATCACGTGGCCCTTGTCGGCGAGGGAGAGCGCCGCCTGGGCGTTCTGCTCGACGAGCAGGATGGTGGTGCCCTGTGACTTGAGCTCGGCGATGGTGGCCATGATCTTCTGCATCATGATCGGGGAGAGTCCCATGGAGGGCTCGTCGAGCATGAGCAGCTTCGGGCGGGACATGAGCGCGCGGCCCATGGCGAGCATCTGCTGCTCGCCGCCCGAGAGGGTGCCGGCGGCCTGCTTGCGACGTTCGCCCAGGATGGGGAAGAGGTCGTAAGCGCGCTGGACGTCCTGCTGGATGCCTTCCTTGTCCTTGCGGAGGAAGGCGCCGAGCAGGAGGTTGTCCTCGATGGTCATGCGCGGGAAGATGTGCCGCCCCTCGGGGGAGTGGGCGAGCCCGAGCGCGACGATGTCGTGCGCGGGGATCTTCTTGAGCGACTTGCCCTGGAACTTGATCTGGCCGCCGCGCGGTTTGATCAGGCCCGACAGCGTGCGCAGGGTGGTGGTCTTGCCCGCGCCGTTGGTGCCGATGAGGGTGACGATCTGGCCGGCGTCGACGCTGAACGAGATGCCCTTGACGGCTTCGATCTTGCCGTAGGCGACGCGGAGGTCCTCGACCTCCAGGAGTGCGGTCACCGGTCTTCTCCGTCCGTGCTGGTGGTGCTGTGCGCCTCGGCGGCCTCGACCTCCGCGACTTCCTCGGCGCCGGGGGCGCCTTCGAAGGGTTCGCCGAGGTAGGCGGCGATGACGCGCTCGTCGCTCTGGACCTCGGTGGCGGTGCCCTCGATGAGCTTCTCGCCCTGGACGAGACAGGCCACGCGGTCGCAGAGGTTGAAGATGAAGCGCATGTCGTGCTCGATGACGAGGACGGCGATGCCCATGTCCCGGATCGCGAAGATGAGTTCCTCGGTGGTCCGGGTCTCCTGCGGGTTCATGCCGGCGGTGGGCTCGTCCAGGAGGATGAGACCGGGGTCGCTGGCGAGCGCGCGGGCGATCTCCAGCTTGCGCTGCTCGCCGTAGGGCAGGTTCCGCGCGAGGTGGTCGGCCTTGTGCTCCAGGCCGATGAACGTGAGGAGCTCCATCGCCTTGTCGCGGCTGGCCGCTTCCTCCCGGCCGAAGCTCGGGAGGCGCAGCAGGGCGGACCAGAGGCCCACCTTGGTGCGGGTGTGGCGTCCGACGAGGACGTTCTCCAGGACCGTCATGTTGTTGAAGAGACGGATGTTCTGGAAGGTGCGTGCGACACCGGCCGCGGTGACCTTGAACGACTTGGGGGGCAGGACCGTGCCCTTGTACCGGACTTCACCCTCGGTGGGGATGTAGAGGCCGGTGAGGCAGTTGAAGAAGGTGGTCTTGCCGGCGCCGTTGGGGCCGATGAGTCCGACGATCTCGCCGCTGCGGACGGTCAGGTCGACGTTCTTGACGGCGGTGAGGCCGCCGAAGCGCATCGTGACGCCGCGTGCGTCGAGGACGGTCTCCGCCGTGGTGACGGCGGGGGTGTCGGGGGTGTCGGTGGTGGTGGTCGTCATGGGTCAGACCCCTGCCTTACCGAGGACTGTGGGCGCTTCGAGCGAGTCGTGGAGTTCGAGCTGGTTGCGCTTGTTGGGGATGAGGCCCTCGGGGCGCAGGCGCATCAGGACGATGAGTGCGACACCGAAGACGAGGAGCTGGTACTCGCCCAGGAACTGGAGCTTGTTGGGGATCAGGAAGAGCAGCGATCCGCCGACGAGGGGTCCGGAGATGGTGCCCATGCCGCCGAGGACTACCGCGGCGAGCAGGAACGCGGAGTTCGGGGGCACGGCGTTGGCGAAGGTGTACTGGTCGGGCGTGACCGTGTACTGGACGTGGGCCTGGACGGCGCCGGCGAGGCCGGCGAGGGTGGCGCCGAGGGCGAAGGCGATGAGCTTGACGCGGAAGCCGTTGATGCCCATGGCCTCGGCGGCGGTCTCGTCCTCGCGGATGGCGACCCAGGCGCGGCCGATGCGGGATTCGGCGCTGCGGCGGAAGACCAGGACCACGATCAGGGTGATGAGCAGCATCAGCAGGAAGTAGTTCGCGAACCTGCCGATGGTGAATCCGGCGATGGTGTGTGCCGCGCCGAAGTCGAACCCGAAGATGTTGATGTTCGGGATGTTGGCGATGCCGTTGGGCCCGTTGGTGATGTCGGGGCCGGAGACACCGTCGAGGTTGTTCATGGAGATGCGGAAGATCTCACCGAAGCCGAGGGTGACGATGGCGAGGTAGTCGCCGCGCAGGCGCAGCGTGGGGGCGCCGATGAGGACACCGAAGATCATCGATGCGACGGCGCCGGCGAGGAGTGCGGCCCAGAAGGGGAAGTGCACTCCGAAGGGGGAGTTGGGCGAGCCGGAGACCAGGGCGGCGGTGTAGGCACCGACACCGAGGAAGGCGACGTATCCCAGGTCGAGGAGGCCGGTGAGGCCGACCACGATGTTCAGGCCGAGTGCGACGGTGGCGAAGATCAGGATGTTGACGCCGAGGTTCGCGTACTGGTCGTCGGTCTGGGTGAGGGGGAAGGCGGCCGCGGCGGCGAAGGCGCCGACGAGGGCGACGTTGCGGTGCCGGGCGGTGAGGGTGCTCAGACGGGCCATGAGGCCCGCCTTGTTGATCGCGGCGGCGCCGAATCCGGCCGTGATCAGGAAGCCGACGAAGAGTTCCTGGTACGGGGTGGTGATGCCGTACGTGAACACCGTGAGGGCGAGGCCGAGGACGGCGGCGATGAGGAGGATCTCCACCCAGGCGGGGAGCACGCGGGCCGGCTTGATCGGACCGGAGACGAAGGCGGCCTTGAAGGTCGTCCAGCGGTTTCCGGCGTTGTGCTTGAACTTGTCCCAGTCGCCGTCGTCCGGGTCGGGGCCTTCGAGCGTGGGGCGCTCGAAGGGGAGCGCGAAGGCGCCGATGACCGCGGCGAGGCTGGCGAGGGCGGCGACGCCCGCGCCGGGTTCGAGGTCGACGAGTGCGCCGAGCTCGACCACGATCGCGATGGCGGTGTACCAGGTGGTGACGAAGGCGGCGAGGGCGGCGAGCTTGATGGCCGCGTCGGTGCCTGCGGGGGCGATCCAACCCAGGCCCTTGACCCCGTAGGAGGCGAGGGCGAAGAGCGTGGTGAGGGCGCCGCCGATGAGGACGAGCCACTGCATGCCGCCGGGGTAGCCGTAGACGGTGAGGTCTCCGGGGAAGGCGGCGGTCCAGGTCCAGGCGAGGAAGGCGGAGACGACGGTGAGGGCGCCGCCGGCGGTGGCGAGGGCGCGGCCCGTCTTCTCGGAGAGGGGGATGAAGCCCTTGTTCTGCGGTGCGGTGGTCGTCGTCGCGGTTTCCGCGGTGATGGTCGTCATGGTTGTCACACCCTGTCCGCCACGCGCTGGCCCAGCAGGCCTTGAGGCCGGAAGAGGAGCACGAGGATGAGAAGTACGAACGCCCAGGTGTTACCCCAGGACTGGCCGCCGAGCTGTTCGAAGCCGGGGATGTCGGCGACGTAGGCGGTGGTCAGGGTTTCGGCGAGGCCGAGGACGAGACCGCCGACCATGGCGCCGTAGATGTTGCCGATGCCGCCGAGGACGGCCGCGGTGAAGGCCTTGAGGCCGAGCAGGAAGCCCATCTTGAACTGGACTTCGCCGTACTTGAGGCCGTAGGCGACTGCACCGACGGCGGCGAAGACGGCTCCGAGGGCGAACGCGGTGGTGATGATCCGGTCCGTGTTGATGCCCATGAGCTTGGCGGTGTCGGGGTCCTGGGCGGTCGCCTGCATGCCGCGGCCGGTGCGGGTCTTCTTGACGAAGAAGCCGAGGAAGGCCATGGACACGGGGGCGGCGATCATGAGGAAGACGTCACCGGTCTGAATGGTGATGCTGCCGAGGTGGAAGGGGCCGCCGGGGATCTCGGGGAAGACCAGGGAGCTCGTTGCACCGGGGAACCAGGCCCATACCGCCTGCTGGAGGGCGATGGAGAGGCCGATGGCGGTGATGAGGGGTGCGAGGCGGGGTGCGCTGCGCAGGGGGCGGTACGCGAAGCGTTCCGCCGCGACGGCGATGGTGGTGGCCACGAAGACCGCGCCTATGAGCATGAGGGGCAGTGCGACCCACATGGTGGTGCCGGTGGGGAGCATCAGCCAGACCGTGAGGGCTCCGAACCCACCGGTCATGAAGATCTCGCCGTGGGCGAAGTTGATGAGCTGGACAATGCCATAGACCATCGTGTAGCCGATGGCGACGAGCCCGTACATGGATCCCAGTAGCAGGCCGTTGACCAGCTGTTGCGGCAGTTCGTGCACCGCAGGTCCTCCGAGTCTTTCGACGGATGTGACACCGCGCGGGGCGCTATGGTGCGCGCCCCGCGCGGCAGAGATGGTGTGCCGGCAGGCTGGTGATCAGAGGCCGGCGGGTGGGATCAGCCGCCGAAGGTGCCGGACTCGACGGACTTCCAGTCGGCGCCCTCGACCTTGTAGACGGTGAGCTGCTTGTTGGTCGCGTCACCGAACTCGTCGAAGGAGACCTTGCCGGTCACGCCGTCGAAGGAGACCTTCTGGACGGCTTCGAGGACCTTGGCGCGGGCGTCGGTGGGGAGCTTGCCGTCGTTGGCGGCGACGGCGGCCTTGACGCCCTCGATGATCGCCCAGGCGGAGTCGTAGGAGTAACCGCCGTAGGCGGCGAAGGGCTCCTTGAAGCCGGCCTTGGTGTAGTTGGCGATGAACTCCTTGGCGGAGGGCAGGCTCTCGACCGGCGCGCCGACCGAGGTGGCGAAGTCGCCCACGGCGCCGGCGCCGGCGAGCTCGACGTACTTCTTGTCGTAGATGCCGTCACCGCCGACGAGCGGGATGTTGGCGCCGGAGGCCTTGATCTGCTTGCTGAGCGGGCCGGCCGCCGGGTACTCGCCGCCGTAGTAGACGACGTCGGCGCCGGAGCTCTTGACCTGGGTCACGACGGCCGAGAAGTCCTTGGACTCGGGGTCGATGTGGCCCTCGCCGGCGACGGCGCCGCCGAGCTTGGTGAACTCGCCCTTGAAGGTTCCGGCGAGGCCGGCACCGTAGGTCTTCTTGTCATCGATGATGAAGACCTTCTTCTTGCCCGCCTTGTTGAAGAGGTACTGCGCCGCGAACGGGCCCTGGATGGCGTCCGTGGTGGCGGTGCGGAAGTAGCTCTTGTAGGTGCGGGTCTTCTCGCCGGTGGCCCACTTGGGTCCCTGCGAGAGGGAGGGGCTCGTGTTGGCCGGGGAGATCTGGACGAGCTTCGCGTCGTCGAAGACCTTCTGCATCGACTCGGAGACCGAGGAGTTCAGCGGGCCGACGACGCCGACGACGTCCTTGTTGGCGGTGAGCTTGGTGGCGTTCTGCTGGCCGGAAGAGGCCTGCGCCTGGTCGTCCAGCGCCTCGATCTTGAAGGTGACGCCGGGGACGGTCTTCTTCTCGTTGGCCTGGCGCACCGCGAGGTCGACGGAGTTGCGGATGCCGAGGCCGAGGGCCGAGAGGTCACCGGTGAGCGGGGCGTCGACGCCGATGACGACCGTGGCGGTGGCGCCGCCGGCGGTGTCACCACCCTTGTCGTCGCGGGAGCCACAGGCGGTGAGGGTGAGGGCGCCCGCGGCGAGCGCGGCGGTCACGGCAATGAGAGAACGCTGACGCACGATCAGTCCTTTCCTGGCACTGCGTCCCCCGTGGGACGCACCGTGTCGAACGCGGGGAACCGAACTGAAAGGAATCCGGTGGTCGCGGTGACTGGCCGTGACTCTAAGCGGGACTTCGGACGTTATGGAGGGCTGAGGCCAATGATGTGACTCTCTTGTTATGCCACGGCGTAATACATAGCGGATCTCTGCGGGTGGAACGGGGGAATTCCGGCCGGTTCGTCTTGTCCGCATGCTGAGATGCGGCAGGAGCATGGGCAGGTTTAAGTACTGACTTTCCAGGCGTCTGGCGGGTTTTGCTCATGACGGCGGGGTGTCCGTCATGTCTCGATCTTCGGGACAGGCCCTGGTCAGGGCGACGGAGAGATCCCTGGCATATCGGTCACCCGGGATGTAACTGTGCCGCTCTTTCCGGAATCCATTACTGAGGGTCACTTCCAGAAAAGGGAGTCCGGAATTCCGTGCCACATGCACGCAGTCGGTCGCCAGAATGCGGACGACGACCTCGCGCGCTTCCCCCGCACCCACCGTGACCGGCAGCGGTGGCCGGATCATCACCCTCAGTGCCCGGGACGGCTGGTCGATGCCCTCCACCGCGACGGGGCCTGCGGAGGCGTTCCGCACACGGACAGTGAACGCGAAGGCCGCGTCCGCGGGGGGAGGTTCCACGGGTTCGAGATAGCTCAGGGAGACCACCTGCGACGGCGCCGGAGGGACGTACGGCACGGGCCGCGGCCGGTCCGCGTACAACCGGACGGCGCCCGCGGCCAGCACGGCCGCGCAGGTCAGCCCGCCCAGGACCAGGACGGCCCGCCGGTGGCGCGCGTAACGGGCGCGGGCCCACCGGGCGGCGGCGGGCGCGGGGCGTCCGATGTCCGGACCCTCGTGGCTCTCACGGCCCGCGGTGCCCTCGCCGGGCTCGACCGGACCGATGCCGCCGCTCATCGCCACGGCCCGTCGGTCGGGGTGCCGGAGCGGTATCGCTCCGCGCAGCGCCGCACCGCCTCGCGGGCGCCGAACGCGCGGGCCGCCGGCGCGCCTTCGTCCCGCCGTACGGCGCGGGCCCCGTCGAGGACGGCGCGCAGGATCTCGTACTGGTCGCCGGACAGCCCCATGGCCTGGTAGTCGAGGCCGACGGCGTCCGTGCCGTCGGCGGCGTCGAGGATCACCCCGGCCCAGTGCGTGATCAGGTCGGCGCAGAGCCGTTGGGGCGGGGTGCCGGCGGGGGTCGGGGCGTCGGCGGACGGCCCGACCCCGCCGCCGCAGCCGAGGAGGACGGCGGCCAGGAGCGTCGTCGTCGCCCAGGCGGCCGTGACGCGCGACGGCGCCGGTCCGGATCCCATGCGGGAACGCTAGACCGGCGCCGGGAAGCGCACAACGGCCGGTGACGGAAACGCTGTTACGAGTCCGTGTCGCGCAGGAGGCAGGTGAGGCGGGCGGTGCAGACGCGCTTGTCCTGGTCGTCGGTGATGACGATCTCGAACGTGGTGGTGGAGCGGCCCTTGTGGACGGGCGTGGCGACGCCGGTGACCAGCCCGGAGCGCACGCCCCGGTGGTGGGTGCAGTTCAGGTCGACGCCGACGGCGACCTTGTTGATGCCGCCGTGCATCATCGCGCCGATCGAGCCGAGGGTCTCGGCGAGGACGGCGGAGGCGCCGCCGTGCAGGAGTCCGTAGGGCTGGGTGTTGCCCTCGACGGGCATGGTGGCGACCACCTTGTCGGCCGAGGCCTCCAGGATGCGGATGTCCATGCGTTCGCCGAGGTGGCCCGCCGAGAACAGCGAGGGCAGGTCGATGCCCATGGCCGTGTACTCGTCGAGGACCTCCTGCGGGAACTTCACAGCGTGCTGCTCGCCCATGGGCCGGCTCCGTTCGTGTGTCAACGTTCGTTAACCATCTTGTCCTGGAGTCGTTCTATCAGGCCGGTTCGAAGCGCACGACGACGGACTTGCTCGCGGGGGTGTTGCTGGTGTCCGCGGTGGAGTCGAGGGGGACCAGCACGTTGGTCTCGGGGTAGTAGGCGGCGGCGCACCCGCGCGCCGTCGGGTAGTGGACGATCCGGAAGCCGGGGGCGCGCCGCTCCACGCCGTCCCTCCACTCGCCGACGATGTCGGTGTACGCGCCGTCGACGAGGCCCAGCTCGGCCGCGTCGAGCGGGTTGACCATGACGACGCGACGGCCTCCGGTGATGCCCCGGTAGCGGTCGTCGAGGCCGTAGATGGTGGTGTTGTACTGGTCGTGCGAGCGCAGGGTCTGGAGCAGCAGTCGCCCCTCGGGGACGCGGGGGTACTCCACGGGCGCGGCCGTGAAGTTCGCCTTGCCGGTCTTCGTGGGGAAGCGGCGCTCGTCGCGCGGGGCGTGCGGCAGCCGGAACCCCTCGGGGCGGGCGGCGCGCGCGTTGAAGTCCTCGAAGCCGGGGACCACGCGGGAGATCCGGTCGCGGATGGTCCCGTAGTCCCGCTCGAACTCCTCCCACGGGGTGGCCGAGGCCGCGCCGAGGACCGCGCGGGCCAGACGGGCCACGATGGCGGGCTCGGAGAGCAGGTGCGGGGAGGCGGGGGCGAGGTTGCCCCGGGAGGCGTGGACCATGCCCATGGAGTCCTCGACGGTGACGAACTGCCTGCCCGCCGCCTGGACGTCCTTGTCGGTGCGGCCGAGCGTGGGCAGGATCAGGGCGCGCCGGCCGGTGACCGCGTGGGAGCGGTTGAGCTTGGTGGAGACGTGGACGGTCAGGGAGGCACGGCGGATCGCGGCCTCGGTGACGGCGGTGTCCGGGGTGGCGCCGACGAAGTTGCCGCCCATGGCGAAGAGGACCTTGGCCTCGCCGTCGCGCAGCGCCTCGATGGAGCGGACCACGTCGAAGCCGTGCCGGCGGGGCGAGGTGATCCCGAACTCCCGGTCGAGGGCGTCGAGGAAGGCCGGCGCGGGCCGCTCGAAGATGCCCATGGTGCGGTCGCCCTGGACGTTGGAGTGGCCGCGGACGGGGCAGACGCCGGCGCCGGGCCGGCCGATGTCGCCGCGGAGCAGGAGGAGGTTGACGACCTCGCGGATGGTGGCGACGGAGTGCTTGTGCTGGGTGAGGCCCATGGCCCAGCAGACGATCGTCCGCTTCGAGGCCAGGACCATGGCCAGGGCGCTCTCGATCTCCGGGCGGGTGAGGCCGGTGGCGGTGAGGGTCTCGTCCCAGTCGGTCTTCGCGGCCGCCGCCGCGAGGTCCTCGTACCCGTGGGTGTGCTCGCGGATGAACTCCTCGTCGGTGGCGCCGTCGGTCTCGATGACGAGCTTGTTGAGGAGCCGGAAGAGGGCCTGGTCGCCGCCGATGCGGATCTGGAGGAACAGGTCGTTGAGGGCGGTGCCGCGAAGCATGCCGAGGGGGGTCTGCGGGTTCTTGAACCGCTCCATGCCGGCCTCGGGCAGCGGATTCACCGAGATGATCTTCGCGCCCGCGGACTTGGCCCGCTCCAGGGCGGAGAGCATGCGCGGGTGGTTGGTACCCGGGTTCTGCCCGGCCACGATGATCAACTCGGCCTGGTGGAGATCCTCCAGGGAGACGCTGCCCTTGCCGATCCCGATGGTCTCGTTCAGCGCCGAGCCCGAGGACTCGTGGCACATGTTGGAGCAGTCCGGCAGGTTGTTGGTGCCGAACTCGCGGGCGAAGAGCTGGAAGAGGAACGCCGCCTCGTTGCTCGTGCGCCCCGAGGTGTAGAAGAGGGCCTCGTCGGGGGAGCCGAGCGCCGTCAACTCCTCCGCGATGATCGCGAACGCCCGCTCCCAGCTCACCGGCTCGTACCGGTCGCCGCCCTCGGGCAGCAGCATCGGCTCCGTGATCCGCCCCTGCTGCCCCAGCCAGTAGCCGGAGCGCCCCTCCAGGTCGGCGAGCGGGTGCGCCGCGAAGAACTCGGGCGTGACCCGGCGCAGCGTGGCCTCCTCCGCGACGGCCTTCGCGCCGTTCTCGCAGAACTCCGCGGTGTGCCGCTTGTCGCCCTCGGGCCAGGCGCAGCCCGGGCAGTCGAAGCCGTCCTTCTGGTTGACCTTGAGGAGGGTCCGCGCGGTCCGGGCCAGGCCCATCTGCTGCTGGGCGATCCGCAGCGTGTGCCCGATGGCCGGCAGCCCGGCGGCGGCACGCCCCGGGGGCGCGATCCGGGGCGAGTCCTGTACGGGATCACCTGCGGGCGGCTTGGTGGCCATGTCGCTCCCCTTCGAGCATCGCAGCGGCGCCGCTGCGTCCATCCGAGTAATCCTCCGATCCTGTCACGCCCGCGCCCGCCCGCCGACGGTGCGACCGCCCCGCCCCGCCCGCTGCGGGGGCGGGCGACACCGGCCCGGCCGGAATTGTCGGAGCGGACGCCTAGGATCGGGGGCGTGGCAGATTCAGCATCGAAGAAGACCGACCAGACGACCGCAGCGGACCGCCCCCGCCTGATGCTCATGGACGGGCACTCCCTGGCGTACCGGGCGTTCTTCGCGCTGCCCGCGGAGAACTTCACCACCGCGACCGGCCAGCCGACCAACGCCATCTACGGCTTCGCGTCGATGCTGGCGAACACGCTGCGCGACGAGGCGCCCACGCACTTCGCGGTGGCGTTCGACGTGTCCCGCAAGACGTGGCGCTCGACGGAGTTCCCCGAGTACAAGGCGAACCGCTCCAAGACCCCCGACGAGTTCAAGGGGCAGGTCGAGCTGATCGGCGAGCTCCTCGACGCGATGAAGGTGCCGCGCTTCGCGGTCGACGGCTTCGAGGCCGACGACGTGATCGCGACCCTGGCGACGCAGGCGGAGGCCCTCGGCTTCGACGTGCTGATCGTCACCGGGGACCGGGACTCCTTCCAACTCGTCTCCGAACACACCACCGTCCTCTACCCGACCAAGGGCGTCTCCGAGCTGACCCGCTTCACCCCGGAGAAGGTCGAGGAGAAGTACGGCCTCACCCCGCAGCAGTACCCCGACTTCGCGGCGCTGCGCGGAGACCCGTCGGACAACCTCCCGGGCATCCCCGGCGTCGGCGAGAAGACCGCCGCCAAGTGGATCACCCAGTTCGGCTCGTTCGCGGAACTCGTGGAACGCGCCGACGAGGTCAAGGGCAAGGCCGGACAGAACTTCCGCGACCACCTCGACGCCGTCAAGCTCAACCGGGTCCTGACCGAGATGGTCAAGGACGTCGAGCTTCCCCAGACCCCCGCCGAGCTGGGCCGCACCGCCTACGACCGGTCCGCCGTCACCGGCGTGCTGGACGTACTGGAGATCCGCAACGCCTCGCTGCGCGAGCGACTGCTCGCCGTGGACCCGGGCGCGGCCGAGGAGGAGCCGCCGGCCCCCGTCGCCGCCGTGGAGCTGGACGCGTCCGTACTGGGCACCGGCGAGCTGGCGCCCTGGCTGGAGACCCACGCGGGCGGACCGCTCGGAGTCGCCACCGTCGACACCTGGGCGCTCGGCCAGGGCGACGTCGCCGAGATCGGGCTGGCCTCGGCGGGCGGCGCCGCCGCCTGGTTCGAGCCGTCCTCGCTCGACGAGAGCGACGAGCGGGCCTTCGCGGCCTGGGCCGCGGACGCCGCCAAGCCCAAGGTGGTGCACAACGCCAAGGGCCTGATGCGGGTCTTCCCCGAGCACGGCTGGACCCTCGCCGGTGTGACCATGGACACCGCGCTCGCCGCGTACCTGGTCAAGCCCGGCCGCCGGTCCTTCGCACTGGACGTGCTGTCCATGGAGTACCTGCACCGCGAGCTGGCACCCGCCGCCGCCGACGGCCAGCTGGCCTTCGGCGCCGACGACACCGCCGAGGCCGAGGCGCTGATGGCGCAGGCCCGCGCGGTCCTCGACCTGGGCGACGCCTTCACGACGAAGCTGGCCGAGGTGGGCGCCGTCGAACTGCTCCACGACATGGAGCTGCCCACCTCCGAACTCCTGGCCCGCCTGGAACGCGCCGGCATCGCCGCCGACCGGGACCACCTGGAGGGCATGGAGCAGCAGTTCGCGGGCGCCGTGCAACAGGCCGTCAAGGAAGCGCACGCCGCCGTCGGCCACGAGTTCAACCTCGGCTCGCCCAAGCAGCTCCAGGAAGTCTTCTTCGGCGAACTGGACCTGCCCAAGACGAAGAAGACCAAGACCGGCTACACCACCGACGCGGACGCCCTGGCCTGGCTCGCCGGCCAGACCGACCACGAACTCCCCGTGATCATGCTGCGGCACCGGGAACAGGCCAAGCTCCGCGTCACCGTCGAAGGCCTGGTCAAGTCCATCGCCGCCGACGGCCGCGTCCACACCAGCTTCAGCCAGACCGTCGCCGCGACCGGCCGACTGTCCTCCACCGACCCGAACCTCCAGAACGTGCCGGTGCGCACCGACGAGGGCCGCGCCATCCGCCGCGGCTTCGTCGTCGGCGAGGGCTACGAGTCGCTGATGACGGCCGACTACAGCCAGATCGAACTGCGCGTCATGGCCCACCTGTCCGAGGACGAGGGCCTCATCGAGGCGTTCGCGACCGGCGAGGACCTCCACACCACCGTCGCCTCCCAGGTGTTCGGCGTGGAACGCTCCGAGGTCGACGCCGAGATGCGCCGCAAGATCAAGGCCATGTCGTACGGACTCGCCTACGGGCTCTCCGCGTTCGGGCTCTCCCAGCAGCTGAACATCGAGCCCGGCGAGGCCCGCGGCCTCATGGAGACCTTCTTCGAGCGCTTCGGCGGGGTCCGCGACTACCTCCAGCGCGTCGTCGAGGAAGCACGCGCCACCGGCTACACCGAGACGGTGCTGGGCCGCCGCCGCTACCTGCCCGACCTCAACAGCGACAACCGGCTGCGCCGCGAGGCCGCCGAGCGGATGGCGCTGAACGCCCCCATCCAGGGAACCGCCGCCGACATCGTCAAGGTCGCGATGCTGCGCGTCGACAAGGCGATCACCGAGGCCGGGCTGACGTCGCGGATGCTGCTCCAGGTCCACGACGAAATCGTCCTGGAGATCGCCCCCGGCGAGCGGAAGAAGGTCGAGGAGCTGGTGCGCCGCGAGATGGGCGCCGCCGTCGAACTCCGAGCCCCGCTCGACGTGTCCGTGGGCGTCGGCCCCGACTGGGAGTCCGCCGCGCACTGACCCCGCGCACGGCCACCGCGACCGCCCGTTCCCGTCACGCCACGGGGGCGGGCGTTCGCGCGTCCTCGTCCTCGTCGGAGTGCCGGTCGCCCCGCCGGCGCAGCCGCACCAGGGCCCCGTACAGCAGCAGCGCCACGATCAGACCGCCGCCCGCGCCGAAGCAGACGGTCGGGATGATGTCGAGCGGCGTACGGATCCGGTCGAAGAACGTGAAATAGCGGATCACCCGCATCGTCACCCCGACGGCCACGCACCCCACGACGAGGGCGAGCGCACCCCAGACCTCCGACCGGCCGAGCACCGGCACCGACGGCGGAACGGGGGAGAGCGGCAGCCGGCGCAGCGCCGTCACCGTGAACCACAGCAGCGCGCACGCGGCGAACGCCGAAGTGCCGTACTGGAGATACGAGTAGAGCGGCAGCCCGAAGGCGAGGGGCTCGCCGAGCGACGGCAGCGCGTTCGTGCCCCACCGGTCCAGGTGCGTGAAGCTGTCCCACACCACGTGGGTGAGGGACCCGAGGACCGCCGACAGGTAGAACCACGGTGCGAGCGAGGGCAGTCGACGGCCCCGCCCCCAGTGCTCGCCCCGCACGAAGGTGTACACGCGCCCCCGCCAGGCCCGAGGCAGCAGCGCGACCAACGGTTCGCGCAGCAACAGCCAGCACGCCGCCAGCGCGGCGGTGAGGACGGCGTCGGCCGTCAACACCCCCGGGATCGAGTGCGTGAAGTCCCCGTACCGCATGACGCCGCCGACGATCGCGTCCAGGAAGTAGAAGGTGTCGGGCGCGAACGAGCCGAGGACCAGGGCGCAGGCGACGAGCGGCCCCCGCGCCCGGCCGGTCCGGCGGACGGCCGGAAGGACGGCAGCCGCATGGCTGAGGGTGAACGGCATGGCGCCTCTCCTGGTCCTCGATGACCTCCCGGACCTGCCCGGGAGGCGTCCCGGCTTCGGTTCTTTACTTCGGTCAATGCGCGCGGAACGGTCCGCACAGTATGCGTGACCTGCGCAGGGTCGTGGGGAAGTGGTGAATTCGGCGCACTGGTAGGTGTCTTGTGCAGCCGGTTGACGTAGGGTCACGCGCACGTCGAGGGGGAGGGGGGTCGGCTCATGCCGTCTCGAATATCGGCCCGGTTCGGACGCGGGCCGCGCAAGGGCGCGGCCGCCGCCGTGATCTCCGCGCTGGTGATCGCCGCCGTGAGCGCCTCGCAGGGCCCGGCCGTCGGGAGCGAGGACCGGGTGAGCGCGGCCGACGCGACCACCACGCGCCCCGGGGGAACCGCCACACCGAACGACGCGGGCGGCGACTCCAGCTACTACACCGAACTGCCGCCCCTGATCAGCCCGGAGCCGCCCGCGCTCCTCCTGCCGGCGCAGGACGCCCCGACCGCTTCCCCGCGGCCTGCACCCACGACCGAGGTCCCGCGCACCGAACCCGTCGCCCTCGGCGACGGCGAGGGCGTGCGGGGAATCCCGGCGAGCGTGCTCGCCGCGTACCGGTTGGCCGAGGCCGAGGTGGCGCGGACCGACCCCGGATGCGGGCTGCGCCGGGAACTCCTCGCGGCCATCGGGAAGGTCGAGTCGGGTCATGCCCGCGGCGGCCGGGTGGACCCCGCCGGCACCACGCTGCGGCCGATCCTGGGGCCCGTGCTCGACGGGAACGGCTTCGCGAACATCTCCGACACCGACGGCGGCGCGCACGACGGCGACGCACGGTACGACCGGGCGGTCGGGCCCATGCAGTTCATCCCGTCGACGTGGGCGGCATGGGGCCAGGACGCCGACGGCGACGGCCGGCGCAACCCGAACAACGTCCACGACGCGGCGCTCGCCGCCGGCCGCTACCTCTGCGCGGGCAACCGTGACCTGCGGGTGGGCGCGGACCTGGACCGGGCGGTGCTCTCCTACAACAACTCCGGGGAGTACCTGCGCACGGTGCGGTCCTGGTTCACGTACTACCTGAAGGGAACGCACGAGGTCCCGGACGGCTCAGGCTCCGGCGTCGGCGCGACCGAGCCGGCGGTGACGAACCCCCGCCCGGCCCCGGCCGCGACCCCCACCCCGAAGC
>NZ_LGDE01000469.1 GCF_001279725.1 Streptomyces sp. WM4235 | reverse complement strand
GGGCACGTACGCGGGGGGCCGGGGTGGCGGGGGCGGCGGTGGCGGCGGGGTGTCCCCGCCCCGGGACCCGGCCCCTTCCGGCTCCCGCTCCGGCTCGGCCTCCCGCCGCTGGGCGGGCAGTACCGCGCCGGCCGGCCCGGTCGGTGCGCCCGTGTCCACCGGTCCCGGACCGGATTCCTTGCCCGCTCCCGCGCCCACCCCCGTGCCCGCCTCCGGCTCCTTGACCAGGACCACCGCGGAGCGGTAACGCTGGTCCAGCGTGTCGCCCGGATCGGGTTCGGGTACCGCGTCCGGGTCCTCGTAGAGCTTCTGCCACCAGTCGTCCGCACCCCGCTGACTCATGCCTCCATTGTCGGCCGTCGGGGGCGGCGAAAAACGCGGAACACACGAAAAGGGCCCACCGGGCCGCCGCCCGGTGAACCCTCTCCGCTTCAGTCGTACGGGCTAACGAATGTCGTAGGCCCGCACGACCGTCTGGGTGACGGACGCGCCGTTCGCGTCGGTCAGTTCGACCTTCAGCGACACCGGCTTGCCGGCGGCGCCCGCGTGGTCCACGCGCGCGGTCCAGGTGCCGCGGTGCTCGCCGACCTCGGCCCGCGTCCAGTTCTCACCGTCGTAGGAGTACGACAGCTTCGCCGACTTCAGCGCGCCCGGCGTGTAGCCCGCGTGCCCGGTGACGCCCAGGCGGATCGTCCGGCCGTTCGTCGCGGGGAGGGTCTTCACCCCGTCCTCCGGGATCGAGAGGGCCGGGAAGAGGATCGGCAGGGCCTGCGAGTACTGCGCGGGGTCCTCCTTCGATCGGAAGGTCCAGGAGGTCCGGATCTCCTGCGAGCGCTGCCAGGTACGGGCCGGTTGTCCGAACTTCTGTACCTGCTGGGTGAGTTCGTACGTGGCCTCGCCGGCCGGGACCTCGAAGACCCCGGACGGGTACCCGCTGTCCCCGATCTGCTCGCCGTCGCGCTTGAGCACCAGTCCCCCGGCGTCGCCGAAGGAGCCCGGCTGCGCGTAGTGCCCGCTGTCGCCCCACATGGCGGAGGCGAAGCCGATCAGGTTGCCCTGACGCTCGGCGGCGAGCAGCTGCCGGCCCGCGGTGTCGCGCGGGGCGACCGGGCCGATCACTCCGTCGTACCAACTCTCCGTGCGCTTCGAGCCCTTGGTGTAGGTGCGCTGTCGGTCGGTCATGAACTCGCCCCAGGGGAAGCTGCTGGAGAGCAGGTGGTCCCAGGCGGTGTCGCCGGCGGTGTGGTACTCGGTGCGCTTGCCGGGCACGGCCACGGTCTCCAGGCTGCCGAAGAACACGGCGTTGCCCGACGGCCGGTAGGCGCCGACCAGATCGACGAAGTCCGCGCCGACGCCCATGGCGTGGTAGGTGGACTCCACGGCGCCGAGGTCGCGGTCGCGCACCCGGTAGGTGCGCTCGCCGCGCACCTCGCCCTTCTCGATCTGGGCGAGGTTGTAGAGGTACGGGCTCTTCGCGGTGGCCTTCCAGTTCAGCGTGACCCTGCCCGCGTCGAGCCGGGCCAGCAGGGCCTTGGCCTCGCCCGTCTCGATGGACAGGGCCGGCAGGGAGCCGCCCGCGTAGCCGGTGAAGCCGATCCAGCGGCCGGGGGCGTCACGGTGGGCGAGCACGGCCTTGGCGCCGGCGGCCCTGGCGCGTTCCGCGACCTCGTAGAGCGCTCCGTCCACGGTCTTGACCAGCACGATCGCGCCCTTGGCGGAGACCGCGGCCAGTTCCTCGGGGGTGCCGTCGCCGGCGTTCACCAGGGGCGCGGAGCCGGTTCCGTCGAGGTTGTCGCTGCCGAGGGAGGCGGTGGTCGGGTGCAGCGTGGCGCCGCCGGCCACCTTCAGCTCGGAGACCAGGGGCGCGGCGGCCCGCCAGTAGCTGCCGAACTCGAACTGCCCCTCCTTGGCCTTCCCTTCGACCGAGGCGTAGTAGCCGCGGATCGATCGGCCGCCCTGCGCGGTGCCCGCGTGCAGCCAGGCATCGTCCCAGGAGCGGGAGAAGGCGAGGGTGGTGGAACGGGCCTCGGTGGGCTTGTCGGTGGCGATGGACAGCCGGGCCGCCTCGCGGGCGTCCAGCACGATCACGGTGTCCTTCACGACCTCGACCTGCGGGCGGCCGAGGTAGGTGAGGGAGTCGACGAGCGGGTTCTCCGCGACGCCGGCGTCGGGGGTGCCGACGAACGCGGAGAGGAAGTACGAGCCCGGTCGGACCCGGTAGACCTGGTCGGGGGCGCCCTCGTTGAAGCGGCGCTCGCCACTGGCGTCGTCGGTGCCGATGACGTCCAGGGAGGACGGCCCGCCGGCCGGCTTGCCGGCCCGGTCGATCAGCTTGACGCGCAGGGTGACCGTCCGCGGCTGCACGTACAGGGAGAAGGGGGTGGAGACGCGTACGCCGTTCGCCGTGGCGACGACCCGGCCGGTGACGTCCCCGTACTGGGAGCGCTCCAGCCTCGCGTCGGGCTCCAGGGCGAGCGGCACCTTGACGGTGGCCCCGGCCGGGACGGTCACGGTGCGCCGGTCGAGGTGGGCGACCCGGGAGCGGACGGTCGAGCCGTCGTTGCCGGTGACCTTCTCGACGGCCAGGGACAGCGTGACCGCCTTCGTGCCCGTGTTGGTGTACGGGACGTCCACGCTCGTGCGGTCGCCCCGGTCCTGCGGCCAGTTGTACGTGCCGCCCTGCACGGCCGGCGCCGAGGTGACGGTGGTGTCGATCGCCGCCTTCACGTCGAGCCGGCCGCCGCCGGTCTGGCGGACGTCACCGGGCACCTTCGTGTTCGCGGACCCGACGAGGGCCGCCTTGACCTGCCGCGGAGTCCAGTCCGGGTGGCGCTGCCTGACGATGGCCGCGGCGCCCGCGACGTGCGGGGTGGCCATCGAGGTCCCGGACATGGACTGGTACGCGTACACCCCGCGGCCGCCCATCGCGGCGGCGGAGATCCCGACGCCGGGGGCGGCGATCTCCGGCTTGAGGGTGTGTGGGAGACCGGCGGGACCGCGGCTGGAGAAGGAGGCGGTGGTGTCGTCGCGGTCGACGGCGCCGACGGTCAGCACACTGGGGGCGCAACCGGGAGAGGACACCGTGTTGTTGCCGGGGCCCGCGTTTCCGGCGGCGATCACGAAGAGGGTGCCGGAGGTGCGGGCGAGTTGCTCGGCGGCGGCGCTCATGGGGTCGTCGCATGCGGTCTGCGAGGGGTCGCCGAGGCTCATGGAGACCACGTCGGCCTTGCTGTCGACGGCCCACTGCATGCCGGCGATGATCCAGGAGTCGAGGCCGTACCCCTGGTCGTTGAGGACCTTGCCGCTGAGGAGTTCGGCGCCGGGGGCGACGCCCTTCTTCGCTCCGCCGCTCGCCGCGCCGGAGCCGCCGACGGTGGAGATGGTGTGGGTGCCGTGGCCCTGCCGGTCGGCGTCGGTGTCGGAGTCGGTGAAGTTCCTCGACTCCGCGACGCGGCCCTTGAGGTCGGGGTGGTCCAGGTCGGTGCCGGTGTCGAGGACGGCCACCTTGGTGCCCTTGCCGTCGTAACCGGCGGCCCAGGCGGCGGGCGCGTTCACCTGTCTGGTGGACCGCTCCAGGTTCGCCCGGACCTTGCCGTCCAGCCACAGCTTCTTCAGGCCGCCGGCCGTGCGGGATCGGTCGCCGGCCGCGGGGCGGATGACGTCCGTCCAGAAGGCGGCGGCCTGCTGCTTGTCGGCGGTGAGGGCGACCGCGCCGATGGAGGGCAGGACCAGGGAGCGGTCGGCGCCGCGCGGTGCGGGGGGCGCGGAGCGCGCCACGTTCACGGAGCCGTCGTAGACCGCGATGAGCGGCAGCTTCTTGGCGTGCGCGTCGTCGTAGCCCTGCCGGATCAGGCCGGTGACGTTGAAGAGTTCCTCGTCGACCGTGCCCGCCGCGAGCGCCTTGATCGCGCCCTCGGGGTAGACGTACAGGTCCTTGCCGCTCCGGCGGGTCTGGACCACGGGCTGCGAGCCGTCCTCGCGGGGCATCGCGGTGGCGGCGCCGCGGCCGGCGGCGTCGGTGGACACCAGGATCCGGTCGCCCGTGACGAGGGTGACGGTGACGGGCGTCGAGGGGTGTGCGCCGGCCGCCTCGCTTCCCACGAGCGGTCTGTTGTCCTTCGTTCCGTCGCTCGGCTGTGCCGTGGACGGGCCGACGGCGGTGGCGGCCAGGACGGCCGCGACGGCCGCTCCCAGCGCCGTGCGCGATATCGGGCGCATCGCTCTCCCCAGGTGAATTCCGACCAACTGCCTCATCGCACGGCAAAGTTGCCGTGCGCGTGGCTGTCGACCGGCGAATGGTGGTGCTGCGGTGGCGTCACCTTTACAGAGAGCCGGGTGGTACGGCGATGATGTCGGCGGCGGGTTTGCGCCGTGGCCGCTTCCCGCCAGGAACGGTGCCGAGAGAAGGGGTGGACGTGTTGCTGGGTGCGATAGGCCTGGACGAGGGACAGGAGTCGGCGTACCGCGCGCTGGTGGCGTTGGGGGCCGCGGAGGTGCCCGACCTGGCCCACCGGCTGACGCTGCCCGTGCCGCAGACCGAGCGGGCCTTGCGGCACCTGGAGCGGCACGGCCTGGCGGCCCAGTCCTCGGCCCGGCCCGGCCGCTGGGTGGCGGCCCCTCCGGGAGTGGCGCTGGGGGCGCTGCTCACGCAGCAGCGGCACGAGCTGGAGCAGGCGGAGTTGGCGGCGGCGCTGCTGGCGCAGGAGTACCGGGTGGAGGCCGCCGAGCCGGCGGTCCACGACCTGGTGGAGGTGGTGACGGGGGCGAGCGCGGTCGCGCACCGCTTCGTACAGCTCCAGCTGGGCGCGGCGGAGGAGGTGTGCGCGCTGGTGAGCGGGCGGCCCCAGGTGATGACGGGGATGGACAACGAGGCGGAGGAGCGGGCCTCCGTGCGCGGCGTGGAGTACCGGGTGGTCATCGAGCGGGAGGTGCTGACCCTGCCGAGCGGCATCCGGGAGGCGTCGACGGCCCTGGCGCGCGGCGAACGGATCCGGGTGACGGGGCAGGTCCCGACGAAGCTCGTGATCGCGGACCGTACTCTGGCGATGGTGCCGTTGACGGCGCGGGGCGCGGAACCGGCGGCGCTGGTGGTGCACGCGTCGGGCCTGCTGGAGTCCCTGATGGGCCTCTTCGAGGCGGTGTGGCGGGAGGCGCTGCCGCTGCGGCTGGGTTCCACCGGTTCCCCGGAGGAGTCGGGGGGCGGCCCCGACACCATCGACCTGGAGATCCTTTCCCTGCTGCTGGCCGGCATGACGGACGCGAGCGTGGCCAAGCATCTGGAGCTGGGGCTGCGGACGGTACAGCGGCGGGTCAAGGGTCTGATGGAGATGTCCGGGGTCACCACGCGGCTCCAGCTGGGTTGGCACGCGTACGAGCGGGGCTGGGTGGCTCGATAGCCCCTGGTCGGTCAGGCTGGGCAGATGGATCTGCCTCAGCTGCTCCTGGTGGGGCTGGTGCTGCTGCTCGGGGTGCTCGGGGTGTTGGTCCCCGGCGTCCCGGGAACCTGGCTGGTCTGGGCGGGGGTGCTGTGGTGGGCGCTGCACATGAGGTCCTCGCTCGCCTGGGCCCTGCTCGTCGCCACGACCGGCCTGCTGTTGGTGGTGCAGGTGGTGAAGTGGCAGTTGCCGCCCCGGCGGCTGCGGGGCGTGGGGGTCACCCCCCGGATGGCGGTGTTCGCGGGCGCGGGCGCGCTGCTGGGTTTCGTGCTGCTGCCCGTGGTGGGCGCGGTCCCCGGGTTCGTGGGCGGGATCTACCTGTGCGAGCGCCTGCGGCTGGGCACCCGCGGGGAGGCCTGGACCTCGGTCCGGGCGGTGATGCGGGCGGTGGGTACGAGCGTGCTGGTGGAGCTGTTCGCGTGCCTGCTGGTGGTGGCGGCCTGGCTGGGCGCGGTCCTCGCGTCGTAGGCACGGTCCGGGGTCCGACGGGATCGGGAGCCGCGGGACGGTCCCCGAAGTGGGCCCCCGCTCGGCGGGGGCCCACTTCGGGCCGGAGGTCGTCCGCCGGACGGGTCAGACCCGTCCGCCCCGCTTGGCCGCGTGGTTGGCCCGGCCCTCCGCCGACTTCATTCGCCAGTCCCGGCGGATCTCGGACCGCAGGCGCGCGTCCGTCTTGGCGACGATCCGCTGGTTCTCCCGCAGCAGCTTGCGGTAGCTGTCGAGCCGTCGTTCGGGCAGCTCTCCCGACTCCAGCGCCGCCAGCACCGCGCACCCGGGCTCGGCCTCGTGCCCGCAGTCGTGGAAGCGGCACTCGCGCGCGTACTCCTCGATCTCGGAGAAGACCTGCCCGACGCCCACCTCGGCGTCCCACAGTCCCACGCCGCGCAGACCGGGGGTGTCGATCAGGACGCCGCCGCCCGGGAGGGCGAGGAGGTTGCGGGTGGTCGTCGTGTGGCGGCCCTTGCCGTCGACCTCGCGGGCTGCCTGCACCTCCATGACGTCGACGCCGAGCAGGGTGTTGGCGAGCGTGGACTTGCCGGCTCCGGAGGTGCCGAGGAGCACGCTCGTACCGTCCGCGACGACCGCGGCGAGGACGTCCGTGCCCTCGCCCGTCACGGAGGAGACGGTCAGCACCTGTACGCCCGGCGCGGCGGTCTCGACGTCCTCCACCAGGTAGGACAGCGCGGTCGGGTCCGGGACCAGGTCCGCCTTGGTCAGGACGACCAGCGGCTGTGCCCCCGACTCCCAGGCCAGGGCCAGGAAGCGTTCGATGCGCCCGAGGTCGAGCTCGGCGGCGAGCGAGACCGCGATGACGGCGTGGTCCACGTTGGCGGCGAGGATCTGTCCTTCGGAGCGCTGCGAGGAGGTGGACCGCACGAAGGCGGTCCGGCGCGGCAGGTAGGCCTTGACGTACCGCGGGTTGCCGGCCGCCTCGACGGCGGCCCAGTCACCGGTGCAGATGACCCGCAGCGGGTCGTGCGGGGTGACGAAGGCGGTGTCGGCGCGGACGATCCCGTCCGCGGTCATGACGTCGCACTGGCCCCGGTCGACCCGTACGACCCGGCCGGGCACGAGGCCCTGCGCGAGGTACGGGGCGAACTCGGATGCCCACGCCCCGTCCCAACCGAAGGGGGTGAGGGCGTGCGCGAGCGGAGCCTGCGAGAAAGAGGAGAAAGACAAGGGGAACCCTTCACAGGGTGGCCCCGGCGGCGCGCGCTCGGCGGCGCGCGAAGAAGGTGTGAGGTCAGCCGGAGACCACGGGGGTGACATTGATGATCTTCTGAGTGCGGGCAGCGCCCTGCGCGACGACAGTCATCAACGAGCTCACCTCCGGGTCCTTCACGAGCCGATGCTCCGCGCCGATCGGCGGAACGGCCTCACCGTAACAAGCCCCCTCGGGGCCGCGCCAACTCTTTTTCCGGCCGGTTCAGTTCCCGGCCGTCCCGGCCCTCCCCCGGATCGCCGTCTCCACCGCGGTGAGGCGGTCGGCCAGCAGGCCGAGGGCGGCGACCACCCGGGTGACCGGGTCGCCCTCGGGGCCGCCGAGTGCCTGCTCGCGCACGTACGAGGCCCTGAGCGCGACCCAGCGTTCTGCCTGATCGGCCGTCAGCAGGCCCCGCAGCTCGGCGAGTTTGAGCAGGTCGGCCTCGGCTCCCGTGGTCAGGGTCTGCGCCTGCGCACGGTAGTGGTCGTCGATCAGCGCGGACAGTTCGGCCGCGTTCATCACCGGATCGATCCTCGTCGCGATCTTGTTCATGTCGCGGTACGAGCCCTGGAGCCGGAAGGGGGGTTCCGTGCGGGTGGCGTCCGTGCGGGCGGCCGAGGCGATGTAGGCCGCGTTGACGGTGACGACCACGTCCCGCGCGGCCAGCAGGTGCCGCAGTACCGCCACGATCCGCTCGCGTTCCGCCGGGGCGTACGGGTGGACCAGGCGGTCGGCGTGCGCCGCCGCGTCCCCCGAGGCGAGCCGGACGAACAGGTCGAGGTCGGCCCGGCCCCGCGCGGCCAGGGGTGCGAGGACGGGGTGCGAGGTGAGGGCGTTCTCGACGAAGCTGAGGGCGAAGGCGTCCTCCTTGCCGGTCAGTACGTCGCCCAGGTTCCGGACGTCGGCGCGGTTGGCGAGCATGTCGGGGATCTTGAACCGCTCCCCGCTCTCCGTGTACGGGTTGCCGGCCATGCACACCGCGAACCGCTTGCCCCGCAGGTCGTAGGTGCGCGCCACCCCGTCGTGGACCCCCTCGACGCGGCGGGTGTCGTCACAGAGCGAGATGAACTTCTGGAGCAGTTCGGGCGAGGTGTGCTGGATGTCGTCGAGGTGGAGCAGGGTGTTGTTGCCCGAGGCCAGCGCGAAATTGATCTTCTCCACCTCTCGGCGGGCACTCGCGTCGGGCGCCTGCGCGGGGTCGAGCGAGGTCACCGCGTGCCCCAGCGCCGGCCCGCTGATCTTCACCAGCACCATGCCGAGCCGGTCCGCGACGTACTCCACCAGCGTGGTCTTGCCGTAGCCGGGGGGCGAGACGAGCAGCAGCAGGCCGCTGTGGTCGGTGCGCTTGGCGGCGCCGACGGTGCCGATCTGTCGGGCGAGGTTGTCCCCGATCAGCGGCAGGTACACCTCGTCGACCAGACGCCCGCGGACGAAGCCGGACAGCACCCGGGGGCGGTGCTCGTCCAGCCGCAGCCGCAGCCGCTGCCGTTCGGCGGCGACGAGTTCGGTGCGCCGCTGCTGGTAGGCACGGAAGGACGGCACCACCGATGTCTCGAACTCGCCGACCCTGGACAGGAGTTCCGGAAGGTCGAGCAGGATGCGTCCGCCCTCGCCCACCCGCGGGTGGGAGCCGAGCAGCCCGGTGACCGTCTCGGTGGTGGCGCACCCCTCACCGGGGTCGCGGTGCGGCAGTGCGCCGCACAGTTCCACGGCGACGGCCTCCGCCAACTCCCCGCGTGTGGGCGTCTCCCCGCGCGAGGCGGCGAACCCGGACAGCCAGCTCTCGGCCAGTTGGCGGCGGGCGGGCAGGTCGTCGCCGAGCGCGGCCAGATCGGCCCGGTAGGCGGCGATCCCGTCCAGCGCGGCGAACTTGGCCAGCAGGGCCCGTACGGGCGGGGCGACCACGAAGCCCGCCCCGCCCGCCAGCTCCTCGAAGAGGTATTCGGCGACACCCCCGTGTCCGCCGAACTCCCCCATCGAGGCGGTCAGTTCCGCCCGGAAGTCGTCGATGGCCGGGGTCGGGCCGAAGGTCTCCCGGGCCCGCGCCATCGACCGGACCCGCCGGGTCCAGGTCGCCCGGGCCTCCTCGGTGGCTCCGTACGCCCAGAACAGTTGCGCCGCGGCCCGGTCCGCGGCCGGGTGGCGCAGCAGCCCCGCCGAGGTGTGCAGCCGCAGCAGGGCCGCCAGGATCAGCGTGGCGTCGTGGTCGTGGACCCCGCGCTGGTGCCCCTCGTCGTACGCGGTGTCGGCGGCCTCCCGTACGAGGGCGGGCAGGTCCGCGTCCGCGAGGGCGGCCGGTCCGTGCGCGCGCAACAGCCGGACGGCCAGGTACTCGGCGCGGTAGACGGCCGGGTTCTCCGAGGGCAGCGTCTGCTCCCAGAAGGGCCGGGTCGCGGCGAAGTCCGGGTCGGTGACCGGGGAACGGTAGTCGGTGCCGGCGATGGCGAAGCCGATCCCGTCCCCGTGCGGCACCAGGGCGAGTTCGGGCGGCTGGGCGTTGACGGCGAAGGCGTGTTGCCCGAGCCGGATGACGGAGCCGCCCTCGGTGTAGAGGTCGGTGCGGTCACGCAGGGACCGGCCGGCCGCCTCGCGGGCGGCCCCCAGCCGTCCGTCGAGTTCCTCGGCCCGGACCCGGTCGTCAAGGGCGCGCAGTTCCTCGGCGGTGCGCCGGATCTTGGCCACCATCGGGTCCGAGGCGAAGTAGGTGTGGACGGCGTCGATGTCCTCCAGCGCGGCGATCCGCCGGGTGATGGTGTCGAGAACGCGGCCCGCGGAGGCGGCGAGTCGTTCGGCGTGCCGGGCGCGGGTGTCCTGGAGGGTCTGCTTGCGGGCCGAGAAAGCGTCGTGGACCTCGGTGCGGCGGGCTTCGAGGCGGCCGAGGAACTCCTCGGACTCGCTGAACCGGGCTTCGAGGTCCTCGACGCGCAGCAACAGCCGCGCCAGTTGTTCGTCGCACGCCGGCGGGGTGTCGGCGGCGGCGAGGGCGCCGGTGACGGCCTGGCCGAGCAGGGCGAACTCGGCGGCGAACTCGGCCCGCCCCTCCGCGCCGACCAACTCCCGGCGGCGCGCGTCGAGGACGGCGCGGGCCCGGTTGGCGCCGCCCAGCACGTCCGCGATCCGTTCCAGGATGGAGGTGCGCACGGTGGCGTCGCCGATGTCCAGGGCGGCGACGACGTCGGTGACCGTCCCGAGCCCCTCGGAGTGTTCGGCGAGCCGGCGTGCGAGGGGTTCGGCCTCGGCTGCGACGGTGATCGTCGCCGCTTCCGCCGCCAGGGCGTCGATCGCGGCCCGGTAGTCGGTGAACGCGTCCTCGCCGCGCAGGAACTCCACCGCCCGGCGACCGGCCGCGTCGATGTCGGCGGACACCTCGGCGGCCAGCGACTCGATCCGTCCGGTGTCGACGTACCGCATCCCGGTCAGCGAGACCAACCGGCCCTGGGCGCGGCGCAGCGCGGTGAGTTGTTCCACCCAGGCGCCCGCGGTGCGCGGGGCGGAGCCGCGGACCCGGCGGACCAGGCCCGCCAGGGAGGCGGCGGCCTCCTCCAGGGCCTCGGTGGCCTGTCGGGTCAGGTTCCGTACGGTCTCGAACTCGACGAGGACCTGTTCGGCGGTGTCCCGCAGCTCGCCCAACGGGGACGCCAGGTCGCCGACTTCGGGGTCGCCGAGCCAGTGGTACTGGTCGGCGGCGCGGACGGAGGCCGCGGTGAGGGACTCGTACAGTTCGGCGGTCGGCTCGCCGGCGTCGCGTACGGCGCCGGCGAGTTCGAGGCAGTCCGCGATGGCGCGCACCAGGTCGGCGTTGCCGATCCGGGCGAGCGGTCCGGTGCCGGCGGGGCGGGCGGCGGCGTGGGTGTCGGAGACGTACGGGGACTGCCACACCTGGACGGGGTGGACGCGTGTGGCGCCGCCCGCGTCCCGGTCGGCGGGACCGCGCAGCACGGTGAGGGTGCCGTCCTCGAAGAGGGCGTGGCCGTGGCAGGGGATGGGGGTCGCGGCGGCCTTGCGGATGACGTTGTACGGCATCAGCAGGGTCCGGCCCTCGTCCCCGGCGAAGACGTGGAGCACGTCCTCGCCGTTGGGCGAGCGCACGGTCCGCTCGTACGTCAGACCGTCGGTGTCCACGTCGAAGGTCTTGTGGGCCCCGCCGGCCAGGCAGTATCCGCCGGGGAAGACGATGCCCTGGTCCTCGGGCAGTCGTCGGCAGCCCCGGCCGATGCCGTCGAGGCGTACGACTTCCCGTGTGACGGTGTTGAAGACGAGGTGGCGGCGGGTGTCCTCCTTGTAGGGGCGCACGCGCAGCAGGATCAGCGGCCCCACCCGGGCGTGCGCGACCTCGGCGTCGGCGAGGGCCTGGAGCGGCTCGGCGACCGGTTCGGTGAAGACGCCCTCGCCGGTCTCGGTGTCGTTCTCGGTCTTGACGGTGAGCCGGCCGCCGACCGTGGAGACGTACAGGTCCCCGCCGACGGACAGGTGCGGGTGGCGGCCGAGGATCTGGTCCTCGCGGGTGGCGGCCGTCCACTCGACGTCGTGCGGGGCGGGCCGTACGTGGTCCCGTTCGCCGCGCGCGTCGAGGAAGCGGACGCCGCCGCCGGCGAGCCGCCAGCGCAGCACCCGGATGTCGGCGGCCGTCTCGCCGGTCCGGAAGACGGCCAGCAACCCGCCCTCGACGTGGCGCAGCCGCAGCAGCCGGGCCTGCCGGTAGTAGCGGAAGAGGGCGGCGAACTCGCGCAGGAAACCGGGGTCGTCGAGCAGGCCGGGGACGGCGTCCTCGGGCGCCGGGTTCAGGTCCCGGTCGTACAGCCCGAACACCTCGCCGGGGCGGACGTCCCCGGTGTGCCCGACGGGCACGCCGTGGCCGAGCAGCAGCCACTCGCCGACGGCGACGAGGTCGCGGGCCACGCAGGGTTCGGGGGTGTGCACGGGGGCGGTGCCGGTGAGGGTCAGCCCGGTGGAGCCGAACACCTCGACGCGCCGCGCGTTGAGTGCCTCGGCCCGTCGGGCCAGCTCGGCGGCCCGCGCGCCGAGGCGGTCGCGCAGGACCTCGTACGTTCCGGCGTCGATGTCCGTACCCATGGGTCGTCTTCACTCCTGACGCGAGGGGAGAGGGGCCGGGGCAGCCGGCCACGACCGGCCGGCGGCCCCGTGTGTGTCACCGGCGGCCGGGGCCGCCGGGGTTGTGCCTACGCCTGCCGGCCGGCGGCGGCCGAGCCGTTCGCCCGGGCGGCGGGGACGCCGGCGGCGGCGCCCGCGAGGGCCGTGAGCGGCAGGTCCGAGAGGCCCAACCGCTCCGCCTGGGACAGCAGTTCGGCAAGTGGTCCGGCGCTCGCGCCGCCGCCCCGCATCAGTTTCATCAGCAGCGCGGACACCGTCAGGTCCCGCACGTCGGCCGTACCGACGCTGCCGAGCATCCGGGTCAGGTCGGCGGTGAAGTCGGACGAGCCGTCCAGCCACGGCTTCGCGAGGGTCCGCGCGGTGGCCGAGTTCTCGACGAAGGCGTCCACGCCCTTTCCCATCGAGATCGAGGAGACGAGCCGGTCGAAGAAGACCGAGTCCCCGCCGACGATGTTGATGTCGGCGTTCTCCAACCCGGCCGCGACCACCGTGGCCTGGGCCTCGGCGACCTGCCGCTGCACGTCCAGGCCGGCGAGCCGGACCTCCTTCTCCGCCTGCAGGCGGAGCCGGTACTCCTCGTGGCCCCGCGAGGCGTCGTCCAAAGCGGCCATCGCCGCGGCCTTCTCGGTGAGGCCGGCGGCCTCCGCCTTCAGCTTCCCGCCGATGGCCTCGGCGTCCGCCAGGGCCTGCGCCCTGGTGCCCTCGGCCTGCGCCCGCAGCCGTGCCTCGGTGGCGTGCGCCTCCGCGAGACCCGACTTCTCGATCGCGTCGGCCTCCTTCTCGCGGACCTGTACGGCGGCCAGCCCGGGCGCGGCGGCCTCGGCCTGCACGCCCTCCGCGAGCCGCAGTTTGGCCCGCGCGTCGAGGTCGGCCGTCTTGACCCGGGCCTCGGCCAACGTCACCTGTTCGGCGGCGTGGTGGACGGCCGCGGCTTCGGCCGCCTCGGCCGCCTTGATGTCCTTGACCAGGCGCTCCTGGGCCTCCGCCTCGGCGGCGATGACCACGGCCTGCCGGGTCCGCTCGGCCTCCTCGACCATGCGGAGCCGCTTGATCGACTCCTCCTGCTCGGCGACCGTGCGGTCGACCGCGACGCGCTCGCGCACGACTTCGGCGATGTCGCGCTTCTCGGTCTCCACCTCCTTGTCGGCGGCGATCCGGCTCAGCTGGGTCTCGCGCTCGCGGGCGATGACCTCCAACTGGCGGTCCTTCTCGATGCGCTCGCTCTCCACGGCGATGACGCGCTCGCGGTTCTTCGCCGCGACGGCCACCTCGCGGGCCTGGTTCTCGCGTTGGACGCCGAGCTGTTCCTCGGTGCGCAGGAAGGCGCCCTGTGCGCGCAGCCGCTCCTCCTCGACGACCTTGGCGGTCTCCGCCTCTTCCTTGGCTCGCACGGTCTCGATCTCGCGGCGCTGCTTGATCTCGGCGTCGGCCTGGCGGCGTTCGAGTTCGAGGATGGCCTCGCGGGCGTCGACGTTCTGCCGGGTGATCTCCTTCTCCTCCGTGCGCTGGAACTCGTTGGTGCGCACGTGCTCGATGGCGGTCAGCTCGGTGATCTTCCGGATGCCCTGCGCGTCGAGGATGTTGGACGCGTCGAGCTGGCTGAGCGGGGTCTGCTCCAGGTAGTCGATCGCCGCGTCCTCCAGGCTGTAGCCGTTGAGGTCGGTGCCGATGACGGCGATGATCCGGTCCCGGAACTCGTCGCGCTTGGTGTAGAGGTCGGTGAAGTCGAGTTGCTTTCCGACGGTCTTGAGCGCCTCGGAGAACTTCGCGTTGAACAGTTCCTGGAGGGTGGCCTTGTCGCTGGCCCGCGCGGTGCCGATCGCCTGGGCGACCTTGATGACGTCCTCGGTGGTCTTGTTGACGCGCACGAAGAACGAGATGCGGATGTCCGCGCGGATGTTGTCCTGGCAGATCAGGCCGTCGCGCCCGGTTCGGGAGATCTCGATGGTCTTCACCGAGATGTCCATGATCTCGGCCTTGTGCAGCACGGGCAGGACGACCTGCCCGGTGAAGGTCACGTCGACCTTGCGCATCCGCGACACGATCAACGCCTTGCCCTGTTCGACCTTCCGGAACAGCCGGCTGAGGACGAACAACAGGACGAAGACGACGAGGAGGATGACGCCGACGAGCACGCCGACGCCCAAGGAGATGGCATCCATGCAGGGGCCCCTTCGAATGGAGCGGTAAGGGAGGTTCCGTGAGGTTCAGGCGCGGGGGTCGAGCGCGCTGTCGTACGGGGCGACCCAGAAGAACTCGCCGGGTTCGTCGTACGCGTAGAGCAGGCCGGCACTCCCGTGGGAGAGCGGATCGTCCCCGGTCTGGCGGACCTGCACGATCGCGGTCGAGCCGTCGGCGGCGGCCACCTCGGCCTGGCCGAACCGGTCGTCGACCCGACCCGTGCGGATGACGCAGACGAGGCCGATGAAGTCCTGCCGCGAGGGCGGCGGCTCGTCGGGTTGGAAGAACCCGCGCAGCGGTGCCACGCAGATCCTGGTGGCCACCCTGGCCACGATCAACGCGGCGAGCAGGACGGGGACGGCGGTTCCACCGCCGAGGCCGGCCCGGTCGAGGTACACGGTCCCGGCGAGGGCGGTGAACCAGGCGAACGCGGTGAACATCGAGACGGAGACGGAGAACGGGACCCCGGCGGTCCCCAGGGCGGCGGATCCGGAGTCGGTGTCGAGGGTGTCGTGTTCGGCGGCGCCGAGCAGGACGAGCAGCCAGTAGGCGACGACCACGCCGAGGGCGAAGGTGAACACCACGGCGGGGAACCCGAACGCGGCGGCGATGAACTCTTCCACCGGTAGCCCCCCTTCCGCTTCCGTGCCCCGGCACCGGGCCGGTACGAGCACCCCGGCAAGCCCCAGTCTGCCGCAGCAACGCCCTCGGGTTCATTGCCGGTTCCCGGCAGTCTTTACGCGTTCTTGATGCCGGGCGATGGTGGAACCATTCGGCGCGTGTCCGATTCGTTCAAGACCCGCGATCGGCGCGCGCCCGACACTGGGCACATGACTCCCCGACTCGACATGATCGGCCTCGTCGTCACCGACATGGCCGCCTCGCTCGCCTTCTACCGCCGCCTGGGCCTGGACCTCCCGCCCGAGGCGGACGGCCAACCGCACGTGGAGACCGTGCTGCCGGGCGGCACGCGGATCGGCTGGGACACCGAGGAGGTCATCCGCTCCTTCGACCCGTCCTGGACCCGGCCCTCCGGCGAGGGCCGGGTCGGCCTGGCCTTCCTGTGCGACTCCCCCGACGAGGTGGACGCCCTCTACGCCGAACTGACCGCGGCGGGACACCCCGGGCACCTGAAGCCCTGGGACGCCTTCTGGGGGCAGCGCTACGCCGTCGTACTGGACCCGGACGGCTCCGGCGTCTCCCTGTTCGCGCCCGCCGCGCAGCCGCGACCCGGCGCCTGATCCGGCGCCTGACCCGCGCCTGTTCCCCCGGCCCGACCCGCCCGCCCTCGCGGATCCCCCGATCAGCCCCCCGGCGCCCGGTCCGGGGGCGGGGCGTGGGCCCCGGGCGTGCGCCCGGTCAGGGCGCGGACCTCCCGGCCCAGGTGGGCCTGGTCGGCGTACCCCGCCGCGTACGCCACCTCCGCCTGCGGGGTCCCGGCGCGGAGCAGGGCCAGCGCCCGTTGGAGCCGCAGGACCCGCCCCAGGGTGCGGGGGCCGTACCCGAACGCGTCGAGGGAGCGACGGTGCAGCTGTCGTTCCCCGAGCCCGACGTCCCGGGCGATGGCGGCCACCGACCGGCCGCTGCGCACTCCGGCCCGTACCGCGACGGCGACCGGGTCGGGCGGCCCGCCGGCGGCGGCGCGGGCCCGGGCCAGCTCCTCCAGGCCGTCGCGCGGGTCCGGGTACGCGCCCGTCCGCTCGGCGAGGCGGCGCACCTCGGCGCCGGGCCACAGTCCGGCCAGGTCCACCCGCCGGTCGCGCAGCTCGTGCGCCGGTACGCCGAGGAGCGCGGGCGCCGTGCCGGGGGCGAGCCGCAGCCCCCAGAGGGTTCCGCCGAGGTCCTCGCCCGGAACCTCGCCGGCGGGGTGCGGGCCGGTGTCCGGGCCGGCCACCAGCAACCGCCCGCCGGTCCACAGCAGGTCCATGCAACCGTCGGGCAACACCACGGCGCCGGGCCCGTCGGAGCGCCACAGCACGGCGCCCGGCACCAGCGGGGAAGGTCGCTCCTCGTACACGGGGCCAGGCTACGTCCGCGCCCGGCGCCGGTCGCGGCCGGGAACCCGGGGTCCGCGCCGCCGGGACGGCTCCTCAGTGCTTGCGCAGCCGGGAGTGGTAGTCCTCGGGCGGCAGGAACCTCGACCAGCGCTCGGGGAACTCCGAGGGCATCCCCGCGTCCTCGTCGTCCTCGGACTCCCCCTCGGCCAGCGCCCGCCAGGCGGCGGCGCGGGCGATGAGCCGGGCCGCCTCCGCCTCCCGTACCCGCTCGTTGGCCTCGCGGGCCGCGGCGGTGGCCACCGACGGCCAGACCCGGTCGATGGCGGCGTTGACGGCGGCCCCGACGAGCACGGCGAAGGCCGAGATGCCGATCCACAGCAGGATCGCGACCGGCGCGGCCAGCGAACCGTAGATCGTCGGCCCCTCCACGGTGTTGGTGAGGTAGATCCGCAGCAGGAACGAGCCGAGCACCCACATCGCCAGGGCCACCAGGGCGCCCGGCACGTCCTCGATCCACGGCGAGCGCACGGGCACGGACACGTGGTAGAGCGTGGTCAGGAAGGCGATGGAGAGAAGGGTGACCGTGGGCCAGTAGAGCACCGCGATCACCTCCGTGCTCCAGGGCAGCAGGCTCACCACCGCGTCCGGGCCGGCGACCATCAGCGGCAGCACGACCGCACCGATCAGCAGCGCGATGACGTACAGCAGGAAGGCCAGCAGTCGGGTCTTGACGATGCCGCGCTGACCGTCGAGGCCGTACATGACGGTGATGGTGTCGATGAAGACGTTGACCGCCCGGGAACCGGACCACAGGGCGAAGGCGAAACCGAGGGAGATCAGGTCCGGTCGGCCGCGGCTGGTCACGTCGTCCAGCATGGGTTTGGCGATGTCGTTGACGCCCCGGTCGGAGAGCACCGTGCCGACCGCGCGCAGGATGTTCTCCTCGATGCTGGCGACGAACGTGCCGCCCGTCCAGCCGTCCACGTAGCCGAGCAGGCCCAGCAGGCCCAGGAAGAGCGGCGGGAGCGAGAGGAGGGTGAAGAACGCCGCCTCGGCCGCGAGACCCAGGATCCGGTACTCGATGCACGAGTTGACGGTGTCCTTGAGCAGCAGCCAGCCCATTTTGCGCTTGGAGACGTTGCGGTAGAGGGCGCGGGCCCGGTGGAGCCGCCCTGGGATCCGCTGGGGTGTTTCTTTTGCTGGCTGCACGTCCTTACGGTATCCGCATGGCAGCCACCACCCACACAGTCAACAACCAGGCCCCGCCCCTTGTGGGCTACGAGGCGTTCACCGGCGACCGGGCCCTCACCGAGGGGGTGGAGCGGCACCTCGCCGACGCCTCCCCCGAACTGCGCGACGAGGTACGGGAGGAGCTCACCACGCTCGGACGGGCCGCGGGCTCGGGACAGGCCCAGGACTGGGGTGCGCAGGCGAACGAGAATCCGCCGAAGTTGCGCACGCACGACCGGTACGGGCACCGCATCGACGAGGTGGAGTTCCACCCGGCCTGGCACCGGCTGCTGGGGCACGCGGTGACCTCCGGGCTGACCGACGCGTGGGGACGCCCGGCCGGGCACCTGCGCCGGGCGGCCGGGTTCTTCCTGTGGTCGCAGGCCGAGGCCGGGCACGGCTGCCCGGTGTCGATGACGCACGCCGCGGTGCCGGCGCTGCGCACCGATCCGGAGCTGGCCGCCGAGTGGGAGCCGCGGCTGACCTCGCACGTGTACGAGCAGGGCCTGCGGCCGGCCGCGGAGAAGGGCGGCGTGCTCTTCGGGATGGGGATGACGGAGAAGCAGGGGGGCAGCGACGTACGGGCGAACACGACGGCGGCGGTGCCGCTGGACGCCTCCGGCGAGTACCTGCTGACCGGGCACAAGTGGTTCTGTTCCGCTCCCATGTGCGACGGGTTCCTGGTGCTGGCGCAGGCTCCGGGCGGGCTCACCTGCTTCCTGGTGCCGCGGGTGCTGCCGGACGGGACCCGCAACGTCTTCGCGATCCAGCGGCTGAAGGACAAGCTGGGGAACAGGTCGAACGCGTCGAGCGAGGTCGAGTTCGACGGCACCTGGGCCCGCCGGGTGGGCGAGGAGGGCCGGGGGGTGCGGACCATCATCGAGATGGTCGCGGCGACCCGGCTGGACTGCGTGATCGGCTCGGCCTCGCTGATGCGTCAGGCGTTGACCCAGGCCCTCCACCACACGGAGCACCGCTCTGCTTTCGGAGCACCGCTCATCAAGCAGCCGTTGATGCGCAACGTGCTGGCCGACCTGGCCCTGGAGTCGGAGGCCGCCACCGTCCTCACCCTGCGCCTCGCCGCCGCGTACGACGCCGGCACCGACGAGGAGAAGGCCTTCCTGCGGCTCGCGGTGCCCGCGGCGAAGTACTGGGTGACCAAGCGGTGTACGCCGATGGTCGCCGAGGCCCTCGAATGTCTGGGGGGCAACGGCTACGTCGAGGAGTCCGGACTGCCGCGACTGTTGCGCGAATCCCCGCTGAACTCCATCTGGGAGGGCTCGGGCAACGTCCAGGCCCTGGACGTACTGCGGGCACTGCAACGCGAACCGCAGGCGCTGAACGCCTTCCTGCGGGAGGTCGGGCTGGCCAGGGGCGCCGACCACCGGCTGGACGCCGCCGTCAAGGACCTGCTGACCGACCTCGCGGACCTGGAGGGCATCGAGGCCCGGGCCCGCCGGGTCGTGGAGCGCATGGCACTGGTGTTGCAGGGGTCACTGCTGGTGCGGTGGGCCCCGCCGGAGGTCGCGGACGCGTTCTGCGCCTCGCGGCTCGGCGGCGACTGGGGCACGGCGTTCGGCACGCTGCCGCACAGTCTGGACCTGGGTTCGATCGTGGCACGGGCACGGATCGCGACCTAGGAGTGGTCCCCAAACCGCTCGCTGCCGTGATCCGGGCCCGTCGGCCGGAAGACCGGGAATGGCGCCGCGCCGACTCGGCACCACCCCGGATCCGAGAAGCCCCGAGGAAGGAGCTGTCACGCCGCTCGGCGACGTCCCGATAGTTTCGGTCGGGCGACCGGGGCTTGGCGAGAGTTGCATACCGTTGCAACGCTGCACCCCAGTCGTCCCATCGAGTCGGGGATCGCCCGCCGCGCGCGCCACGGGGAGTTCGGCGGCGCGGACCGCCGGGCGGCTTCCCTCGCACGTCCGTTCCGCACGGGGAGGTTCCGGTGACCCACACCGCAGGCAGCGCGGTCGACGCGGCACGCGTCTCGGCCATGGACGCGCGGCAGGCCGCGCGTCTGCTCAAGGGGGTGCGGGCGGCCGCGCTGGCCGGCGACCGGCCCCCGGCCGCTCCCCGGCCGGAGATCGCCGAGTCCTGGCGCCGGATGCTGGCCTGCGGGGTGCACCCGGACCGGGACGCGCGCTCGCGGCTGCTGTCGGCCGCCGAGACCGAGGAGCGACGCCAGGTCTCGCCCCTGCGGGAGGTCCTGCCGGTGCTCCGCGAGGGCCTGCTGCCCGCCCTGGACGAGTCCCTGCACATCATGGTCGTCGCCGACGCGGACGGGCGGCTGCTGTGGCGGGAGGGGCACGCCTCGATCCTGCGGAAGGCGGACCGGCTGGGCTTCGCGGTGGGCGCCGACTGGACGGAGGCCGTGGTCGGCACGAACGGGGTCGGCACGACCCTGGTGGCCCGCAGGCCGATCCAGGTGTTCTCGGCGGAACACTTCGTCTCCACCCACCACGACTGGACCTGCGCCGGGGCTCCCGTGTGCGACCCCCGCGACGGGCGGCTGCTGGGCGTGGTCGACGTCAGCGGGCCATTGGCCACGATGCACCCGGCCACGCTGACGTGGGTCGGCGCGGTGGCCCGGCTCGCCGAGCGGGAGCTGCGGGTCCGCCACCTGGAGTCCCTGGAGCGGCTGCGGTCCGTGGCGGCCCCGCTGCTGGCCCGCCTGACCGGCAGGGCGGTGGCCGTCGACCCGCACGGCTGGACGGCGGCCGTGACGGGACTGGCGCCCGCCGACCGGATCCCGCTGCCCAAGGGGCTCGGCCCGGGGCACGTGTGGCTGCCGCAGCTCGGCGAATGCGTGGCGGAGCCGCTGCCCGGCGGCTGGCTGCTGCGGATCACCGCGTCCGGTCCCGCGTCGACGGCCGCGAGCCGGGTGGTCCTCGACCTGAGCCGGGCCGGGTCCTGGACGGCGACCGTGTACGGGGCCGCGGGCAGCTGGTCGCAGGAGCTGAGCCCGCGCCACGCGGAGCTGCTGTTCCTGCTGGCCGAGTCCCCCGGCGGCCGCTCGGCGGCGCAACTGTCCGCCGAACTGTTCGGGGACCCGACCCGTACGGTCACCGTCCGCGCGGAGCTGTCCCGGGTGCGGCGCCGGCTCGCGGGGGTCCTGACCCACCGCCCGTACCGTTTCGCGCGGGACGTGGAGGTGGAGCTGATCCGCCCGGAGCGCCCCGGGGACCTGCTGCCGCACTCCACGGCGCCTGCGGTGATCAGGGCCCGGCTCGACGCCGCGGGGCCCTGGGGGCCACCCCGGAGCCGGTCGGGCGATGTGATTCCCTGACGTCCATGAGCACCATCACACTCACCACCTGGTCCCTGGAAATGACCTCGCCCGAGGAACTGGTCGCCGCGGCCGTCCCCGGCCCCGAGATCACCGTCTCACGGGCGGAGGTGCCGTCCCCCGAGTTCAGCCGGTTCCTCTACGCCTCGGTGGGCGGGGACATCCACTGGACGGACCGGCTCGCGCTGACCCGCGCGCAGTGGGTGGAGCAGTTGGGGCGGCCGGGCGTGGAGACGTGGGTCGCGTACGACCGGGGCACCCCGGCGGGGTACTGCGAGCTCGACCCCCAGGACGACGGTGTCGTGGAGATCATGTACTTCGGGCTGCTGCCGGACTTCCGCGGCCGGCGCATCGGCGGTCACCTGCTGTCGGTGGGCGCGGCCGCCGCCTGGTCGCTGGCCGACCGCTGGCCGGGCCGCGAGGGGACCCGACGGGTCTGGGTCCACACGTGCAGCCAGGACGGGCCGACGGCCATGGCCAACTACGAGCGGCGCGGCTTCAAGGTCTTCAGGACGGAGACGGAGTCCAAGGAGGAGACCCCGACCCCCGGCCCCTGGCCGGGCGCCTGACCGTCCCCCCGGGATCGCCCCGGTCCGCCCCGGTCCCACCCGACCCCCGGTGATGGCCGGACCGGGGTGATCCGGATCACGCCATCCCATGATCCGAGACGAGTTCGTCCGCATGATGGACAGTAGTGGACTCCTCCAATCGGCCCGTGCCACGCTTCCGCCATGGATGCAGCTGGAATTGCCTTGGTGAGTCGGCGGCACGTCGACCTCGGCCGCATGTCCAGCGCCATCTGTCCGGCGCGCTGACGGAACCAGCCACCGCCGCACGTCGACGCCGTCCCCGCCGCCGCGGACCCGTCGACCATCCGTAGGACCGCCCGCCCCCTGAAGGCCGAACACCGCTCCGACCACCGGCAATCCCGGTGAGGAGTGGCACTGCGCCGCACCCGCTCAGCGGCGGGCGCACCGTCGGGGCGCACCCCGCCGCGCCCCCTGCCCCTGCCCCGAGCCGCCCGAGAAGGACGTACCGCCATGGCCGCCACCCCCGAAACGCCCGCAGCCGCAGCCCCCGCGGCCGCAGCCGCGCGCCGCAAGACCGGCCGTCACCGCGGCGAGGGTCAGTGGGCCGTCGGACACCACACGCCCCTCAACGGCAACGAGCAGTTCAAGAAGGACGACGACGGTCTCAATGTGCGGACACGCATTGAGACGATCTACTCCAAGGCGGGCTTCGACTCGATCGACCCCAACGACCTGCGCGGCCGCATGCGCTGGTGGGGCCTCTACACCCAGCGCAAGCCCGGGATCGACGGCGGCAAGACCGCGATCCTGGAGCCGGAGGAGCTGGACGACAAGTACTTCATGCTGCGCGTCCGCATCGACGGCGGCCGGCTGACCACCGAGCAGTTGCGCGTCATCGGCGAGATCTCCGAGGAGTTCGCCCGCGGCACCGCCGACCTCACGGACCGTCAGAACGTGCAGTACCACTGGATCCGGATCGAGGACGTCCCGGAGATCTGGCGCCGCCTGGAGGCCGTCGGCCTCTCGACCACCGAGGCCTGCGGTGACACGCCCCGCGTGATCCTCGGTTCTCCCGTCGCCGGCATCGCCCGGGACGAGATCATCGACGGCAGCCCCGCGATCGACGAGATCTACCGCCGGATCGTCGGCAACCCGGACTTCTCCAACCTGCCCCGCAAGTTCAAGTCCGCGATCTCCGGCTCGCCGCTGCTCGACGTGGCGCACGAGATCAACGACATCGCCTTCGTCGGCGTGAACCACCCCGAGCACGGCCCCGGTTTCGACGTGTGGGTCGGCGGTGGCCTCTCCACCAACCCCAAGCTGGGTGTGCGCCTGGGCACCTGGGTCTCGCTCGACGAGGTCCCGGACGTCTACGAGGGCGTCATCTCGATCTTCCGCGACTACGGCTACCGCCGGCTGCGCAACCGCGCCCGCCTGAAGTTCCTCGTCGCCGACTGGGGCCCGGCCCGGTTCCGCCAGGTACTGGAGGACGAGTACCTGAAGCGCGAGCTGACGGACGGCCCCGCCCCCGAGCAGCCCTCGGGCGAGTGGCGCGACCACGTCGGCGTGCACGAGCAGAAGGACGGCCGTTTCTACGTCGGTTTCGCGCCCCGCGTGGGACGCGTGGACGGGGCCACCCTGACCAAGATCGCGGACGTGGCCCGGCAGCACGGCTCCGACCGGCTGCGCACCACCGCCGAGCAGAAGATGATCGTCCTCGACATCGAGCCCGACCAGGTCGACTCGGTCGTGGCCGCCCTGGAGGCACTGGACCTGCGGGTCAAGCCCTCCCCCTTCCGCCGCGGCACCATGGCCTGCACCGGCATCGAGTTCTGCAAGCTCGCCATCGTCGAGACCAAGGCGCGCGGCGCCTCGCTGATCGACGAGCTGGAGCGGCGCCTGCCTGACTTCGCCGAACCGCTGACCATCAACATCAACGGCTGCCCGAACGCCTGCGCCCGCATCCAGGTCGCGGACATCGGTCTCAAGGGCCAACTGGTCCTGGACGACGACGGCAACCAGGTCGAGGGCTACCAGGTCCACCTCGGTGGCGCGCTCGGCCTGGAGGCCGGCTTCGGCCGCAAGGTCCGCGGTCTGAAGGTCACCGCGGCCGGTCTGCCCGACTACGTCGAGCGGGTCGTCACGCGCTTCCAGGAGCAGCGCGAGGAGGGCGAGCGCTTCGCCGCCTGGGTGACCCGAGCGAGTGACGAGGCCCTGTCGTGAGCGAGCGAGCGGCCCCCTTCTACTGCCCGTACTGCGGCGACGAGGACCTGTTCCCCAACGAGACGGGTCACGGCGCCTGGGAATGCAGGGCCTGCAACCGAGCCTTCCAGCTGAAGTACCTCGGGCTGCTGTCCCGAGGCGTTCAGTCCAACTCCGGTGGAGGCGAAGAGACATGACGACCGTTCAGGAGACGCGCGACCTCAAGGCGCTGGCCGAGCAGGCGGGCCGTGACCTGGAGGACGCCTCCGCGCTGGAGATCCTGCGCTGGGCCACCGAGACCTTCGGCGAGAAGTTCGCGGTGACCTCCTCCATGGAGGACGCCGTCGTGGCCCACCTCGCGTCCCGGGTCTCCCCCGGCCTGGACGTGGTCTTCCTCGACACGGGCTACCACTTCGAGGAGACCATCGGCACCCGGGACGCGGTCGAGGCCGTGATGGACGTCAACGTCATCACCCTCACCCCGCGGCGCACGGTGGCCGAGCAGGACGCCGAGCACGGCCCCCGGCTGCACGACCGGGACCCCGACCTGTGCTGCGCGCTGCGCAAGGTCAAGCCCCTCGAAGAGGGCCTGGTCGCGTACGAGGCCTGGGCGACGGGTCTGCGCCGCGACGAGTCCCCGACCCGGGCGAACACCCCGGTCGTCGGCTGGGACGAGAAGCGCCGCAAGGTGAAGGTCTCGCCGATCGCCCGCTGGACGCAGGACGACGTGGACGCGTACGTCACCGAGCACGGCGTGCTCACCAACCCGCTGCTGACGGACGGTTACGCCTCCGTCGGCTGCGCCCCCTGCACCCGCCGGGTGGTCGAGGGCGAGGACGCCAGGGCCGGCCGGTGGGCCGGGCGCGCCAAGACCGAGTGTGGGCTGCACGGCTGATGACCGAACGCCAAGCGAACGAAGAACCGACGGAGACGAGAACGATGAGCGTGAGCGACCAGGGCGCCACCGTGTGGCTGACCGGGCTGCCGAGCGCGGGCAAGACCACGATCGCCTACGCGCTGGCCGAGCGGCTGCGCGCCGACGGCCACCGGGTGGAGGTCCTCGACGGTGACGAGATCCGCGAGTTCCTCTCCGCCGGCCTCGGCTTCGGCCGCGAGGACCGGCACACCAACGTGCAGCGCATCGGGTTCGTCGCCGAACTCCTCGCGAGCAACGGCGTCAAGGCGCTCGTGCCGGTGATCGCGCCGTTCGCGGACAGCCGGGAGGCCGTCCGCAAGCGGCACGCCGCCGAGGGCACCACGTACCTGGAGGTCCATGTGGCCACCCCGGTCGAGGTCTGCTCCGAGCGCGACGTGAAGGGCCTGTACGCCAAGCAGGCGGCGGGCGAGATATCCGGTCTGACCGGCGTCGACGACCCGTACGAGGCGCCGGAGTCCCCGGACCTCCGCATCGAGTCGCACACGCAGTCCGTGCACGAGTCGGCCTCGGCCCTGCACGCGCTGCTCACCGAGAGGGGTCTGGCATGACGGCCACCGTCGCACACGTCCACGAAGGGACGGACGCGCCCTACGCGCTGTCGCACCTCGACGCCCTCGAATCGGAGGCCGTGCACATCTTCCGCGAGGTGGCGGGCGAGTTCGAGAAGCCGGTGGTGCTGTTCTCCGGCGGCAAGGACTCCATCGTCATGCTGCACCTGGCGCTGAAGGCCTTCGCCCCGGCGCCGGTCCCCTTCACGCTGCTGCACGTGGACACCGGCCACAACTTCCCCGAGGTCCTCGCGTACCGCGACCGGGCCGTGGAGAAGCACAACCTGCGCCTGCACGTGGCCTCCGTCCAGGAGTACATCGACGCGGGCAAGCTCCGCGAGCGCCCGGACGGCGTCCGCAACCCGCTGCAGACCGTCCCCCTCACGGAGGCGATCCAGCGGCTGAGGTTCGACGCGGTCTTCGGCGGTGGCCGCCGTGACGAGGAGAAGGCCCGCGCCAAGGAGCGGGTGTTCTCCCTGCGCGACGAGTTCTCCCAGTGGGACCCGCGCCGCCAGCGGCCCGAACTGTGGCAGCTCTACAACGGCCGCCACGCCCCCGGCGAGCACGTGCGCGTCTTCCCGCTCTCCAACTGGACCGAGCTGGACGTGTGGCAGTACATCGCCCGCGAGGGCATCGAGCTCCCGGAGATCTACTTCGCCCACGAGCGCGAGGTGTTCCGGCGCAACGGCATGTGGTTGACGGCCGGCGAATGGGGCGGCCCGAAGCGGGACGAGTCCACCGAGACGCGTCTCATCCGCTACCGGACCGTCGGTGACATGTCCTGCACGGGTGCCGTCGACTCCGACGCCACCACGCTGGACGCCGTGATCACCGAGATCGCCGCCTCCCGGCTCACCGAGCGGGGCGCGACCCGCGCCGACGACAAGATGTCCGAGGCCGCGATGGAAGACCGCAAGCGCGAAGGGTACTTCTAGACATGACCTCCACCACCGAGCAGGTCGCCGGCTTCGTCGACCCTTCAGCGACCACGCTGCTGCGCTTCGCGACCGCCGGTTCCGTCGACGACGGCAAGTCCACCCTGGTCGGGCGGCTGTTGCACGACTCCAAGTCGATCCTGACCGACCAGCTGGAGGCCGTCGAGGCCGTCTCCGCCCAGCGCGGCCAGGACACCCCCGACCTCGCGCTGCTGACCGACGGCCTGCGGGCCGAGCGGGAGCAGGGCATCACGATCGACGTGGCGTACCGCTACTTCGCGACGACCCGGCGCCGGTTCATCCTCGCGGACACCCCCGGGCACGTGCAGTACACCCGGAACATGGTCACCGGTGCCTCCACCGCCGACCTGGCGGTCGTCCTGGTCGACGCCCGCAACGGCGTGATCGAGCAGACCCGGCGGCACGCGGCCGTCGCGGCCCTGCTGCGGGTCCCGCACGTGGTCCTGGCCGTCAACAAGATGGACCTGGTGGGCTACGAGGAGAAGGCCTTCGCGAGGATCGCCGAGGAGTTCACCGCGTACGCCTCCGACCTGGGCGTCCCGGAGATCACCGCCATCCCGATCTCGGCGCTGGCCGGCGACAACGTGGTGGAGCCCTCCGCGAACATGGACTGGTACGGCGGCCCGACCGTGCTGGAGCACCTGGAGACGGTCCCGGTCAGCCACGACCTGACCGCCTGCCCGGCCCGCTTCCCCGTGCAGTACGTGATCCGCCCCCAGTCGGCGGAGCACCCCGACTACCGCGGCTACGCGGGTCAGATCGCCTCCGGCGTGCTGCGTGTCGGCGAGGCCGTCACGGTCCTCCCGTCGGGCCGCACCTCGGTGATCGAGGGGATCGACGCGCTCGGCGAGAGCGTGGACATCGCCTGGGCGCCTCAGTCGGTGACGCTGCGGCTGCGGGACGACATCGACATCTCGCGCGGCGACCTGATCGCGCCGTCCGCGAGCGCGCCGGCCACGACCCAGGACGTCGAGGCGACGGTCTGCCACGTGGCCGACCAGCCGCTGGCCGTGGGCGCCCGGGTGCTGCTCAAGCACACGACGCGCACGGTGAAGGCGATCGTCAAGGAGATCCCCTCGCGGCTCACCCTGGACGACCTGTCCCAGCACCCGAACCCGGGGCAGCTCGTCGCGAACGACATCGGCCGCGTCGTCGTGCGCACGGCCGAGCCGCTGGCGCTGGACGCGTACGCGGCCTCGCGTCGTACCGGGTCCTTCCTGCTGATCGACCCGGCCGACGGAACCACCCTGGCCGCGGGCATGGCGGGCGAGTCCTTCGCCTCCCAGGCCCACACCACCGTGCAGGCGGATGAGGAAGGGTGGGATTTCTGACGTGCTCGACATCTACGCGACGTTCGCGAAGGAGGGCGGCCGCGTCGGCAGCGGCTCCCTCGGCAGCGGCCAGGGAGGCGTGGCGCGATGTGCGTGATGACGTACGCGCACCGCTCGCGCGCCCTCACCCCCCACGCGTCGCCCCCGCTCCGTAGACGAAGACGTGCGTCGTGAATCGACGCCTTGAGAGGAAGCTCTCCCGTGCCTGCCACCGGTACCGCCCGTAAGACCCCGCGCCGCAGCGTTGTCGTCGCCGCCGCCCTGCCGCTGTTGATCGGCGCGCTCGCCTCCTGCGGTTACGGCTCGGACGCCGAGAAGGACAAGTCCGCCGACAAGCCCGCACCCGCCGGCGCCGAGGGCAAGAAGCTCTCCGCCCCCGAGGTCCGCATCGGCTACTTCCCCAACCTCACCCACGCCACCGCCCTCGTCGGCATCCACGAAGGCCTCATCGCCAAGGAACTCGGCACCACCACCATCAAGCCGCAGACCTTCAACGCCGGCCCCTCCGAAATCGAAGCCCTCAACGGCGGCTCCCTCGACATCGGCTTCATCGGCCCCTCCCCCTCCATCAACGGCTACGTCAAATCCAAGAGCACCAACCTGCGCATCATCTCCGGCTCCGCCTCCGGCGGCGTCAAGCTCGTCGTCAACCCCGACAAGATCAAAACCCTCGACGACATCAAGGGCAAGAAGATCGCCACCCCCCAAAAGGGCAACACCCAAGACGTCGCCTTCCTCAACTGGATCGGCACCAAGGGCTGGAACGTCGACCCCGAATCCGGCAAGGGCGACGTCTCCGTCGTCCGCACCGACAACAAGGTCACCCCCGACGCCTACAAACAAGGCTCCATCGACGGCGCCTGGGTCCCCGAACCCACCGCCTCCAAACTCGTCTCCGAAGGCGCCAAGGTCCTCCTCGACGAAACCGACCTCTGGCCCGACAAGAAGTTCGTCATCACCAACATCATCGTGTCCCAGAAGTTCCTCAAAGAGCACCCCGACGTCGTCGAAGCCGTCCTGACCGGCACCGTCAAGACCAACGACTGGATCAACACCAACCCCGACAAGGCCAAAGCCTCCGCCAACGCCGCCCTCAAAACCCTCAGCGGCAAGGCACTCGACGCCAAGGTCATCGACCCCGCCTGGCCGAGCATCCTCGTCACCGACGACCCCCTCGCCGGCACCCTCAAGACCGAATCCGACTGGGCCGTCAAAGCCAAGCTCATCCAGGAACCCGACCTCACCGGCATCTACACCTCACCGGCATCTACGACCTGAAACTCCTCAACAAGGTCCTCAAGACCGCCGGCAAGCCCGAGGTCTCCGACGCCGGCCTCGGCGCCAAGTAACCCCCGGTCAGCAGAGAATCCCCAGGAGGTGACGACCATGGCCACCACACTTGCCAAGGCTGCCGAGGGCACCGCGGCCGAGCACGGGCACGCCGCCCGCATCGAAAACGTTTCGAAGTCCTTCTCCGGCCCGGCCGGATCGCAGCTCGTCCTGGACGACATCAGTCTCGATGTCGCTCCCGGCGAGTTCGTCACCATCCTGGGGGCGTCGGGGTGTGGCAAGTCCACCCTGCTCAACCTCGTCGCCGGTCTCGACAAGCCCAGCGTGGGCACCATCGAGACCTCCGGCCGCCCGGCCCTGATGTTCCAGGAGCACGCGCTCTTCCCGTGGTTGACGGCGGGCAAGAACATCGAGCTCGCCCTGCGTCTGCGCGGGGTGGCGAAGACGGAGCGCCGCCCGGAGGCCGAGCGGCTGCTGGAACTGGTGCGGCTCGGCGGCGCGTACGGCAAGCGCGTCCACGAACTGTCGGGCGGCATGCGCCAGCGCGTGGCGCTCGCCCGGGCCCTGGCGCAGGACAGTGAACTCCTGCTGATGGACGAGCCGTTCGCGGCCCTGGACGCCATCACCCGGGACGTCCTGCACGGCGAACTCACCCGCATCTGGGAGGAGACCAACGTCTCCGTCCTGTTCGTCACGCACAACGTGCGCGAGGCCGTCCGCCTCGCCCAGCGCGTGGTCCTGCTCTCCTCGCGTCCCGGACGGATCGCGAAGGAATGGACCGTGGGCATCCCGCAGCCGCGCCGCATCGAGGACGCGGACGTCGCGGAGCTGTCCGTCGAGATCACTGAACACCTGCGTGGGGAGATCCGCCGCCATGGCCAGCACTGACACCAAGCTCAAGGGCACGGCCAAGGGCACGGACGATCTGGCGGGCCTGGAGGCCGGCCTGGACGCCCTCGACGCGGTCCAGACGCACCGCACCCCGATCGGCGAGGTCCTCGTCAAGAAGGTCCTGCCGCCGGTCGTCGCCGTCGGTCTGGTCCTCGTCGTCTGGCAGGTCCTCGTCGCGACGAAGATCACCGACGAGACGAAGCTGCCGTCGCTGTCCGCGGTGTGGGACAGCCTGTCCGCCATGTGGCTCCAGGGCACGCTGCTGGAGGTCGTCTGGACCAGCGTCTCCCGTGGTCTGCTCGGCTTCCTGCTGGCCCTGGCCATCGGCACCCCGCTCGGCCTGCTCGTCGCCCGGGTGAAGTTCGTCCGCGCCGCGATAGGCCCGATCCTCCAGGGTCTCCAGTCCCTGCCCTCGGTCGCCTGGGTGCCCCCGGCCGTCCTCTGGTTCGGCCTCAACGACGCCATGATGTACACCGTGATCCTGCTCGGCGCGGTCCCCTCGATCGCCAACGGACTCGTGTCCGGCATCGACCAGGTCCCGCCGCTGTACCTGCGGGCCGGCCGCACCCTCGGGGCCACCGGCCTGCGTGGGGCCCGACACATCGTCATGCCGGCCGCGCTGCCCGGCTACCTGGCCGGTCTCAAGCAGGGCTGGGCCTTCTCCTGGCGTTCCCTGATGGCCGCCGAGATCATCGCCAGCTCGCCCGACCTGGGCCTCGGGCTGGGCCAGCTGTTGGAGAACGGCCGCAACAACATCGACCTGCCGGGCGTGTTCCTCGCGATCATCCTGATCCTGGTCGTCGGCATCGCGATCGACCTGCTGATCTTCAGCCCCGTCGAGCGGTACGTGCTGCGCAGCCGCGGCCTGCTGGTCAAGAGCTGAGTCCCGTGCACGCCGCCCCCGCACTCCTCGTCATCGCCCACGGCAGCCGTGATCCGCGGCACGCGGCGACCGTGCACGCCCTCACCCGGCGTGCGCGGGCGCTGCGGCCCGGACTGCGGGTGGAGACGGCGTACCTGGACTTCAACGCCCCCCGCGTGGACCAGGTGCTGTCCTCCCTGTACGCGTCCGGTGTCCGGGACGTGGTGGCCCTCCCGCTGCTGCTGACCCGGGCCTTCCACGCCAAGACCGACATCCCGGCCGTGTTGTCGGAGGCCTGCGTGCGCCTCCCGGGACTCGCGGTCCGGGTCGCGGACGTACTCGGGCCGTCGCCCCTGCTGACGGCGGCCCTGGAGCGCCGGCTCCTCGAAGCCGGCCTCACCCCGGCGGATCGCGCCGGCACCGGTGTGGTGCTCGCGTCCGCCGGTTCCTCGGACCCGGAGGCGAGCGCGGTGATCGCTGAAATCGCGCGGGAGTGGCGGCACACCGGTTGGTGCGCCGTGCGGCCCGCGTTCGCCTCCGCGGCACTGCCCCGTACGGAGGACGCGGTGCGGGCGCTGCGCGCCGAGGGCGTGCGGCGGGTGGCCGTGGCCCCGTACGTCATCGCCCCCGGCCGGCTCCCGGACCGGATCGCGGCGGGCGCCGAGGCCGCGGGCGCGGACGTGCTCGCCGATGTCCTGGGCGCCGCCCCCGAGTTGGCCCGGCTGCTGCTACGCCGCTACGACGCGGCCGCCCTGGCTCCCGCCCGCCTCTCGGCGCTGTCGGCCTGAGCGGCCGGTCCCACCCCGTCAGGCGCGGGCCGCCGCCTCGTCGGCGAGGGCCGTCAGGTCCGTGATGGACATGGCGCCCGGCGGGAGGTTCTCCCGGGCGAAGATGTTCGCCGCGTGCCGCAGGGTGTCGTTCACCGGGGTGGCCACGCCGTGCAGCCGGCCGAGCAGGGAGATCTCCCCGTTGAGGTAGTCCGCCTCGACCGATCCCGTGCCGCGCGCCAGGCTCTGCCAGGACGACCCGCCCCGCACCCCCGGCGGCTGGTCCACCTTCCCCGCGCGCGCCGCCGTCTGCTCCGCCTCGGACGCATACGCGATGCCGGCGGACTCGAAGGCCGCCTTCGCCTCGCGGATCGCCCGGAGCAGCAACGCCGCCTTCGCGGGATCCGGTTCGGGGCCGGTCGTCGCCTGGATCGCGTTGCCGAGGTTGCCGAGCAGCTTCGCGTACTTCCACCGCGTCACGTCCTCGACGACGGGCGCCTCGAACCCGGACTCCTCCAGGTCGGCGGCGACGGCCCGGATCCGTGCGTCGCTGCCGCCGGCCGCCCGGCCCAGGTGCAGGATCCCGGTCAGGGGCGCGCACAGCGCGGAGACCACGCCCGGCTCCAGGAAGGTCGCGGGCAGCCAGACGCACACCCCGTACACCCGGGCGAAGCGGCGCAGCGCCAGCCGTTCGCTCTCCACGCCGTTCTGCAGACACAGCACGGGCAGTCGCTGCGCGGCCGTGCCGCCGCCCGTGACCTCCGCGTCGCCCCACGCGTCCAGTGCCGCGATGGCGTCCTGCGTCTTCACGGACAGCAGCAGCACGTCGTCCGGGCGCAGCTCGCCGAGTTCCGCCGGGCCGGTGACGACGGGCAGCCGGTGCACCTGCGTCCCGTCGGTGGTCGTGAGCCGCAGCCCGTCGGCCCGCAGCGCCTCGGCGTGCGCGCCGCGTGCGGACAGGACGACCTCCCGGCCCGTCCGTGCGAGCCGGCCGCCGATGGTCGCGCCGATCGCCCCGGCGCCGATGATGATGTAACGCATCCGCAGAGCCTGGCACATCCGGCGTCCCGGGTTACCGTCGGGCCATGACGGACACGATGTTCAGACTCGGTGGGGACCTGCCCGTGCGCCGCCTCGGGCTCGGTACGGGTGGTCTGGTCGGCCCCGGCTACTGGGGTCCGCGCGGGGACCCGGCCGAGGCCCTGGCCCTGCTGCGCACGGCCGTGGAACTCGGGGTGACCCTGATCGACACGGCCGACAACTACGGGCCCGATCTGGCGGAGGAGCTGATCGCGGAGGCCCTGTACCCGTACGACGAGCGGCTGGTGATCGCCACCAAGGGCGGGGTGGTGCGTACCGGTCCGGACCTCTGGCACGTGTCGGGCCGTCCGGAGCGGCTGCGGGAGCAGTGCGAGGCGAGCCTGCGCCGGCTGCGGGTGGAGCGGATCGACCTGTACCAGTTGCACCGCCTGGATCCGGCCCTCCCCGCGGTGGAACAGCTCGGCCTGCTGGCCCAGTTGCAGGCCGAGGGCAAGATCCGGCACGTCGGCCTGGACACGGTGACGGCGGCGCAGTTGGCGTCGGCGGTGGAGCTGATGCCGATCGCGTCGGTGCAGAACCCGTACAACCTGCTGGACCGTTCCTCGGCCGACGTGCTGGCGTTGTGCGAGGCGCACGGGGTCGCCTTCCTGCCCTACTACCCGCTGGGCAGCGGGACCCTGACCCGCGAGAGCGCGGCCGCGGTCACCGCGGTCGCGGGCGGGCACGGGGCGGGTCCGGGGCAGATCGCCCTGGCCTGGCTGTTGCACCACTCCCCGAACCTGTGCCCCACGCCGGGTACCGGATCTCCCGCGCATCTCGCGGAGAACCTGGCCGCGGCGACGATCCCGCTCGCCCCGCGGGAACTCGCCCTGCTGGACGCCCTGGTGGCGTAGCGCGTGGCGCGCCGCATGGCCGGCGGCCGTGCGGCGGGTCCGCTCCGGCTCAGTCCCGGGTGAGTTCGACGAGCTTGACGACCGTGTTCCAGTTCCGGGTGGTCACGTCGAGCCCCTTCACGACGGCGGGCCTGGCCAGGACCTCGGCCAGCTTCGATCGGCCGAGGCCGTCCGGGGTGTGGAGGTAGACGACCCGGTCGCCGACCCGGAACTCCTCGGGGAGGAAGGCGGGTGCGTCGATGGCGGCGAAGCGCTCCTCGCCGGGTTGCTCGGAGCAGAAGGTGGCGTGCAGTTGCCTGCCCTCCAGCTCGGCGGCGGGGAAGGGGCAGGCGTCGGCGACGGCCCGCAGGTGGTCGCCGTCGACCACCAGGCAGGGCACCGTGAAGCCGAAGTGGGCCTCGATGGCCGCCTCCAGCGCGCGGGCGAGAATGGTGGTGTCCCGTTCCGCGCTGCCGAAGACGGCGTTGCCGCTCTGCAGGTACGTCCGTACGTCTTGGTGGCCGAGGCCCTCCAGGACCTGGCGCAGTTCGGCCATGGGGACCTTCTTGTGGCCGCCGACGTTGATGCCGCGCAGCAGTGCGGCGTACTTCCGAGGTGTCATGCCCGAACGATAGGGCGGGGGTCGGACAGTTCGGCCTCGATGAGGTCGGCGGCCCGGCGCGTGCCGCCCTCCGCGGCCATCGCGGCGCGGACGGCCTCGGCGCGGGCGGCGACCTCGGGGTCGGCGACGAGTGCGAGGACCGCCTCGCGCAGGGTCGTGGCGTCGGCCTCCTCCATGGGGACGTGGCGGGCGATGCCGAGCGCCTGGAGCACGTCGGCGTTGCCGAACTGGTCCACGGCCTGCGGGACCGCGACCATCGGGGTGGCGGTGGCCATGCCTTCCTGGCTGCCGCCGGCGCCCGCGTGGGTGATGAAGGCGTCGGCCTGGCGCAGGACGTCGAGTTGGGGCACCCAGCGGTGCACCTCGATGTGGTCGGGGATGGCGCCGAGTGCGGCGATGTCGGTCTTCTTGCCGATCTGGAGGACGACGTGCCAGTCGGGCAGGTCGCCGAAGGCCTCGACGCACGCCCGGTAGAAGTCGGGCCGGTCCGTGAAGGCGGAGCCGAGCGAGACCAGGAGCACCTTCTTCCCGGCGGCGTCGGCGGGGCGGGTCCAGGTGCCCTGGTCGGCGGCCCGGTCGCCCTGGCAGGCGCCGACGAAGGTGTACACGGACTCGTCGACCCGGTCGGCGTGCGGTTGCAGCGCCTTGGGGATGAGCACGATGCTGCGCCGGGGGCGGCCGATCAGATGGTCGGAGTCCTCGGCGATGCCGTTCTCGTCGAGCCAGGCGCGAAAGCGGGCGTAGTAGGCCCTGCCGCGTTCGCCGGCGCGCAGTTGCGCGGTCATGGGTGCGGCGACCTCCTCCTCGTAGCCGGTCCAGGCGACCAGGTTCGGGGAGAGGGAGACGTCGGGGACGCCCCAGCGGCGGGCCAGGACGATCGCCGGGTAGGAGGTGATGTCGTGGATGACGAGGTCGGGCTCGTCCCCTTCGAAGGCGGCGGCGAGTCGGGGCAGCGCCTGGATGGCGTCGTCGAGGAAGGGCTCGATGTTGTCGATGAGTTCGGTGCCCCAGGCCTCGGGGTTGTCCTCGGTGGGGAGGGTGGATTCCCAGATCACCGGGGTGGCGCCGGTCGCCGCGACCTTCTCGGCGAAGGAGGCGGGAATGGCGTAGCTGACGCGGTGGCCGCGGGCGACGAGCTCCCGGATCACCTCGATGCTCGGGTTCACGTGTCCGTGCGCGGCGATGGAGAACATGGCGATGTGCGCGGGCTTGACTGGGGTCATGTTCCGACCATAACGAGACGAGACGTCTCGTGCAACGGGTTTCTCCCCGCCGCCCCCCGGGGGTGCCGCGCGCCGGGGTGCCGGGCCGATCACGCCGGGATGACAGACTTGGCGGATTCACCACGATCCGGAGAGACGGCGGACAGCAGGCATGGACGAGGCGCGGGCCAGGGACGTACTCACAGCGGCGGGCCTCACCGGCCGGGCCGATCTGCTGACCTTCGGCGAGAACGCCGTCTTCGCGGTCGGCGACGACCTGGTGGCCAAGGTGGGCCGCGAGGCGGCGCTGTTGGAGCGCGCCGAGCGCGAGTTGGCCGTGGCGGGCTGGCTCGCGCAGGCCGGAGTCCCCGCCGTGCGCGCCGCCGAGCCGTCGGCCAGGCTGGTGGCCGGGCACCCCGTGACCCTGTGGCACCGATTGCCCGCCGCGGTCCGACCGGCGGGACCCGAGGACCTCGCGGCCCTGCTGCGCCTGATCCACGCGTTGCCCGCGCCGCCGTTCACCCTGCCGGCGCGCGACCTGCTGGGCGGAGTGGAACGCTGGCTGCGGTTCGCCGGCGGGGCCGTCGACCCGGCGGACGCCGCGTACCTGAGGGCCCGCCGCGACGCGTACGCGACCGAGGTCGCCGCGCTGACCCCGCGCCTCCCCCTCGGCCCGATCCACGGCGACGCCCTGCCCCGCAACGTCCACGTGGGGCCGGACGGGCCGGTACTGGTGGACCTGGAGACCGTGTCGAGCGACCTTCGCGAACACGACCTGGTGGTGATGGCCCTGTCCCGCGACCGCTACGGGCTGCCCACCGCCTCGTACGAGGCGTTCGTGACGGCGTACGGATGGGACGTGCGCGAGTGGGAGGGCTGCGCGGTCCTGCGCGGCGCCCGGGAGACGGCGAGTTGCGCCTGGGTCTCCCAGCACGCGCCGGACAACCCGAAGGCGCTGGCGGAGTTCCGCCGCCGGGTCGCCTCGCTGCGGGACGGCGACACCGCGACGCGCTGGCATCCCTTCTGAGCCGCGGGAGTTCGACCGCGCGCACACACCCCGCCGCGGCCGGATGCGCACGATGTCCCGCTTGCGGAAGGTGATCCCGGTCGCCATCCTCGAAGGCGGCGATGCGCCGGCCCACCCGCCCCATGCTCCCGATCACGAGATCGACCGCCGAGCGGGCATCGTCGACAACCACGGGGAGCAGCGTGCCGTCCTTCGTCCACCGGATCACCAAGTACGACCCTGCCGATCGCGACGAGCGCGGCGGTTACATCGGCGCCGAGGACACGATCAGCGACCACGGACCGGTCGAGGGCGCGTATCTGCGAGCGATTGCCGCCTTCGCCGAGGACACCGGCATCGACCGTCTGGCCGTTCGCGAGCCGGAGATCTCCTTCCTTGTCCGCTTCGGCCTGGAGCCGACGATCGACGGCCACGGCCTCGCCGGGCCCGGAGCGGCTGGAGGCCTCGCCCTACGACGCGGACTTCGACGAGCCCGGTGTGCAGCGGCCCGCCGACGAGGACTTCTAAGCGCGTGTGCGCTGGTCCGTCGCCATGCGGCACGCGGCGATGCTGGAGGAGGGGTACCTACACAATGTCTCCCATTGGCACCGCCTCACCGAGGACACGATCGATGCGGTACGCGCCCGACTGACCCCGCGTGCCCAGTTGACCGTCTGGCCCGACCTGTCCGCCGATGTCGACGCGGTCCTCGCCTCGCTTCCCGACGAGGGTCCGGTGGAGTTCGTGTGGGAGGACGAGAACGGGGTCATCTCCAGCACGACGGTCGACGAGTCGGAGTACGGCGAACTGGCCGCCCGGGTGGCGGGCGCCCGTGCCGCCACGGCCCTGTCCTTGACCCTCGACGAACGCCACCCGCTGTTCACCGCGGTCCTGCCCGACAGCGACGGCGTCCTGCGCGCCCGGTGGCGGACCGAGCCGACGCCGAGTGACCGGAACTGGGCCTTGACACGTGGACCGGCCCGAGGACGTGGTTCGGGTCGGAGACGGCCTGCTCGTGAACATCATGGACGTCGACGTTCCACGGCGCCGGATCACTCTCTCCCACCTACAGGCGCTCCCCTCCGGAGAGCGCTGAGCGGCGCCGTCATCGTCTCCGGGGAATGAGTGGCCAGGCCGGCTCGACGACCGTCGTCGGATCCGCGGTACGCCGCAGATACGCCTGCAAGGAGACCGACTGCTCGGCCGCCGCGCGCACCTGAAGGTCATGCAGATCCGCCAACGGCATCGCGGCGACGGGACGGTGCTTCTCGCCCATGCGTCGCACCACCCGGGCTGCGGCCACGGCATCGGCCCTCGCGTCGTGCGCGTCGTCGAGCGACACCCCGTAGTGGTCACACAGTGCGTGGAGGGCCCGCTTGCCCCTCCGGTACTTGTCGACGTGCTTGTCGATCACCAGCGGATCGATGACGGGCGAAGGCACACTGCCCAGCCGCTCGCTGATCGACTCGACCTCGTGCCGCCGACACTCACGGTCCAGCAGTGACAGGTCGTAGCGTGCGTTCATCACCACCAGCGGCGTGCCGAGCCGCAGCCCCTCGGCGACTGCCTGTGCGATCTCCTCTATGGCGGAAGCGGCCGGCACCCCGTGCTCGCGGGCGTGTTCCGTCGAGATGCCGTGGATCGCCGATGCCTGCTCCGGTATCGCCACCCCTGGATCCAGCAACCAGGTCCGCTCGGCCGATACGGCCCCGGCCGAATCCAGCCGCACGACCGCCGCCGTGACGATGCGGTCGGTCTCGACGTCGGTGCCCGTGGTCTCCAGGTCGAAGGCCACCAACGGTCCACTGATCCAGCTCATCACGCGGCCCTCGTTCCGGCGTGGGTCGCCGGCCGGCTCCGCGCTTCGCCGTCGCGCACCTCGACCGCAGCGGCGGTCACGATCCGCGACTCCCCCGGTTCCGTGCCGGTCGTCTCCAGGTCGAGCCCGACCAACGTTCCCCCGTGCCACGCCGCCATGACGCGCCCCTCCCCCGTACGAACTTCCGGTCAATGACTTTCAGCCTGCCACGGGGTACTGACAGCCCGGTCGCCGGGTCGGGCCGTCGTCCGGCGGCGCGCGGGTCACGACACCGGCCGGGAGTCCTCCCACACCGATTCGAATTCCTCCCGGTACGTCGTGAACAGCCCGTGGTCGGCGTCCTTGGGCACGCCCCGCCCGCCCCCGCGCAGCACGAGCACGGGGGCCTCCATGCCGCGGGCCCGGCGCAGGTACGACTGGACCACGGCGATCCCCGAGGACTCGCCCTCCACCAGGTACGCGGTGAAGCGCGGGGTCTCGTCGAAGACGTGGATGTCGAAGCGCGAGGGGTCGCGCAGGCCGGCCCGGACCCGCCGCACGTGCAGGATGTTCATCTCGACCGAGCGGCTGAGCTCCCCCTTGCGCAGCCCCAGTTCCCGTTCGCGGCGTTTGACGGCGCTGCTGGCCGGGTTCAGGAAGAGCAGTCGGACCCGGCAGCCCGCCTCGGTGAGCCGTACGAGTCTTCGCCCGGAGAAGTTCTGGACCAGCAGGTTGAGGCCTATGCCGATGGCGTCGAGCCGGCGCGCCCCGCCGAACAGGTCCTCCGCCGGCAGTTGCCGCTGGAGCCGCACCCGGTCCGGGTGGACCGAGATGACGTCCGCGTACCGGTCCCCGACCAGGTCCTCGACGGCGTCGATCGGCAGCCGGTCGGCCGACGGGGAGCCCGAGCCGCCGCCGAGCACCTCCAGCAGTCGCGCCGAGGCCCGCTCGGCCTGCTCCAGCACCGCCCGCGACAGGGCCCGGTTGCGGGAGACGACGTTCCGGGTGACCTCCAGCTCGTCGAGGGCCAGCTCGATCTCGCGCCGGTCGTCGAAGTACGGTTCGAAGCAGGGCCAGTGCTGGACCATCAGCTCCCGCAACTGCGGCAGCGTCAGGAAGCTCAGGACGTTGTCGTCGGCCGAGTCCAGGAGGTAGCCCTTGCGCCGGCTGACCTCGCGCACGGCCACCGCCCGCTGCACCCACTCCTGACCGGCGGGCCCGGCGGCGGCGACCACCCAGTCGTCCCCGCCGTGCGCCGGCTCGTAGATCGGCCGCAGCACCGCCCCGACCACCGAGCGCAGCCGCTGTTCGATGAGGTTCAGCCAGATGTACGCGCGTCCCGCCCGCTGGGCCCGGGTCCGGACCTCGCTCCAGGCGTCCGCGCTCCAGTCCAGTTCGGCTCCGGCCCGGGTTCCTCCGGTCTCCGGCGGGGCCAGCGAGACCGCTCCGGCCGGCACTCCCGCGGGCCCGCCCCCCGCGGTGTCCGCCGGGCCACCCTCGTGACCGCTGTCACCAGGGGGCAGCTCCAGACCTCCCGAGCTCACCCGTGCACCGCCTTCTGCGTCTGGACGCCCGTCTCCAGTGATCACGGAAGGGTACTCCGCGCGCGCGGCCGGATGCAGCCCGATGGCCCTTACACCGGCTGCCCGTTGACCCATTATCCGATGCCCACACAGTCCACTGACCCGCATATCAGCTCTCCGGGTCACCCGGTAGGAGCATCCCAAGTCCCCGCTTGGGGGCGCTCTTTCGGGGAAGATCTGGCAGTGACGTGGTGTACGCCGGATCGCCAGGGGCATCCACCGACATCGAGGGAAGAGTCGTTATCCATGCAGATCTGGCCGGGACAGGCGTATCCGCTGGGTGCCACGTACGACGGCGCCGGCACCAATTTCGCGGTCTACTCCGAGGCCGCCCGACGGATCGAGCTGTGTCTGTTGCACGACGACGGCTCGGAGACCGCCGTCGAACTGCGCGAGACGGACGCCTTCGTCCGACACGCCTACCTGCCCGGGGTGATGCCGGGCCAGCGCTACGGGTTCCGGGTCCACGGCCCGTACGAACCCGAGCACGGCCTCCGGTGCAACGCGGCGAAGCTGCTGCTCGACCCGTACGCGCGCGCCATCAGCGGCAGCGTCGACTGGGGCGAACAGGTGTACGGCTACCACTTCGGTCGGCCGGACTCCCGCAACGACCTGGACTCGGCCCCGCGCACGATGAGTTCGGTCGTGGTGAACCCGTACTTCGACTGGGCCAACGACCGACCGCCGCGCCACGAGTACCACCACACCGTGCTGTACGAGGCGCACGTCAAGGGTCTGACGATGCGGCACCCGGACCTCCCGGAGGAGCTCCGCGGCACCTACGGGGCCCTCGCGCACCCGGCGGTCATCGGGCACCTGACCAAGCTCGGGGTGACCGCGCTGGAGCTGATGCCGGTGCACCAGTACGTCAACGACCACCGGCTGGTGGACGACGGGCTCAGCAACTACTGGGGCTACAACACCATCGGCTTCTTCGCTCCGCACAACGGCTACGCCTCCGGCGACCGCGGCCAGCAGGTGCTGGAGTTCAAGTCCGCGGTGCGGGCCCTGCACGAGGCCGGGATCGAGGTGATCCTCGACGTGGTCTACAACCACACGGCGGAGGGGAACCACCTGGGGCCGACGCTGTCCTTCCGGGGGCTGGACAACGCCTCGTACTACCGGCTGGCGGAGGACCCCCGGCACTACATGGACACCACCGGCACCGGGAACTCCCTGCTGATGCGGTCCCCCCACGTGCTCCAGCTGATCATGGACTCGTTGCGCTACTGGGTCACGGAGATGCACGTCGACGGTTTCCGCTTCGACCTCGCGGCCACCCTGGCCCGGCAGTTCCACGAGGTGGACCGGCTGTCGTCGTTCTTCGACCTGGTCCAGCAGGACCCGGTGGTCAGCCAGGTGAAGCTGATCGCCGAGCCCTGGGACCTGGGCGAGGGCGGCTACCAGGTGGGCAACTTCCCGCCCCTGTGGACGGAATGGAACGGCAAGTACCGCGACACCGTGCGGGACATGTGGCGCGGGCAGCCGCGCACGCTGGCGGAGTTCGCGGGACGGCTGACGGGCTCCTCCGACCTCTACCAGGACGACGGGCGGCGCCCGCTGGCCTCCATCAACTTCACCACGTGCCACGACGGTTTCACCCTGAACGACCTGGTCTCCTACAACGAGAAGCACAACGAGGCGAATCGGGAGGGCAACCGGGACGGGGAGACCCACAACCGGTCCTGGAACTGCGGGGTGGAGGGTCCGACGGAGGACCCGGAGGTGCTGGAACTGCGCGCGCGCCAGATGCGCAACTTCACGGCCACGTTGATGCTGTCGCAGGGCGTGCCGATGCTGAGCCACGGCGACGAGTTCGCCCGCACCCAGGGCGGCAACAACAACGCCTACTGCCAGGACAACGCGCTGTCCTGGGTGGACTGGCCGGAGCCGGGCAAACCGGCGCCCGGGTTGCTGGAGTTCACCCGGCAGATGGTGTGGTTGCGCCGGGACCACCCGGTGTTCCGGCGGCGCCGGTTCTTCCACGGCCGGCCGGTGGAGGGCACCCACGACGAACTCTCGGACATCGCCTGGTTCACCCCGCACGGCGAGGAGATGCGGGCCCGTGACTGGCAGGCGCAGCACGCACGCGCGTTGACGGTGTTCCTCAACGGCGAGGCGATCTCCGAACCGGGCACCCGGGGTGAGCGGATCACCGACGACTCCTTCCTGCTGATGTTCAACGCGGGTTCGGAGGCGCAGGAGTTCACCGTGCCGGCCGGGCACGGGGCCCAGTGGCGCCTGATCGTGGACACGGCCCGTTCGGACGTACTGCCACCCGGCACCGGGCCGCAGTTCGCGGCGGGTGACCGGGTGGCGTTGACGGGTCGGTGCATGGTGGTGCTTCAGCGGCCGGCGTAGGAGGTCCGTCCGGCGGCGGTCGGCCCCTTCTCGCCGGCCGCCCCGATCCGCGGCGCGGTCGCCTGTGCGGGGATGACGACCCCGGGGTGCGGGCGGGCCGCGGGCACCCGGGTGGCCAGGGCCAGGACCAGGCACAGCGCCGCCGCGCCCACGGCGAGCGCGAAGGGGCCCGCGGGCCCGTACCACTCGGCGAGTTGGCCGCTGACCCCGAGCGCGAGGGCCTGGCCGGCGACGAGCGAGCTGGCGGCGAAGGCCATCGCCTCGGCGAGCCGGGCGGGCTGCACGTGCCGCTCGGTGAGCGCGAACGCGGTGATCAGGTGCGGTGCGCAGGCGGCGCCGAGCACGGTGACGACCGCGTACAGCGGCAGCAGGCCGTCGGTGAACACCAGCGGCGCCGAGAAGGCCAGCCCCGCGGCGGTGGCCAGCCTCCAGCGCAGCCGCAGTCCGAAGCGGGCCGGCAGCGCGCCCATGGCCAGGCCCACGACGGCGCTGACCACGCCCATGCAGGCGTAGACGATGCCCGCCTGTCCCGGGACGCCCAGGCGCAGGGTCAGGGCCGCGATCCCTGCCTGGCAGGCGCCGAACACGGCTCCCTGGAGGGCGAGGGAGGCCCTCACCGAGTACACGACGCCCGGCGGCCGGGACCGGCCGCCCTCGGGGCGGTCCGGGGCGGGCGAACCGGCGGTGACGGAGGCCGTCGGGTGGAGCGCGTAGGCACCGCCGAAGACGGCGACGAGGCAGGCGGCGCCCGCGAGGGCGGCGGCCGGGTGCGCGACGAGCGTGGCCGTGCCGACGAGGGCCGGTCCGATGACGAACGACACCTCGTCCAGGGTGCCTTCGAGCGAGTGGACGGCGCCCACCACGCTCTCGTCGGCCTCGGCGCGGCGGGCCAGGGCCACGGAGCGGCTGCGGGCGAGGGGCCCGATCAGCGGGATGGAGGCGCCGGCGACCACCGCGATCGAGGCGAGCGGAACCGTGTCGAGGTGTCCGAGGGCCCCGGCGACCAGGGCGCCGGTGGCGACCGCGTTGACGGCGACGGCGCCCAGGACGACGGGACGCTGCCCTCGGCGGTCGGCGAGCCGGCCCAGGACGGGCCCGAAGGCCACCTGTCCGGCGGAGAGGGCGAACCCGACGATCCCGGCGGTGGCGAGGGAGCCGGTGGTCTCCGCGATCAGCAGCACGCTGCCGAACTGGCACATCGCGACGGGAAGTCGGGCAAGGAAGGAGACGAGCGGCAGGAGGGGCCCGGTCAGGGCGATGACTTTGCGATAGGTGTCGACGGTTCCAAACACCCGAGGAACGTTAACCCGGTGCAGTCACCCGGATGCATTGGGTCATGGCACGGAATCCCGCAGGCTGGGTACGTACGTTCTCATGACCCAGGAGTACTTGAGCAGCCAAGCGGAAACCGATGTTCCGACATCCGTCACTCCGGCGTCCACCTACCGTCTCCAGCTGTGTCCCGAGTTCCCGTTCGCGGCGGCCGGGGCGGTGGTTCCGTACCTCGCCTCGCTCGGCGTGTCCCACCTGCACCTGTCGCCGGTGCTGGAGGCCGTGCCCGGTTCCACGCACGGGTACGACGTCACCGACCACACCCGGGTGCGGGCCGAGCTCGGCGGGGAGCGGGGGCTGCGGGCCCTCGCCGCGACCGCGCGGGAACACGGGCTGGGCGTGGTGCTCGACATCGTGCCGAACCACATGGCGGTGCCGTCGCCGCTGCGGCTGAACCGGCCGCTGTGGGAGGTGCTGCGGGAGGGGCCGGAGTCCTCGTACGCGGCCTGGTTCGACATCGACTGGGAGGCGGGCGACGGGCAGGTGCTGCTGCCGGTGCTCGCCGAACCGCTCGACCCGGGCGAGGTGAAGGTCGTCGGCGGGGTGCTGCGCTGCGGGGAGCACGAGTTCCCGCTGCGGGAGGGAACGGCCGCACTGCCGACGACGGAGCTCCTGGCCGCGCAGTGGTACCGGCCGGCGTGCTGGCGCGAGGCCCGGACCGCCCTGAACTACCGCCGTTTCTTCACCATTTCGGATCTGATCGGGGTTCGGGTGGAGGACCCGGAGGTCTTCGCGGCCACGCACGTCAAGGTGCTGGAGCTGGTCCGCGACGGGGTGGTGTCGGGGCTGCGGATCGACCACGTGGACGGACTGGCGGATCCGCGGGAGTACCTGCGGCGGCTGCGCGCGGAGGTCGGCGAGGAGTGCTGGATCGTGGTGGAGAAGATCCTGGCCCCCCAGGAGCGGCTGCCTCCCGGCTGGCCGGTCGCCGGCACCACGGGCTACGACGCGCTGCACCGGCTGGACGGGGTCTTCACCGATCCGGCCGGCGTCGACGAACTGGCGCGCCTGTACCGGGAGTCCACCGGGGCGCCCTCCTGGGAGGAGACCGCGGCGGCGGCGACGCGTGAGGTGCTGACCGGCGATCTGGCGGCCGAGCTGGCGACGCTCCAGCGGTTCGCGGGCCCCGATCTGGCCTCTGCGGTACGGGAGTTGCTCATCGAGTATCCGGTGTACCGGCCGTACCCCGGCGAGCCGGACATGCCGCCGCAGGCACTGGAGCGGGCCGCCTCCCGGGCCGGGGCCCACGCGGTGGCCGGCGTGCGGGACCTGGTGGCGCGGGACCCCGCCTTCGCCGCCCGCTTCGCCCAGACCTCGGCCGCCCTGCGGGCGAAGTCGCTGGAGGACCGGGCCTTCTACCGCTGGGCCCCGCTGCTGTCGGCCACGGAGGTCGGCGGGGAGCCCGGCCGGCCGGCGGTGTCGGTGGCCGGGTTCCACGCGTACTGCGCCGACCTGGAACGGGACTGGCCCGCCTCGGGCACGGTGCTGTCCACCCACGACACCAAGCGGAGCGCGGACGTCCGGGCGCGGATCTCGACCCTCTCGCAGGCTCCGGGGCACATGGCCGGACCGGGCGACGGGGGCCCGGACCCCCGGGCCGCGTGGGTGGCGCGGCAGACCGCCCTGGGCCTCGGGGAGGTCCCGGAACGCGGGCCCCGCCTGTCGGCGGCCCTGCTGAAGGGAGCCCGCGAGGCCGGGCTGCACACCAGTTGGACGGAACCGGACGAGAGGTACGAGGCGGGGATCACCGAGGCGGCGTCCCGGCCCGGCGCGCTCCCCGCGGACCTCCCGCCGGAACTGCGGGAGGCCGCCCGGGCCAACCTCCTCGGGATGACCCTGCTTCACCTGGCGATGCCCGGGGTTCCGGAGGTGTACCAGGGCGAGGAGAGCGAGTACCGGGCCCTGGTCGACCCCGACAACCGGCGTCCCGCCGTCCACCCGCGCGAGGCCGCGGCCCTGCTCGACGCGGGCATGACCCCGCGGGGCGTCGCGCAGGAGAAGCTCGCCCTGACCACCGCGCTGCTGCGGCTGCGGCGTTCCCGCCCCGACCTGTTCACCGGGTACGCGCCGCTGGCCGCCCGGGGCCCGGCGGCGGACCACTGCGTGGCCTTCGTCCGCTCGACCGGCCTGATCGCGGTGGCCACCCGGCTCTCGCACCGGCTCGCGGGCGCGGGCGGCTGGCGCGACACCGCGCTGACCCTGCCGGCGGGGCGCTGGACGTCCCTGCCGTACGGGGACGCGCACGAGGGCGAGATCGCCCTGTCGGCGCTGCTGGCGGACCGGCCGGCGGTGGTGCTCCGGTCGGAGTCGGCCGGGTAGCGCGGCCCCCCTGCCCTCCCGGGCGCCCCCGGGAGGGCAGGTCGTGCGCCCCTGCGGTGGCTGATCAACGGACGTACGTTCGGGGGGACTTCGCGCGGAATGCCTGCGTCACCGTGTGCGGGGTGGGCAGAATCTCTCGGGTTCGTCAGACAGCGTCCGCACCACCACCACTCTGGGAGCAGCCGGTGTCGCCTCAGGAGATCCCCCTCACGATCACCCCGCAGCAGGCCGCCCACGGCGTGATCCTCACGGTGGCCCTGGCGTCGGGGCCCGCCCGCCTGCGGATCCCCTCCTGCACGGACGGCCAACTCGTCCGGGCCCGCGTCGGCGACACCGACGTACTGCTGCGCATCCGGGTGGGCCAGGTCGCCGGCGCGGCCCCGGGGCAACCCGCGGCCCCGGGCAAGTCGGGCGCGAAGGGATGCCTGGTGGCGGTCGGGCTCCTCGCCGCCGTGATCGTCGGCGTGGTCCTGCTGAACAACGGGGACGACGACAAGGTCGAGACCTCCCCGACGCCCTCCCCCACGATCAGCGTCTGGTCCCCCGCGCCGGCCCCACCCCCGGTGGTCCTCCCCACGTCGACCACGTCCACGGGGACGTCCGCACCCGACCCCACGCCGTCGCCGTCGGAGGCCGCCCCGAGCCCGTTCGACCGGGGCACCTGCCTCAACGGGACGCTGCCGGACTCGACGACCGCCCAACGGGTCACCGGGGTCCGGGAGGTCCCCTGCTCGGCGTCCGACGCGCACTACCGGGTGATCGAGAGCATCCCGATGACCTCCGACCTGGACCGCTGCAACGACAACCCGAAGACGGAGTACGCCTTCTCCTACAGCTACACCCGCAACGGGATCCCCCTCAACGAGTACGTCTACTGCCTGGTCGGAATGGACTGACCGACGCGAGCATGCCGGGGGCGAGGCGTTGGCCAGGGGTTTTCCTCGGGATTCGGGGAAGTGCGGGGCGCCCGGAGCAGTAGGGGGCGTGCGCGGCGGGCATGGCATGACATGTGACCCTCCTACGAGACATGTGCTACCCCACTCCGCACGAACTCGCCCTGGCCGCACGCGCCCTGGCGGACGAGCATCCGGCCCTGGTACGACTGCGCCAGGTCGGCGCCTCCCGGGCCGGCAGGCCGCTGTGGCTGCTCTCCGTCGGCGGGGAGCCCGCCGGGGCGGGCGCACCGGACCGCAACGTCCTCGTCGTCGCCGGGGCGCACGCCAACGAACCCGTCGGCGGCCCGACGGCCCTCTCCCTGGCCCGGCGCGTCATCCGCGACCTCGCCCCCCGGGCCGGTTGCGGCTGGCACTTCCTGCTCTGCGCGGACCCCGACGGGGCGGCCCTGCACCTCACTCCCCGCCCGTACTCCCTCCTCGACTACCACCGGAACTTCTTCCGACCCCCCGGGCCCGAACAGCCCGAGTGGGCACCGTCCTTACTGCCCCCGGACCGACTGCCGCCCGAGACCCTGGCCCTGACCGCGCTCATCGACGAACTGCGCCCCGTACTCCAGATCTCCCTGCACGGCACCGACCTGGGCGGCTCCTGGGTCCAGCTCACACGGGACATACCCGGACTCTCGGAGCCCTTCACCAAGTCGGCGGCCGAGCTGCGGATCCCGGTGGAGACGGGTGCCTCCGACGCCACCGGGTGGCCCTCCCCCGGGCCCGGCATCTTCGTGATGCCCGAACCGGGCACCGAGGCGGCCGGGGCCTTCCACCCGGAGGACACCCGGCTGAGCACCTGGTACCACGCCCACCGGTACGCGGGTACCACCGCGATCGTCGAAGTGCCCATGTGGGCGTCCGACCTGGTGGACGACCCGGCCCCGCACCCCGACCCGCGGCGCGCGCTGCGCATGCTGGCCGGACGGCTCACCGGGGACGCCGACCGGGTGGCCGCCGTACGCGAGGGGGTGTACACGGCGGACCCGGACGCCGCGCCGCTGCTGCGGGCGGTGGACTGGACACTCGCCCTGATCCCCCGGATCACCGTCGAGTGGACCGGCCCCGGGGCCCCCGCCGAGGCCACCACGGCGCACATCGGCAGCATCGACGCGTTCGGGCGGCGACTGTCGCTGCGCGCCGCCGCGATGCTGCTGCGCGTGCTGCGGGCGCAGGGGCATCCGGCGGCGCAGGGGCTGGACCGCCTGGTGACGGGGTGGTGCGAGGAGTTCGCGGCCCGTTTCCAGGCGCGCTGGATCCCGGTGGCCACGCAGGTGGAACACCAGACCCGCACGGTGCTGGCCACCTACGAACGGCTCACGGCGGTCAACCGGTAGCGGGCCGCACCGGGCCGCCGACCCGGTTCACCCGGCACGGGCCCGAGGGTCACGCTCGCAACGTCCTCGGGCTCCCGCGTCACACCGGACGGGGTGCCGAAGCGAAGGACGTGGCAGCGCGGCCACACGACTCCGCGGCCACACGGCTCCGCGGCCATACGGTCGATGACGACGTGACCATGCCGTCCGCGCGGTCCCCGGGTGCGCCGTGTCGAGTCCTCCTCAGGTCTTCTCCGGCGGTCGCGCGATCCTCCGTTGGGCGTACATGATCCGCCGTGGCGGTTGACGCGCGGCTGCCGTGTCCAGAACCAGCATGTACGTCATGAACACAGCACCCGCTCCCCTCCTCCCCGTCGCTGCTCCCGCCCCGGTTTGGGCTCGTCGCGGCGCCCACGCCATCGCCCTGTGCGCGGTCCCCTCCGGCCTGTGGCGCATCGCCATGGCATCCGGTGTCTACGTGGGCTACAGCGAACAGGTACTGCGCGATGTCTTCGACATACCGGGCTGGGGCATCGCCTACGTCGTCGGCCTCTCCGTCCTTGCCGAACTGGCCGCACTATTCCCGCTGTTACTCGTCAGCGAGCGGTGGCGCCCGCTGCGCCCCCGGGCCATGACCGCAGTGGCCTGGACCGCCTCGGTGGTCCTGGTCCTGGTGGCGCTGTGGCAACTCGTGGTCGCCTTCACCGTCGAGAGCCAGACGTACATGACGAGTGACACGGCACAGACCGTATGGGCCTTCATCTTCGCCCCCCTGTTCGCCATCCCGGCCCTGATGACCGCGGTGACCTGGTCCTACGCGAAGCGGCACCGCGGACAGGCGTAGACCCCCCAGTCGGATGCCTTCCAGCGCTTCGCGCACAGGGGATGAAGCACGCCCGATGGCCGGGCGGGCCGTGGCGGCCCGCGGACCGGACCCGGTCAGGGGACGAGTGGCCACCCGTCGCCGAACGTCATCGCGTCGAGCCTGGACATGACGGCCGCCCGACACCTCTCCAGCTCCGGGTCGGTGACTTCCCAGGTGTGGCCCCCCTGGTGGCCGAGGAACTGGCAACAACCGTCACCGGTCCCGCCCGGGGTGTCATCACTGGCGGGGCAGTCCGGCAGCCACATCAGTTCGTCGAGCGGACCTTGGTCCGTCCAGCGGGCCCAGAGGGCCGACCCCTCTTCGTTCTCGCACAGAATCTCGGCATGGGGACCTTCATGCGTCTCCAACGTGCACCGCAGATCACCGCTGTTCGACGCCACGTCTCGGACGGTGTCGTCATCGACGCCGATCCGAAGCAGGAGCATCAGCAGCCCCGGAACGCGCACGTGGATGCGCGCGTCGCACACGTACCGCCCGGGCGTCACGCGCCCCACCCCCGAGCGACGATGAACGCCACGGCGGCAATCCACGCGACGGCCCCGAGGGTGGCGGCGAGCGCACCCCTCCTGGTCCTTCGCGCGTGGTCCCGGTGCTCGTTGTCATCGGTCACCGATCGCGCTCCCTCGCGCGCCTCTGCATCACCGCGGTGGCCAGCGCGAGCGCCTCGGGACAGCAATGGATGAGGGGCATGTCACCCCAGTCCGGACGCGGTTCGTCGCGCTCGATGGCGGCAGCCAACTCCGCCAACGCGTCTCCCATGACCACCACGGCGCGCGGGCACGGTTCCGGCGACGCCGGCTCTACGTTCTCGGGCACCGCCACTCCTCTCTGTAGTCGTTCCACTACCAAGAGGCTTCAGCGTGGCCTAGGGTCGAGAGGTCTTCAACTTGCTGTGTCTGCACGAAGAGTTGGCGGTGAACGTTGAATCGCAAAGAGCTGGACCCCACTCAGTCACCAGGTGCGGCCTTCGGGCAGCTTCTGCGCACGTCAAGGGACGAGCATGGCTGGACGCAGGATGATCTCGCGGACCGGATGGGTTACTCGGGCACGCATGTTTCCGCCGTCGAAACTGGCCGGCGGTCGCCAACTCCTCACTTTGCGAACAGCGCTGACAAGGCACTGGGAACAGGGGACCAGTTCGCGCGGCGGGCTCGGGCGGCCAGGACGACCGCCTTGCTGGACGGGTTCCCGGAGTACGTCGCTTTCGAAGGAATCGCGGAGGAGATCCGTCTGTACGAGATCGGGATCATCCCCGGCTTGATACAGACACCGGAGTACGCCCGAGTATTGGCGAACAGTGCCGTTCGGCGGGGCACCATCACCACTGAGCAGGCGGACGCCCGAGTCGCCTTTCTGGCAGCGCGACAAGCCGCGCTCACGCGTGCCAAACCACCGGTGGTGATCGCAGTCATGGATGAGAGCTGCATTCGCCGTCCGATCGGAGGCGCCGAGGTGATGGCCCGCCAGTTGCAACAGCTGATCGATTTCGCTGAGCTGCCGACGACCGTGCTCCAGGTTGCGGCGTTCGACATAGGCGAGCGTCGCCCTTTCGATCTACCGGTGAACCTTCTCACGCTGCCGGATCGCTCCGTGGTCGCGTACGCCGAGTCTCAGACGCAAGGGCATCTGGACCGCGAAACCACCTCGGTGCTGCCGATGCTCGCGGCCTACCATCAGCTACAGGCCGAAGCACTCTCGCAGGCGGACTCCGTGGCCATGATCGAAGAGGTACGAAAGGGCACCCCGTGACCGACTCTCCCCGCTGGTTCAAGTCCAGCTACAGCAACAACGGCGGCAACTGTGTCGAGGTCGCCACGGCCCGCGGTGAGGTGCTGATTCGCGACAGCAAGGATCCGAGCGGACCCCGCCTTTCCTTCACTGGCGAGGTGTTCGGCGATCTCGTCGATCTCGTCAAGCGCCGGGATTGACACCCCAACTCCATGCCCCGCCACTCAGCCTTGCGAGCGGCGGGGCCTCGCCGTGCATCCGGCAGGCGGCGGGCTCTCGCGCCAGACCAGCCTGCCTGGCCCACTGGATTTCATCCGCTCGCATTGACCAACAGACAGCAAGTTCGCGTGGCGCCCATAACTGAGTACCTACTATCAGTTGCAGGCCCACGCATTGTCGCAACCGGACTCCGTGGCCGTGATCAGGCAGATACGAGAGGGCATGTCGTGACCGAGACCGAGACCCCCCGTTGGTTCAAGTCCAGCTACAGCGACAACGGCGGCGCTTGCGTGGAAGTCGCCGACGCGCTCGCCGGCGTTCTCGGTGCCGTACTGGTTCGCGACAGCAAGAATCCGGGCGGCTCGCACCTGTCCTTGACCCGCAACGGGTTCGCCGGCTTGGTGGTGCTCGCCAGGCACCAGCGCTGACCCCGCTTGACCCGGCCCCGCCGCTCCGCCCCCGTCCGAACCGCTCAGTCCAGGGACAGCCGGAAGGTCATCCGGCCGAAGCCGATCTCGTCGCCCTCCCGGACCACGGCCGAGCCCGTCACCCGGCGGCCGTTGACGGTGGTGCCGTTGGCGGAGCCGAGGTCCTTGAGCACCCACAGGCCGTCGCGCAGGCTCAGCTCGGCGTGCGCCCGGGACACCGTCTCGTGGGTGAGTCGCAGCCCGTTGCCGGGGTCGCGTCCGATCGCGAGGGGCAGGGCGCTCGGGTGCGGCAGCAGCAGCTTGGGCAGCCGCTCGGCATACCAGGCCTTGCGGACGCCGACGCTCACCGCCGAGGCCCGGCCCACCCAGCCGAACAGCCGACGGGTCCAGGAGCTTTCGGTGGCACGCCGGCTCTGGAGGTCGGCGGTGAGCACCGCGAGGTCCTCGGCGCGGCGGGCCACCAGGGCCAGCTCCATGCGTCGCAGGAAGGTGTCATGGGACAGCTTTCCCAGGGCCGCGCCCTCTCTGAGCCGGCCCAGCGCCTGGTCGCGCTCGGCGTCGGAGAGGCGGGGCGCGGGGAAGCCGGGGTACTCGAAACTCGACGTCACAGGGTGATTGTCGGCCCGTCGGGGACGAAGTGTCCAGAACTCCCCCGCCGGGGCCGGGATGATGGGCGCGAGACGCAGGCTGAGTACCGCCGGAGACGAGGGGACCGTCCGTGCAGTTCGAGGTGTGGGCACCGCTGACAGGTCGGGTCGCCATGCGACTGAACGACACCGCCTACGAGATGACACCCGACCCGGAAACGGGCCGGGACGGTTGGTGGGTGGTCGACGCGCCGGCCGCCGACGGGGACGAGTACGGGTTCCTGCTGGGTGACGATCCGGTGGTGCGCCCGGACCCGCGCGGGCGCCGGCTGCCCCACGGTCCGGACGGCCACAGCGCGGTCGTCGACGTCGCCGCGCTGCACCCGGGCGCGCCGGCGCCCCGTGTCCCGCTCCAGGACGCGGTCCTGTACGAGCTGCACGTCGGGACGTTCACCCCGGAGGGCACCTTCGACGCCGCCGCGGGGCGCCTGCCGTACCTGGTGGGGCTCGGCGTCACGCACGTCGAGCTGATGCCGGTGTGCCCGTTCCCGGGCCGGCACGGCTGGGGGTACGACGGGGTGGCCCCCTGGGCGGTGCACGAGCCGTACGGCGGCCCGGCGGGTCTGGCCCGGTTCGTGGACGCGGCGCACACCGCCGGGCTGGGCGTGGTCCTGGACGTGGTCCACAACCACCTCGGGCCCTCCGGGAACCACCTCCCCGTCTTCGGCCCGTACTTCACGGAGTCCCACCACACGCCCTGGGGCGCGGCGGTGAACCTGGACGCGCCCGGTTCCGACGAGGTCCGCGCGTACTTCATCGGCAGTGCCCTGGCCTGGCTGCGGGACTACCGGATCGACGGTCTGCGCCTCGACGCCGTGCACGCGCTGGCCGACGGTCGGGCCCTCACCTTCCTGGAGGAGCTGGCGGCGGCGGTGGACGAACTGGCGGCGGAGACCGCCCGCCCGCTGTTCCTGATCGCCGAGACCGACCAGTGCGACCCGCGCGTCACGACCAGGCGGTCCGTCGGCGGCCTGGGGCTGCACGCCCAGTGGAACGACGACTTCCACCACGCCCTGCACTGCACGCTGACCGGTGAGTCCCAGGGGTACTACGCCGATTTCGCCGAGGCCCCGATCGGCGCCCTCGCCAAGACGCTGACGCGGGCCTTCTTCCACGACGGCACGTGGTCCTCCTTCCGGGGCCGCACGCACGGCCGGCCCGTGGACCGCCGCCGTACCCCGGCGCACCGCTTCCTGGGCTACACCCAGACCCACGACCAGATCGGCAACCGGGCGCTGGGCGACCGACTGTCGGCCTCCCTGTCACCGGGCCTGCTGGCCTGCGCCGCGACGGTGGCGCTGACCGGCCCCTTCGTCCCGATGCTGTTCATGGGCGAGGAGTGGGGCGCGGGCACGCCGTGGCAGTACTTCACCGACCACCCCGACCCGGAGCTCGCGGAGGCCGTGCGGACGGGCCGGCGGCGGGAGTTCGCGGCGCACGGCTGGAAGGCCGAGGAGATCCCGGACCCGCAGGACCCGGCGACCCGCGACCGGTCCTGCCTGAACTGGGAGGAGCCCGAACAGCCCGCGCACGCCCGCCTGTTGGACTGGTACCGGACCCTGATCGCACTGCGCCGCACCCATCCGGACCTGCGCGACCCGGACCTCGCGGCGGTACGGGTCGCCCACGACGAGGAGCGCCGCTGGGTGACGTTCCGGCGCGGTGAGGTCCGGGTGGCGGTGAACTTCTCGCGGGAGCCTGTGACCATCGCGCTGGGCCGCAACGGGGTGCGGGTGCTGGCCGCCTGGGAGCCCGTCGACCACCCGGGCCCCGACGGCCGGATCCACGTGCCGGGCGAGTCGGCGGTGGTGCTGGGCCCGTAGGCCCTGTCGTCGAAGCGGCGGCCGGCTACTCGACGATCGCCATCTCGCGCGGGGCGTTGTTGAGGCGGCGGACGCCGTCGTCGGTCACCGTCACGATGTCCTCGATGCGGACGCCGAAGCGGCCGGGCAGGTAGACGCCCGGCTCGACGGAGAAGCACATGCCGGGCAGCAGCGGCTGCTCCTCGCCCTCGATCATGTACGGCGGTTCGTGGGTGGTGACGCCGATGCCGTGGCCGGTGCGGTGGATGAAACGGTCCCCGTAGCCGAACTCGGTGATCACCGCGCGGGCCGCCCGGTCCACGTCCTGGCAGGCGATACCGGGCCGGACCGCCGCCACGCCCGCCCGCTGCGCCTCCCGGACGACGTCGTGGACCCGCCGCTCCTCGGCGGTGGGCTCGCCGACGTGCACGGTGCGGGAGATGTCGGAGCCGTATCCGTGCAGGAGGCCGCCGAAATCGAGGACGACCATGTCCCCGTGCCGGATGACGCGGTCGCCGGCCTCGTGGTGCGGGTTGGCGCCGTTCGGGCCGGAGCCGACGACGGTGAAGTCCACCTGCGAGTGGCCGTGCACGCGCAGCAGCGCGGCCAGGTCGGCGGCCACGTCACTCTCCCTGCGGTCGGCGAAGGGGACGTGCAGGATCTGCGCGTACGCGGCGTCGGCCGCCGCCCCGGCCGCCGCCAGCCGGGCCAGTTCCCGCCGGTCCTTCACGGCGCGGAGCATCGGCAGGGCGTCGGTGAGCGGGGCGTAGGCGGTCCCGGGCAACTCGCGTTGGAGACCGAGCAGGTGCAGGGCCCAGGTGTTGTCGCTCACGCCGAAGCGGCCCGTCGCGTCGAGCAGGGGTGCGGTGGCGTCGTACGGGTTCTTCCCGTCGGCCCAGTCGCGCAGGGTCAGGGCTCCCGCGCCGGGTGCCTTCGCGGCGTCGGGGGCCTCCAGCGCGGGCACGACGAGCACCGCTTCCCGGTCGGCGGCGAGCACGAGCAGGGTCAGCCGCTCGGTGTCGACGGGCCGGTACCCGGTGAGGTGGGTGAGGTCGGGCCCGGGGGCGATCAGCAGCCCGGCCAGCCCCGCCTCGGCGGCGGCCCGCGCGGCGGCGGCCATCCGGGCGGCGTAGTCGGCGGCGGTGAAGGGCTCGGTGTCGGCGAGGAGCGGGTCGAGGTCCATACGGGGATCCTGCCGTGCGGCCCGCGCTGGCGGCAGGGGCCGCGCCGCACGAAACCCGCCGGGGCGAGGCCGGCCGGCGGGCGGCGGCCCGGAATATGGCGTCGCGGGAGCACCCCTCTGATCGGCTATGCTGTGCTTGCACATCGAACGGGTGGTCCGCCGCCCTTCGTGGTGGGTGTAGCTCAGTTGGTAGAGCACCTGGTTGTGGTCCAGGTGGCCGCGGGTTCAAGTCCCGTCACTCACCCTGTTGGATCCCGTGAGGGGTACGAGGTTTCCTCGTACCCCTCACGGGCGTTTCCGGGTCGGGGACGGCCGCCGACCGCCCTCCCTCAGCCGCGCAGAAAGGCCTCGATCGCCGCGGTGAACGCGACCGGCGTCTCGTGCGGCGGGTAGTGGCCGGCGCCGGGGAGCGGTTGGATCCGACAGTGCGGGTACCAGGCCTGCCAGGTGGCGCGCATCACCTCGACACCCAGTGCCGGGTCGTACTCCCCGACGAGGACCAGCACCGGCACGGTGTTGCCCTTGACCGCCGCGGACAGGTCGAGGGACTCCCAGCTCGCGAGGTAGGCGGCGAAGGCCTCGGGCAGGGAGACGGCCATCGAGTGGGCGGCCATCCGGTCGATCCAGTGACGGGTCGCGCGGTTGCCGGTCACCAGGTCGAGGATGGCGCGCCGGTTGTCCTCGTTCGCGGCGGCGCCGTGGAAGAGCGCGTGGGTGGCGTCGTCCATCGGGTAGGGGCCGGCCGGGACCGGATTGACGCCGATCAGCCTCTCGATCCGCTCGGACGCCCGGACCAGCACCTGCTGGGCGGCCTTGCCGCCCATGGAGTGGCCGAGGAGCGAGAAGGTGTCCCAGCCGAGCTGGTCGGCCAGTTCGAGGACGTCGTCGGCGATCTCGGCGAGGTCGTACCGGCCGACGACGTCGCGGCGGTCGCCGTAGCCGCGGTAGTCGAGGAAGGCGTAGCTGAACTCCCGCGGGTCCAAGTGGTCCAGTACCGAACCCCAGTTGGCGGACGTGCCGAACCAGTCGTGCAACACGATCGCGCGGACGGGTCCGGCGCCGATCCTGCGGTGGGCGATGGCCATGCGTTCTCCCTCGGTGACGGAACGTGAGGACGTCGACGCCCTACGTTCTGCCCACCGGGCCTACCATCACACCGTGAAGTCGACATCCCGCACGGTGCGCGGCCACCGGCCCCGAGACCTTCCGGTCCCGGGGCGGCGACGGCCGCACGCGGCGGGCGAGCGCGTCACACGGTCTTGATCGCCGGGTCGGAGACGCCCGGGGCTCCCGTCTCGACGTGGCCCGCGAAGCGGCGCAGGAAGCCCGCGTCGGCGTCCGAGACGACCTTCACGTCGTACCAGCGGCCCGTGGCGCGCAGGTCGACCGGGTGGGTCACCGTCGCGCCGGGGTTGACCTTGAAGGTCTGCGGAGCGCCACCGTAGGTATTGGTCACGGTGAGGTTCACGGCCGCCGTGCCCGCGTTGGCGAGGGTCAGCACGAGGTTGCCGGCGGTCGCGTCGTGGCGGGCCGTGACCTCGGGGCCGGCCTTCTTGGCGGGACCCTTCCAGGTGCGCAGGAAGCCGTTCGGCCCCCAGACCGTGAGGTTGACCTGGTTCCTGGTGGAGGCGCTGGTGCTCCAGGTGTCCGAGAGGGTCTTGCCCGCCTCGACCGTGTAGGGCCAGGGCCCGTCCGTGCGGTTGCCGGAGGTGCTGTGGAAGTGGGCCCCCAGGGTGGGTCCGGAGGCGAAGGTCAGGGTGAACTTGCCCGTCGAGACGGTGGCCTTGCCGTCCACGTACGGCTGGTAGCCCAGCGCGCGCGTCGGCTTGGAGCCCGCCTCCTGCTTCGGCAGGGCGCCGGTGGCCGGCGGTACGGGGTGGTAGGACGGGTGCGCGTCGTGGTCCGGCGGGAGGTAGCCGGCCGTGGAGGGCAGGGACGCGGGGGACGCGTCGGCCCTGCCGAAGTCGAAGGCCGAGGTCAGGTCGCCGCAGACGGCGCGGCGCCACGGCGAGATGTTGGGTTCCCGGACGCCGAAGCGCTGCTCCATGAAGCGGATCACCGAGGTGTGGTCGAAGGTCTCGGAGCAGACGTAGCCGCCCTTGCTCCACGGGGAGACGACGATCATCGGGACGCGGGGGCCCAGCCCGTAGGGACCGGCGGCATAGCCCCCGCCGCCCGCGTACAGGTCCTTCGTGACGTCCGCCGTGGACAGGCCCCAGGCGGCCGAGGTGGGCGGGTACGGGGGCACCACGTGGTCGAAGAAGCCGTCGTTCTCGTCGTACGTGATGAAGAAGGCCGTCTTCGCCCACACCGCCGGGTTCGCGGTCAGCGCGTCGAGCACCTGCGAGATGTACCAGGCGCCGAAGTTGACCGGCCAGTTCGGGTGCTCGCTGAAGGCCTCGGGCGCGGCGATCCAGGAGACCTGGGGCAGGGTGCCGTTCACGACGTCGGCGCGCAGCCGGTCGAAGTACCCTTCGCCGGCCTTGGCGTCGGTGCCGGTGCGGGCCTTCTCGTACAGGGCGCTGCCGGGTTGGGCGTTGCGGTAGGAGTTGAAGTACAGCAGCGAGTTGTCGCCGTAGTTGCCGCGGAAGGCGTCGCCGATCCAGCCCCAGTGGCCCGCGGCGTTCAGGCCGTCGCCGACGTCCTGGTAGATCTTCCAGGAGACCCCGGCCGCCTCCAGCCGCTCGGGGTAGGTCCTCCAGCCGTAGCCGGCCTCCTGGTTGCCGAGGACCGGTCCGCCCCCGGTGCCGTCGTTGCCCGTGTGGCCCGACCACAGGTAGTAGCGGTTCGGGTCGGTGGCTCCGATGAAGGAGCAGTGGTAGGCGTCGCAGACGGTGAACGCGTCGGCGAGGGCGTAGTGGAACGGAATGTCGTTCCGCGTCATGTACGACATGGTCGTGGCCGTCTTGGCCGGGACCCACTTGTCGTACTTGCCGTTGTTGTACGCCGCGTGGCCGCCGGCCCAGTCGTGGTTGAGGCCCTCGACGAACTGCATGCCCAGGTCGTCGACCTGCGGGTTGAAGGGGAGGATGTCCCTCGTCCCGTTGGACTGGTGGAAGACCGACTTTCCGTTGTCCTGGAGGACGGGGCGCGGGTCGCCGAAGCCCCTGACGCCCTTCATCGAACCGAAGTACTGGTCGAAGGAACGGTTCTCCTGCATGAGGACGACGATGTGCTCGATGTCCCGGATCGTTCCGGTGCTGCCCTGCGCCGGGATGGCGGCGGCGCGGGCGATGCTCTCGTTCAGCATCGTGGCGGCGGCCGTACCGCCCGCGATCTGCAGGAACCTGCGACGGTTGAGTTCAGCCATGGGGTGAGGTCCTCTGGGGGTGAGGGGAAGGCGAGGGGCGCCCCAAGAACAGCGGTCCCGGGGTACCGGATGGAGATCCCTGTCTGACCTTGCGCCGTACAGCCGGCGAACGGAAAGCCCTGCGGAAAGCTCCCGAAGCAGCCGTACATCTGCTGAAATGACCTCCACACACTGCACGGGGGGACGCGGACTGATGGCGGGGACCGAGTTCTGGCATGCCCTCGGGCCCTCCCACACCCTGCTCGGCCTCCCACCGGCTCCCCTGGTGGCACGGTACGGGGAACCGCTCGCCGCGCGACAGGGCCCGGACTTACGACACCTGGACGCATTACCGACCCCGCCCGGCGGCCCGCGCCCGATCCGCGGCCCGGTGCGCACCCACCGGTCGGACGGAGCGCGGCCCCCGGGTGGTTCGACCGCCCCGGCGGGCCCGCCGGCCGGCTCGGAGGCGGGCGCGTGAAGCTCGTACAGCTCCACTACACCTGCGCCCCGCCCGGGCCCGACGGCTCCGGCTTCCGCTTCACCGCGGTCAGTCCGGGAGCGCCCGTATCCCTGTTGCGCGAAGCCAGGCGGTTGATCGGGTACGAGCCGCCCCGGGACGCGCCCGACCATCCGACGGCCGAGCAACTGGCCTCCTTCCCCGAGTCGTTGAGCCTGAGCGTGCTGTCGGACGGCAGCCGACTGTTGGCCCGCTCGGTGTACACGGGCGCGGACCACGACGGCCGGTGGGGCAACTTCCACACGCACGCGGTGCACCTGCCACAGCCCGCCGATTCCGGCCCCACGAAGGGCGCGCTGCCGATCACCTCCTGGGGTTCGTCGCAGTGGGCCTCGGACACCCCGCCGGGCGGCCCGCCCGCGCCGCTGGAGCGGGTTCCCGCGCCGGGCCGCCACGACGCGGCCGGGCTGGCGGAGTTCGTCGCCGCGCGCGGGCCCTGGCTCGCCGGCTTCTTCGCCGACGTACGGCGGCTCGCGGAGGACCCGGCGGCCCCGCGGGTGGTGCCGGTGGAGCGGGACAGCACGGCCGTCGCCCGTTGGATCATGCTGGCGTGCAGCGTGCTGCCGCATCAACGGGGACAGTGGCTGACCTTCACCACGTACACCCGGCGGCCCCTGCTCGCCCGGCAGCGGATCATCGGCGTGCTGCCCGAGGACGCCGCCGGCCTGGGCGGGCAGGACCACCGGTACCGGCTGTACGACGCCACGCGCGCACTCGGCACGGACGCGGAGCCGGGCACCGGTTCGGGGGACGTGTGGGCCGACACCGCGGCACGGGTGTGGTCGGCGGGCCGTCAGGCACTGTTGGCGGAGGTACGCCCGTTGCCACCGGGCCGGCCCTACGACGCGGGCCCGCTGGCGGCGCTGGCCCTGGCCGCCGGGATCACCCTGGACTCCGCGGGCAGGACGGCGGCGACCGAGTGGGCGGCGGAGCACGGGGCGGCGCTGGACGAGGGACGCCTGCACGCGCTGACCGAGGCCCTGGCGCGCCCGGCCCGGGACCGGTCGCCCGCCGAGGCCGCCGCCCGCGGACGACTGCCGGCGGCGCCGGCCGCCTGGGGCCGACCCGCCGCGTACGAGTCGCTGGTGGCCCTGGCCCTGACCGAGGCGGTCCGCGGCGCCGGTCCCCCGCCGCCGGTCGGCGCGCTGGGCGCGGCCACGCGTGGCCGGCTCGCGACGGAACTCGGACCGGAACTGCGGGCGGCACTGGCCGACCCGGAGCGCGAACCGGGCGAGCGGGCCGGACTGTTACGGGTGGCCGCCGCGATCGGGGTGGACGCCACCGAGCTGGTGCCCGAGGTGGCGCGCGGGCTGGCGCTGGCCCTGCTCGCCGAGCCGCAACGGGCGTACGGGGAGGATGCGCGGGCCGCACTGACGGAGCTGCCCGCGCTGCGGCACCTGCTCCTCAACCGGCTGAACGCCTTCGTGGTGGGCGATCCGGCGGCGGGGGTGCGGGTGTTCACCCGGACCGGGTTGCGGCTGCGGGCGGCGGACCCGGTGCGGTACCTGCACATGTGCGCGGCGGCCCCCGAGGTGCTGGCCTCGGTGCCGGACCGGGTCGCGGCCCTGTCCGCCCTGGTGGAACGGAGCGGATCCACCGTCCACGCCGACCCGTTGGTGCTGCGGACGGCGATGCGGCTGGTGTGGGACGGGGAGCCGCCGAGCGCGGCCGAGGCGTCGCTGCTGCTGTCGACGACCGGGGCCGCGCCGCACGTCGAGGCCGGCACCTGCGGGACGCTGGCGCGGGCCGCGGTGCGGGCGCCGGCGGACGACGCGGCGGCGGAGGAGCTCGCGCCGAGACTGCTGGAGCAGTTCCGGGCGGAGCTGCCCGAGCCGCTGCGGCCGTCGCTGCTGCTGTTGGAGCTGGCCCGGAACCTGCGGGCGGGCACGGCCGGTCCCGGCTGGGTCCGGACGGCACTGGACCTGCGGAGCCTGGACCCGGAACCGGGGCCGAGGGACCACGCGTACGCGGCGGTGGCGGAGCGGCTGCTCGGCGACGACCGGCCCGAGGGCGAGCTGCGGGCGCTGATCGAGAGCAACGACGTCGAGCTGTTGGCCGCGTACCGGAGGCTGGCCGGCGATCCGGCGCTGCCGGACCGGTTGCGGCGCTCCCCGCGCCGGCTCGCGGGCTGCTTCGCCGCCTGGTCCTCCCAGCCGCAGGCGGGCCCGGTCTGGCAGGAGACCCGTACGGACCTGCTCGATCGGGTGCTGCGGCCCGTCGTGCGGGGGCTGGCGCCCGCGGAGTCGGCCGCGGTCGAGGAGGAGCTGAACCGGCTGGGCGGCCGCTGGGTCGAGGAGTTCCGCGCCTGGCAGCGCCCGGGCGCGTTCGGCCGACTGCGCGACCGGCTGAGGCCGTCCTCCCGACGCCGGCGGCCGCCGCCCGGGCCGGCCGGCCCGGCCCCGTCGCCCCCGCCCGACGTCCCCGCCCGCCACGACGACGACCGCGTGGACGGAACGGCGGCGGGCGGGCCGGCGTGACGGATCCGATCGGTCGTTCCCGCGCGCCGGTGCCCGTGCCGTCACCGGGGTGTCGACACGGGCACGGGGGCGCGGTGCGTCAGGACGCGTCGGGGGACAGCCGCAGGGAGATGCTGTTGATGCAGTACCGCTGGTCGGTCGGGGTGGGGTATCCCTCGCCCTCGAAGACGTGGCCCAGGTGCGAGCCGCACTTCGCGCAGCGGACCTCGGTGCGGACCATGCCGTGCGAGGTGTCGGCGATCAGCTCGACCGCGTCGGTGTCCTTCGGGTCGAAGAAGGACGGCCAGCCGCAGTGCGACTCGAACTTCTCCGACGAGCGGAACAGCTCGGAGCCGCAGCCCCGGCAGGAGTAGACGCCTTCCGTCTTGGTGTCGGTGTACTCACCGCGGAAGGCGGGCTCGGTGCCGGCGAGGCGCAGCACCTGGTACTCGGACGGGGTCAGCTCCGCCTGCCACTGCTCGTCCGTCTTCTCGACCTCGTACGCCATGACGTTCCCGCTCCCTCAGTTCGACAGCCGGGCGAGGATCTGGGGACCCAGGTCCGTGACGTCGCCCGCGCCCATGGTGAGAACGAGATCACCGGGCTTCGCCATTCCCGCGATGACGTCGGCGACGGCGGCCTTGTCGTGCTCGGCGCTGACGTCGGCGCCCGCGGTGCGGGCGGCGGCGATGATCAGCTCGCTGGTGATGCCGGGGATCGGGTCCTCGCGGGCCGGGTAGATGTCCAGGACCACGGAGGCGTCGGCGAGGGCCAGGGCACGGCCCATCTCCTTGCCGAGTTCCTGGGTGCGGGAGAAGAGGTGGGGCTGGAAGACCACCAGGATGCGGGAATCCCCGGCGGCGCCGCGGATGGCCTCCAGGTCGGCGGTCATCTCCGTCGGGTGGTGCGCGTAGGAGTCGATGACCTGGACGCCGGCCTCCTCGCCCTTGAGCTGGAGGCGGCGCTTGACCCCGGTGTACTTGCCGAGGGCGGAGGCCAGGTTGTGCGCGGGGATACCGAGCGCGACACCGGCGGCGAGGGCCGCGACGGCGTTGTGCGCGTAGTGGCGGCCGGGCACGGAGACGGTGAAGGTGAGCATCCGCCCGTCGATGACGACGGTGACCTCGCTGGTCAGGCCGCGCGGGGTGATCTTCGTGATCCGGACGTCGGCCTCGGGCTCCTCGCCGTAGGTGACGACGGTGAGGCCGTCCCGGTCGGCGACCCGGCGGGCGATCTCGGCGGCGCCCTCCTGACCGTGGGCGATGACGAGGGTGCCACCGGGGACGATCTTGCCGACGAAGGTCTCGAAGGACTCGTGGATCTCCTCCATCGACGCGTAGTTCGCGTGGTGGTCGAGTTCCGCGTTGAGGATGATCGCGACCTGCGGGGTGTACTTGTGGAAGCTGCGGTCGCTCTCGTCCGCCTCGGCCACGAAGATGTCGCCCGCGCCGTGGTGGGCGTTGGAGCCGGGGACGTCGAGGTCGCCGCCGATGGCGTACGAGGGGTCCAGGCCCAGGGCCGAGAGGGACACCGCCAGCATGGAGGTGGTGGTGGTCTTGCCGTGCGTGCCGGCGACGGCGATGGCGCGCGGGCCGTCCATCAGGCCGGCGAGGGCGTCGGAGCGGTGCACGACGGGGATGCCCAGTTCGGCGGCGCGGACCAGCTCCGGGTTGTCGGCCCGGATGGCGCTGGAGACGACCACGCAGGTGGAGTCGTCGGCGAGGTGCTCGGCCGCGTGCCCGATGTGGACCGTGGCGCCGTGGGCGCGCAGCGCCCGGGCGGTCTCGGAGTCACGGGAGTCGCTTCCGGCCACCTCGGCCCCGCGCTGGGCGAGGATCTTCGCGATGCCGGACATGCCGGCGCCGCCGATGCCGATGAAGTGGGGCCGTTCCATGGCGGTCGGCAGGCCGGGCTTCATTCAGGTCGCTCCAGGAATCGAGTACGAGGGGTGAACCGGGCCCAGCCTATTCGTTGTGGGCGAAGAGCTTGAGCACCGGAACGCCGACCTTGTGCCGGGCGCGGGAGGCCCAGTCCCGGTGGAAGAACTCCTCGACGAAATGCGGCGCGGTCAGGACGATCACCTCGTCGGCGTTCGTCTCCTCCACGACGGCCTTCAGCTTGTCCAGGGGGTGGGCCCCGATGATCTGCCCGGTGGCGTTGGCGCCCTTGTGGCGCAGGGCGTTCAGGGAGTGCGCCAGGGCCTGCGCGGCGGGCCCTTGGGCGGCGTCCCCCTCGGGCTCCTCGCCCTCGTGGACGGCCTCGGGAAGTTCGCCGAGCGCGACGTCGTCGATGGCGCGGAGCAGGCGGTCCTGGTCACCTCGGGGTTGCATGAGGACGACGAAGGAGACCTGGTCGTCTCCGTGCAGGGTGGTGACGAAGTCCACGTCCACCGTGGTCAGCGGCTGCTCGATCATCAATACGCTCGTGAACACGGACGCCCTCTCCTTCATGGGCCGAGGCCGGTCGGGCCGGCCCCTGCGGAAACCATCCTGCCCCGCTGTCACACGGGGCCGCGCAGGTAGTGTGCCCAGCGGAAGCTAAGCGGAACGACAAATTCCGCCCCTTGTCAGATCCGACGGTAACTGGTGAAGAGGAACCCGGCCTCCTCCAGTACGCACGCGGGCGCGAGCCGGTGCGGAACCGTGACGGAAGGCCCTCCGGAGATCCGCTGGGCGCCCCCCGCGGTCATCGTCGGGGAGATCGTCAGACACAGCTCGTCCAGCACGTCGGCGGCCACGAACTGGCCCAGCAGCCTCGGCCCGCCCTCGGTCAGCTGGCGGCGCAGCCCCCGGGCCGCGAGCTCCCGTACCGCCCGGGCGGGGTCCACGGCGCTCCCGTCGCCCGCCACCACGACCTCGGCCCCGGCCTCCACGGCCGCGGCCACCCGCTCCGCGGGCGCCCCGGCGCCGGTCAGCACGAGCGTGGGCACCAGGGGGGAGGTGAAGAGCGGCAGCGAGAAGTCCAGGTCCATGGAGGCGGTGATCACCGCGATGGCGGCGGCCGGGCCCTGGCCGGCGGCGCTGCGGCGGGCCGCGAACGCCTCGCGGGCGCGGGCGGGCCGGTACCCCTCCTGGCGAACCGTTTCCGCGCCCACGACCACCACGTCCGCCAGGGCCCGCAGGGTGCCGAAGATCCGCATGTCGGTCTCGCCCGAGATGGGCTGCGAGCGGCCGTCGTGCTGGGCGGCCCCGTCCAGTGTGGAGACCATGTTGGCGCGCAGCCAGTGGGCGTCGGCGTCGAGCACGGGGTACGCGTACGCCTCCGCGAGCTCGTCGAACGACCATTCGCGGTCGCTCCGGGCTGCTGATGTCTGATCGGTCACAGGGAACAGGCGTCGCATCGGTGCAGTGTGGCACGCCCCGTAGAGTTAAGGGCTGTGTCCACCTCTGTCTCGACCTCTGGTTCCGCCGCCGCCGGGCAGCCGCCGATAGCCGACGAGGGCCCCCAGGCGCTGTGCGCCCGCGCCCCGCACGTGCCCGCCGAACGGCTCGTCGCCGAGATGGTGCCGCCGCCGCGCTTCGACTCGGTGCGCTTCGAGACGTACGACCCGGACCCGACGCAGCCGAGCCAGTCCGAGGCCGTCACCGTCCTCGCCGGCTTCGCGGCCGGTCTGGGCGGGGCCCACGCGAGCGGCTCCGGCAAGCGGCGCTGGTTCGCGAAGAAGCCCGCCGCGCCCGCCGCCGCGCCGCGCGGGGTGTACCTCGACGGCGGCTACGGCGTCGGCAAGACCCACCTCCTCGCCTCCCTGTGGCACGCCACCCCCGCGGAACCGGCGCTGAAGGCCTTCGGCACCTTCGTGGAGCTGACCAACCTGGTCGGCGCCCTGGGCTTCCAGCAGACCGTGCGGACGCTGGGCGGGCACCGGCTCCTGTGCATCGACGAGTTCGAGCTCGACGACCCGGGCGACACCGTGCTGGTGTCCTCGCTGCTGAGCCGCCTGGTGGAGCAGGGCGTGGCGCTGGCCGCCACCTCCAACACGCTGCCCGGCAAGCTCGGCGAGGGCCGGTTCGCCGCCGCCGACTTCCTGCGGGAGATCCAGGGTCTGTCCTCGCACTTCCGGCCGCTGCGCATCGACGGCCAGGACTACCGGCACCGGGGCCTGCCCGAGGCGCCCGCGCCGTTCTCGGACGAGCAGGTCACCAAGGCGGCGTACGCGACCCCGGGCGCGAGCCTCGACGACTTCCCGGGGCTCCTGGAACACCTGGCGAAGGTGCACCCGAGCCGCTACGGGGCGCTCACGGACGGGGTGTCGGCCGTCTGCCTGACCGATGTCGGCCCGATCCCCGACCAGTCGACGGCCCTGCGCCTGGTCGTCCTGGCCGACCGGCTGTACGACCGGGAGGTCCCGGTACTCGCCTCGGGACTGCCCTTCGACCGGCTGTTCAGTGAAGAAATGCTCAACGGCGGCTATCGGAAGAAGTACTTCCGGGCCATATCCCGGCTCACCGCCCTGGCGCGCGACGCGAAGCCACTGGTGGCCCAGTAGGTTGGGGAACGCCGGGCCCCTCCCGCACCGATCCGTCCGCGGATCCCCGTGCGGGTCGGCCCGGTCGTTGCCACCTCTGCGAAGGGATCCATCATGGCCACCACGCGTACCGCCCACACCGACTGGCAGGGCAGCCTCCTCAAGGGCACCGGCGTCGTCACCCTCGACTCCTCCGGCCAGGGCTCGTTCGACGTCTCCTGGCCCTCGCGCGCCGAGGCCGCGAACGGCAAGACCAGCCCGGAGGAGCTGATCGCGGCCGCGCACTCCAGCTGCTACTCGATGGCGCTCTCGCACGGCCTGGACGGCGCGGGCACTCCCCCCACCCGGGTGGAGACCAAGGCCGACGTGACGTTCCAGCCCGGCGAGGGCATCACCGGCATCCACCTGACGGTGCGGGCCGAGGTTCCGGGTCTGGACGCCGAGGGCTTCGCCGCCGCGGCCGAGGACGCCAAGAAGAACTGCCCGGTGAGCCAGGCCCTGACGGGTACGACGATCACCCTCTCCGCCGAGCTGCTCTGACCCCGGCGCCCCGGGGCGCGGCCCGAGCGGGCCGCCCCCGGATCCGTCCGACCGGCTCACCCCGACCGACGCCCCGCACCGGGGCGCGTCATGGGCGTCGACGGGAGCGCGGCGGGCACCCGGTGGGGTGACGCTCCGCCGGTCGGAGCGGCGGCGGGCGGATGCGGGGCGGGCCGCGTGGTAACACGGCCCGGTCACATGTCAGACGCCACCGCCGGGAGTTGCCGATGTCCGTCACCCGCCGCAGCCTGCTCACCGCCGGCGGCATCGGCATCGCCTTCGGCGGATCCCTCGGCGCGCTGTTCGCCGGGGCGGCCGACGCGGAGCCGGTGACCCGGGGGTACGGGCCGCTGGTGCCCGACCCCCGCCGGCTGCTCGACCTGCCCGCCGGATTCTCGTACCGGGTCCTCTCGCGCGCCGGCGACCCCCTCCGTTCCGGCGAGGGCCCCGTCCCCGCCAACTGCGACGGCATGGCCGCCTTCGCCGCGGGCCCCGGCGGAGCCGTACGCCTGGTGCGCAACCACGAGAACCGGACCACGGCCGCGCTCCGGGTCCCCGCCGTCGAGGGGCTGACCTACGATCCCCGGGCGCTCGGGGGCTGCACCGTCCTGGAGCTCGACCGCACCGGCCGGGTGACCGCCGAACGCGTCGCCCTCGCCGGCACCGCCGTCAACTGCGCGGGGGGCCGCACCCCCTGGAACACCTGGCTCAGCTGCGAGGAGACCGAGGACAGGGCCGGTACCTCCGGGTACACCGAGGACCACGGGTTCGTCTTCGAGGTGGACCCCGTCGACCCGCTCCGCTCGGGCGCGGTCCCCCTGACCGCGATGGGCCGCTTCGCGCACGAGGCCGTCGCCGTGGACCCGTACACCGGGGTGGTCTACGAGACCGAGGACGCCTTCGTCCGACCCTTCGGGTTGTTCTACCGCTTCCGGCCCGCCCGCCCCCTCGCCGGCCCCGGGTCCCTGCGGGCCGGCGGGACCCTGGAGGCCCTGCGGGTCCGGGGGCTTCCGGACCTGGCCGTGGTGGACGAGCCCGGGGCCGAGTTCCCGGTCGAGTGGGTTCCCGTACCGGATCCCTCGGCGGCCGACACGCCGATCCGCCTCCAGGACTTCGGCCGGGGCGGGATCACCCACGCCCAGAAGCTGGAGGGCTGTTACTGGGGCGGCAGCGGGGTCCACTTCGTGTCCAGCTACGCCCGCACCGGGGAGGGCGCCGGCGCCGAACACCACGGACAGGTCTGGTTCTACGACCCGCTGCGGGCCCGGCTCCGGCTCGACGTGCTCTTCGGACCGGCCTCGGACGTGGAACTGCCCGGGGACTCCCCCGACAACATCTGTCTGGCGCCGGACGGCGGCCTGATGGTGTGCGAGGACGGCGGCGGCGCCCAGTACGTGTTCGGCGTGACCCTCGGCGGGGAGGTCTACCCGGTGGCCCGCAACGCCGACGACATCGGCGGGCCCGGCGCCCCTGCGTGGGGGGAGTTCGCCGGGGTCACCTTCTCGCCCGACCGGCGGACGATGTACGTCAACGCCTATGCCCCGGGGACGACGTTCGCGGTGACCGGCCCCTGGCACTGAGCCACCCACCTCGCATCGCGAGCGCGTTCGATGTGTTGCACCATCGGACGGAGCCGACGCGATTGGGGTAGAGGTGGCGAGGAAGCACAGCACGCCCGAAGCCGAGGACGAGACCGGGACCAGGGGCAGGAAGAAGGAGAAGGAGAAGGAGAGGAACGGGAAGGAGAAAGGGAAGGGGAAGGCCGGGCGCGGGGACGGGACGAGGGCCAGGAGCGCCCCACCGCTGCGGGAGGTCCTGCGGGTCCCCGCGGGTGAGCGGCTCGACCTCCGCCGTTTCGACCCCTCCGGCACCCCGGCCGGTCCCGCCGGCAAGGCGGCCGGTCGGGAGGCCATCGCCCGGATGGCCGAGCCGCTGGCCTCCCTGCAGGAGCGGCTGTACGCGTCGTCGACGGCCGGGGACCGTCGGCGGGTGCTGCTCGTGCTCCAGGGCATGGACACCAGTGGCAAGGGCGGCACGGTCAAGCACGTGATCGGCCAGTTCAACCCGTCCGGCTGCCGGATCAGGGCGTTCAAGGCACCGACTCCCGAGGAGCTGAGCCACCCGTTCCTTTGGCGCGTCACGCAGGCCCTGCCGCTGCCGGGCGAGATCGGCATCTTCGACCGTTCGCACTACGAGGACGTGCTGATCGCCCGGGTCCGCGAGCTGGTGCCGCGCAGCCAACTGGGCCGCCGCTACACCCAGATCAACCGGTTCGAGCAGTCCCTCGCGGAGGACGGGGTGACGGTGGTGAAGGTGTTCCTCCACATCGGTTACGAGGAGCAGCGCAAGCGGCTCCTGGCGCGTCTCGACAACCCCGACAAGCACTGGAAGTTCAACCAGGGCGACATCGAGGAGCGAGCGCTGTGGCGCGAGTACCGGCACGCCTACGAGCTGGCCCTGGAGCGCTGCTCCACCGACGCCGCGCCGTGGTTCGTCGTCCCCGCCGACCGCAAGTGGTACCGCGACTGGGCGATCAGCACCCTGCTGCTGGAGCATCTGGAGGGCTTGGCGCCCCGGTACCCGAAGGGTGACTTCGACGTGGACGAGTGCCGCAAACGACTACTTGCCACATAGTCATATATTTTGCTCATGTGACCATTTCAGCCTCAGTGCGCAACGTCGCGGTCGTGACCGCCCTCGGTGCCGCCCTCGCAGGATGCGCGGGCGGCACCGGCACGTCGAAGGCCGGCGGCGAGGCCCGTATGGGCACCCCCGCGGCATCGACCCCCGCGTCCCCCTCCACCTCCCCCGGCACCCCGGGCCCCTCGGCGGCCCCGCGGCCCGGCGCGCCCGGCAAGGCCCCCACCATCGCCCCCGGCCCGAACGGCCTGACCCCGGTCTTCGAACGGGCGAAGCGGCAGGCCGAAAAAACGGTGGCGTTGACCTTCGACGCCGACATGACCTCCGATCAGGGGCCGCGTGCCGCCTCGGGGGAACGTTTCGACAACCCCGAGCTGATCTCCACCCTGCGCACCCTCAAGGTGCCCTCGACGATCTTCATGACGGGGCGCTGGGCCGAGGAGTACCCGGACCAGGCGAAGGCGATCGGCACCGACCCGAACTTCGAGATCGCGAACCACTCGTACAGCCACCACGCCTTCAAGTCCCCCTGCTACGGACTGCCCACGCTCGACGGCGCCGCCGCCCGCGCCGACGTGGACCGGGCCTTCGCCGCCTTCCGCACGGCGGGCGCCGTCAACACCGTCCCGTACTTCCGCTTCCCCGGCGGCTGCTACGACGACCAGGCGCTGCGGGCCATCGCCACGGCCAAGGTGACGGCCGTCCAGTGGGACGTGGTCAGCGGGGACGCCTTCGCCAAGGACCCCGACGCGGTGGCCGAGCAGGTGCTCGCCGGGGTCAAGCCCGGCTCCGTGGTGGTCATGCACTGCACGCGCAGCGCCGCACCGGTCACCGAGGAGGCCATCCACACGATCGTCCCGGAGCTGCGCAAGCGCGGCTACCGCTTCGTGAAGGTGTCCGAGCTCATCGGGAAGTGAGCGGGACCCGGTCCGCGGACCGGGTGTCCGGGTACGGGGTCAGCCCGAGCAGGCGGTGCGCTGCGCTTCCTGCCACTCGCACACCGGGCACAGCACCACGCCCGGGGTCGCGACCCCGTACTCGGTGGGCTTGCCGCACTCCAGGCAGTCCGCGTAGGGCGGTCCGGGCACCACGACGGACTCGGCGGGCGCGGCCGGGGCGGGGCAGTACGAGGTCTCCTGCTGGGACTGGTCCATGCCTTCGAGCGTACTCAGCCGCGCCGCGCGGCGACGCGGCAGGCCACCGCGCCCGCCGAGCCGGCCGCGACCGCAGCCACCGCGAGGGCGCCGACCGGGATGGCCACCGACCCGGTGACCAGCCCGGTCACCGCGGCGCGGGCCGGGGAACCGGCCGTGACCAGGGCCAGGAGGCTGCCGAGCCCGGCCGCGGCCACGGAGAGACCGGGGCCGCGCAGCAGCGGCCGGCCACTCAGCGCCCCGACGGCCGTGCCGGTCAGCGCGCACACCAGCACGGCGCCGGCTCCGGCGAGGGCGGCCGGGCCCCGGCCCGCCGCGGCCGGCGCGCACACCGCCAGGACGACCGCGGCCCCCGCGCACCCGATGATCGTTGCCCCGCCGAGGGCGGTGAGCAGGACGGCCGCGTGGACCCGCACGGGCCCCCGCGCGGCGGCGGCGCAGTCACGGGCCGCGTCGGGCTCGCCGGTGACGCAGACCCGCACGAGCCAGGCCGCCACCGGGACCAGCGCGGCCGACGCGAGGCCGAGCGAGTCGGTCATCGGGTCCCCGGGCCGGACCCCGATCGCCAGCAGGGCCGCGTACAGCAGGACGGGCGCGAGCCAGCGCTGGGAGCGCAGCAGCAGCTCCGCCTGGTAGCGGAGCAGGGCGGTCACGGCAGCTCCCGCACGCCGCGGACGTGCCAGGGCGGGTCCGCGGTGAGCAGGGCGCGCAGCGCGGCGTCGGACCGCGCGGCGGGCACCGTGAGCAGCAGGCCCCCGTCCGGGGCGGGTTCGGTCGACAGCCCGGGAGGGGGCGTGGCGCCGGGCGGCCCCGTCACGTGGACGCGCACGCACGGTCCCTCGCCGCCGGCCTCCGGCGGGGCGGGCACCAACGCGGCGTCCTCGATCCGGTGGCGCGCGTCGGCGGCGCCCACGAGCCGGCGCGGGTCGTGGTCGACGAAGAGCACGGTGCCCCCGGCGGCGGTTCGTTCCAGCACGGCCCGGTCGAGCTCGCCGCGGGCGGCGGTGTCCAGTCCGGTCCAGGCCTCGTCGAGGACGAGCAGGGCGGGATCGGCGAGCAGCGCCTGGGCGACGGCCACCTTCTGCGCGGAGCCCTTGGACAGTTCGACGAGCGGGGTGCGGGCGTACTCGGCCGCCCCGAACCGCTCCAGCCAGCCGGCGGCCCGGTCGGCCGCGGTGGCGCGCGGCAGGCCGTGCACCGCGCCCATGCGGGTCAGGTAGGCGGCGGCCGTGAGCGGCAGCGCGGCCGGGAAGCGCTCGGGTACGTACGCGGTGCGGAGCGGGCGGCCGGTGATCCGGCCCTCGGTGGGGGTGTCGATGCCGGCGACGAGCCGCAGCAGGGTGGACTTGCCGTCACCGTTGCGGCCCTCGACGCGTATCAGGGCGCCGGGCGGCAGCTCCATCGAGACGCCGCGCAGCACCCAGGGCCGCCGCCGGCCGTGGCGGCGGCCCACCTCCGTCAACCTCAATGTCCCGCGGTCGTCTCGGTGACCTCGCTCGGGCGGACGATGACGAAGCCCTCGCCGCTGAGCTTGAGTTGGACGGCCTCGCCGGAGCCGCCGCGGATCATCGAGCCGACGGACTGGGAACGGTGCAGTCCGGTGTCGAGGGAGGCGCTCCAGCCGACGACCGCGTCCGTGTCGACGAACACCGGGGCCTGGGCGGTGACCGGGATGATGATCGGGTTGCCGTCGCAGACGACGGCGAGCTTGCCGACGCCGGTGAAGAGGCTGTTGAAGAGGCCGCCGCCGGTCATGCCGGCGCCCTTGACCATCTTGATCTCGTAGGACAGGCCGGAGTCGAAGCACAGGACGTTGCGACCGTTGATGGTGAGCGCGTCACCCGGCTCGAAGTCGATGATGAAACAGTTGCCGGCCTGGTGGGCGAACCAGGCCTCGCCCTGGCCGCGCACGGACATCAACGCGAGGCCCTCGCCGGTGACGGCGCGCTTGAGCATGCCGCCTATGCCCTGGCCCTTGCGCTCGAACTGGAGGTTGCCGCGGAAGGCGACCATCGAGCCCTGACGGGCGAGCATCTCGCCGTTGACGGCGTACTTGACGGATTTGGCGTTCTGCAGGGTCATGCCGGGGGCGGCTGCGGACTGGACCAGGTTCTCGGACGCGAAAAGATCACTCTTCATGCGCCCGATCCTCGCCCGCCGGGGACCCCTGCGACATCATCCTGGAGTCGGAGGCCGGCAAACTTGGCCGGATGAGCACCGACGACACCCAGGCCGCGCGGGACACCCTCCGGGACCCCACCCCCACCCCCGTGCCCGCGGTCGGGGCCGACAGTCCCTTCCGGCGGGAGCACGCCGCCCGTGACGAGGCCCGGCAGTTCGTGCTGCCGTTGGTCGTGCGGATCGAGAAGGCGGCGCCGCCGGCCCGGACCGCCGCGCTGGAGACGGCGGCCCGCGCGGTGCTGGTGTTGCTGACGGACGAACGCGCGCACGGCGAGGGCGAATGGTCCGAGGCCGTACGGGACTGGCAGGACGCCCGGATCCGCAAGGTGGTCCGACGGGCGCGCGGGGCGGAGTGGCGCAAGGCGGGGACCCTGCCGGGCGTGACGGTACACGGGGAGGCCTCCGTCGAAACGTCGCCGGGGGCTCCCGCGCAGGCGTCCGGGCAGACGCCGCCCGAGGTCGAGGTGCGCGTCTTCCCGCCGGTGCCGCTCGACGGCTGGCCCAAGGAACTGGCCAAGCTCCAGGTGTCGGGCACCGACCTGGACGACCCGGAACCGGTCCCCCCGGCCGCGCCCGGCGTACCGGTGCTGTGGCTCAACCCGGACCTCGACATGTCGGCCGGCAAGGCGATGGCCCAGGCCGGGCACGCCGCCCAGCTGGCGTGGTGGGAACTGGAGCCCGCCGAACGCGCCGCGTGGCGCGACTCCGGTTTCCGGCTGGCCGTACGGACCGCCCCGCGCGAGCGGTGGGCCGAGCTGAGCGGCAGCGGGCTGCCGGTGGTCCGGGACGCCGGTTTCACCGAGATCGCGCCGGGATCCTGCACGGTGGTCTCCGACCACCCGGCCCTGCGGGCGCGGCTGTAGGGACCCGCCGGGCAGCAGGGGCGCATCCGCCGCGGGTCACCCGTCCCGACATCCGGACTCCCGCCGTCCGCGGGGAACCTCAAATGTTGCTCTGAACGTCCCCTCCTGCGGATTGGCGCGACTGCGTCGGGGCCATGACACGGGCAGAGGGACCGAGGAAAGGGGGCGGGGGACATGAAGCCCATGGCACACCTGGGAGTGGGCATCGGCTGGCGGCCTGAGATCGCGGACGCGGTGGAACGGCTGCCGGGCCTGGATTGGGTCGAGGTGGTGGCCGAGAACATCTGCCCGGGCCATCTGCCCGCGTCGCTCCGGCGGCTGCTCGACCGGGGCGTCCGCGTGGTCCCGCACGGCGTCTCGTTGGGGCTCGGCGGAGCCGAGCGCCCCGACGCCGGGAAGCTCGCCGCGCTCGGGGAGCGGGCGGTGACCCTGGGGGCGCCGCTGGTGACGGAGCACATCGCCTTCGTACGCACCTCCTCGCCCGCGTTGGAGGCCGGACACCTGCTGCCCGTGCCGCGCACCCGCGACGCCCTGGACGTGCTGTGCGAGAACGTCCGGATCGCCCAGGACGCGCTGCCGGTGCCGCTGGCGCTGGAGAACATCGCCGCGCTGTTCTCGTGGCCCGGGGAGGAGCTGACGGAGGCCCGGTTCCTGACGGAGCTGGTGGAACGCACCGGCGTACGGCTGCTCATCGACGTCGCGAACCTGCACACGAACCGGGTGAACCGCGGCGAGGACCCGGCGGCGGTGCTGGACGCGATCCCGCCGGAGGCCCTGGCGTACGTGCACGTCGCCGGCGGCGTGGAGCGGGGCGGCGTGTGGCACGACACGCACGCGCACCCCGTGCCGCCGGTGGTGCTGGACGTGCTGGCGGAGCTCCGCCGGCGGTTCGAGCCGGCCGGCGTACTGCTGGAGCGGGACGACGACTTCCCGCCCGAGGGCGAACTGGAGGGCGAACTCGCCGCGATCCGGGCCGTGCTGGACGCCGGCCCCGCCGGGCCGCGCCCCGCCGGTGCGCGCACCCCCTCCACCCGCCCCGTGCCTACCCCGGCGCCGCCGGAGCAGGCGCGGACGCGGGTCGGGTTGCAGCAGGCCGCGCTGTTGTCGGCGCTGGTGGCCGGCACGCCGGTGCCCGAGGGCTTCGACCGGCAGCGGATCCGGGTGCAGGCGCGGGCACTGGCCGCCAAGCGGGCCTCGGTCGTGGCGAACGTGGCGCCCGAACTGCCCGCGATCCTGGGCGGGGAGGAGGCGTACCGCACCGCCTTCCTCGGGTACGCGCGCCACCGCCCCATGACGGACGGGTACCGCCGGGACGCCCTGGACTTCGCCGAACACCTGCTGATCCAGGACCTTCCCGCCGACCCGGCCGCCCGCCGTCGGCTGACCCTCTGGTGGCGGGACCGGGCCGGGGCACGGCCGCCGCTGCGCATCGTGCGCTGGGCACGGAACCTGGTGGGGAGAGCCGCGTGAACATCCTCGCCCTCGCCGTCTGGATCGGCGTCATCGTCTCCACCGTCCTGCTCCTGCGGGGGCTGCGGGCCTCAAGGCCCCCGGCGACGGCTCCGTCCGAGCGACTGCACGACCTGTCGGAGGCCGCGTTCATGGCGGGCGGGCCCGGCGCGGTCGTGGACAGCGCCCTCGTCTCGCTGCTCGGCGACGGCCGTCTGGTCGTCGGCGGGCCGGGCATCGTCCAAGCCCGGCCCGGCGCCCGCGCCAACGACGCCGCCGAGCGCGCGGTCCTGCTGGCGCTGCGGCTGGCTCCGTCCGGATGGCTGTACCAGGTGCGGTACGCCGCCATGTCGGACCCGGCCGTGCAGGAGATCGGGGACGCCCTGGCCCACCGGGGGCTCCTCTCCCCACCCGGTACGGGACGCACCTGGCGACGCCGGGGCACCGTTCAGGCCGCGGTGTGCGGCCTGCTGCTGGTGCTGTCGCTGCCCCTCACCATCGTCTCCTGGGCCCTGGCGACCGGCCCTCAGGTGCCGTTCATCGTGCTGGTGTTCCCGGCCCTGGTGGGCGGGATCGTGGTCGGTGGCGTGGCGGCCAAGCGGGCCGGACGGCGGATCACCCCCTCGGGGCAGGCCGCGCTCGGCGAGTTCCGGGCCCACTACCTCAACGACCACACCCCGCACGTCCAGACCGCCCTGTTCGGGCTGCGGGGCCTGCGCGACCCGTTCCTGCGCCAACAACTGGTGCCGGCGGCCCGCGGCACCCGCCTGGCCGCCGCCCAGTCCCGGGCCGGGACGGGCCCGCACCGGTCGCGCTCCTCGTCCGGGTCGGGGGACGACGTACTGCCCGTCCTCGTGTGGTGCGCGAGCAGCGCCACCGGCACCTCGGGCTGTGGATCCTCCGGATCCGGGTCGGGTTGTGGCGGCGGCGGGGCGAGTTGCTCCGGCGGCGGGTCCGGCTGCGGATCCTCCGGGTCCGGCTGCGGCGGGGGCGGGGGCGGTTCGAGCTGTTCCTCGTCGGGTTCGAGCTGCTCGTCGTCGAGTTCGAGCTGTTCCTCGTCGAGTTCCAGTTGCAGCAGCTCGTCCGGGTCCAGTTGCTCCAGCAGCTCCTGACGAGCCGATCGACTCCGCACCCCCCTGCGGCAACGACTGCGTCGACGCCCATGTGGCGCGGTACTTGCCGAGGGGTGAGGGGTGACACCGGCGGGCGGCATCTGACGTGCGCGCCGCATCCGGAGCCCGCACCGGTGTCGCTGGACGACGGGGCAACACGCGCCCCGGGGAATGCTCCCAGGGCCCTGCTGCCGCCTGTCGTCTGAACTTCCGGGCGGATCTCCGGCTGCGTCGTTTCGGGGGCAGGGCCTCCCGATCCACCGGAGGCCCGCCCCTGTGTCAGGGGTGCGCTCCTCCGGTTCCTTCCCCCCAGGGGAGGTCTCAGGCGAGTCCGGCCACCAGATCGGCGACGGACTTGCGGCGTCCGGTGTAGAAGGGGACTTCCTCACGGACGTGCATGCGGGCCTCGGAGGCACGCAGGTGACGCATGAGGTCGACGATGCGGTACAGCTCGTCGGCCTCGAAGGCCAGCATCCACTCGTAGTCGCCCAGGGAGAAGGACGCGACGGTGTTGGCACGCACGTCGGGGTAGCCGCGCGCCATCATGCCGTGGTCCTTGAGCATGCGGCGACGGTCCTCGTCGGGCAGGAGGTACCAGTCGTACGAGCGCACGAACGGGTACACGCTGACGTAGTCGCGCGGGTTCTCGTCGGCCAGGAAGGCCGGGATGTGCGACTTGTTGAACTCGGCCGGGCGGTGCAGGGCCATGTTCGACCAGACCGGCTCCAGGGCGCGGCCCAGCCGGGTGCGGCGGAACAGGTTGTAGGCGGTCTGCAGCTCGTCGGAGGTCTCCGCGTGCCACCAGATCATGACGTCCGCGTCGGCGCGCAGGCCGGAGACGTCATAGGTGCCGCGGACGGTGATGTCCTTGGCGGCCAGCTGGTCGAACAGTTCCTGGACCTCGTCGGCGAAGCCGGCGCGGTTCTCGGGCAGGACGTCCTTCAGCTTGAAGACGGACCACAGGGTGTAGCGAATGACCTCGTTCAGGTCCTTCGCCTTCTTCCCCGCGTTGGGAATCTTCTCTGGTGCAGTCATGTGCCTATTGTCCCGTGTGCTGATCAGTGGTCGTGGCCAGGGGTCCCGAACGCGTTCGAAGTCCCGCGAGCACCGTGTCCGCGGCCTTGCCGGCGCTCGCGACACAGGCCGGGACGCCGACCCCGTCGTACAGTGCTCCGCACACCGCGAGGCCCGGCAGGGCGCCGACGGCGGCCCGGATCCGGGCGACGCGGTCGAGGTGGCCCACCGGGTACTGCGGCAGTCCCGCGTTCCAGCGGGTGACGGTGGAGGCGACGGGCCGGGCCGCGAGGCCCACGGCGGCGCCGAGGTCCCCCAGTGAGATCTCGACCAGGTCGGCGTCGTCGCGCGTCAGGACGCCCTCGTCGCCGTGCCGGCCCACGGAGGTCCGCAGCAGGAACAGGTCGGGGTCGGCCCCGGCCCACGCCCACTTGTTGGATGAGAAGGTGGACGCCTTGATGGTCCGGCCGTCCACGGGCGGTACGAGGAATCCGCTGGCACCACCGTCGGCGATGGCGGCGGGCAGGTCGGAACGCCGGAAGGCCATGGTGACCAGGGCCATCGAGGCGTACTCGACGTCGCGCAGTTCGACGGCCGCGGTGGGCGCGAGGTCGTCGAGCAGCCGGGCCGCGGCCCCGGCCGGGACGGCCAGGACCACCCCGTCGGCCTCGATGACCTCGGATCCGGCGATCACCCGCCAGCCTTCGGCCGTACGGACGATCTCGCGCACGGGGGTGTCGGACGAGATCCGCGCCCCGGCGGCGCGGCACGCGTCGGCCACGGCGAGCGGGAGCCGCCCGATGCCGCCGGCGATGCCGGCGAAGACCGGCCCGGCGGGGCCGGGTTGTGCCGCCGCCCGGCGCTGGATCTCCCGTACCCCGTCGCCGAGCAGCGCGTGGGCGCGGGCCGCCTCGAAGAGCTGGGGGACGGCGGCGCGCATCGAGATGCGGTAGGCGTCGCCCGCGTAGACACCGCCCAGCAGCGGTTCCACCAGACGGTCGACGACCTCGCGGCCCAGCCGTGCGGCGACGTACTCGCCGACGGCGACGTCCTCGCCGATCTCGGCGGGCGGCAGCGCGTGTTCGGCCTCGATCCGGGCCAGGCCCTCGGCGGACAGCACACCGGAGGCGGCGAGCGGGCCCACGTCGCCGGGCACGCCCATGACGTGGCCGCGCGGCATGGGGCGCAGCGCGCCCCGGGTCCACAGGTGGGCGGTGGCGGTGGCGGGCGGCTGGAGGGCGTCCCCGAGCCCGACGGCCTGGGCGAGGGCGACCGCCTCGGGGCGGCGGGCGAGCACCGATTCGGCGCCGAGGTCGACGGGCAGGCCCGCGAGTTCACCGGCGCGCAGTTTGCCGCCGAGGCGCGGCCCGGCTTCCAGGAGGGTGACGCGGAGCCCGTCGGCGAGGAGTCGGTGGGCGGCCGCGAGGCCCGCGATACCGCCGCCGATGACGACGACGTGACCGGTGGGGGCCGGTCGATCCGTACGCGTGTCCGCTTCGTGCATGGACACATCGTCTCAGATCGATCAACGAGGCCGGACCGTGACCGCATCGGGATCACCTCGGGACCGCGGAAGCGAAACCCGCGACCGGACCCTGGACGTCGAACGGGCAACGACGGCCGAACCTCGGGGGTATCACTGATGGGCACCACACGCGGGACCACCCACGGAAACCGCACGGCGGCGGCCCTGGCCGCCCTCTCCCTGGCCGGGGCCCTCGCGCTCACCGGCTGCTCGGCCTCCTCCGGCGACGAGGCCCGTTCGTCGTCCGCCGACAAGGCCGCGGTCGGACCGCGCGAGGCCGCCCCGCAGCAGGGCGCGGCCCAGGGCAAGCCCGGGGCGGCGGCCCCCTCGGCGGGGGCGGACGCGGGTCAGAAGCCGGTGACGGTCCGCCCGCACATCATCCGTACGGCGACCCTGGCGATCGAGACGACGAACGCGCAGAAGGCGCTCTCCGCCGCCCGTACGGCGGCCGAGAACGCGGGCGGGTACGTCGGCAACGAGTCCACCCGGCGCGACGACGACGGCCGGATGACCTCGACGGTGACCCTGCGGGTGCCGGGCGAGCGCTTCGACTCCGTCCTGGGCGCGCTGGAGGGCGGCGGGAAGCTGTTGAACCGCAAGGTCGAGGCGCAGGACGTGACGGAGAAGGTCGCGGACGTCGACAGCCGGGTCCGGTCGCAGCAGGCCAGTGTGGCGCGGGTGCGGGAGATGATGGACAAGGCCTCGGCGCTCTCCGACGTGGTCATGCTGGAGAGCGAGTTGAGCCGGCGTCAGTCCGACCTGGAGTCGCTGCTGGCCCAGCAGACGGCGCTGAAGGACCAGACCGCGCTCGGCACGATCACCCTGGAGGTCTCGGAGCCGGCCCCGAAGCGGGCGGCCCCCGAGAAGAAGGAGAAGGACGAGCCGGCGTTCATGGACGCGCTGCGCGGCGGCTGGGACGTCTTCACGACCCTGGTGCGGTACCTGGCCCTGGCCGTGGGCGCCGTGCTGCCGTTCGCGCTGGCGGCGGCGCTGGTGGCGGTGGGCGTCCGGGTGTACCGCCGGTTCCGTCCGGCGACGCCGAGGACGGGTCTGACCCGCAAGTGGGTGACGGTGCCGGCGCAGCAGTCGCGGGCCGCGGACTCCCCCGAGACGGCCGACTCCGACGCCGGGACCGACTCCGACCGCTGAGGGAACACCCTTTCGGGCGAGGGCCCGTAGCGTGTCCCCCACCTGACGGCGGCGGTGGAGGACGGTGCGGACGATGGCGGCGGAACGACTGGTGGTGATCGGCGGTGACGCGGCGGGCATGTCCGCCGCGTCACAGGCCCGGCGGCTGAAGGGCCCGGCGGAGCTGGAGATCACCGCTTTCGAGCGGGGGCACTTCACCTCGTACTCCGCGTGCGGGATCCCGTACTGGATCGGCGGGCAGGTCGCCGGCCGGGACGAGCTGATCGCCCGCACGCCCGAGGAGCACCGCGCCCGGGACATCGACCTGCGCATCCGGAACGAGGTCGTGGAGCTGGATCTCGTGGGCCGGCGCGTCCGCGCCCGGGACCTGGATTCGGGCGTCGAGTCCTGGACGGCGTACGACAAGCTCGTCCTGGCGACGGGCGCCCGCCCGATCCGCCCCCGGCTGCCCGGCATCGGCGCGCACGGGGTCCACGGGGTCCAGTCCCTGGACGACGGGCAGCGCCTGATGGACGGACTCGAGCGCACGCAGGGCCGCAGGGCGGTCGTGGTCGGCGCGGGCTACATCGGCGTGGAGATGGCGGAGGCGCTGGTCGGCCGGGGCTTCGAGGTCACCGTCCTGCACCGGGGCGAGCAGCCGATGGCCACCTTGGACCCGGACATGGGCGGCCTCGTCCACACGGCGATGAACGGCATGGGCATCCGTACGGTGTCCCGCGCCGAGGTGACGAGGATCCTCACGGACGAGGACGGCCGCGCGTGCGCGGTGGCCACGGCGGCGGGGGACGAGTACCCGGCCGACGTGGTGGTGCTGGGCATGGGCGTGGAGCCCCGGACGGCCCTGGCCCGCGCGGCGGGTCTTCCCCTGGGCGACTCGGGCGGGCTGTTGACGGACCTCTCGATGCGGGTCCGGGGCCACGAGGACATCTGGGCGGGCGGCGACTGCGTGGAGGTCCTGGACCTGGTGGCGGGCCGCCCGCGGCACATCCCCCTGGGCACGCACGCCAACAAGCACGGCCAGGTCATCGGCTCGAACGTGGGGGGCGGTTACGCGACCTTCCCGGGAGTGGTCGGCACCGCGGTGAGCAAGGTGTGCGATCTGGAGATCGCCCGCACGGGGCTGCGCGAACGCGACGCGCGGGAGGCGGGCCTGCGCTTCGTGACGGCGACGATCCGCTCGACGAACACGGCGGGCTACTACCCGGGCGCGACCGAGATGACGGTGAAGATGCTGGCGGAGCGCCGCACGGGCCGGCTGCTGGGCGTCCAGATCGTGGGCGGGGCCGGCGCCGCGAAGCGCGTCGACATCGCGGCCGTGGCCCTCACGGCCGGCATGACGGTGGACCAGGTCGTCTCGCTGGACCTGGGCTACGCGCCGCCGTTCTCCCCGGTCTGGGACCCGATCCTGGTGGCGGCCCGCAAGGCGGTCACCGCGGTCCGCTCGGCCGGCGTCTGACCCCGCCACGCACTGGAGCCCCGCCCGTCGTCGACGGGCGGGGCTCCTGTGGTCACTCGATGGCGACGCGGCCCGGTGAAGGGCTCCGCGTCAGCGCCGGGTGCTGGTGTGGACGTGCTCCACCAGGCGGGTCAGGGCGTCGGGGTCGGTGGTCGGCAGGACGCCGTGACCGAGGTTGAAGATGTGGCCCTCCAGGCCGGCGGCGGCGTCCAGGACCTCGCGGGTCTTGGCCTCCACGGCCTCCGTGGTGGAGAAGAGGACCGCCGGGTCCAGGTTGCCCTGGAGCGCCTTGCCGGGGCCGACGCGGCGCACGGCCTCGTCGAGCGGGACCCGGTAGTCGACGCCCATGACGTCCGCGCCGGCCTCGCCCATCAGGCCGAGCAGCTCGCCCGTGCCCACGCCGAAGTGGATGCGCGGGACGCCGTACGAGGCCACGGATTCCAGGACCTTCGCCGACGCCGGCATCACCGAGCGGCGGTAGTCCGCGGGGGCGAGCGCGCCGACCCAGGAGTCGAAGAGCTGGATCGCCGAGGCACCGGCCTCGATCTGGACCTTGAGGAAGGCCGAGGTGATCTCGGCGAGGCGGTCCAGCAGGTCGGCCCAGAGCTGCGGGTCCCCGTACATGAGGGCCTTGGTGTGCTCGTGGTTCTTCGAGGGGCCGCCCTCGACGAGGTAGCTCGCGAGGGTGAAAGGCGCGCCGGCGAAGCCGATCAACGGCGTGGAGCCCAATTCACCCGTGAGCATGCCGATCGCCTCGGTGACGTACGAGACGTCCTCCGGAGTGAGGTCGCGCAGCTGTGCGAGGTCCTCGCGGCGGCGGATCGGCTGGGCCACGACGGGGCCGATGCCCGGCTTGATGTCGAGGTCGACGCCGATCGCCTTGAGGGGGACCACGATGTCGGAGAAGAAGATCGCGGCGTCCACGCCGTGCCGCCGCACGGGCTGCATGGTGATCTCGGTGACCAGGTCGGGCCGCATGCAGGACTCCAGCATCTGCGTGCCCTCGCGCAGCTTGCGGTACTCCGGGAGTGAGCGTCCCGCCTGCCTCATGAACCACACCGGGGTGTGCGGAACCGGCTCCCGCCGGCACGCCTTCAGGAAGGCGGAATCGTACGTCTGACTCGGCTGGCCCTTGGGGCGGTCGTTGGCGCTCACGACCCAAATCTTCGCACGTACGAAGAAGTGCCCGACCCGGCGCGGGTGTCCCTGCGCAGTCCGGCCGCTCGTTCCGCCTAGTCTTCCCCGCATGGCTGCGGCTCAGGGACGATTTTCAGATGGCGCTGACGGTGTGGACAGCGCGAAGGAGAGCTCCGTCCCGCTCCCGTTCCGGCGGGCGGTCGACGGCTTGAAGAAGGCGCGGCTGCGGCAGGGGATCGAGATCGACCCCACCAAGCCGCCGCAGAGACTCGCCCCGTACGCCTACGCGCTGGAGGCGGCGGTCGTCGACGGCGAGGACGACCTGGCCGACGGCCGGCTGATCCTGCTGCACGATCCGTCCGGGCACGACGCATGGCAGGGCACCTTCCGCCTGGTGACGTTGGTACGGGCGGAACTGGAGCCGGAGATGGCCGCGGACCCGCTCCTCCCCGAGGTGTGCTGGTCCTGGCTGACGGGGGCGCTGGAGGCGCGCGGGCTGACGTACGGCGAGCCCAGCGGGACGGTGACCATGGCGAGCTCGCACTATTTCGGCGGGCTCTCGGAGCGGCGGCCGGCCACTCAGATCGAGATCAGGGCCTCGTGGACGCCGCGCGAGGGGGTGGGCGGGGTGCCGGACACCTCGGCTCACCTGTCGGCCTGGTGCGAGCTGCTGTGTCAAATCGCGGGGCTGCCGCCGGTCGGCCCCACCGACACCGTCACCGGCGTGGTGTCCCTGCCACAGCGGCGCGGTCCGCACCACCCGTAGTCAAGGGGCCGCTCGGCCGCACCGCGGGCCCCGTCCGGGGGCTCCCCGGGGTGGCGCCCCGGGTCGGGTCGACCGATCGAGCCCGCATCGGAGTGCCAGAACGTGCATTCGTTGCGGGCTTCTGATCATCCATTGATCGATCGTGCGTCCGAATTGCCCGAATTGTTACTCACCAAATCGTGATCATTCCCTAAAGCCGGGCGGGTGACGTGCCGAAGGAGTCAATGACCATCAGCACGGAGCGCACCGGCTTCCCTTCCCCCGGCCGAGACGTTCCGCCACTCCCCCAGGAGGCCTAGGTGTCCGTTCTTCTCGAGCAGCCCGCAAGCCTGGTCGCCTACCGCCCGAACAAGCCGACGGCCATGGTCGTCGTGGCCGACCCGCGCGTCCGTTCCACCGTGACCCGCCATCTGTGGGCCCTCGGAGTACGTGATGTGATCGAGGCGTCGTCCATCGCGGAGGCCCGCCCCCGCGTCGGCAGCCCGCGCGACATCTGCGTGGCCGACGTACACCTGCCCGACGGTTCCGGTCTCACCCTGCTCTCCGAGACCCGTGCCGCCGGCTGGCCGAACGGCCTGGCCCTGTCCGCCGCCGATGACATCGGCGCCGTCCGCAACGCCCTCGCGGGCGGAGTGAAGGGCTACGTCGTCACCGGCACCCGGACCAACATCGGGCTCCCCACCCGGCCCGGCGCCGCCCCCATCGGTGCCGCCGCCGCCCGCATGCACCGCCGCCCCCCGGGTGCCCCGAGCCACCCGGGCGGCTACCGAGAGCTCTCCGGCCGCGAGGTCGAGGTCCTGCGCCTCGTCGCGGAGGGCCAGTCCAACAAGGCCATCGGCGTCTCGATGGGCCTGTCCGCACTGACCGTGAAGTCCCACCTCGCCCGGATCGCCCGCAAGCTGGGCACCGGCGACCGGGCCGGGATGGTCGCCGTCGCCCTGCGGACCGGAATCATCCACTGACCCCGCCCGGTGGCTCCCGGGGGACGTCCCGGGGAAACCCCCGGGACACGTTCGAGCCCACCCCGTCCTCTCCCTCCCGCCGCACCCCGTCCCCACCCCCGCGCTTCACCAGGTCTCACCCTCGCGCCCGTCGCCGGAACGTTCCGGCGACGGGCGCGCCACATCCACGGATACCCTTGACCGGTGACCGACGCCCAAGAGACCGCAGCACACCTGCGCACCACCACCGGGGGCGGCCCCCCGGACGAAGAGGTTTCGTCCGATGGGTTGCCCGTTCCCTTGCTGGAGCCCCGCGAGGGCATCCCCCCGGTGGTCGCCGACGCGGAGTCCCTCGCCGAGGTGGTCGCGGCCTTCGCCGCGGGCACCGGCCCCGTCGCCGTCGACGCCGAGCGCGCCTCCGGCTACCGCTACGGGCAACGCGCCTACCTGGTGCAGTTGCGCCGCGAAGGCGCGGGATCGGCGCTGATCGACCCGGTCGGCTGCCCCGACCTCTCCAGCCTTGGCGAGGCGCTGTCCGGCACCGAGTGGATCCTGCACGCCGCCACCCAGGACCTGCCGTGCCTGCGCGAAATAGGCATGGCCCCCACCTCCTTGTTCGACACCGAACTGGCCGGCCGGCTGGCGGGCTTCCCGCGGGTCGGACTCGGCGCGATGGTCGAGAGCGTGCTCGGCTACACGCTGGAGAAGGGCCACTCCGCCGTCGACTGGTCCACCCGCCCCCTCCCGGAGCCGTGGCTGCGCTACGCCGCCCTGGACGTGGAACTGCTGGTGGACCTGCGGGACGCGCTGGAGAAGGAACTGGACCGGCAGGGCAAGCTGGACTGGGCCCACCAGGAGTTCGACGCCATCGCCTCCGCCCCGCCCGCGCCCCCGCGCAAGGACCCGTGGCGCCGCACCTCCGGCATGCACAAGGTGCGCCGCCGCCGGCAGATGGCCGTCGTGCGCGAGCTGTGGGAGTCCCGCGACCGGATCGCGCAGCGGCGCGACGTGTCCCCCGGCAAGGTGCTGGGCGACGCGGCGATCGTCGAGGCCGCGCTGGCCATGCCGCTCAACGCGAGCGCGCTGTCCGCCCTTCCCGGCTACGGGCAGCGGATGGGCCGGCGCCAGCTGGAACAGTGGATGGCCGCGGTGGACCGGGCCAAGGCGCTGTCCGAGAACGAACTGCCTCAGCCGGGCGCGACCCCGGCCGGCCCGCCGCCGCCGCGTTCCTGGGCCGACAAGGACCCGGCCGCCGCCGCCAGGCTCTCGGCGGCCCGGGCCGCCGTCACGGCGCTCGCCGAGGGGCTGAACCTGCCCCAGGAGAACCTGATCACCCCGGACACGGTCCGCAGACTGTGCTGGGAGCCGCCGCAGCGCCTGGAGGCGGACACGGTGTCCGAGGCCCTGGCGGCCCACGGAGCCCGGACCTGGCAGATCGAGCAGGTGACCCCGGCGCTGGTCGAGGCGCTCGCCGCCACCGACTGACCCCTGGACGACGAAGGAAGCCCCCCGGCCCCGGCCGGGGGGCTTCCTTCGTCACCGCCGCCGATGAGAGCCGGCGGCGGGAGTGTGACCTTCGCCGCTCCTCCCGGAGAGGGTGTGCACATTGGTTACCCGCAAGTAGCATGGGGCAGGTGAGCGGGCGCTCAGCAAACAACGCCGACCGCGCCCCCGCGCAGCAGTGCACACCCGCACCTGGAGGAGAGCCAACGTGCCTCGTACCGTCAGGGACGTCGTCTTCGTCGACGGCGTCCGCACCCCGTTCGGCAAGGCGGGCCCGAAGGGCATCTACAACGGGACCCGCGCCGACGATCTCGTCGTCAAGGCGATCCGGGAGCTGCTGCGCCGCAACCCGGACCTGGACCCCGCGAAGATCGACGAGGTCGCCATCGCCGCGACCACGCAGATCGGTGACCAGGGTCTGACCCTGGGTCGCACCGCCGGCATCCTGGCGGGCCTCCCGCAGTCCGTGCCCGGCTACTCCATCGACCGCATGTGCGCCGGCGCGCTGACCGCCGTGACCGCCGTCGCGGGCGGCGTGGCCTTCGGCGCGTACGACGTCGCCCTCGCGGGCGGTGTCGAGCACATGGGCCGCCACCCCATGGGTGAGGGCGTCGACCCGAACCCGCGCTTCGTCTCCGAGAAGCTGGTCGACGAGTCCGCCCTGTTCATGGGCATGACCGCCGAGAACCTGCACGACCGGTACCCGACGATCACCAAGCTCCGCGCCGACGAGTACGCCGTGCGCTCGCAGGAGAAGGCCGCCAAGGCGTACGCCGACGGCAAGATCCAGCAGGACCTGGTCCCGATCTCGGTGCGCAACACCAACGAGGCCGCCGGCGAGACGGGCTGGGGCCTGGTCACCACCGATGAGCCGATGCGTCCGGGCACCACGCTGGAGAACCTGGCCGGCCTGAAGACCCCGTTCCGTACCCACGGCCGGGTCACCGCGGGCAACGCCGCCGGTCTCAACGACGGTGCCACCGCCGCGATCATCGCGTCCGAGGACTTCGCCCGGGAGAACAACCTCCCGGTCAAGATGCGCCTGGTCGCGTACTCCTTCGCCGGTGTCGAGCCGGAGGTCATGGGCTACGGCCCGATCCCCGCCACCGAGAAGGCCCTGGCCCAGGCCGGTCTGACGATCGATGACATCGGTCTCTTCGAGGTCAACGAGGCGTTCGCGGTCCAGGTCCTCGCGTTCCTGGAGCACTACGGCATCGCCGACGACGACTCCCGCGTGAACCAGTACGGCGGCGCCATCGCCTTCGGTCACCCGCTCGCCTCCTCCGGCGTCCGTCTGATGACGCAGCTGGCCCGCCAGTTCGAGGAGCAGCCGCACGTCCGCTACGGCCTGACCACCATGTGCGTCGGCTTCGGCATGGGCGCCACGGTCATCTGGGAGAACCCGAACTTCAACGCCGAGGGAGACTCCAAGTGAGCACCACCGCTGAGCTCCTGAAGGGCGCGGCCGAGCTGTTCCCGGACGAGGTCGTCACGTCCGCGCACGTCCGCCACCTGGACCTGCCGTTCGGCGCCGGGCGCTTCGCGCTCATCACGCTGGACAACGGCTTCGACCACACCAAGCCGACCACCTTCGGCCCCCAGTCCCTCGCCAACCTGAACGCGGCGATCGACCAGGTCGAGCAGGAGGCCCTCGCGGGCTCCATCGTCGGCGCGGGCATCACTGGCAAGCCGTTCATCTTCGCGGTCGGCGCCGACCTCAAGGGTGTCGAGCTGCTGAAGAAGCACGACGAGGCGCTCGCCATCGGCAAGGGCGGCCACGACGTGTTCAAGCGCCTGTCGGCGCTGGCCGTCCCGTCCTTCGCGTACTACAACGGCGCGGCCATGGGCGGCGGTGTCGAGGTGGGCCTGCACTGCACCTACCGCACCGTCTCCAAGGCCATCCCGGCCTTCTCGCTGCCCGAGGTCTTCCTCGGTCTGGTACCGGGCTGGGGCGGCTGCGCCCTGCTGCCGAACCTGATCGGCGCGGACCGCGCGGTCTCGGTGATCATCGAGAACTCGCTGAACCAGAACCGCCAGCTCAAGGGCAAGCAGGTCTTCGAACTGGGCATCGCCGACGCCCTGTTCGAGGGTGCCGACTTCCTGGAGCAGTCGCTGATCTGGACGGCGAACGTCCTGAACGGCGCCACCGAGGTCGTACGGGCCGACGTGGACCGCGCCGAGGGCTGGGACGCGGCCGTCGCCCGCGGCCGCGCCATCGCGGACTCCAAGGTGCACGGTGCGGCCCCGGCCGCCTACCGGGCGCTGGAGATCATCGAGGCGGCCAAGGACGGCGACCTGCAGAAGGGCTTCGACGCCGAGGACGCGGCCCTGGCCGACCTCATCATGGGCGGCGAACTGCGCTCCGGCATCTACGCCTTCAACCTGGTCCAGAAGCGCGCCAAGCGCCCGGCCGGCGCCCCGGACAAGTCCCTGGCCCGTCCGGTCACCAAGGTCGGCGTCGTCGGCGCGGGCCTGATGGCCTCGCAGCTGGCGCTGCTCTTCCTGCGCCGCCTGGAAGTGCCGGTGGTCCTCACCGACATCGACCAGGAGCGCGTGGACAAGGGTGTGGGCTACGTCCACGCCGAGATCCAGAAGCTGCTCGGCAAGGGCCGCATCAACCAGGACAAGGCCAACCGCCTGACCGCCCTGGTGAGCGGTGTCCTGGACAAGGCCGAGGGCTTCGCGGACGCGGACTTCATCATCGAGGCCGTGTTCGAGGAGATGTCCGTCAAGCAGAAGGTGTTCGCGGAGGTCGAGGCGGTCGCCCCGGCGCACGCGATCCTCGCCACCAACACCTCCTCGCTGTCGGTCTCCGAGATGGCCTCGAAGCTCCAGCACCCGGAGCGCGTGGTCGGCTTCCACTTCTTCAACCCGGTCGCGATCCTCCCGCTGCTGGAGATCGTCCGCGGTGAGCAGACCGACGACGCCTCCCTGGCCACGGCCTTCGGTGTCGCGCGGAAGCTGAAGAAGACCGCGGTCCTCACCAAGGACGCCCCGGCGTTCGTGGTGAACCGCATCCTGACCCGCTTCATGGGCGAGATCCAGAACGTCATCGACGAGGGCACCCCGGTGGTCACCGCCGAGAAGGCGATCGAGCCGCTCGGCCTGCCCATGTCGCCGCTGGTGCTCCTGGAGCTCGTGGGTCCGGCGATCGGCCTGCACGTCTCGGAGACCCTGAACCGCGCCTTCCCGGAGCGCTTCACCGTCTCCCCCAACCTCAAGCGGGTCGTCGAGGCGGGCAAGCGCGGCTTCTACGTCTACAACGCGGAGAACGGCTTCAAGCCGGAGCTCGACCCCGAGGTCGCCGCGCTCCTGGTCCAGGGCGACAGCGTCCTGACCGAGGAGCAGGTCCGTGACCGCGTCCTGGACGCGGTGGCGCAGGAGATCGGTCTGATGCTGGAGGAGGGTGTCGTGGCCGAGGCCCAGGACATCGACCTCTGCCTCATCACCGGCGCCGGCTGGCCCTTCCACCTGGGCGGCGTGACGCCGTACCTGGACCGCGAGGGTGTCTCGGAGCGGGTGAACGGCAAGAAGTTCCTCGCCCCGGGTCTGGCGAGCGTCCCGGTCTGACCGTCGCGTCCCCGACGCGCGTGACGGACGCCCGTCCCCCGAGCGGGGGCGGGCGTCCGCCGTTTCCGCCGACTCCGCCGTTTCCGCCGGTGGCGGGGCCCCGCGGGGTCTTGCACGGGGGCGGCGACGTCGGCTCGTACGGGGGCCGGCAGAATGTCTGCATGGCGGATGACACGACACTTTTCAGCCGCCGGACCCTGATGTTCGGCGGCGGCGCGGTCGCCGCCGGGTTGGCCGCGAGCGGTCTGACGTGGGCGCTCTCGTCGGAACCGGACGAGCCCGACCAGGAGGAGCCCGACCCTCAGCCGACGGCCGGGGACTTCGACATGCGGACGGGCGCCGAACTGCTGGCGCCGACGCCGCTATTCAATACGACGGGTCCGCAGTCGTTCGCCTTCGACGATGCCAACGGTTTGGTCTACACCCTTCAGACCATGCAAAGCGGCATTCGACTGGAAGACGAGTCGGAGCCACTCGCTTCCGGCGACCGAAAGACCGCCGGCGATATGTGCCTGACCCGGTTGAGCAGTACGGGGATATCTCTCGGGCACATGTATCTCCGCGGCTTCGGGCATGGAATTTCCTTCGGTGTCGAGCCCGCCGGCAAGCACACCTACATATGGGTGGAGAGCAGGCCCGACGCGGACAGCGGCTACGGAACGCAGGTCGCCCGTGTGCTGTTCGACGACGGTGGTGTGGTCGACGGGTCCGACCGGCGGGTCCCGCACTACGATCCGGTCCCGGGCGCGTCCGACGTGTCCCCCGCGCTCGACCTGGCGGGTGGGCGCGTGCTGGTGAGCCACGAGTTGGACGGGGAACACCGGCTGTCCGTGTACGGGATGGCGGACTTCCTCGCCGGTCGCTTCGACCCCGTGCACGCCGTGCGGGCCGGTGTCCAGGTGAAGGAAGAGGAGTGGTTCCAGGGCTGCGCCCTGCACGGGAACTTCGTCTACATCCTCACCGGCCGCCCGTACACGACCAAGGACGGGAACAATCCGCGGAAGTCCGGCGGAAACACGCACGTCTCGGCGATCGACATTCGTACGGGGCGCGCTCAGGGCCGACACAAGGTCACCGTGGCACCGGATCTGCCCTTCCGGGAGCCGGAGGGAATGGCGATCGGTTCCGCGGATTCCCGCCCCGCATTGTGCGTGGGCTTTTCCATCAAGGCGGAAGACCGGCGCGAGCTGACGGTGTATCGCTTTACGGGGTGAACAATCGGACCTTGAGGGACGAAGGCCACAGGTGTGCCCACAAGAGCCACCAATCATTGGCCCGAGCGTCACCTCGTGTTCTTAACTCGTCCATACGGCTGCTTATACTACTGCGACACTTCCGCCGAATCTCAACACCTCCACGGGGAGGCCTCCCACGATGGGCCCCAAACGACTGCACGCCGTCACCGGCGTTCTGATCAGCGCCGGGCTCATCCTCAGCTTCCTCGGGATGATGGCGGCGGTCGCGACCGTCTCCCTGCCGATGTTCGCCTACTGCGCGGCCCTCAGCTACGCGGCCGACCTGATGCTGCACAGCACCGAGTCGACCACCCTGGAGCGGCTGCGCGACTCTCGCTTCGGCCTGACCATGCGCTTCCTGATCCGGCAGTTCCTGCTGCTGGGCCTGTGCGGGGCCATCGCCGACATCGAGTCGTTCGTGGCACAGATGACGACCATCGGCCTGCTCCTCCTGTTCATCCTGCAACTCGCCTACGGCGCGCTCCTCAAGCACGTCCGCAAGCAGCGCAACGAACTGCCCTTCACCACCCGCGGGCTGGACCTGGACGCGCTGGGCATCCGTCGCATGCCGCACCCGTTCCTGGTGGACAAGCACGTCCGCAAGACGCTGCACCTGGACATCCCCCTGGTGGCCGGGGCCCTCGCCACCATCGCGACCGACAACTGGCGCTGGGTCACGTACGGGATGATCATCACGGTCTTCCTCGCCTACCTGTCCCTCCTGGTGCTGCTGCCCGACGCGCGCAACGCGCTCAAGCTGCCCACCACCGACGAGGCCATCGACGAGCTGAACCACCAGCTGGCTGAATACCGCCCCCAGGTCGCCCTTTACTTCACCTTCGCCGCCATCTCCAAAGACTTCATGTACCAGGTGAACATGTGGTTGGAGGCCCTGGAGGCGTTGGACCTGCGGCCCCTCATCGTGCTGCGCGAGCGGGCCACCCTGCGCTACCTGGACGCCACGTCGGTTCCCGTCATCTGCGTGCCCAAGGCGGACAACCTCGCGCGCATCGAGATGCACGAACTCCGCGTCGCCCTCTACCCCGGCAACGCGGGCAAGAACGTGCACATGCTCCAGCGCGCCGAGGTCAAGCACGTCTTCATCGGCCACGGCGACAGCGACAAGCTCGCCAGCAGCAACCGCGTCAGCAAGGTCTTCGACGAGATCTGGGTGGCCGGCCGGGCAGGCCGCGACCGCTACGAGCGCATCAAGCACGCGGTGACGCACAACCAGATCGTCGAGGTCGGCCGGCCCCAGCTGATGCCCCTGCACCGCTGGACGGGCCGGGCCGTCAACCCCGTGCCCACCGTCATCTACGCCCCCACCTGGGAGGGCTGGACCGACGACGCCTGCTACACCTCGGTGCTGCCGGCCGGCGAGAAGCTGATCCAGGCGCTGCTCGACCACGAGCTCGACATCCGTGTGATCTACAAGCCGCACCCGCTGACCGGTTCCCGCTCGCCGCAGGCCGCCGCCGCGCACCGACGCGTCATCGCCCTCCTGGAGGAGGACAACGCCCGGCGCTTCGGCCGCAACGTGAGCGACTCCAAGGCCGCGAGCCGCAAGCTGGCCCGCCTCGACCAGCGCATCGCCGACCTCTCCGAGCGCGGTGTCCGTTCCCCGTACCCCGACCTCAGCGAAGAGGAGCGGACCGCCCGCATCCGGCGCAGCCGCAACCAGGCCGGGACCCTGTACTGGAGCGCGATGCCCGACGCCGCGCACCATGTGGTGACGAACCGGATCCCCGCGCTGTACGACTGCTTCAACCATTCCGACCTGCTCATCGGCGACATGTCGAGCGTGGTGTCCGACTTCGTCGCCACCCTCAAGCCGTACGCGATCTTCAACCTCGACGGTCTGCCGGACCAGGAGTTCCGCAACGAGCAGCGCACGGCGTACGCCTCGTACCTGCTCGACGCCGACTGCAACGGCCTGTCCGAGGCGATCGAGGCGATGCTGAACCCGACCGAGGACCACATGGCCCCCTACCGGGAGCAGCTCAAGGAGTACCTCCTCGGCGCGGAGTACCCGCCGTCGGTCGTTCGCTTCAACGACGCCGCGAACGATCTCTACCGTCGTGGAGTCGCCGACTTCCCGATCGAGTACCCGGAGCCGGCGCCCTTCCCCGCCTAGCCGGCGCACCCTGCCACGGCCGAATCACACCCGCCAGGCCGTGGCCCCCATCCCCAGCTCAGAGGAAGAAGGAGACCGTGCCGTCCAGTACCACCCCCCGCCGTACCATCGCCGTTGTTCTCGCAGGGGGGACCGGCCAACGCATCGGGCTCGAGATACCGAAGCAGCTGCTCAAGATCGCCGGTAAGTCGATCCTGGAGCACACGCTGCACATCTTCGAGTCCGCGGCCGACGTGGACGAGGTCCTCCTCCTCATGACGCCCGACCACGTGACGGAGGCCCGCCGCATCGTCGAGCACGCGGGCCTGACGAAGGTCTCCCGGGTGCTGGCCGGCGGAACGACGCGGAGCGAGACCACCCGCATCGCCATCGCCGCCGCCTCGCAGGGGCGGGAGGCCGACGAGCACATCAACCTGCTCTTCCACGACGCCGTGCGCCCGCTGCTCTCGCAGCGCGTGGTCCGTGAGTGCGTCGAGTCCCTGGAGCGCTACCAGGCCGTCGACGTGGCCATCCCCTCGTCCGACACTGTGATCGTGACGCGCACCCACGGGGACGACGGCGAGTTCATCACCGAGGTGCCGGACCGCTCCCGGCTGCGCCGGGGCCAGACCCCCCAGGGCTTCCGGCTGTCCACGATCCGCAACGCCTACGAGCGGGCGGCCGCCGACCCGTTCTTCCAGGCGACCGACGACTGCTCCGTGGTCGTCAAGTACCTGCCCGACGTGCCGGTCCACGTGGTCACGGGCGACGAGTACAACATGAAGGTCACCCAGCCGGTCGACGTGTTCATCGCCGACAAGCTGTTCCAGCTCGCCTCGCACGCCGCGCCCGCCCACGCCGACGAGGCCGCCTACCGCGAGCAGCTGTCCGGCAAGACGATGGTGGTGTTCGGCGGTTCGTACGGGATCGGCGCCGACATCGCGCGGATCGCCGAGAGCTTCGGTGCCCGGGTCTTCGCACTGGGGCGCTCCACCACCGGCACCCACGTGGAGAACCCCGACCACGTCGAGGCGGCGCTGGCCGAGGCGTACGCGCAGACCGGCCGGATCGACCACGTGGTGAACACCGCGGGCGTGCTGCGGGTCGGCCGGCTCGACGAGACGGACGACGACACGATCCGGCAGGCGCTGGAGGTCAACTACCTGGCCCCCGTGCAGATCGCGCGGGCCGCCCACAAGTACCTCGGCGAGACGCGGGGGCAACTGCTGCTGTTCACCTCCAGCAGCTACACCCGGGGCCGCGCGAACTACAGCCTGTACTCGTCGACGAAGGCCGCCATGGTCAATCTGACGCAGGCGCTGGCCGACGAGTGGGCCGAGGACCACATCCGCGTGAACTGCGTGAACCCGGAGCGCACCGCCACCCCGATGCGCGTCAAGGCCTTCGGCGAGGAGCCGACCGGTTCCCTGCTGAGTTCCGAGGCGGTGGCCCTGACCTCGCTGGACGTCCTGCTGTCCACGATGACCGGACACGTCGTCGACGTGCGCCGGCAGGACCCGACCACGAACGCGGCGCAGCGGTCCGCCTTCGAGGCGGCGCTGGCGGCGGTGCTGGTGCAGACGGCCGGGGACGAGGGAGTCTAGGCGTGACGTACGCACCCGGACCGGGCCAGGAGCACCGCCCGAGGATCTTCGTGGCGGGCGGGTCGAACTCGGTCCACCGGCCCTACAGCTTCCTGCCGATGGCGGGCTGGACCCAGGCGCTGCCGCTGTTCCTCAACGACGCGGTGGAGGTGGTGAACTGCTCCCGGGCACGAGCCAGCTCCAAGAGCTTCCGCGAGCGCGGCCGGCTCCAGTGGATCCTGGACACCATGCGGCCGGGTGACTACCTGCTCTTCGGTTTCGGGCAGACGGACTGGAAGCCGGACCCCGGCCTGCACACCGAGCCGTTCTCCACCTTCCTGGAGCACATGACGGCGTACGTCCACGGGACCCGCGAGCGGGGTGCGCACCCGGTGATCCTGCTGCCGTACGAGCGGCGGCGGATCGACCGGCACGGCAACGTCGCGCGCTTCCTCGGGGACTATCCGGTCGCCGCGCGGCAGTTGGCCGAGGACGAGCACGTACCGGTCGTCGACCTGTACGAGCAGAGCCTCCAGTGGTGGGAGGAGCTCGGGTCGGAGGCCACCAAGGCCGTCTTCACCTACCTGCGGCCGGGCGAACCCCTCCAGGAGCACGTGCTGGACGGGGACAACGTGCACCTGCGGGCCGAGGGCGCGATCGAGTGCGCGCGGTTCATCGCCCGCAGCATGCTGGAGCAGGGCGTGATCCCCGCGCACTGGGGCCGCGACCTCGACCGGACCCGTTTCTCGTACGAGGAGCTGGGCTGGCTGGACGAGGAGACCTTCTGGCACCGCACCAAGACCCGCGTGTCGAAGATGCCGGCGGTCCCGGCCGGCGCCCCCGCGAACAAGGAGTCCGGCGCGTGAACCACCTCCTCGGTCGGGGCCGGGCCCTCGGCTCGGATCCCTCCCAGGGCGCCGCCTACGCGGGCCTGTACTCCTCGGCGGACCCGCGACTCGGCGTGGCCCCCGGCGAGGTCGTCCAGTTCGGCCTCTCGGTCGCGGTGGACCGGACGGGCTCGCGCGGCTGCGCGTACCTCCTGGCCGCCCCGCTGACCGCCGCCGGCGAGATCGTCGGCCTCCAGGGGCTGGAGTACTTCCCCCGGCAGCGCTGGTTCCGGGTGCGCGCGGAGGCGGGTGAGACCGGTACCGGTGTCCTGCAGCTGCGGGCCGCCGAGAACGCCAAGGCCCCCCGGATCCGTCCCCAGATCATGGTGGGCGTCCCGGACGCGACCGGACGCAAGATGGTCCGCACCGCCCGACTCGACACCCAGGCCCTGCCGTTGCGCCGGCCCGCCGCGCGCGGCCTGCGCATCGCGACCGAGCCCAACACGCCCGGCGCGGTACACGTGCTGTCGGGCGCGCCCGCCGGGTCCGCGGCGATCTCCGTGACCCGGCCGGGGCACGGAGACGCGCAGCTGTCCTACGACGGGTGGGTGACCTACACGCCCGACCCGGGCTTCGTCGGGTACGACCGCTTCGCGTACGTGGTGGGCACCCCCGGGGCGGGCGAGCAGACCTCGCACGTCAACGTCTTCGTCGGCGGACTCGCCGCCACGCCGGGCGCGTTCCCGGAACACACGACGGACGTCGCCTTCCGCCCCTGGCAGTGGCCCGAGCTGACCGGCGAGATGCCGTGGCCCGTGCCCGCGCCCCAGCGGTCCCCGCAGAACTGAAGAGGATCACTCGACCATGAACACAGCCGTCGTGAACGTCACGGACGTGACGGTCGCCGTCCGGGTCCGCGATCAGGCCGCCGAACTCGACGCCTGTCTGGCCTCCCTCGTCGGCCAGTCGATCGGCACGGACCGGCTGGAGATCATCGCCGTCGACGACGGGTCCACGGACGACAGCGGATCCGTCCTGGCCAGGGCCGCGCACCAGTACCCCTTCCTGCGCATGGGCCTGATCGCCCACGGGCAGAGCCCGGCGGCCGCCCGCAACTGGGCGCTGAGTCAGGTGCGCGGACGGTACGTGATCTTCCTGGAGGCCTGCGACCGGCTGACGCCCGACGCCTTGGAGCGGATGGTCACGGCGGCGGACACCAACGAGGCCGACGTGGTGCTCGGGAAGCTGGAGAGCTCGGGCCGGCACACCGTCGCGACGTCGATGTTCCGCAAGAACCAGCCCTACACGGACGTGGACGCCTCCCGCGTCTACTGGTCGCTGACCCCGGACAAGCTGTTCCGCACCAGCATGCTCCAGCGGCGCGGGCTGGCGTTCCCCACCGACATGCTGATCGGCGACGACCAGGCCTTCACCGCCGCCGCGTTCATCGGGGCGGACAACGTCTCGGTCGTCGGCGACGCGACCTGTGTGGTCAAGGGGGCCTCGCCCGCGTCCCCGGCCGGGCTCGCGGACCGGGTGGCGCTGGTCTCGCGCATGCTGGCGCTGGTCGACGCGCAGGTGCCGCAGGGGCCGCGCCGGGACCGTCTGCACTCCCGCCACCTTGAGGTGGAACTCGGCAAGGCGACCGCGGCCGCGCTGTTGTCCGCGACGGACCCGACGGAGGCCGAGCAGGCCCTGTGGGCGGCGGCCGAGGTGCTGCGGACCCAGGCCCGCGCGGGGGCGCTCGCGCTGCTGCCGCGCACGCTCGCGGTGCGGTTCGCGCTGCTGGCGCAGGGCAGGATCGCCGAGGCCCGGTCGATGGCCGCCTTCGAGGCGGACAAGAACCGGCCGAGCGTCCGCAAGACGGTGGAGGGCGGCCGGGTGTACACCGGGCTGCCGTTCTTCCGCGATCCGCAGGTCGGCCTGCCGGACGAACTCTTCGACATCACCGATGACATGACGGTCAGTCACGAGTTGCAGAAGCTCCGCTGGGACGGGGCGATGCTGCTGCTCGACGGGTACGGGTTCTTCGAGCAGTTGTCGACGAAGGAGCGGGCCACCCGCGTGGTGCTGCGGGAGCGGGCCACCGGCGCCCAGGAGACGCACGCCGTGACCGCGCGGCGGGACGACACCCTCACCAACGCCAAGGGCAACGCGCGGGCGATGGGCCGTTTCTCGGCCCGGATCAACCTGGCGCAGACCGCGATCGGCCGGCCGCTCCCGCCGGGCATCTGGGAGGTGCACCTCGCCGTGAGTTTCGAGGGCGTGTCCCGGGAGGTGCGGCTCGGACCGAAGCGGGCGGCCGAGGTGGACACGACGGCCCGGATGCCGGTCCGCATCGCACCCTCGCCCGACGCCCCGGAGACGGAGCTGGTCGCGACGCCCTTCTACACCGAGTCGGGCGAGTTGTGCGTCGAGGTCTCTCAGCGGTTCCCGGTACCGGGTCGCGCCTGAGGGGACCCGACGGCGTCCCAGGGGCCGAAGACCAGCCCCTGGGCGGGGTCCTGCGACGTGCGGATCAGCGCGCCGTCCCGGTCGAAGGCGGCCACCACGATCCGCCCGGCCGCGTCGACGGCGGGCTGCGGGGACAGCGCGCCGTGACCGCCCAGGGAGGCCCTCCAGGTGCCGTAGCCCTCGTTCTCGGTGACGTAGGCGGTGAGTTCGACTCCGCCGTCCGCGCCGATGTGCGTGAGGACCGTGCAGTCGTAGCCGCCGAGCATCGTGCGGACCACGCCCGGCGCGCCCCGTCCGCCCGCGTCGCCGAGGCCCACCAGGGTTCCCTGGAGCCCCTGTTCACCTGCCCGCCAGGCGACCAGCGAGCCGTCGCCCGGGTAGCGCCAGAAGTACGTCGCCCGGCGGGGGCCCGTCTCGCACACGGCGACCGTGCCGGGGACCACGGGGGACGGAACCCGGTCGGCGTGCCGGAACCGACCCTGCCCCGCGCCCGTCCAGCGGTCGGCGCCGGCGGGGCCGAGGGCGAGGAGTTCCAGCGGGCCGCCCGCGGGCATCAGCGGGGTGACCCCGCCCTCGTAGGGGTCCGAGGACAGTTGCTTCCAACCACCCCAGACGCCCTCGGCGTTGCGGCTGCACCGCAGGATGCCCCCGTGGCGCAGGGACACGAGCACGTGCACGGAGCCGGAGCGCTGGTTGACGGCGACGCGGGGCGGGCCGGTCGGCAGGTCGTCGGGGCCGCCGCGGACGTGGGGAACGCCGAGGCCACGCCAATCGGTGAGGGCGCGGCCGGACTGGAACTGGGTGGAGACGGCGATCTCCTGTCGGCCCGAACCGTCCCGGGCGGTGACCGGCGCGGCGAAGTGGACGTATCCCTCGCGGCTTCGGGCCATGGCCGCGTAGCCGGTCCACCCGGGAACCTCGAACCTCTCCGGGCCCGTCCACCCCGAGGCGGGGGCGGCGGCCTCGGTCCAGCGCAGCAGTCCGTCGGGCCCGCAGGCGTAGGCCGTCAGGCGGCCGTCGCCGCCCGTGAACAACCATGTTCCGGCCGGGGGTCGGACCGGCGGACGGGCCGGTCCGCCCGGGTCACCGGACGCCGCCCCGCGGGCGGAGAAAGCCGTCCGACCGGCGCTGTTGCCTCGCATCACGCCGTCCATCCGCCCTTCCGTCGAGTGCTGTCCGTCGTTCCTCCGACGGCCTTTCACCGAAAAGGACCAGCCACTCGAAAGCGTGTCCTATGATTCACCCCATCTATAATAGAAGGGCTCCGCCTCCATGATTGACCGGCCCTCGGCACCGGCCCCGGCCTCCTCCCCTGTCTCCCGGCGAAAGCCGCGGCGTGGCAGGCGCGTCCTGTGGATCGTGCTCTCGGTGGCGGCCCTGCTCGTCCTCGCGGTCGGCGGCGCCGGCTGGTGGACCTACAGCCACCTCAACTCGAACATCTCCAGCGTCGACCTGAACCAGGCGATCGGCGACAACCGCCCGAAGAAGGTCGTCGAGAACGCCCAGAACGTCCTGGTCCTCGGGTCCGATTCACGGGCCGGGGCCAACGGCGACCTCGACCACGGCGACGTCAGCGGTGCCCGCTCCGACACCGCCATGCTGGTGCACATACCCGAGGGCCGCTCCAGGGCCACCGCGGTGAGCATCCCCCGCGACACCCTGATCAGCCGGCCCGAGTGCAAGGACAACGACGGCGGCACCGCGCCCGCCGCGAAGCGGGTCATGTTCAACTCGGTCTACTCCCTCGGCGGCCCCGCCTGCGTCGTGAAGACCGTGGAGCAGCTGTCCGGAGTCCGCGTGGACCACTTCGTCGAGGTGGACTTCGCCGGCTTCAAGGGTCTGGTCGACGCCCTCGGCGGGGTCACCGTCACCCTCGACCAGCCGATGAGCGGCGCCAAGGGCGGCCTCAAGCTCGACGCGGGCACGCACCGGCTGGACGGCACCGACTCGCTGAAGTTCGTACGGACCCGCTACGGCTACGGCGACGGCAGCGACCTCGGGCGCATCGGCCTCCAGCAGCAGTTCATGCTCGCCATGCTGTCGGAGATCAAGAAGCAGGACGCCCTCGGCAACCCGACCCGGCTGTACAAGCTGGCCGACGCGGGGACCAAGTCGCTGACCACCGACTCCGATCTGGCGTCCCTCACCGCGCTGTCCGACTTCGCGCGGAGCATGAAGGCCGTGGACCCGGCGACGATGGAGACCATCATGCTGCCGGTGGCCTACGACAAGGTCGACCCGAACCGCGTGGTCGTCGCCGAACCGCAGGCCGGCCAACTGTGGGAGGCCCTGCGCACCGACCAGAAGGTCCCGGCATCGGCGAAGAAGTCCCCCGCCAAGGGCGGCACGGCCACGAAGGGCGGCACGGCCGCCAAGCCGTAGGCCGAATCGCTCCGCTAGCGCAGCACCGTGCGCCAGTCGTTGCTCGTCTCCCAGTGGCCCGGGGGGTACTCGAACGGGACCTCGCCGAGCAGGACGAAGCCGGCCTTGCGGCAGACGGCGTTCGACGCCCCGTGGTCGAGGGGCGGGAAGGCGTGCAGGTGGCGGCGCGTACCGTGCTCGGCCGCGTGGGCGACGAGGGTGCGGGCCGCCGCCGCGGCCACGCCGCGGCCCTGGTGTTCGGGCAGGATGCCCCAGCCCGTCTCGTAGACCTCCTCGTCCTTCCAGGTGCGCTCCCAGAAGCCGATGCTGCCCACGCTCTCGCCGTCGGCGACGACGCGGAACATCCGGCCGGCCGCCGGCTCCCGGGCGCTGAGGGCGAGGTAACGGCTCTGCCGGTCCCGGAGCTTGGCCTCGGACTCCGGACCGCCGAGGTGTGCGGTCATGACCGGCTCGTTCGTGCGGAGCAGCAGCCAGTGGTCGTCTTCCGCCCAGGCTTCCAACGTGATCTTCATGGCGCCCAGGCTAGTCACGGGACGCGCCGCGGGACAGGGTCGTGCGAGGACGTACGGACCGGGCCCCGGCGGGGCTGCTGCCCGCCGGGGCCCGGTCCGGGGATGCCTCTAGTGCTGCTCCTCGTGGTGCGGGTCGAGGCCCACTCCCTCGCCCCGGCCCAGTCGGCTGTGCTTGCGCCCGTACATGTAGTACACGGCGATGCCGATGAGCATCCAGACGACGAACCGCAGCCAGGTCTCGGCCGGGAGGTTGAGCATCAGCCACACCGAGGCGGCGATCGACACGATCGGCACGAACGGCACCCACGGGGTCCGGAAGGCCCGGTGCAGGTCCGGGCGGGTCCGGCGCAGGATGATCACGCCGAGGGCGACGACCACGAAGGCGAACAGCGTGCCGATGTTCACCAGGGTGGCGAGTTCGTTGATGCTGGTGAATCCGGCGACGATCGCGATGATCACACCGAGCAGGATCGTCGGCCGGTACGGGGTGCGGAACCTCGGGTGCGTGCGCGAGAAGAAGCGCGGCAGCAGGCCGTCACGGCTCATCGCGAAGAACACACGGGTCTGACCCAGCAACAGGATCATGCAGACGGTGGTCAGGCCCACCGCGGCGCCGAAGCTGATGATGCCTCCGTAGACCGGATGTCCGGCGGATTTGAAGGCGTCGGCCAGCGGCGCGCTCACCGACAGCTCGGTGTAGTGCTGCATGCCGGTCACCACGAGTGAGACCGCCACGTACAGCACCGTGCAGATCAGCAGCGAGCCGAGGATGCCGCGCGGCATGTCGCGCTGCGGCATCTTGGTCTCCTCGGCGGCGGTGGCGACCACGTCGAAGCCGATGAAGGCGAAGAACACGACGGAGGCCGCGGTGAAGATGCCCATGACGCCGAAGTTGGTCGGCTCGTAGCCGAAGATCAGCTGGACCAGTGGCGCGTCGAATCCCGCTCCGCCCTCCTGGGGCACCGCCTCGGGGATGAACGGCTTGTAGTTGCTGCCCGTGATGAAGAACAGGCCCGCGATGATCACGATGAGCACCACCGTGACCTTGATCGCGACGACGATCGCGGTGATGCGCGCCGACAGCTTCACGCCGATGACGAGGACGACCGTCAGGACCAGGACCAGGAGGAAGGCGAGCAGGTCGAAGGTGCCGCCCGGCACGTCCGGCCCCTCCAGGGCCGCGGGTAGATGGATGCCGGCGTTGTCCATCAACGAACGGACGTACCCGGACCAGCCGACCGCGACGACCGCGGTGCCCAGCGCGAACTCCAGCACCAGGTCCCAGCCGATGATCCAGGCGGGAAGCTCACCGATCGAGGCGTAGGAGAACGTGTACGCCGAACCGGCGACCGGGACGGTCGAGGCGAACTCGGCGTAGCACAGGGCGGCGAGCCCACACACGATGCCGGCGGCCACGAACGCCAGGGCGGTGGCCGGGCCGGCGTTCTCCTTGGCGACCTTGCCGGTGAGGACGAAGATGCCGGTGCCGATGATGACACCGACGCCGAAGACCATCAGGTCCCAGGAGGAGAGCGACTTGCGGAGGGCGTGTTCGGGCTCCTCCGTGTCGCGGATGGACTGTTCCACCGACTTGGTGCGGAAAGGACTGTTGCGATCCGTGCTCACCGACGCACCTCCGAAAGGTGACGCGTACGCGAAACGGGCCGGGAGGCCCACCCTTCAAGGGTGATCTCCCGGCCCGTGGGACGCAACCGCGCGTCGGGGGCTCGACGGCCCGTCGACTAGTCGACGGTGGCGGCCGGCTCGCTGTCGTAGCGCCCGTCCAGCTTGGCGACGAGGCCGGTCACCTGACGGGCGATGTCCGGGGCGGTCAGGCCGATCTCGGCCAGGATCTCCTTGCGCAGCGCGTGGTCGAGGAAGCGCTGCGGGATGCCGAAGTCCCGCAGCGGTACGTCGACGCCCGCGTCCCGCAGGGCCTGCGAGACGGCGGCGCCCACGCCGCCGGTGCGGCCGTTGTCCTCGACGGTGACGACGACCCGGTGCCGCTCCGCGAGCGGGGCCAGTGCCTCGTCCACGGGCTTGACCCAACGGGGGTCCACCACGGTCGTGGAGATGCCCTGCTTGTCGAGCAGATCGGCGATCTCCAGGCACATCGGGGCGAGCGCGCCGACGGATACGAGCAGTACGTCCGGACGGGTGACCTCGGGGGCCGGGGTGCGCAGCACGTCCATGCCGCCGATCCTGCCGACGGCCGGCACGGCCGGGCCGACGACTCCCTTGGAGTAGCGCACGACGGTCGGCGCGTCCTTGACCTCGACGGCCTCGCGCAGTTGGGCGCGCAGCTGCTCGGCGTCGCGCGGGGCGGCGAGCCGCAGGCCGGGCACGACCTGGAGGATCGACATGTCCCACATGCCGTTGTGGGAGGCGCCGTCGTCACCGGTGACGCCCGCGCGGTCCAGGACGAAGGTGACCCCGCACTTGTGCAGGGCGACGTCCATCAGCACCTGGTCGAAGGCGCGGTTGAGGAAGGTCGCGTACACGGCGAAGACCGGGTGGACCCCTCCGGTGGCCAGTCCGGCGGCCGAGGTGGCGCCGTGCTGCTCGGCGATGCCCACGTCGAAGATGCGCTCCGGGAAGGCGTCCGCGAACTTCTTCAGGCCGACGGGCTGGAGCATGGCCGCAGTGATCGCGACGATGTCCGCGCGCTCCCGGCCGAGCTTGACCATCTCGTCGGCGAAGACGGAGGTCCAGCTGGCGGCCGCCGTCTTGACCGGGAGGCCGGTGTCCGGGTGGATGACGCCGACCGCGTGGAAGCGGTCGGCCTCGTCCTGGACGGCCGGCTGGTAGCCGCGGCCCTTCTGGGTGAGGCAGTGCACGATGACCGGGCCGCCGAAGCGCTTCGCGCGCTGGAGCGCGGACTCCAGGGCCTCGATGTCGTGGCCGTCGATGGGGCCGACGTACTTCAGGCCGAGGTCCTCGAACATGCCCTGCGGGGCGATGAAGTCCTTGAGGCCCTTCTTGGCGCCGTGCAGGGTCTCGTAGAGCGGCTTGCCGACGACCGGCGTACGCTCCAGGAGGTCCTTGCCGCGGGCCAGGAAGCGCTCGTATCCGTCCGTGGTGCGCAGGGTGGCCAGGTGGTTGGCGAGGCCGCCGATCGTGGGACCGTACGAGCGCTCGTTGTCGTTCACCACGATGACCAGCGGGCGGTCCTTGGCGGCGGCGATGTTGTTCAGCGCCTCCCAGGCCATGCCTCCGGTCAGCGCGCCGTCGCCGATGACGGCGGCGACGTGGTGGTCCTCGCGGCCCAGCACCTCGTTGGCCTTGGCCAGGCCGTCGGCCCAGCCCAGCACAGTGGAGGCGTGGGAGTTCTCGATGACGTCGTGCTCGGACTCGGCGCGGGAGGGGTAGCCGGACAGGCCGCCCTTGGTGCGCAGGCCGCCGAAGTCCTGGCGGCCCGTGAGCAGCTTGTGGACGTAGGCCTGGTGGCCCGTGTCGAAGAGGACCTTGTCCTTGGGCGAGTCGAAGACCCGGTGCAGGGCGATCGTCAGCTCGACGACACCGAGGTTGGGGCCGAGGTGCCCGCCGGTCTTGGAGACGGCGTCGACGAGGAAGGACCTGATCTCGGCGGCGAGCTGTTCGAGCTCCTCCTGGCTGAGCCGGTCCAGATCGCGCGGTCCCTTGATGCGGGTCAGCAGCACCCGTGCCTCCTTGCAGTTGCTTGCTGGTCTGTCGAGTCTAATGTTCCGCTCGCGACGAGCGTCATCGGGCGGTACCGGGAGGGTCACGCCTTTGTCATACCTGTACACCTGATCGCCAAATCACACATCCCAAACGGGTGTATACCCGCACAGTTGTACCCACGAATGTACGCACGAGCGCCCGGCACCACTGGAAGTGGCACCGGGCACTGTGACGGGTCTTACCGCCGGGTACTGCCTGGGACAGAGGTCAGGCGCGTCCGGCCGTCTTCTGGGTCTTGCGGGTGACCGAGTCGATCACGACCGTGGCCAGCAGGACCGCACCCGTGATCATGTACTGGATCGGGGTGGCGATGCCCTCCAGGGCCAGACCGTACTGGATGGAGGTGATGACCATGACGCCCAGGAGGGCGTTCCAGGTCCGGCCCCGGCCACCGAAGAGGCTGGTGCCGCCGATGACGGCCGCGGCGATCACGTTCATCAGCAGGTCGCCGGCGCCGGCGCTCTGGTTGGCGGCCGCGATCTTGGAGGCCCAGAAGAGCCCGCCGACGGCGGCGAAGGTGCCGGCGATGGCGAAGACCGTGATCCGCACCCGGTTCACGTTGATGCCGGCGCGACGGGACGCCTCGACGCTGCCGCCGAGCGCGAACACCTGACGGCCGAAGGAGGTGCGGCGCAGGAGGAAGTCCGTGCCGACGAGGGCCAGCAGGAAGAGCACCACCGCGAGCGGCAGACCCTTGTACTGGTTGAACACGACGGCGGGACCGAAGGTGAACACCGCGAGGACGCCGGTGCGCAGCAGGATCTCGGTGAGCGGCCGGGCGGGGACGCCCGCCGCCTGTCGGCGCCGGTTGTCGAAGTAGGTGGCCAGGAAGTATCCGGCCACGGCCAGGGCCGCGAGGCCGTAGCCGACCGCCACGTCCGAGAAGAAGTACGTGGTCAGCTGACCGACCACGCCCTCGGAGTCGAGGTTGATGGTGCCGTTGCTGCCGAGGATCTGCAGCATGGCGCCGGACCAGAACAGCAGGCCCGACAGGGTGACGGCGAAGGCCGGGGCGCCGATCCGGGCGAAGAAGAAGCCGTGGATCGCGCCGATGAGGGCGCCGCCGGCGACGGCGGCGAGGATCGCGAGCCACTCGTTCACGCCGTGGGTGACGGCGAGGACGGCGACGATCGCTCCCGACACACCGCTGACCGAGCCGACCGAGAGGTCGATCTCGCCGAGCAGCAGCACGAAGATGATGCCGACGGCCATCATGCCGGTGGCGACCATCGTGATCGCGATGTTGGTCAGGTTCTCGGGGCCGAGGAAGTTCGAGTTCAGGCTCTGGAAGATGCTCCAGATGACGATCAGGCCGACGACGACCGGGAGGGATCCCAGGTCACCGGCCTTCATCTTGCGGCCGAACTCGCTCAGGTAGCCGGCGAAGCCCTGCTCGCGCACGAGCAGACGGGGGTCGACGGCCGGGATGGCGTCGGCCGCAGCCGCCGGGTTGACCGGGTCCACGTGCCCGACGCGGTCGGTCGGGCCCTTGTCCAGCGGTCCGGCGGCAGGGTTCTGGGTGCTCACTTGCGGGCCTCCCCGGTGCGGGCCGCCCGGCGGGTCACGGCGTTGTCCGTGGCACCGGTGATGGCGGAGATGATCTCTTCCTGCGAGGTGTCGGCGACACTGAAGACGCCGTTGTTGCGGCCGAGCCGCAGGACCGCGACCTTGTCGGCGACGGCCTTCACATCGGCCATGTTGTGGCTGATGAGGATGACGGCGTGACCGCGTTCGCGCAGCCGCTCCACCAGGTCGAGGACCTGCGCGGTCTGCTCGACGCCGAGGGCGGCGGTCGGCTCGTCGAGGATGACCAGCTTGGGCTCGCCGAGCATCGAGCGGGCGATGGCCACGGTCTGGCGCTGACCGCCGGAGAGCGAGGCGATCGGGATACGGACACTGGGGATCCGAATCGACAGGGTGGTCAGGAGCTCGCGGGCACGCCGCTCCATCTCCACCTCGTCGAGGATGCCGCGGCGCTTGAGCTCGCGGCCCAGGAAGAGGTTGCCGACGACATCGATGTTGTCGCACAGCGCGAGGTCCTGGTAGACCGTCGCGATGCCCAGGTTCTGGGCGTCGTGGGGCTTGCCGATGGAGACCGGGCGGCCCTCCCACTCGATGACCCCGTCATCGATGGGGTGCACGCCGGCGATGGTCTTGACCAGCGTGGACTTGCCGGCGCCGTTGTCGCCGACGAGGGCGACCACCTCGCCGGAGTGGATCTCGAGTTCTACGTCGGTCAGGGCCTGAACGGCGCCGAACCGCTTCGAGACCCCTCGCAACGCCAGCACGGGCGCAGCGGACACATGAACCATCTCCTTCGCCGCCTGACCGGCGGGGATGTCGTGCAAAAGAGCAGGAACGCGAATGGGGGGGTGGAGCGTGGGGGTGAAGCGTTGGGGTGGAGCGTTGGGGAAACGTTTCTGCCCGGCGCCCCGCGGTGGCGGGGAAGAGAGGGGCGGGGCGCCGGACAGGCGTGGGGGTCTGCTCGCCTCGACGGCTCGAAGAGGGAGCGACGGGGCCTTACTTCAGGCCGAGGGTGGTGCAGTTGGCCGCGTACTTGTCGGTGCAGATCTCGTCGGCCGTGTAGACGCCGTCCTTGATGACGGTGTCCTTGATGTTGTTCTTGGTGAGCGAGACGACCGGGATCAGCACGGACGGAACACCCTTGGTGGTCGGGCTGTCGACCTTCTGGTTGATGATTCCGTCGATCTTCTCGCCCTTGGCGAGGGCGACGGCCATCTCGGCCGCGGCGGCGGCCTCGGGGGCGTACGGCTTGTACACGCTCATGAACTGCTCACCGGCGACGATGCGCTGCACACCGGCGAGTTCGGCGTCCTGACCGGTGACCGGGGGCAGGGGGGACAGGCCGGCCGCCTTGAGGGCGGTGATGATGCCGCCGGCCATGCCGTCGTTGGCGGAGTAGACGCCGACGACCTTGTCCTTGCCGATCGCGGAGAGCGCGCCCGCCATGTTGGTGTTGGCGTTCTCCGGCTTCCACTCCTTGGTGTCGTACTCCTTGCCGACGTTCACCTTGCCGTCGAGGACGGAGTGAGCGCCCTTCTTGAACAGGGCGGCGTTCGGGTCGGTGACGGAGCCGTTCATCATGACGATCTGGCCGTCCTTGGCCTTGTCGCCCAGCGCCTCCAGGAGCGCCTTGCCCTGGACCTTGCCGACCTCTTCGTTGTCGAAGGAGGTGTAAGCGTCGATCGGGCCCTCGGCGAGGCGGTCGTAGGCCACGACCGGAATGCCGGCGTCCTTGGCCCGCTTGACCGAACCGGCGATGGCCTTGGCGTCCACGGCGTCGATGATCAGGACGTTCACCTTGTTGGTGATCATCGTGTCGACCTGCGAGTTCTGCGTGGTCGCGTCCTGCTTGGCGTTCGCGTAGACGACCTCGGCCTTGCCGCCCGTGAGGTCGGCGACCTTCTTCTCGATCAGCGGCTTGTCGAACTTCTCGTAGCGCGCGGTCTGGTTCTCCGGGAGGAGCAGACCGATCTTTATCGCGTCGCCCTTGGCGGCGCCCGAGTCCTTCGGCTTGTCGCCGGCCTCCTTCGCACTGCCACAAGCGGCAAGCGATACGGCCATGGCACCGGCGGCGACGGCTACGGCGGCTCTACGCATACGAGTGTTCATTACTTGAACCTCCCTGACGAGGCCGCAACACTGCGGCCGAGGTGGATGTGAGTCAACCCCGGCCGCGATTTGCCGTCAAGGAGTGAATCCTTAACGAGATGACAACGGTGCCATCCGTTATCTAACTGAAGACATGGCCGTCAGCGTGCGCAGGCCTACCCCGTTCTCCGCCAAAAGCGTCGAATCGCCCATCTCACTGAGGACGAGGGCCAGCGCCCCCAGCACCTCCGCACGCCCGCCGAGCGACCCCGTGAGGACCGACAACTGCCGGGCGGCGCTGGGGATCGCGTACCTCCCCACTGATTCACGGATGGGGGCCAGCACCAGTTCACCGGCGTCGGCGAGGGAGCCGCCGAGGACCACCCGGCTCGGGTTCAGGAGATTGCACAGGCTCGCCACACCGCTGCCGATGTGCCGGCCCACGTCGGTGATGACCCGACGGCAGCCCGGGTCGCCCTCGCGGGCCAGCTCCACCACCCGCTCCATCGTCAGCTCCGGGCCGTGGGTGCCCTGGAGGAGGGGCAGCACGTACCGGGCCGCGGCGAAGGTCTCCAGGCAGCCGCGGTTGCCGCAGCGGCAGACCGGGCCCGACTCGTCGAGGGTGATGTGCCCGATCTCGCCGGCCGTGCCGCCGGGGCCCCGGTAGATCTGACCATTGATCACCAGGCCCGCGCCGACGCCGCTCGCGACCTTGATGTACGCGAGGTCCTTGACCCCGCGGCCACTCCCCCAGACCAGCTCCCCGAGGGCTCCGAGGTTCGCGTCGTTGTCCACGTACACGGGTACACCCAGCCGCTGCGAGAGCTCCTGGCGGGGGTTGATGCCCGCCCAGCCCGGCAGGATCGCGGTGGAGCCCAGGGTTCCGGACTCTACGTCGATCGGGCCGGGCACGCCGAGCCCGACCCCGATGACCTTGTCCCGACCCACCCCGATGCCCTCGATCAGCCGCCCGACCAGCGCCTCGGCCCGGTCGAAGCCCTCCACCCAGGACGCGTCCACGTCCAGCGGCTCGGATTCCTCGGCCAGCACCTGGTGCGCGAGGTTCCCGACGGCCACCCGCAGGTGGGTGTGGCCGAAGTCCACGCCGATCACGATGCCCGCGTCGCCGCTGAGCGAGACGCTGCGCGCCCGCCGGCCACCGGCCGAGGTGTCGGTGACCTCGACGGTCCCGGCCTCCTTGAGCTCGCGGACGATGTTGGAGACCGTGGCCGCCGACAGTCCGGTGGTACGGGCGATCTCCGCCTGGGTCAGTGAACCCGCGAGGCGCACCGCCCGCACGACCCGTTCAAGATTCGCGCGATGCAGCGAGGACTGCGATCCGGGAGTCTGCACGACTCATCCACTCCTGCCCTTTAGCGACGGCGAGCCGTCGCCCCCCGGCCGGCAGTCGCGGCTGTGTGCTCCGAGACACCGGCGTCTCTCCAACTTGTGAACCTTAAGTCGAGCCTTTGGCCCTCCACACGTCAAGAGGCTGACGCGGCACGAAACGGCCACTACCGGTCATAAGTATGAAAGAACCCCCTCAACATCATGCTACGGTCGCTGAGGCGCCGATCCTCTGCGGCCTTTCCGGCCGGACCGGGCGCCTCATGTGACGGCGCTACGCAAGGAGGTGTTCGGGATGAGTCCCGATCGAAGTCCTTGCCGCGCCCTCGCCGGCTGACCAGTCCATCGACTGATCCACCTCCTCGCGCACGCACCGTCGCGGCCCCACGCCGTCACCGTGCGTCCGGCGGCCCCTCGGGCCCGCCATCCCTTCCCCTCCGCACGTCCCGGATCCCCCCGATCCCTCGACGGATGTGCGTCATCCATGCCCGTCGGCGTACCCGTGGCCGCTTCGCGCCGCCTCGCGCCGACCTGTGATCACTCCACGTGACCGCGCGGCTTCGCGCTGCCCGGACGCCGTGGAGGGAGGTATTTGCCATGACCATGCTCACCCCGCGCACCCCGACGAAGCTCGCACCGCCGGGCCGGGCCCGCCGCGAACGCAAGGCCGCCGAGCTGGAGGCGCGCACCCGACTCGTCGGTGAGCGGCTCGCCGACCTCAGCGCCCGCCCCGGCGACCAGGTCCTGCGGGACCTGTCCGCCGGCCGCCACGGCCTCACCCACGACGAGGCGGCCCTGCGCCTGGAGCGACACGGCCCCAACGTGGTCGCCCGGGAGCGCGCCCCGCGCTGGTACGCGCAGTTGGCGAAGGCGTACGCCAACCCCTTCATCGGCGTCCTGGTCTTCCTGGCCGGGATCATGTACTGGCAGGACCCGGCCGACCCGGGCGTCGTCATCCTCTCCGTGATGATCGGCATCAGCGGACTGCTGCGGTTCTGGCAGGAGTTCCGCTCGGGCCGGGCCGCCGACGCGCTGAAGAGGCTCGTCACCACCACCTGCGCGGTACAGCGTCGCGCCGGCGGGGGATCGGCTCCGACCACCTTCGAGATGCCCATGGACCGGGTGGTCCCGGGCGACCTGGTCAGGCTGGCGGCCGGCGACCTCATCCCCGCCGACCTGCGGCTCGTCACCTCCAAGGACCTGATGGTCTCTCAGGCCGCCCTGTCCGGGGAGTCGTTGCCGGTGGCCAAGGCCGACACCCGCGCGGACGACCCGGGGCAGACGCTGACGCGCGACCCCGTCGAGGCCGACAACCTGGTCCTGATGGGCACCTCGGTCACCTCCGGCACCGCCACCGGGGTCGTCGTCGCCACCGGCGCCGACACCTGGTTCGGCTCGATGGCCGGCTCGCTCGTCGGCGAGCGCCCGCAGACCAACTTCGACACCGGGGTGCGCAAGGTCAGCTTCCTGCTGATCCGCTTCATGCTGGTCATGGTCCCCGTGGTGTTCATGATCAACGGCTTCACCAAGGGCGACTGGGACGAGGCGTTCCTGTTCGGCATCGCCGTCGCGGTGGGCCTGACCCCCGAGATGCTGCCGATGGTCGTCTCCGCCAACCTGGCGCGCGGCGCGGTCGCCATGTCCCGGCGCAAGGTGGTCGTCAAGCGGCTCAACGCGATCCAGAACCTGGGCGCGATGGACGTGCTCTGCACGGACAAGACAGGCACCCTCACCGAGGACCGGATCGTCCTGGACCGCTACCTCGACGTGCACGGCGACGAGGACGACGAGGTGCTGGAGTACGGCTACCTCAACGCGCACTTCCAGACGGGCCTGCGCAACCTCATGGACCGGGCGGTCATCGACCGCGTCGACGAGGCCGAGGAGGTTGTCGTCGACGCACGGTTCTCGATGGTCGACGAGATCCCCTTCGACTTCGCCAGGCGCCGGATGTCCGTGGTGCTGAACCGCAACGGCATCGTGGCCGGCGGTCGCGCCGAGCACGTCATGGTCACCAAGGGCGCGGTCGAGGAAGTCCTCTCCCTGTGCACCCACATGACGGACCGCGGCGAGAGGGTCGAGCTGACCGAGCGGCTGCGCGGTCACGTCACCCGGATCGCCGAGGACAACAACCGTCGGGGCCTGCGCGTCCTCGCCGTCGCCACCCGTACGTTCGCCGGACCGCGCGACACCTACACGGTCGCCGACGAGGACGGGTTGACCCTGGTCGGCTTCCTCGCCTTCCTCGACCCGCCGAAGGCCGACGCGGCCCGGGCCCTGCGGGCCCTCGCCGACAAGGGCATCGAGGTCAAAGTGGTCACCGGGGACAACGACCTGGTCGCGGCGCGGGTCTGCGCGGACGTCGGCCTCGACGTCGGACGCGTGGTGCTCGGTACCGAGATCGACGCCCTGGCCGACACCGGCCTGCGCGCGACGGCCGCCCGCACGACCGTCTTCGCGAAGGTCAACCCGGTCCAGAAGGCCCGGATCGTACGGGCCCTGCAGACGGACGGTCACACCGTCGGCTTCCTCGGGGACGGCATCAACGACGCCGCCGCGCTGCGCGACGCCGACGTCGGCATCTCGGTGGACACCGCCGTCGACATCGCGAAGGAGTCCGCGGACATCATCCTGCTGGAGAAGGACCTGACCGTCCTGGAGCAGGGTGTGATCCAGGGCCGGACCACCTTCGGCAACACGATCAAGTACATCAAGATGACCGCGTCCTCGAACTTCGGCAACGTCTTCTCCGTGCTGGTGGCGAGCGCGTTCATCCCGTTCCAGCCGATGCTCGCGATCATGCTGCTGGTGCAGAACCTGGTCTACGACATCTCGCAGCTGGCGACCCCGTGGGACCGGATGGACGAGGAGTACCTGCGCAAGCCCCGCAACTGGGACGCCAAGGGCATCGGCCGCTTCATGGTGACCATCGGCCCCGTCAGCTCGATCTTCGACATCTCGATGTTCCTGATCATGTGGCACGTCTTCGGCGCGAACAGCGAGGCCGGGCAGGCGCTCTTCCAGTCCGGCTGGTTCATCGAGGGACTGCTGTCGCAGACCCTGATCGTCCACATGATCCGCACCCGGAAGATCCCCTTCATCCAGTCCCGCGCCTCGTGGCCGGTGATGGTGATGACCGTCCTCGCGGTACTGACCGGGCTCTGGCTGCCCTTCTCGCCGCTGGCCGGCTCGCTGGGCTTCGTGGCCCTGCCGGCGGGGTACTTCCCTTGGCTGATCGGCGTACTCCTCGCGTACTGCACGCTCACTCAGGTCGTGAAGACCTGGTACATCCGCCGGTTCGGCACCTGGCTCTGATCGACACGAGCGCGGGACTCGACACGACCGCGGGAATCCGCACGACCAAGGGAGGGGCGGGCACATGGCGCTCGACGAATGGGCGATGGCCGGGCACCTGGCCGCCGCGCTCGGATTCGGGGCGGCGATCGGCCTGGAACGTCAGTGGCGGGCCCGGATGGCGGGCTTGCGGACCAACGCCCTCGTGGCGGGCGGGGCGGCGCTCTTCGTGCTGCTCTCGCAGTACGGGTTCATGGGCACCGTCTCCGAGGTGCAGTACGACGGCTCCCGGGTCGCGGCCCAGATCGTGTCGGGCATCGGCTTCCTCGGCGCCGGCGTGATCATGCGCGACGGGCTGAGCGTTCGGGGCTTGAACACGGCCGCCACCCTGTGGTGTTCGGCGGCGGTGGGCTGCCTGGCCGGTACCGGGATGTTCGTCCTGGCCGCCTGCGGCACGGTGGGCGTGGTGGGGGCCAACCTCCTGCTGCGCCCGCTGGGCCGGCGCCTGGACCGGGAGCCGCGCGGCGGCGCGGAGGTGGCCACCGACTTCCACTTCGAGGCCGTGTGCCTGGAGGAGGACGAGGCCCGCATCCGGCGCCGATTGGTCGACGCCCTCGCCCGACCCGGCCACCAGCTGCGCTCGATCCGCAGCCAGGACGGCCCGGTGCCGGGTCGGGTGACGGTGTCGGCGCTGCTGACCGCCGAGGGCGAGGGGGGCCGCGCGTTGGAGGACGCGGTCAGCACCCTCTCGCTCGACCCCTCGGTCTCGGCGGCCGGCTGGTCGGTGGTGCCGACGTCCTCCTTCTGACGCGGCGCTACTTGAGGGTGGCGGAGGTCAGGCCGGCCTGGATCTGTCGCTGGAAGGACAGGTAGACCACCAGCATCGGGATCATCGCGATGGTCACGCCGGCGAACAGCACCGGCAGGTCCGTCTCGTAGCCCATCTGGTACTGGAGTTGGATCAGGCCCTGGGTGAGCATGTAGCGCTCGGGGTCCGATCCGCTCTGGGGCTGCATGAGCACCGAGGGCAGGATGTACTGGTTCCACTGGCCCAGGACATTGAATATCCCGACGCTGATCAGGCCGGGCTTGGCCATGGGCAGCATCACCTGGAAGAAGATCCGGGTGTCGGACGCCCCGTCGATGACCGCCGCCTCGTGCACCGCCGTCGGCAGGGTGCGGAAGAACGAGTACATGAAGAAGACGGTGAAGGGCATCGAGTAGGCGACGTACACCATGATCAGGCCCTGGTACGTGTTGAGCATGTCAAGGCGCTTGACCATGAAGAACAGCGGTACCAGCGCCAGGAACACGGGGAACATCGCTCCGGACACGAAGAAGTAGTAAATGACCCGGTTCCCCCGGAAGGGGTACCGGGCCAGTACGTACGCCGCCATCGAACCGAGCAGCATGGTCAGCGGGACCGAGAACACCATCACGATCACCGTGTTGGCGAAGTAGTCGCCGATGCCCTTGTCCCAGGCGCGGGAGAAGGCGTCGAGGTGCCAGTTGGAGGGCCAACTGAGTGCCGAGCCGCCGATCTGGGAGTCGGTCTTGAAGGAGCCGAGCATCAGCCAGCCCAGCGGCAGGACGATCAGCACCGCCCAGACGGCCAGGAAGCCGTGCGAGAAGACATTGAGCGCCACGCCCTCGGACGGGGGGCTCCCGCCGTCCTTCTTGACGCGCCGGCCTCCGCCGGACCGCTCGGCCTCGGTCGTGCCGGCGCTCTTGGTCACTGTGGTCATCGTGTCTCCCGCTCAGAACTCGATGCGCTCGCGGCGGGTGGCGCGCAGCGTGACGAGGGAAAGAATCATGGTGAGGATCAGCATGACCACGCCCATGGCGCAGGCGTATCCGCTCTTGCCGAAGTAGAGGAAGTTGCGCATCAGCACCGTGGCCATGACCTCGCTGTGGTGGTCGGGTCCACCGCCGAACTGGCCCGAGGTCATGGTGGACACGAGGACGAACATGTCCATGGCGGCGATGCCCAGGTAGACCGCGGAGGTCTGCACGGAGTCCCACAGCAGGGGCAGGGTGACCTTGAAGAAGGTCTGGGCGCGTCCCGCCCCGTCGAGCAGCGCGGCCTCGTAGATGTCCTTCGGCACGGACTGCATGGCCGCGGAGAAGAGCACCAGGTAGAAGCCCACGCCGTGCCAGACGACCACCATCAGCAGGCACCAGAGCACCAGGTCGGGTTCGTTGAGCCACTCGACGGGGTGGTCCGCGTCGACGAGGCCGACCTTGGTGAGGAAGCCGTTGAGCAGGCCCCCCTCGTCACTTCGGTACACGGCGCCGAAGAGCACCGCGAGGATGGCGAGGGAGAGGACCTGCGGGAAGAAGTAGACGACCTTGTAGAGGGCGGATCCGCGGACGCCCTTGACCCCGCCGGCCCCGCCGCGTCCGCCCGCGTTCAGCATGAAGGCGAAGAACAGGGACAGCAGGATGGTGATCGTGGGGACGAACACCAGGAGCAGCAGGTTGTGCCACAGGGCGCCTCGGAAGACCTCGTCCTTCATCAGGGCCGTGTAGTTCTCGACGCCGACGAACCGGAACGTCGGCGACTGGCCCGACCAGTCGGTGAAGGAGTAGCCGAACGTCTGGATGTACGGCCAGATGACGAAGGTCAGGTACAGCGCGAGAGGCAGGACGAGGAAGCCGGTGATGAAACCGAGCCTTCCCCTGCTCTGGGCTACTTGGCTCATGGTGTCCGTCCCTGGAGGTGCCGGGTGACCGGTGGACGCGGTGTCAGCTGCGCTTGTTGTTCTTGGCGTTCGGGCTCTTGGCGGCCTTGTCGACCGCGGCCTGGGCCCGCTTGATCCATTCCTTGGGCTGGATGCGCTTGGCCATCAGCTCGTTGGACGCGTTCTGGATGTCGGCGTCCATCTCGCTGTACCAGTCGGGGTACAGGTAGTTGAACGTGTTCGTGCCGGCTCCCTTGAGGGCGGTGACGGCCGACTGCGTGCCCGGACGCAGTTTGACGTTCGGGTCCACGCCGTCCTTGACGACGGTGAGGGAGTTGGCCTGCTGGGCGAAGAGGGTGGACCACTCGCGGGACAGCATCGAGCGGAGGAACTCCAGGCCGCCGGCCTTGTTGGCGGCCTTCTCCGGGACGATGAACGGTTCGCCGGCGCCGGCGCGGATCGCCTCGAAGGGCAGTTTGCTGTCCGCGAGCACCGGGACCGGGAGGAACTTCATGTCGAAGTCCTCGGGGGTCTGCTTGAGCTGCTCGTTCTCCAGCCAGGAGCCGGAGGGGATGAAGGCGGCCTTGTACTGGTTCCAGGCCGTCTGGGACTCCGTGTGGGTGAGGCCGTTGGTGCCCGGCATCAGGAGGCCCTTCTCCACCACCTCGTACACGGCCTCGACCGCGGCGAGGGCGGCCGGGTTGCCCTCGAAGGCGTTCGGTTCGAGGTTGTCGATCGCCTTCATGGCGTCCAGGCCGCCCTTCTTGGCGATCAGGTCCATGATGACGACGTTGATGTAGTAGGGGAACTTGCCCTGGTGGGCGAGGCCGCCGATGCCGGCCTCCTTGGCCTTGGCGCAGACCGCGAGGAACTCGTCCCAGGTCTTCGGCTCGGTCCAGCCCTTCTCCTTGAAGAGCTTGCCGGAGTACCAGAGGCCGAACACGGTGTAGACGTAGTTGAGGGCGACGAACTTGCCGCCCTGGGTGCCCTGTTCGACGGTGCCGGCGATGAGGACGTCGCGCACCTTCTTGCTCGGGTCGTCGAGCGAGGGCGAGTCGAGGACCTGGGTGAGGTCGGCGAGCTGACCGCCCTTGGCGAGCACGTCGATCTTGATCTGCTGGGCGCCGGAGTCGTCGACGACGTCCGGCGGGTTGCCGACGTTGAAGCGCGGCTGGAGCTTCGCGGTGATCTCCTGGGTGCCGAGGTGGGTGCTGGTGGTGCCCCACTTCTTGTCGAAGGCCGCTTCCCAGGCCTTCGCGTAGTCGTCACCGAATCCGCCCTTGAAGACGACGACGTCCATCTTGCTGCCCTTGGCCACGCCGAAGGGGTTCTCCTTGGTGACCGCGCCCTTGGGGGCGCCGCCCTTGGGGGCCTCCTCACCGCCGGAGGCGCAGGCGGACAGGAAGCTCATCGTCGGTACGGCGATCAGGCCGAGTGCCGCGGAGCGCTTGATCAGGTCTCGGCGGCCGAGGCCCTCATCGGTGCTGTTCTCGCCGTGGGCGGAGGTGGATCCCATGCTCAAGTCCTCGCCTTCGTCAGGAGTGTGAAGGAGGAAGGGAAAACGACAGCCGCAAGCGGTAGCCGCGCATGCGGACATCGCCGCAGGTCCCCGCCGTCCCCCGGTCCGGGGCCGCTCGTTTCGCGGTGGTCCGGACGGGCACAGGTATAGTCCACTTCCGCTCGGGTGAGCAAGATCGTGCACAAGTATCTGCCCCGGCTTTTCCGAGTTGAGACCTCACCGTCACCTGCCTGGCCGATACCCGACCGCCCGGACAAGCGGAAGGGCCGCACCCCCTTGACGGGGGTACGGCCCTATGGTGCCGACTGCCGGCGGATCGCTCCGCCCGGCGCGCTATCAGCCTCGGATGAGGTTCCGGAGCACGTACTGCATGATGCCGCCGTTGCGGTAGTAATCCGCCTCGCCCGGCGTGTCGATGCGGACGACCGCGTCGAACTCCACACCGGTGTCGGTGGTCACCTTGACGGTGCGCGGGGTGGTGCCGTTGTTCAGCTCCTCCACACCGGTGAAGGCGAAGGTCTCCTCGCCGGTGAGGCCCAGCGAGGCGGCCGTGGCGCCCTCGGGGAACTGCAGGGGCAGGACGCCCATGCCGATCAGGTTCGAGCGGTGGATGCGCTCGTAGGACTCGGCGATGACGGCCTTGACGCCGAGCAGCGCGGTGCCCTTGGCCGCCCAGTCGCGGGACGAGCCGGAGCCGTACTCCTTGCCCGCCAGGATGACCAGCGGGATGCCGGCGGCCTGGTAGTTCTGCGAGGCGTCGTAGATGAAGGCGACCGGCGCGCCGTCGACGGTGAAGTCGCGGGTGAAGCCGCCCTCGGTGCCCGCGGCGATCTGGTTGCGCAGGCGAATGTTCGCGAACGTGCCGCGGATCATGACCTCGTGGTTGCCTCGGCGGGAACCGTACGAGTTGAAGTCGCGGCGCTCGACGCCGTGCTCCGTGAGGTACTTGCCGGCCGGGGTGTCGGCCTTGATGGCACCGGCCGGGGAGATGTGGTCGGTGGTGACCGAGTCGCCCAGCTTGGCCAGGACGCGGGCGCCGGCGATGTCCGAGACCGGGGTGGTCTCCATCGTCATGCCCTCGAAGTAGGGGGGCTTGCGGACGTAGGTGGACTGGGGGTCCCACTCGAACGTGTTGCCGGTCGGGATCTCCAGCGCCTGCCACTGGGCGTCGCCCGCGAAGACGTCCTGGTAGGACTTGCTGAACATGTCCTCGCCGATGGCGTTCGCCACGACGTCGTTGACCTCGGCCTCCGACGGCCAGATGTCGGCCAGGAAGACCGGCTTGCCGTCGGTGTCGGTGCCCAGGGCGTCCTGGGTGATGTCCACCTTCATGGAGCCCGCGATGGCGTACGCGACGACCAGCGGCGGGGAGGCCAGGTAGTTCATCTTGACGTCGGGGTTGATGCGACCCTCGAAGTTGCGGTTGCCCGAGAGCACCGAGGTGACCGCGAGGTCGGCCTCGTTGATCGCCTTCGAGATCTCCTCGTCCAGCGGACCGGAGTTGCCGATGCAGGTGGTGCAGCCGTACCCGACGAGGTTGAAGCCCATCTTGTCGAGGTACGGGGTCAGACCGGCCTTGTCGAAGTAGTCGGTGACGACCTTCGAGCCCGGGGCCAGGGTGGTCTTGACCCACGGCTTGCGGGTCAGGCCCTTCTCGGACGCCTTCTTGGCCACGAGCGCCGCGGCGACCATGACGTAGGGGTTCGAGGTGTTGGTGCAGGAGGTGATCGCGGCGACCGTGACGGCGCCGTGGTCGATCTCGAAGGAGGTGCCGTCGGCCAGGGTCACCGGGGTGGGCTTGGTGGGCACACCGTTGGAGGACGCCGGGGCGTCGGACGCCGGGAAGGACTCCTTGCCGGCCTCCTCGTCGTCGCTGACGTAGTTGCGCACGTCCGCGGCGAACTGCTCGGCGGCGTTCGCGAGGACGATGCGGTCCTGCGGGCGCTTCGGGCCGGCGATGGAGGGGACGACCGTGGAGAGGTCGAGCTCCAGCTTCTCGGAGAAGTCCGGCTCGGCGGCCGGGTCCAGCCACAGGCCCTGGGCCTTGGCGTACGCCTCGACGAGGGCGACCTGCTGGGCGTCACGGCCGGTCAGGCGCAGGTACTTCAGCGTCTCGTCGTCGATCGGGAAGATCGCGGCGGTGGAGCCGAACTCCGGCGACATGTTGCCGATGGTGGCGCGGTTGGCGAGCGAGGTGGCGGCGACGCCCTCGCCGTAGAACTCGACGAACTTGCCGACGACGCCGTGCTTGCGCAGCATCTCGGTGATCGTGAGGACCAGGTCGGTGGCGGTGGTGCCGGCCGGCAGCTCGCCGGTCAGCTTGAAGCCGACGACGCGCGGGATCAGCATGGAGACCGGCTGGCCGAGCATCGCGGCCTCGGCCTCGATGCCGCCGACGCCCCAGCCCAGCACGCCCAGGCCGTTGACCATGGTGGTGTGCGAGTCGGTGCCGACGAGGGTGTCGGGGTACGCCTGGCCGCCCCGAACCATGACCGTGCGGGCCAGGTGCTCGATGTTGACCTGGTGGACGATGCCGGTGCCCGGGGGGACGACCTTGAAGTCGTCGAAGGCGGTCTGGCCCCAGCGCAGGAACTGGTAGCGCTCCTTGTTGCGGCCGTACTCCAGCTCGACGTTCTGCGCGAAGGCTTCCTTCGTGCCGAACTTGTCGGCGATGACCGAGTGGTCGATGACCATCTCGGCGGGCGAGAGCGGGTTGATCTTCGCCGGGTCGCCACCGAGGGCCTTGACGGCTTCGCGCATGGTGGCGAGGTCGACGACACAGGGCACACCGGTGAAGTCCTGCATGATCACGCGGGCCGGCGTGAACTGGATCTCCTCGCTGGGCTGGGCCTGCGAGTCCCAGTTGCCGAGCGACCGGATGTGGTCGGCGGTGATGTTCGCGCCGTCCTCGGTACGGAGCAGGTTCTCCAGCAGGACCTTCAGGCTGTAGGGAAGGCGGGCGGAGCCCTCGACCTTGTCCAGCTTGAAGATCTCGTACGACTCGTCGCCCACCTGCAGCGTGCTGCGGGCGTCGAAGCTGTTCGCCGACACGACAGTCTCCTTCATGCATGAATTCGCGCGTATTACCGCAATCCTGCCGCCACGCCCCTTGGCCAATCCGCTAAGGTAAGGCTAAGTTAGGTAACCCTTACCAGCGGGGGCGGCTGCGGTACGCCTTCGGCAGATATCTCGATGTCGAGATAACTCTAGTACATGTCCGGGGGAAGGGACGAGGCGCGCACCCGCATGCCCGCCGGGACGGTCAGTTGGCCGGGGGATTCCGCATGCCCGGATTCCACCAACTTGACCAGCAAGGACACCGCACATGCGGCGATCCGTTCGGGATTCAGCGTGACGGTGGTCACGGAGAGTTCTTTCTCCCCGTACACCGGATCCTCACTCGCGCAGACCAGCAACAGGTCTCCGGGGGTGCGCAGGCCGTGGCGCGCGGCCGCCGCGAGAACCTGCCTGCCGCCCGGGTCGTACACCGTGTAGACCGCGTCGGGCCGCTCGCGCGCCGCGAAGGCGCCGTCGAAGGCGTGGCCCGGCGCGTCCTCGGGATCGAAGGGGACGACCAGCTCGGGGACGCCCCGCTCGGCGCACCACCGGGCGTAGGCGGCGGTGACGGACCCCGTGTAGAACTCCCGGCCGTACGCGGCGTGCAGGGCGATCCGGCGGGCCCCCGAGGACGCGAGGTGGTCCAGCACCTCACGGGTGGTGGCGACGTGGTCGTTGTCCACCCACGCGTCCCCGGGCCACGGGTCGGCGGGCCGGCCGTCGAAGACCACCGGCAGGCCGCGCGCCCGCAGGGCCCGGAGCACCGGGTCCCCGGCCGGGCTGTCCAGCAGCAGCATGCCGTCGACGGCGAGGGTGTGCCAGAGGGGATCGCCGCCCCGGGCGGCGGGCAGGGTGGTCAGGGCGTAGCCGCGGGTGTGCGCGGCCGAGGTGGCGGCGGTGAGCAGCCGGGAGAAGTAGGCGACCCCGGCGAAGTCCCAGGGCGAGCCGGCGTACGTGGTGACGGCGATGCCGAGGCTGCGGGTGAGCGGCCCGCGCCGGGTGCCGTAGCCGAGGGCCGCCGCGACCTCGCGGACCCGGCGGCGGGTGCCCTCGCCGAGCCGGCCGGTGCCGCCGAGCGCGTGGGAGACGGTCGCGGTGGAGACCTCCGCGGCGCGCGCGATGTCGGCGAGGGTCGGTCCGGGGCCTGGCACGCGGACATCGTACGGAGCGGGGCGCGGCGGGTACAGGGACGGACGCCGGGGACGGAGGCCGGGCACGCGGGTGCCGGGGATGGGTGCCGGGCTTGGGTGCCGGGCTTGGGCGCCGGGGACGGGGGCCGGGCGCGCGGGTGCCGGGCATGGGTGCCGGGGGCGGGTGACGGCTACGGGCCTCGGCTGCGGATTCCGTTGTCCGGGGCGGGTTCCGGTTAAGGGGTTAACCACCGAGTCTCCAGGCCACCTACCGACTCTGGGAGTGGCCATGACCTCTTCACCCCTGTCCCGCCGGGGACTCCTCTCCGCCGTGGGGGCCGCCGGCGCCGCGGGCCTGCTGGGGGCCGGCCCGGCCTCGGCCGCCGTCGCCCCGGCCGCCCGGCGCGGCTCGGCGGCCCTGGTGTTCCACAACGCCCGGGTGTTCACCGGCCTGCCCGGCGGGCGGCCGGTGGAGGCGGTGGCCGTCGGACGGGACGGGCGGATCCTGGCCACCGGCAGCGGTTCGGTGGTGCGGCGTCACGTGGGCCGGGACACCGAGGTCGTCGACGCGCGCGGGAACACCGTGATGAGCGGCATCCACGACGGGCACACCCACCCGCTGGGCGCCGGGGAACGGTCGCTGCGGCCCTCGCTGGAGGGGGCCGAGACCACCGTGGCCGAACTCTCGGAGATCCTGCGCGGATTCCTCGCCGACACCGGCGGCCCGGGCGCGGAGCCCGACGGCTGGCTGGTCGTGGAGGACTGGAACCCGGTCGGCCTGCTGCCCGTCGGCACCGCCCCGCACCACTCGCTGCTGGACGCGCTGCCCACCCGCCGGCCGATCGCGCTGGTCGGCGGCGACGGACACAACCTGTGGGCCAACAAGCGGGCCCTGGAGATCGCGGGGATCACGGCGGCCACCCCCGACCCGGTGGGCGGCAGGATCGTCAAGGGGCCCGACGGGCAGCCGACGGGCGTCCTCAAGGACGACGCCCAGGTACTGGTGAAACGACACGTGCCGGAGCCCTCCCGCGCGGAACTGGTGGCGGCCTGCGCCGAGGTGCTGGGGCTGGCGGCGGCCTCCGGGGTGACGACGATGATGGACGCCCTCGTCGGGCGGCACGAGCTGGAGCTGTACCGGGCCCTGTCCGCGGCCGGAAGGCTGCCGCAGCGCATCGTGCCGGCCATCCGCCTGGAGGTGGGGCACACCAAGGATCCCGCGGCGGCCCTGGCGTACGCGCGCGGGCTGCGCCGGGAGTTCGAGGGCGTGCCGGGCCTGCGGTTCGGGATGGTCAAGGTGTTCCTGGACGGGGTCATCGAGCACCCGGCGCAGACGGCCGCGCTGTTGGAGCCGTACCTGGACGGCAACGGCCGGCCGACGACGAACCGGGGCGAGCTGTACACCTCCGCGGCCGAGTACGGCCGGCTGACCGCGGCCTTCAACACCGCCGGGTGGCAGATGCACGCCCACGGCCTCGGGGACCGGGCGGTGCGCACCGCGCTGGACGGGTACGAGTACGCCCTCAAGGCGACCGGGCGGCGGGACCCGCGGAACGCCGTCGCGCACCTCCAACTCGTCGACCCGGCGGACCTGCGGCGCTTCGCGCGGCTCGGCGTGGCCGCCTGCATGCAACTCCAGTGGGCCGCGAAGGACACCTGGACCATGGAGGCCCTGTTGCCGTACATCGGGCCCGAGCGGCACCGGTGGATGTACCCGGCGCGCAGCCTGGAGAGGGCGGGGGCCCGCCTGACGGGCGGCTCCGACTGGCCCGTGGACGCGCTCCAGGTGTGGAACCAGCTGCGGACCGCGATCGACCGGCAGGGCGCCCACGGCGCGGGCGAGCTGTACCGGAAGCTGGAGGGCCTCGGCCGGGACACGGTGCTGCGGATGCACACCTCGGGGACTGCGTGGCAACTGCGCCAGGAGGCCCTGACGGGCACGGTCGAAGCGGGCAGGGCGGCGGACCTGGTGCTGCTGGACCGTGACGTGACCCGCTGCCCGGTGGCCGACATCAGCGGAACGGGCGTACGGATGACCCTGGTCGGGGGGCGTGTCGTACACGACGCGGACTCCTCGACGGGACGGGCGGCCTCGGCGCGGGCCTCGCGTGCGCGGACCGCGCCGCGCCCGGCCTCGTACGCGGCGGTGCACGGCGGCCGACACCACGCCTGCGGGCACTGACGGCCCTCGCCCCGGCCCCGGCCCTCGGTGGACGCGAGGCGGCCGGGGCCGGGCGGTCGGGTCGGGCGGCCGGGGCGGGGCGGTCGGGGCGGGGCGTATCAGGTCAACTCAGGTCGGGTCGCATCAGGTCGGGGCGGGTCGACGCAGATCGCGCAAAAGGGAACAACTCCCCCATGCGACCCGGGAGGAACGGGCGGCTCCCCCGTCGACCACCGGTCGGGAGCGACCCACACGGCCCCCCGGCCGGATCGTCGAACCCCACGCGCACCACCCGCATCCCCGTGCGGGGCTGCGATCTGACGGTCGGTGACACCCGTCTGCCACACCCGACGCGATCACCATCTCATATCTGAGATACCGTGCACCCATGGCAGACGACTACCTCGTACGCATCGGCAAGCTCATCCGTGACGCCCGGCAACACCGTGGCTGGACACAGAGTCAGCTCGCCGATGCTCTCGGCACCAGCCAGAGCGCCGTGAATCGGATCGAACGCGGCAATCAAAACATCAGCCTTGAGATGATCGCCCGAATCGGTGAAGCTCTCGACAGCGAGATCGTCTCTCTGGGCTACGCGGGGCCGATGCACCTGCGGGTCGTCGGCGGGCGGCGGCTGTCCGGCGCCATCGACGTCAAGACGAGCAAGAACGCATGTGTCGCGCTGCTGTGCGCCACGCTGCTCAACAAGGGTCGTACCGTGCTGCGGCGCGTGGCCCGCATCGAGGAGGTCTACCGCCTCCTGGAGGTGCTGAACTCCATCGGCGTGCGCACCCGCTGGATCAACGACGGCGTGGACCTGGAGATCGTCCCGCCGGCCCGCCTCGACATGGACGCCATGGACGCGGACGCGGCCCGCCGGACCCGGAGCATCATCATGTTCCTGGGCCCGCTGCTGCACCGGATGGACCACTTCAAGCTGCCCTACGCCGGCGGCTGCGACCTCGGCACCCGCACCATCGAGCCGCACATGATCGCCCTGCGCCGGTTCGGCCTGGACATCACCGCGACCGAGGGCATCTACCACGCGCAGGTCGAGGCCGGGGTCTCCCCCGACCGCCCGATCGTGCTGACCGAGCGCGGGGACACGGTCACCGAGAACGCGCTGCTGGCCGCCGCACGCCACGACGGCGTGAGCGTCATCCGCAACGCCTCCTCCAACTACATGGTCCAGGACCTGTGCTTCTTCCTGGAGGCGCTCGGCGTCAAGGTCGAGGGCGTCGGCACCACCACCCTGACCGTCCACGGCGTCCCGAACATCGACGTGGACGTGGACTACTCCCCCTCGGAGGACCCGGTCGAGGCGATGAGCCTGTTGGCCGCCGCCGTGGTCACGGAGTCCGAGCTGACCATCCGCCGGGTTCCGATCGAGTTCATGGAGATCGAGCTCGCGGTCCTGGAGGAGATGGGCCTGGACCACGACCGCTCCGCCGAGTACACCGCCGACAACGGCCGCACCCGCCTGGTGGACCTGACGGTCCGCCCGTCGAAGCTCGAAGCCCCGATCGACAAGATCCACCCGATGCCGTTCCCCGGGCTGAACATCGACAACGTGCCGTTCTTCGCGGCCATCGCCGCCGTCGCGCAGGGCCAGACCCTGATCCACGACTGGGTGTACGACAACCGGGCGATCTACCTGACCGACCTCAACCGCCTCGGCGGCCGCCTCCAGCTGCTGGACCCGCACCGCGTCCTGGTGGAGGGCCCCACCCGCTGGCGGGCGGCGGAGATGATGTGCCCGCCGGCCCTGCGCCCGGCGGTGGTCGTCCTGCTGGCGATGATGGCCGCCGAGGGCACCTCGGTACTGCGCAACGTCTACGTCATCAACCGGGGATACGAGGAACTGGCCGAGCGCCTCAACTCGGTCGGCGCCCAGATCGAGATCTTCCGGGACATCTAGGAATCAGGACGAACCCATAAAATTCGGACCTATCCTGATGCTCGGTCAACCCCCGGCCTGACCTGCGTAAACACCCCTCCACGCCTTCCGTTGCCTTCCCGTCGTTTCCGACGTCTTGCGCAGCGAACGTGCAGCCCGGGAATCAAGCACTGAAAACCCGTCGGCTAAGCCTGATCCCCCTCTGTACGCAGAAGCCCCCGCCACCCGCAATCCACGGGCCGACGGGGGCTTCGCTGTTTTCTGGCCTACTGCCCCAGAAAGGTCTTCCGCCACTCCAGCGGCGACATCGTCAGCGCGGCCTCCGCGAGGGCCTGCGCCGAAGCCGTCTTGAGGCTGTTCAGCGAGGTGTCGATCCAGTCCTGTACGAGGGCGTAGCCCTGGGCTCGGTACTCCACCGCCTGCACCAGACACTCCAGCTTGTCCGCGTCCTTCGCCACGATCGCCTCCGGGGTGTCACCGCTCTCGTACTCGCCCACCACCCGCTGAACCCCCGCCTTGACCGCCGGATGCGCGGCAGAGACCTGGTCGGCGGAACGGGGGCCTCGGTCGTTCTTGCGCCGTTGTCCCCCGAACCGGTGGCCGGTTTCGCGAGAGGCGCCGACGCGGCGGGCGGGGGCGGGACAATCGGGGTCCACGCCGCAAGCCGTGAAAGGGGTCCGCATGGCGAACGTCTGGCTTCCGCCCGCGGAGTACATCGAGACCATCGCCCGGGCGACCAGTTACGCCTGTCTCTACTTCACCGACACCGCCGGCCGCCCCGTCCAGTTGCGGGCCACGTACGCGACGGAGACCTGGCAGTGGCCGGGCGGGAACATGGATCCCGGCGAGACGCCCTGGCAGTGCGCGGTGCGCGAGTGCCTGGAGGAGACCGGCATGGCCTTCGAGGGCGAGCCGCGGTTGCTGGCCGCGCACTTCATCTCCCATCAGGGCGCGACCTGGCCGGCGAACCACATCGGTTTCGTCTTCGACGGGGGAACGCTCACGGACGAGCAGATCGGCGCCTTCGTCCTCGATCCCTCGGAGCACACCGAGGTGAGCGTACGGACGATGGAGGAGTGGCGGGCGACCATGACCCCCGTCAACTTCGACCGCCTGCGGGAGATCGACGCGGCCAGGCGGGCGGGCACCGTGGTCTACATGGAGCGCTAGAGAGGCGGACCCCTCCCTGGCCTGATGACGTGCGGGCCCTCGCCGTGACGGCCGGGGCCCGGCAGAATCGGGTGATCGTGAAGTCGTCGAGGGGGCGGGGGCCGACCATGGCTACGGACAGGATCGCGGACACCGGTGCGGACGCGGGGGCGGGTACGGCGCCGCCGGCGCTCTCCGGGCTCCCGCTGCTGGGGTCGCTGCCGGCCCTCAAGGCGGACTCGCTGGGCACCTACCTGCGCGCCCACCGCGAACAGGGCGACGTCGTGCGGATCACCGCCGGTCCCCCCGGGTTGCGCGCCGAGCTGTACTGCGTCTTCTCCGCGGAGGGCGCCCAGCAGGTCCTGGCGTCGGAATCGGCCAACTTCCGCAAGGACAACCCCTTCTACCAGGAGGTCCGGGAGTCGTTCGGCAACGGCCTGCTGACCAGTCAGGACGAGGACTACCTGCGACAGCGCAGGCTGGTCCAGCCACTGTTCACCCGGCGCCGGGTGGACGGCTACGCGCACGCGGTCGCCGCCGAGACCCTCTCGACGCTGACCTCCTGGGAGGAGGCCGCCGACGGGATCGTGGACGTCTGCGACGAGATGACTCACCTGGCCCTGCGCGCGGTGGCCCGGATCCTGTTCGGCGCGGACGTGGACGCCACCGTCGACGTGGTCGACAGGAGCTTCCCGATCATCACGGAGTACGTGCTGAGGCGCGGCTACTCCCCCGCCAACATCCCGCGCACCTGGCCCACTCCGGGCAACCGGAGGGCCGCCGCCGCGATGGGCGAGTTGTACGGGGTCTGCGACCGGATCATCGCGGAGCGCCGGCGCGCCGGCCTGGAGGGGGGCGAGAGCGGGGAGGGGGGAGGACCTGCTGACCCTGCTCGCCGCGGCGCAGAGTTCGGACGACGGGGCCTTCGACGCCGGCGAACTGCGTGACCAGGTACTGATCTTCCTGCTCGCGGGGCACGAGACGACCGCCACCTCCCTCGCCTTCGCCCTGCACCTGCTGGCCCTCCACCCCGATCTGCAGGCGCGGGCCCGCGAGGAGATCTCCCGCGTGCTCGGCGACCGTACGCCGGAGGCCGCCGACCTGGACCGGCTCCCGTACCTCACCCGGGTGCTCAAGGAGGCCATGCGTCTCTACCCCGCCGCGCCGGTGATCGGCCGCCGGGCCGTCGCCGCCACCGAGGTCGCGGGCCATGCGGTGCCGGCGGGCGCCGACGTGATCCTCGCGCCGTGGGTGACGCACCGGCACCCCGCCTACTGGCCCGACCCGGACCGCTTCGACCCCGAGCGTTTCACCGCGGAGGCGGAGGCCGCCCGGCCGCGTTACGCCTGGTTCCCCTTCGGCGGCGGCCCGCGCGCCTGCATCGGGCAGCACTTCTCGATGCTGGAATCGGTGCTCGCGCTGGCGATGGTCCTGCGGGAGTACACCTTCGACGCCGTGGACCAGGAGGTGTCGGTGAGCGCCGGGATCACGCTGCGGACGCGGGGGCCCATGCGCTGCCGGATCCGCAGGGTGGCCGGGTAGCGGATTCGGGCCAGGTGCGTCCGCTGCCCCGGCGGCGGCCCTCAGACGGCCGTCGGGGTGTGTTTGCCCTGGAGTCGCTCCAGGTCCGAGGGGCGCACCTGGATGACGAAGAGCGCGATCAGCGCGGTGAGCAGGGTGAAGGCCGCGGCGGCCACGAACGCCGCGCTCACGCCCGAGGTGAGGACCTGGTCGCTCCAGGGTTTCGGGAACTGCTTCGTCCGCGCGAAGAACGCCTTCTGTTCCGGGGTGGCCGTGCCCAGGAAGGAGCCCACCTGGTCCTTGGCCTCGTTGCGGCTGGCCGTGCCGAAGACCGTGACCAGGATCGACAGGCCCAGCGAACCGCCCACCTGCTGCATGGCGTTCAGCAGTCCGGAGGCGGCGCCCGACTCCCGGTTGGGGACGTTGGAGAGCGCCATCAGCGTGAGGGAGACGAACTGCATGCCCATGCCCGCGCTGAACAGGAGCATCGGGCCCAGGATGCTGCCCAGGTACGTCGAGCCGACGTCGATCTGCGTCAGCCACGCCAGCCCGCCGGCCGCGGACAGCGAGCCGGTGACCATGAACGGCTTCGGCCCGTACTTGGGCAGGAGTTGGGAGGTCATGCCCGCCATCACCGCGATCATCGCGCTGACCGGCAGGAAGGCGAGGCCGGCCCGCAGGGGGCTGAAGCCCAGCACGTTCTGCACGTAGAGCGTCAGGAAGAAGAACATGCCGAAGATCGCGCAGGCGAAGAAGAGCATGATCGCGTAGGTTCCGGCCCGGTTGCGGTCGGCGAACATGTGCAGTGGGGTGATCGGCTGTGGCGAGCGGCGCTCGTTGGCGATGAACAGGGTCAACAGGACGACGGCCGCGCCGAAGGAACCCAGGGTCACCGGCTCGGACCAGCCGTCCTGGGACGCGCTGATGAACCCGTAGACCAGCGCGACCATGCCGAAGGTCGACAGCAGGGCGCCGGCCAGGTCGAAGTGGCCGGAGTGGCGTTCGGACTCGCGGATCACCCGGGGCGTCACGACGGCGATGATCAGGGCGATGGGGACGTTGACGAAGAGCACCCAGCGCCAGTTGAGCCATTCGACGAGGATGCCGCCGGCCAGCAGGCCGATGGCGCCGCCGCCGGCCGAGACGCCGGCGAACACGCCGAAGGCCCGGTTGCGTTCGGGGCCTTCCCGGAAGGTACTGGTGATCAGGGCCAGGGCCGTCGGGGAGGCGATGGCGGCGCCGACGCCCTGGAGGGCCCGGGCACCCATCAACTGCCCGGCGTTCTGGGCGAATCCGCCCATCAGCGAGGCCAGGCCGAAGAGCAGCACGCCGAACATGAACACGCGTCGGCGGCCGAGGATGTCGCCCGCGCGTCCGCCGAGGAGCAGCAGTCCGCCGAAGGTCAGCGTGTAGGCGTTGACGACCCACGACAGGCTCTCGGTGGAGAAGCCGAGGGCCGTCTGGATGTGCGGCAGCGCGATGTTCACGATGGTGATGTCGAGAACCACCATGAGTTGACACGAGGCGATCACGAGCAGCGCGAGCGTGTGCCCCCCGCTTCGGAGCCTGCCGTCGGTCCCGGCGTCGCCGGGCTGCTGGTTCGGGTCCACCTTTTCGACGCTAAGCCCGGGTGCCCGGGGCTACCACTCGAACGGCCTAGCGGGTGTGATATTTCACATGTCACACTACGGAGATGGATGATCCTTTCCTCCCACTCGATCCCCTCCTCGCGGCACTCGATCCCTTCCTCGCGCACTCCGCGGCCACCGCCCGGTACACCCACGGCGCCCCGCGCGCGTTCTCCTTCGGGGACGAAGGCCGGCTCCTGTGGTTCCTCCGCTCGACGGGACCCACCGACCCCCTCGACGGCCTGTGGGTCCTCGACAGCGCCACCGGCGCCGAGACCCTCCTGGCCGACCCGCGCGCCCTGTCCCCCGAGGGTTCCGCGGGATCGGGCGAACTCCCCCTCGCCGAGCGTCGGCTCCGCGAACGCACCCGGCTCGTCGCCGCGGGCATCGGCTCGTACGAGCTCTCCGGGGACGGCCTGCGCGCGGTCTTCGCCCTGTACGGGCGGCTGTACGAGGTCGCGTACGGGAACGCCGCAGAGCCCGGCGGCCCGCGGGAACTCCCCGTCGCCGGACCCGCCTGGGATCCGCGCCCGAACACGGACGCCTCCCGGATCGCGTACGTCACCGAGGACGCCCTGTACGTCACCCCCGGCGGCCGGGTCAGCCCCGACGACGGCGCCCGCTGGGGGGTGGCCGAGTTCGCCGCCGCCGAGGAGCTCGGCCGGTCCCGGGGGCACTGGTGGTCACCCGACGGGGTCACCCTGCTCGCCGCCCGGGTCGACGAGTCCGCGCTCCCGAGGCGCTGGTTCACCGACCCGGAGCACCCGGAACTGCCGCCCGAGGACTTCGCGTACCCCGAGGCCGGCGGCCCCAACGCGGACGTCGGGCTGTGGGTGCTCCGGCCGGACGGCGGGCGCGTCCGGCTCGACTGGGACGCCGCCGCGTACCCGTACGTCTCGGACGCCGGCTGGGAGTCGCCCGAGGAGATCCTGCTGACCGTCCAGGACCGGCCCCAGCGCGAGGTCCTGCTGCTCGGCGCGGACCCGGTGACCGGCCGTACCCGCGAGCTGTCCCGCACCACTCACCCGCTGTGGGTGGACCCCATGCTGCCCGGCACGCCCGACCGGCTGCCCGACGGGCGGATGCTGACCGCCGCCGACACCCCCGGCGGGCGCGCCCGCGCGCTCGCCCTCGACGGAAGGCTCCTCACCGGCGACGACCTCCAGGTCCGCCGGGTGGCCGGAGTCCACCGGGACCGGCTGCTGATCGAGGCCGGCGGGCAGGACCCCGCCGAACAGCGGGTGCTGCTGCTCGATCCCGCGACGGGCGAGGTGAGCGCGGTCGCGGACGGGCCCGGGGTGCACTGCGTCCAGGCGTCCGCCGGCGCCCTGCTGCTCACCTCCGCCGACGCCGACGGGATCCGCCGGACCCTGCGCACCGCGGACGGGCGGGAGTTCACCCCGGGCGACCTGTCCGCGCCACTGCCCCACCGGGTGGTCCCGCTGTTGGAACGGGTCACCGAGCACGGCATCCCCACCGCGCTGGTCCTGCCGCGCGGCCACGTGCCCGGCACCCGGCTGCCCGTGCTCGTGGACGGCTACGGCGGCCCCGGCATGCAGGACGTGAGCGCGGAGCCCCGGCGCTGGCAGCACCGGCAGTGGTGGGCCGACCAGGGCTTCGCGGTGGTCACCATCGACAACAGGGGCACCGCGTACGTCTCGCCCACCCACACCCACGCCGTACAGGGCGGGTTCTCCCGGGTCGTCCTCGACGACCAGGTCGCGGCCCTGCGGGCCCTCGGCGCACGCCACCGCGACCTCGACCCGACCCGGGTCGGGATCCGCGGCTGGTCCTTCGGCGGCTACCTCTCCGCCCTCGCGGTGCTGCGCCGCCCGGACGTCTTTCACGCGGCCGCCGCCGGGGCCGCCCCCACCGACTTCCGGCACTACGACACGGCGTACACCGAGCGCTACCTGGGGCTCCCCCGGGACCACCCGCAGGCGTACGAGCGCGATGCGCTGATCGCGGACGCCCCCGGGCTGAGGCGTCCGCTGCTGCTGATCACCGGCCTGGCCGACGACAACGTCCACCCGTCCCACACGCTGCGCCTGTCCCGGGCCCTGACGGACGCGGGGCGCCCGCACCGGCTGCTCGCGCTGCCGGGAGTCACCCACATGACCCCCGGAGGCGTCAGGGAGAAGGTGATGGCGCAGGAACTGACCTTCCTCCGAGCCGAGTTGCGGCCCTGACGACCGGGCCGCCGGCTGCGGGACCGTGACGGGCGAGGGGCCCCGGAGCCGATCGTGTCGGCTCCGGGGCCCCTCGTTCTCCCTTCCCTGGGATCCCCGTCAGTCACCCGGGAAGTGACAGGCCACCTCTCGCGAGGCGACGGACCGGAGCACGGGCCGCTCCGCGCGGCAGATCTCCCGCGCCTTCGGGCACCTCGGGTGGAAGGCGCAGCCGGGTGGCGGGGCGGTCGGGCTCGGGGGGTCGCCGAGCAGCACGATCCGCTCGCGCCGCCGCTCGGCGGCCGGGTCCGGCAGCGGCACCGCGGACAGCAGGGCCCGGGTGTAGGGGTGTTGGGGGTTCTCGTACAGGGCGCGTTTGTCGCCGATCTCCACGATCCGGCCCAGGTACATGACGGCGACCCGGTCGCTGATCCGCTTGACGACGGAGAGGTCGTGGGCGATGAACACGTACGCCAGGCCCAGTTCCGTGCGCAGCCGCTCCAACAGGTTGACGATCTGGGCCTGTACGGAGACGTCCAGGGCGGACACGGGCTCGTCCGCGATGACCAACCGGGGTCCGGTGGCCAACGAGCGCGCGATACCGACGCGTTGGGCCTGACCGCCGGAGAACTCGTGCGGGTAGCGGTCGACGTGTTCGGGGACGAGGCCGACCAGTTCCATCAGCTCGACCGCCCTGCGCCGGGCGTCGGCCGCCGACCAGCCCTGCACGAGCAGCGGGTCGGAGATGATCCGGGCCACCGTCTGGCGGGGGTTGAGGGAGGAGTGCGGATCCTGGAACACCATCTGGAGGTCGCGCCGCAGGGGCCGAAGGGCGCCCTGGGAGAGCCGGCTGATGTCCCGGCCGTCGAAGGTGACACTGCCGGAGGTGGGCTCCAGCAGCCGTACGAGCATCCGGCCCGTGGTGGACTTCCCGCAGCCCGACTCCCCGACCAACCCGAGGGTCTCGCCCGCCGCCAGGTCGAAGGAGACCCCGTCGACGGCGCGCACGGGCGCCCCCCGACGCCCGGTCACCGACCGCCTGCCGGGGAAGGTCATGGTCAGGTCGCGTACGGACAACAGGGTGTCCGCGGCGGTGTCCGCCGAGGTGGGCTCGGTGGTGGGCGTGGCCATCAGGCCACCTCCTTCGCGTACCGGGTCCCGGCGTGGTGGCAGGCCACCGTCCGCCCGCCGGCGTGGGGCACGAGTTCCGGTCGTACGTCCGTGCACAGCGCGGTGGCCATCGGGCAGCGCGGCGCGAAGGCACAGCCCGGCGTAGGGTGCGCCGGCGAGGGCGGGGAGCCGGCGATGGCCCGCAGCGGGGCGTCGTCCGGGTCGTCGAGCCGGGGCAGCGAGTCCAGCAGCCCGCGGGTGTAGGGGTGGGCGGGGTCCGCGAACAGCGCGTCCACGTCCGCTCGTTCGGCGACCCGGCCGCCGTACATGACGAGCACCTCGTGGGCGACGCGGGCCACCACCCCCAGGTCGTGGGTGATCATCACGACGCCGAGGCCCCGGTCCTGTTGGAGCCGGGCGATCAGCTCCAGGATCTGGGCCTGCACCGTGACGTCGAGCGCGGTCGTCGGCTCGTCGGCGATCAGCAGGTCCGGTTCGCAGGCCAGGGCCATCGCGATCATGGCACGCTGACGCATGCCTCCGGAGAACTGGTGCGGGTACTCCCCCGCCCGCCGGGCCGGTTCGGGGATGCCGACCTCGCCGAGCATGTCGACCGCCCGCTTGCGGGCCGCGGCCCGCCCGGACCGCAGGTGCACGCGGACGTGCTCGGCGATCTGCTCACCGACGGTGTAGTAGGGGTGCAGGCTGCTCAGCGGATCCTGGAAGATCATGGCCATCCGACGGCCGCGGATCCGGGACAGCCGTTTCTCGGACATCCCGGTGAGCTCCTCCCCGTCGAGGGCGACGGAACCGCCGACCTCGGCGCCGCGGTGCAGACCCATGACGGCGAGCGAGGTGACGGACTTGCCCGAGCCCGATTCCCCGACGATTCCGAGCGTGCGGCCGGCCTCGACGGTGAAGCCGAGCGAGTCGACGGCCCGTACGACCCCGCGCGGGGTGGTGAACGTGACGCGCAGGTCGCGGACTTCGAGCAGGGGTGGCGGTGGTGCGGGGGCGTCCATCAGTACCTCACCCTCGGGTCGACGACGGCGTACAGGAGGTCCACGGCGAGATTGGCGAGGACGATGAAGAAGGCGGCAAGCAGGGTGACTCCGAGGACCACGGGTTGGTCGGAGCTGACGAGCGCCCCGTAGAACAGCCGCCCGACACCGGGGAGTCCGAAGATGGACTCGGTGATGACGGCGCCGGCGAGGAGCCCGCCGAGGTCCATGCCGAAGATGGTGAGGATGGGTGTCATGCCGGAGCGCAGCCCGTGTTTGACCACGACGATGCGTTCGGGCATCCCCTTGGCGCGGGCGGTGCGGATGTACGGCTCGGCCATCGCCTCGATCATCGAACCCCGGCTCTGGCGGGCGTACATGGCGGCGTAGAGCAGGGCGAGCGCGGTCCAGGGCAGGAGCAGGTTGGAGGCCCAGCCGAGCGGGTCGTCGGCGAGGGCCCGGTAGGTCGGGTAGGGCAGCAGTCCCGCGACGCGGATGACCCCGAAGATCAGCATCACCGAGGTGAAGTAGACGGGCAGTGAGGCGGCGGCGACGGCGCCGACCATGAGCGTCCTGTCGGTGGCGGTGTCCTTGCGCAGGGCGGCGGTGACCCCGGCGCCGAGACCGAGGACCAGCCACAGGACGGCCGCGCCGACGGCGAGGGAGGCGGAGACGGGGAGCCGGTCCATCAGCAGGTCCCAGACGGGCAGGGAGTTCTCGTAGGAGTAGCCCAGGCAGGGGAAGTCGCACTGGACGGCGTACTGGCCGGTGCCGAGGGTGCGGCCGGTGAAGATGCCGGTGAGGAAGTGGACGAACCGGCTCCAGAGGGGCTGGTCGAGACCGAGGTACTCGCGGACGTCGGCGAGTCGTTCGGGACCGCAGGTCTTGCCGCAGGCCGCGGCGGCCGGGTCGGAGGGCAGGACCTGGAAGATGACGAAGGTGACGGCGGCGATGGCGAGGAGCACGCCCGCGAGGGCGAGCAGCCGGCGGGCCAGGTAGAGGATCACGTCCGCCCGCCCCTCGGGTCGAGGATGTCGCGCAGCGCGTCGCCGAGCAGGGTGAAGGCGAGGACCGCGAGGAAGAGGAAGACGCTCGGGATGACGAAGTACACGGGGTCGGTCTCGTAGTAGGCCACGGACTCGGCGATCATCTGGCCCCAGGACGGGGTGGGCGGGCGGACCCCGACACCGAGGTAGCTGAGGGCGGCCTCGGTGCTGATCATTCCGGGGATCAGCAGGGTGGTGTAGGCGATCACCGGCCCGGCGACGCCCGGGAGGACGTCGCGGGTCAGGATGCGCCAGGAGCCGGCGCCGGCGACGCGGGCGGCGTCCACGTACTCGCGGTGCTTGAGGGAGAGGGTCTGGCCCCGGACCACGCGGGCGACGCCGGGCCAGCCGAAGAGGCCGATGACGGCGGTCATGAGCACGATCCGGTTGACTTCCTTGGCCACCGAGAGCATGGCGATCATGAAGATCAGGGACGGGAAGGACATGGTGAGGTCCATCAGGCGGGAGAGCACCGCGTCGACGCGGCCGCCGAAGTAGCCGGCGGCGATCCCGGCGGCCGTGCCGACGGCCACCACGATGGCGGTGGCGGCGAAGGCGATCAGGAGGGAGACCTGGGCGCCGGCCACGACGCGGGCGAACAGGTCGCGGCCGGTGACGGGTTCGACGCCCAGCCAGTGCGCGGAGCCGATCCCCCCGAAGGAGCCGAGGGGTTGGCCCGCGAGGTAGGGGTCGATGGCGGACTTGTCGAACTCGTTCGGGGACCAGCCGCCGAGCGAGCCCAGCCAGGGGGCTCCGACGGCCATCAGGACGAAGAGGAGGACGACGCAGAGGCTGACGCGGACGGTGGGGCGACGACGGAGTTCACGGCGGGCGAGCTGCCAGGGGCTGCTGCCCGGGGGAACGTCCTTGGTCGGGGCGGCAGTCGCCTCGGCCGCGGCGGGTCGGGATGCGGCGGGCTGGTGGTCGGCGGTCTGCTGGTCGGCGCGTTGATGGTCGGCGCGTTGGGATGCGGCGACTCGGTTGTCGGTCATGGCTCGACGGGCTTCCGGGTGTCCGTCGGGCCTCAACCCCGGCTCTTCGACGGGTCCTTGAGACCGATCGCGGCGTAGTCGACGGTGCCGGTCCACACCGGGTGGCCGAAGGCGCCCGCGATGTTGGTGCCGATGAGCAGGGGCTTGCGTTCCAGCAGGACCGGGACGGAGGGGGACTTCTTCATGATCTCCGCGTCGAGCGCGATCCAGGCCCGTTCGGCCTGCCCGGCGTCGGCCATGGCGTTGATCTCGTCGATCCGCTTCGTCGTCGCCTCGTCGCGGAACTGGCTGTAGTTGCCCTGGTTGCCCTTCTCCTTGACGGTGCGCCCGTCGAAGACGAAGGGGATCCAGGTGGAACCGGAGGGGTAGTCGGGACACCAGCCCGCGAGGGTCATGTCGGGGGTGGTGGAGAGGTCGCCGATGACGTCGTAGTAGGCGCCGGGGTCGATCGTGTCGATGACGACCTCGACGCCCGCCCGGGCCAGGCCCTGTTGGATGGCCTCGGCCTTGCCCTTGTCACCGGTGGAGACGGCGAAGGACACCTTCAGCTTCTCCTTGCCCGCGGCCTTGAGGAGTTCCTTGGCCTTGGCCGGGTCGCCGGCGGGCGGGATCTTGAGGGTGTCGGCCTGTCGGCCGCCGGAGAGGGCCGGGGGCAGGTAGGCGGTGGCCACCTCGTTGAGGGCGGGGCCACCTCCGGCCGTGACCACGGCCTCCTTGTCGACCGCGTACTGCATGGCCTCGCGGACCCGGGGGTCGTCGAAGGGGGCGCGGGAGTTGTTGAGGTGGAGCATCTCCGTACAGCCCTGGGACTCGGCGAGCAGTCGGGCCTTGACGTCCGCCTTGGGCAGGACCTTCGGTGCGCTCTCGGGCCGCATGTCGGAGTACTGGACGGCGGAGGCGTCCGCGCCCTCCCCGGCGATGATGCGGTCGTCGATCTGGCCGCCCTTGAGGCCCATCACGACGACGAAGCGGTCGGGGTAGGCCTTGCGGACGGTGTCGGTGCGGGCGTCCCAGTGCTCGTTGCGGACCAGGACCAGCTTCTTGTCCCGGTCGTAGGACTCGATCTTGTAGGGGCCGGAGGAGAAGGGGCGGGCGTCGTAGCGGGTGCCCGTCTCCTTGGACTGTGGGACCGGCGCGAAGGTCGGCAGGGTGGCGGTGGCGGAGAAGTCGGCGACCGGGCGCTTGAGTCGGAAGACGATCGTGCGGTCGTCGGGCGTCTTGATCGAGTCGAGGTGTTGCCCTTGGAGCGGGCCCTTGTAGCTCTCGCCGCCGGCCAGGTACTGGGCGGCGTAGTCGGGTCCGCCGGTCAGGTCGGGGGCGAAGGAGCGCTCGACGTTGTACTTGACGTCCTGGGCGCGGACGGGCGTTCCGTCCTCGTACTTCACGCCTTCCTTGAGGGTGAAGGTCCAGGTTCTGCCGCCGTCGGACGGGGTGCCGAGATCGGTCGCGAGGTCGGGCACCAACTCGCTGCCGGCCTTGCCCGGTTCGGCCTTGAAGGTGACGAGCGTGCGGTAGAGCAGGCGGGTCCCGAAGTCCATGGTCGGCATCGTCCAGTTGCGGGCCGGGTCGAGGTGGGAGAAGTCCTGGTTGGACAGGACGGTCAGGGTGCCGCCCTTGGTCGGGGTGCCGCCGAGCGTCTTGCCCTCGTTGGCCGCGGCGGGGTTGGCGGCGGGGCCGCCGGCGGAGCCCTTGCCGCCGGCGTCGGAGCAACCCGAGGCGCCGACGGCGAGTGCCGCCACCAGAGCGGTGGCGAGGGCGAGTTGGGTGCGCTTGGTCATGGGTCACTCCAGTGAGGGGCACTCTCTACGATGTGACCGGTAACATAGTAATGTGAAATTGCACTGACAAGGGTTCGGTCACGCCGTTACCCAGCCGTGTTCAAAGGACGTCGACGACAGGCCCTCCGAGGGGGCCGCCGACCCGCTGTGACATGCCCCACCCCCTCTTGCCGTGAGAAGGAAGGGTTACCTAAGTTCGACCGTATGCCCCCACATGACCCCACCCCCACCACCGGCCCGACCGACCCGGCGCTCGTCGGATTCGACGTCGACCTCACCGCGCACGAGGTGCTCCGGCGGGCCCACGTTCTGGACGCCCTCGGCGACGACTGGGATCCCGTCGAGGTGCTCCGCGGCGAGGAGGCGGCGTACGACCTGCTGTACTCCGGCCTCGACGAGGAGCAGCAGCGCGTGCACGACCGGCTCGTCGCCGCCGGCGTGCTCTCCCCGCGCGGGGGCGGCCGTGCTTCCGCTTGACCCGCAGGCGGATCCCGGACGCCGCGCCTGGGTGCCCTGCCCGAGCTGCGCGGACGACCGCGACTGCGCGCCGTGCGGGGAGCGGCGGACGTGTTCCGCCCACTGGCGCTACCTGCTCTCCAACAACGGGAGCCTGCTCCACCTCCAGTGCCCGGCCTGCACCCACGTCTGGGCGCACGAGAGCGGCTTCGGTGCCACCCGCTCCCTGTGGAGCCGGGTCACCGGCGGCGGCTCACGCCTCTGACCCCGACGGGCCGGGAGCACCGGCCCGCGCGGGGCCGCCTCAGACGCCGGAGCCGAGCCGGCCCGGCGTGCGTCCCACCGGCTCGTCGCGGCGCTGCGCCCAGAGGGAACGCACGTGGCCGAGGTGGCGGACCATGCACGCCTGGGCGGCCTCGGCGTCGCCGCTGATCATCAGGTCGAGCAGCTCGATGTGTTCCTCGGCGGAGGACACCAGCTTCCCGGCCTCGTCCAGGCCGGTCAGGCCGTAGAGCCGGGAGCGCTTGCGCAGGTCGCCGACCGTCTCGACGAGGCGGTCGTTGCCGGAGAGGGCCAGCAGACCCAGGTGGAAGCGACGGTCCGCCTCCAGGTAGCCGATGAGGTTGTGCTCCCGGGCGCTGGTGACGATCTCCAACGCGACGGGGCGCAGCGCCTCCAGCCTCTCGGGGGTGGCGATCTCGGTGATCCGGCCGATGGTCGGCACCTCGATCATCGTGCGGAGTTCGGTGTACTGGTCGAGGTCGCGTTCGCTGACCTCGGTGATCCGGAAGCCCTTGTTGCGGACCGGTTCCACCAGCCCCTCGCGGGCCAGGTCGAGCATGGCCTCGCGCACCGGGGTGGCCGAGACGCCCAGCTCGGCGGCGAGGCCGGGGGCGGAGTACACGCTCCCGGGGCGCAGTTCACCCGCTATCAGGGCTGCTCGCAGGGCATGGCCGACCTGGTCCCGAAGTCGTTCCTGGGCCTTGATGAGACTGTGCTGCTTCAGGTCACCCATTGCGTTTCCTCCGAGACCACTACACCAGCGGCGAGCAGAGGCCAGCGTACAATGTCACGTTGCGCCACTCGCCCCGGCGGCCCGGTACAGGGCGACCGCCACGGCGAGATCCTCCCAGGCCATGCCCACGCTCTTGAAGAGTCGCGGGGCATCCGCCCGCCCCGGCGGCGGGACGCGTCCCGCGACCAGGTCGGCCAGGGTGCCCGCGACGTGGCCGGGCCCCAGGAGGCCTTCCGCCTCCGGGATCAGCAGGTCCCCCGCCTCGCGCAGGGCCGCCGCGCGCGACTCCACGTACACGACCGCGCGCCGTACCAGGGCGCTGTCGGTCTCCCGGGCGTCCGGTTCGTGGGAGCCCACGGCGACGACGGTGGCGCCCGGGGCGACGAGCCGGCCGTCGAAGAGGGGTGCGCGGGCCGTGGTGCAGCAGACGATCAGGTCGGCCTCCGCCACCGCGGACGCCGTGCCAGGCCGGGCCGTGACCCCGAGGGAGCGGGCGTGCGCGACCAGTTTCGCGGCGCCGGCCGGGTCGCGGGCCACCACCACGACGTCCGCCGTCCCCCGCTCGGCGAGGACGGCTTCGAGGTGTCCGTACGCCTGCGGACCCGACCCGAAGAGGACCATGCTCGGTGGCCTCTCCCCCCGGGCCAGGTATCGCAGCGCGAGCGCCGACACCGCCGGGGTGCGCAGGGCGGTCAGCGCGGCCCCGTCGAAGAGGGCGAGCGGGCTCAGTGTGGGCCCGTCGAGGAGCAGGTACGAGCCGGTGATCCGGGGCAGGCCGCGCGCGGGGTTCCCGGGGGCCACCCCGGCGACCTTCACGCCGGCGTACCCCCCGAACGCGGCCGGCATCAGCAGCAGTTCCCCGCCGGGCACGGGCAGGGCGGTGCGGGGCGGGCAGGCCTCGGGGTCGAGCCCGGCCCGCAGCGCGTCGGCGAGGGCGTCGGCCGCCCCGGTCGGGGTGAGGAGCGCGGCCATCCGCGCGGCGGACCACTGGGGGATCACAGCAGGAACCCGGTACCCAGGTCGTCGTGCGGGTCGACGGTGAAGGTGTGCTCGCCGGTGCGGTGGGCGGTGCCGGTGACCTCGGTGACCGGGGCGTCGGGGGCGGTACCGGGCAGCAGCCGGCCGGTGAACAGCGTTCCCAGGACCGATTCGTGGAGCAGTTCCTCCCCCGGGCCCAGCCGCCCGTCCTCGGCCAGCAGCGCGAGCCGGGCCGAGGTCCCGGAGCCGCAGGGCGAGCGGTCGACCTGCCCGTCGGCGAAGACGGTGACGTTGCGCTGGTGCGGCCCGCGGGGGGTGTCGGGCAGCTCCTCGTGGAGGATCACCCCGTACACCCCGGAGAGCAGCGGTCCGTCGGGGTGCCAGGTACCGGGGTGGCCGGCGAGGGCGGCTCTGATCTCCCGCCCGGCGCGGACCAGTTCGGGCAGCGCCGCGCGGGAGACGTCCAGCCCGAGGTCGCGCGCCCGGACGGTGGCGTAGCAGGCGCCGGCGTGCGCGAGGTCCACCTCGACCGGGCCCAGGGTGGTGGCCACCGGGACCTTGCGGGCGCCGATCCGGGCCGGGACGTTGCGGAAGGTGATCCCGGTGGTGCGGGCCGCCTCGCGGTGCACGGTGACGGCGACCCGTCCGGAGGGCACGTCGATGCGGACCTGTGCGTCACCGGTGTCCGGGGCGGGGACCCGGCCGCTGTCCACGGCCCAGGCGCCGAGGGCCATGGCGCCGTGCCCGCAGGCCGTGGAGTAGCCGTCCTTGTGCCAGAACAGCACCCCGAAGTGGGCGCCGTCGTCGTCCGGGGGCACCACGAACCCGCCGTACATGCCCGCGTGGCCGCGCGGTTCCCGCACCAGCAGACGCCGTACGTCGTCCAGCGCGCCCCGGCGCGGGGCCGTCCCGGAGCCGCCGGGCCCGATGGCGGTGGCGCAGCGCTCGGCGACGGTGTCCCCGGGGATCGGGGGGAGGCCGTCGCAGACGATGCGGAAGGGTTCGCCGGCGGTGTGGTAGTCGACGGCGTGGACCGGGCGGGGCGCGTTGGTCACAGGAGGAACCCTCCGGGGAAGGGGTCGGACGGGTCGAGGAAGTACTGGGCGGTGCCCGTGATCCACGCCCTGCCGGTGACGGTGGGGACGACCGCCGGGAGTCCGCCGACGGTGGTCTCCCCGATCAGCCGGCCGGTGAACTCGGTGCCGATGAAGGACTCGTTGACGAAGTCCGCGCCCTGTTCCAGCAGGCCGCGGGCGTGCAGTTGGGCCATGCGCGCGCTGGTGCCCGTACCGCAGGGCGAGCGGTCGAACCAGCCGGGGTGGATGGCCATGGCGTGGCGGGAGCGGCGGGCGTCGGATCCGGGGGCGGCGAGGTAGACGTGTTTGACGCCGGCGATGGAGGGGTCCTCGGGGTGGACGGGCCGGTCGTCCGAGGCGTTGACGGCGTCCATGACGGCGAGCCCGGCGGCGAGCAGTTCGTCGCCGCGGGCGCGGTCGAAGGGCAGCCCGAGGGCGTCGAGTTCGACGAAGGCGTAGAAGTTGCCGCCGTAGGCGAGGTCGTGGGTGACGGTGCCGAAGCCGGGGACCTCGACCTTGCGGTCGAGGCCGACGGCGAAGGCGGGGACGTTGGTGAAGGTGGCGGACAGGGCGGCGCCGTCCTCGACCAGGACGTCCACGCTCACCAGCCCGGCCGGGGTGTCGAGGCGGACGGTGGTGACCGGTTCGACGACCGGCACCATGCCGGTTTCGACGAGCACCGTGGCCACCCCGATGGTGCCGTGTCCGCACATGGGGAGCAGGCCCGACACCTCGATGTAGAGCACGCCGAAGTCGGCGTCGGGTCGGGTGGGGGGCTGGAGGATCGCGCCGCTCATCGCGGAGTGGCCGCGCGGCTCGTACATGAGCAGCGTGCGGACGTGGTCGAGGTGCTCGATGAAGTGCAGCCGCTTCTGCGCCATCGTGGCTCCGGGGATCACCCCGACCCCGCCGGTGATCACCCGGGTCGGCATGCCCTCGGTGTGCGAATCGACCGCGTGGTAGATGTGTCGCGTACGCATGTGGACTCCTCCGGGGGCTAGTTGAGGCCTTCGGCGAGGGCCTTCTCGGTGGCGGCCCGGACCGCCGCCTCGGTCTCGCCGGTCAGCGGGAAGCGGGGCGGGCGGGTGGCGCCTCCGGGGCGTCCGGCCAGGTCCATGGAGAGTTTGATGGCCTGGACGAACTCGGTCTTGGAGTCCCAACGCAGCAGGCTGTGCAGGGACTTGTAGAGCGGCAACGCGGTGTCGAGGTCACCCGCGACGGCGGCCCGGTAGAGGGTGGCGCAGGAGCGCGGCAGGGCGTTGGGGTAGCCGGCGATCCAGCCGACGGCCCCGGCGAGGGCGAGTTCGAGGAGCACGTCGTCGGCTCCGACGAGCAGGTCGAGTCCGGGGGCGAGTTCCGCGATCTCGTAGGCGCGGCGGACGTCGCCGGAGAACTCCTTGACGGCGACGATGCTGCCGTCGGCGTGCAGCCGGGCCAGCAGGGCCGGGGTCAGGTCCACCTTGGTGTCGATGGGGTTGTTGTAGGCCACGACGGGCAGGCCCGCGCGGGCGACCTGGGCGTAGTGCTCCCGTACGGTCCGCTCGTCGGCGCGGAAGGCGTTGGGGGGCAGCAGCAGGACGGAGCCCGCGCCCGCCTCGGCGGCCTGGTCGGCCCAGCGGCGGGCCTCGGCGCTGCCGTAGGCGGCGACGCCGGGCATGACCCGCTCGCCGTCGCCGGCCGCCTCGACGGCCGTACGGACGACCCGGGCCCGCTCCTCGTCGGTGAGGGTCTGGTACTCCCCGAGGGAGCCGTTGGGGACGACGCCGTCGCAGCCGTTGGCGATCAGCCAGGCCACGTGTTCGGCGTAGGCGTCGTGGTCGACGGTCAGGTCGTCGCGCAGGGGCAGTGCGGTGGCGACCATGATTCCGTGCCAGGGGCGGGTGCGGGCGGGCGCGGGGGTGTGCGCGTGGGTCATGAGAGCTCCCTAGAGTGGTGTGTGACATTTTACTAGTGGGCGCAGGAAGCCCACAAGGGTCCCGGGATCCCGGATCGGGATCGATCAGCTTTCCTCGGCGGGCAGTTCGGCGAGCCGGCGCAGCGGAACCGGGCAGGACAGGGGCCTGCGGTCCGGGTCCGGGTCCCGCCCCGCGAGGGCGGCGACGGCCGGGCCGCACATCCGGCCCTGACACCAGCCCATGCCCGCCCGGGTGAGCAGTTTGACGGTACGGGCGTCCCGCGCGCCCAGGTCGCGCACCGCCTCGCGGATCGGGCCGACGGGGACCTCCTCGCAGCGGCACACCTCGGTGTCCTCCCGCAGCCATCCGGTCCACCCCGCCCCCGGACGGTGGGCCGCGCCCATCGCCTCGGCGAACGCGCGCAGCCGCGCACGCTGTCGGCCGAGCGCGGCGGGGACGGGCCGACCGGCGATCGTGTGGGCCGCGATCTCCCCTTCCACCAGGGCCAGTCGGGCGCCGCCGATGCCTCCGGTCTCCCCCGCCGACCAGACGCCGGGCACGGAGGTCCGCTGGCGCGCGTCCACCTCCAGGGCGACGGCGCCGTCCGCCCCGAGTCGGGTGGCGCAGCCCAGCCCGGTGGCCAGTTCCAGTTGCGGCACCAGCCCGTGGCCCACGGCGAGGGCGTCGCAGGGGACGCGGCGGCCGGTGCCGGGCACCGGCCGCCACTGCCGGTCGAGTCGGGCCACGGTCACCGCCTCGACCCGGTCGGCGCCGTGCGCCTCGGTGACGGCGTGCCGGGTGAGCAGGCGGATCCCGTGCCGCAGCAGGGCCCCGCCGTACGTGGCGGCCTCGCCGAGCTTGCCGGGGTTGCGCAGCAGGGCGGGGAGCCGGCCGGCGTACGCGGTGTACGCGGCGGCCTCCACCACCGCCGCGACGGTGGCGCCGGCCGCCGCGAGGGACCCGGCCACGGCGAGCAGCAGCGGCCCGCTCCCGGCGACGACGATGCGCCGGCCCGGCAGCACGAGCCCGCCCTTGAGCATGGCCTGCGCGCCGCCGGCCCCGATCACCCCGGGCAGTGTCCAGCCGGGGAAGGGCAGTTGACGCTCGAAGGCGCCGGTGGCGAGGAGCACGGCGCGGGCGGGTACGGCGACGGCCTCCTCCTCGGGGCCGGCGACGGCGTGCAGCAGCAGGCCGGCTCCGGCGGGGACGACGGTCCACACGTGGTGGAGCGGGAGGTGGGTGATCCGGCCCGCCGACGCGTGGGCGCGCAGGGCGGCCTCGCGGGTGGCGAAGGCGGCCCAGTCGTGGTGCAGGACCTCGGGGCGGGCCGCGCCGAGGGCGGGTGCGGGGCGGCGGTAGTACTGGCCGCCCGGCCGCTCCCCCGCGTCCAGCAGGGTGACGTTCAGCCCGAGGTCGGCGGCCGTGACGGCGGCGGCGAGCCCGGCGGGGCCCGCTCCGACGACGGCGAGGTCGCACGGCACGCCGTCAGACGCCGAGTTCGGCACGGCCGGTCCCTTCCTGGGTGGTGACGGTGTCCCCGGGGCGGGCCGGGGTCAGGCAGGCGCGCAGGTTCGGGCGCCCGTTGACGGTGACGAGGCAGTCGTGGCAGCTCCCGATCCCGCAGAACACCCCGCGCGGCGCGCCGTTCTCGCGGGTGGTGCGCCAGGCGAGGACGCCCGCGCCCCAGAGGGCGGCGGCGATGCTCTGGCCCGCGCTCGCGGGCAGTTCGCGGCCGTCGAAGCGCAGGACGTACGTGGCCCGGGGCGCGCCGCCGACCAGGTCGCGGGGCGACCGGGCGGGGCCGCGAAGCAGCCGGCGCAGGGGGCCGCGCGGCGGGCGGTCGGGGTCGGTGGGGCCGGTCATCGCCTGGTCTCCTTCGGTTCGCCGGTGGCCGGGGGGCCGAACCGGTCCGGGCGGAACGGACGCGGATCCAGCGGGGGTTCGGTCCCGGTGAGGGCCGCGGCGATCAGCAGCCCGGTGGCCGGCGCCAGGCCGATGCCGGCGCCCTCGTGGCCGCAGGCGTGCAGCAGCCCGGGGGCCCGGGGGTCGGGGCCGATCGCCGGGAGGTGGTCGGGCAGGTAGGGCCGGAACCCGTGGTAGGTCCGCAGCACCCGTACGTCGGCCAGTACCGGGAACAGCGCGGCCGCCTGCGCGGCGAGCCGGTGCAGCGCCCGTGTGGACAGGCCCCGTTCGAAGCCGACCCGCTCCCGGGTCGCCCCGATGAGCACCGGCCCCGAGGGGGTGCCCTCGACGACGGCCGAGGACTGGAGGGCCGCGGAGCCGCTGGCCACGTCCGCGATGTAGTCGGCGGCGTACACCTTGTGCCGGACCACCCTCGGCAGCGGCTCGGTCACCAGGACGAAGCCGCGGCGCGGCAGCACCGGCAGGGTGGTCCCGGCGAGTTCGGCGATCCTCCCGCCCCAGGTGCCGGCGGCGTTGACGACGGCCGACGCCCTCAGCTCCCGGCGACCGGTGCGCACCCCGCACACCCGGCCGCCCTCGGTGAGGAGCCCGGTGACCTCCTCCCCGAGGTGGACCCGGGCGCCGGAGGCGGCGAGCAGTCGCGCCGCCGCCTGCGCGGGGTGGACCTGGGCGTCCTGCGGGTAGTGGAAGCCGCCCGCCTGCGCCGGGGCCAGATGGGGTTCCAGGTCGCGCAGTTCCCCCGGTCCCACCTCGACGGCGTCGACGCCGGCGCCGCGCTGGCCCCGGGCGAAGGCGCGCAGGGCCTTCAGGGTGGTGTCGTCCGGTGCGACGACCAGTCCGCCCTTGGCCTCGTACTCCACGGCGTGCGGGAGGACCTCGGCGAGTTCGCGCCACAGCCTCGCCGACAGCAGGGCCAGGTCGAGTTCGGGCCCGGCCTCCTTGTCGGAGACGAGCAGGTTGCCCTCGCCGGCGCCGGTGGTGCCGCCGGCCACGGGGCCGCGGTCCACGACGGCCACGGAGAGTCCGGCGCGGCCGGCGTGGTACGCGCACGCGGCGCCGACGACGCCGGCGCCGATGACGACGACGTCCAGGGAGTGTCTCTGGGGCACGGCAGTAATATGTCACATTCTTCATAGGGTGCCTAGGCACTCCGGGGCCGGTCCCGCCCCCCGTTCACGACGGGACCGACCACCGGCGTCGGTCAGTCGCGCAGCGGTCCCTCGCAGCTGTAGGGGGAGGTCCCCGCGACCTTGTTGGTCCAGATCTCCACCGGGCCGAACGAGCAGTTCATGTCGGCCAGGTTGTTCGAGGCCGCGCCCGCCCGGTCGAGGAGGAAGTAGTCCACCGTCTCGGACATGTCCTTGAAGTTCTGGTCGTCGTTGCGCCAGTTCTTCAGGTTCGCGGTGATCCGGCCGGTACAGGTGAACCGGCGCTTGCCGGGCTCGCCGTTCTCCACGCAGTCCGGGGTGTTGTACGTGGCCGTCGCGAAGGTCGACTTCACCGAGGCGAGCGCGGAGTCGCGCAGCCGGTCGTTGGCGGTGAAGGTGGTGTTCGGCACGTACAGCTGGTCCACCTTGGCGATCTGCGCGTCCAGGAAGCGGTTGTAATCGCGCTGGAGGTAGGTGTCCGCGCCGGTCCGGTGGCGCCAGGCGTCGTACGCGGCGACGTCGTCGCCCCGCAGATGGGTGTACATCTCGCGCAACAGCATGGGCTTCTCGGTCCACAGGAACTCGAAGAAGGTGCCGGCGTAGCTGTAGAAGCGGAAGCCGTCGCCGTCGTAGGTGGCGTTGAGCAGCTGCTCCACGGTCATCCGGGGGCCGCCGCCCGCCGTGTCGGCGATGACGCTCTTGACCAGGGACTTGCGCACGGCGATGCCGTTGTCCCGGGTGGCTCCGTCGAAGAACTCGGCCGTGCCCTCGTCCATGGCGGTCGTGCGGTCGCCCTCGTACCAGGGGCCCTCGCCGAAGAAGCCGGGGACGGCGTAGCGGCCGTTGAGGTAGTGCGTGTACTCGTGGCGGAACAGCTCCTCCAGCGTGAGGGAGGAGTCCTGGGGGACGCGGCGCTGGTAGGTGTAGAAGGTGGCGCCGTTCTCGATGTAGATGCCGCCGTTGTTGGTGCCGTAGCCGGTGAGGATGGGGTGGTAGTTCTCGTAGTCGGCGCGGGAGGCGTACAGCACGATGTTCAGCGTGGTGTTGGGGTCGCCGGCGAGCGGCTGCTCGGTGCCGAGCACCCGGTGGTACTGGGACTTGACCTGCTTGCTCGCGTAGTAGAGCTGGTCGACCGTGGCCCGGTCGAGGGCGGTGCGGACCTTGATGGCGCCGTTGTCGTAGGGGTACGTGTAGGGGAAGAGCTGCTTCTCGATGTCCTCCTTGCACACCCCGTACGGCTTGCACGCCTCGTAGAAGTTGAGCCAGGAGACGATCTTGGCCCACTGCTCGCTGCCGTTGCCGAAGCCGGACCGGACCGGTTCCAGCAGGGCGCCGAGGTCGGCGACGACCTGGCCCTTGAGGGCGTCGATCTGGCCGAAGCGGCCGTACTCGCCGAGCGCGTCACGGGCCACCCACGCGTTGCCGCCGCCCTTGAGGTGGACGTAGCCGCCGAAGGCCTTGAACACGGCCCGGTAGGCCGGGTCGGCGGAGACCGCGGCCTGGAAGGCGGCGTCCTGGTTGCCCGGGTAGACGCCGAGGTAGTTGACGGAGAGCGCCGCGAGGGCCGCGCCGCCCCAGGAGGCGTCCTGGTTGGTCGCGGGGTGCGCCGGGTCCATGGTGGCGAGCACCTTGGAGATCAGGCCGAGTTGGTGCTGTCGCAGGCCGGGGGCGCTCGCGGCGTAGAGGGCCTCGCGCAGGGTGCGGGCGTTGGTCGGCGTGGCGTCGAAGGTGTGGGCGGCGGCGCCGAAGTCCGCGACGGCGCGGCGCATGGCGTCGACGGTCGGGGCGTCGGTGACGTCGATCTCGTCGCGGGAGTAGTCGTGGTAGGCGACGGCGTGCAGGTAGGTGAACATCTCCTCCAGGTGTGAGGAGTTGCGGCCGTCGTGGGCGGCGGCCGCGGCGGATATCCGGCGGGAGACCGCCTGGACGTGGGCGTCCGACATGACGGGCGCGAGGCGGGCGTCCCAGGTCCAGATGAGGCCGCGCAGACAGCCGTCGGCGAGGACGGCCGGGTCGCCGAGGAAGTCGGCGAAACGTTCCGGCGAGAGGCCGGTGATCCCGTCGAGGGTGCAGGGGACGGCGACGGCCTGGTTCCGGGTGGTGGGCGCGGCCTGGGCGGCGGCCGCCGTGCGGCTCTTCTCCGCGCGCTCGCCGGCCGAGGCCGAGGCCGCGTCGAGGGGCTTCGTGGCGGGGCGCGCGGCCCCGGGGATCGCGCCCTTGTCGACGGCGAGGCCGCCGGGTGCGGTGGCCGGGGCCGGTACGGGCTCCCGGGCGTCGGCGAGGCGGTCGACCTCGTCGAAGGGGTTCGGCGCGCCGACGCCGGGGGCGCCCGCGGCGGGGGCGCCGGCCGCGAAGGTCGCGGGAACCGTCGCGCCGTTCTCGGCCGCCCGGGTCACGGCCTGCCCGGCGAAGGCGAGGAGCGTGACCGCGACGGCGGCCGAGAGGAGGGACGTACGCACAGCTCTGTGCTGGGACACCGAGAACTCCTGGTGGGGAGGGGAGGTGGGGGAAGTGGTGCGCGAACTGCCTGCGGTGGACTGCCCTGCGTCACACGGCGTTTGACGGGGATTAACGTGCCGCGGTGTGAGCTGTAACATAGTAATGTGAAATTGCACTGACAAGACCTGTGCGACCACCAGTTCGCTTCTTCTTCAGGGAGCCCCCGTGACCGACACCCCCTCCGGCCTCCACATCGGCAGCCACGACCTGCCCGTCTCGCCGGAGTTGTCCCGCTTCATGGCCGCCGACTGGACCGCCACCCCTCTCCCCGACCGGGGTCCCGCGCCGGCGTCCGCCGTCACCCCGGCCCGCCGCGCCCGACTCTCGGCACGCTTCCCGGGCGAGCGACTGATCGTCCCGGCGGGCGAGTTGAAGGTCCGTTCCAACGACTGCGACCACCGCTTCCGGCCGCACAGCGCGTACGCCTGGCTGACCGGCCTGACCGGCGAGGACCAGGTGGGTCACGTACTGGTGCTGGAACCCTCCGGTGCGCACGGACACGAGGCCGTGTTGTACCTGCGGCCCCGTTCGCCGCGGGCCGACGGCAACGAGGAGTTCTACCGGGACCGCCGGTACGGGGAGTTCTGGGTGGGGCGCCGCCCGGACCTGGCGGAGACCGAGCGGCTGACCGGACTGCGCTGCGCCCACCTGGACACGCTCGGCTCACCGCCGGCCCGAGACGCCTCCCGCGATCCCGAACTCGCCACCGCGCTCTCGGAGTTGCGCCTGGTCAAGGACGCCTGGGAGGTCGAACAGCTGCAACGGGCGGTGGACCACACCACGGCCGGCTTCGAGGACGTCGTTCGGGCGCTGCCGCGCGCGCTGGCCCATCCGCGCGGGGAGCGCTGGATCGAGGGGGTCTTCGGCCTGCGCGCCCGGGCGGAGGGGAACGGCACCGGCTACGAGACGATCGCCGCGTCCGGCGCCCACGCCTGCGTCCTGCACTGGATCCGCAACGACGGCCGCTTGAACCGCGACGAACTGCTGCTGCTGGACGCGGGCGTCGAGACGGACGCCCTCTACACGGCGGACATCACCCGCACCCTGCCCCTGTCGGGCCGGTTCTCGCCGGTGCAGCGGCAGGTGTACGAACTGGTCCTGGCCGCGCAGGACGCGGGGATGGCGGCGCTGCGCCCGGGCGCGGGCTTCCGCGACTTCCACCGGGCCGCGATGCGGGTGATCGCGGAGGGGCTCGCCGAGTGGGGCGTCCTGAAGAACGCGGCGGGCGACCTGCACCGGCGCTACACCCTGTGCGGCAGCGGGCACATGCTGGGGCTGGACGTCCACGACTGCGCGAAGGCGCGGGCCGACACCTATCTGGACGGCACGCTGGAGGAGGGGCAGGTGCTCACCGTGGAGCCGGGTCTGTACTTCCAGCCCGACGACGAGACCCTGCCGGCGGAGCTTCGCGGCATCGGCGTGCGCATCGAGGACGACCTGGTGGTCACCGCGCAGGGCGCCCGACTGATGTCGGGCGCCCTGCCGAGGTCCGTGACGGACATCGAGGAGTGGATGGGCCGCCTCCTGGCGGGGTGAGCGGGGGGGCCCGGTCACCGGGCGGGGGCGGGCGGCGGCTAGTGGTTCCAGTCGTTCCGGTAGCCGCTGTCGTGCCAGTTGCCCTGGTAGCCGTCGTACCCGTGGCCGCCGTCGTGCCAGTCGTCGTTCCAGCCGCCGTTGCCGCCGTTGTTCCAGCCGCCGTCACGCCAACCGTCGTCGTACCGGCTGTCGTACCGGCCGTCGTTCCAGTTGTTCCAGTTGTTCCAGTTCGGGTCGTAACTGGCGTCGCGCCAGTTGCCTTCGTTGCGACCGTTGTTGTCCCAGCACCAGCCCGGCCGGTAGTTGCCGCGTGCGGGGTCGCAGCAGGCGGACCACTCTCCGTACCGCGAGTCGGAACACCAGTCGGCCTGCGGAAGACTTGTTGTCGCGAAGGCGCCGCTGACGGGCATCAGACCGAGCGTGAGCCCGGCCGCCCCTGTCACGGCTGCCGCAACGAACCCACGGCGCATGTCCATGCACCTCCGAGTGTTGGTGGCGAAGCATGCCAAAACGGTCTTAACCACACTCCCCCGGCTTTGGGTCGCTGTCAAAATCACGGCAGGACGGCGATGCCGTCGAGTTCGACCAGCGCCTCCTCGTCCCAGAGTCGAACCACGCCGACGACGGCCATCGCCGGATAGTCGCGCCCGGCCAACCGGCGCCAGATGCGGCCCAGTTCACCGGCGTGTTCGCGATACGAGGCCACGTCCACCGCGTAGACGGTGACCCGGGCCAACCCCCCGGGGGTACCGCCGGCCGCCGCCAGGGCCGCCAGCAGGTTGGACAGCGCCCGCTCGAACTGTTCCGGCAGGCCCTCGCCCACGACCTTGCCGGAACCGTCCAGCGCGGTCTGGCCCGCCAGGAAGACGAGCCGGCCGCCCGTCATGGCCACGGCGTGCGAGAACCCGGTCGCCGGGGAGAGCTCCTGCGGGTTGTGGCGTTCCAGGCTCATCCCGCCACCTCCCGGTAGAGCTCCTTCGCGATGATCGTGCGCTGCACCTCGCTGGCCCCCTCGTAGATCCGCGGCGCCCGCACCTCCCGGTACAGGTGCTCCAGGAGGTGCCCCCGCTGGAGGGCGACGGCCCCGTGCAGTTGGACCGCGTGGTCCACCACGTACTGGGCGGTCTCGGTGGCCAGCAGCTTCGCCATGGCCGCCCGTCGCGGGACCTCGGGCGAGCCGCTGTCGTAGGCGCCGGCGGCCGCGTAGACCAGCAGGCGGGCCGCCTCCACGCGGGTCGCCATCTCCGCCACCCGGTGCGCGACCGCCTGGAGGTCGGCGAGGACCCCGCCGAAGGCGGCCCGACCGGCCGTGTGCGCCAGTGTCGCGTCGAGCGCCGCCCGCGCCATGCCGACGGCGAAGGCGCCGACGCTCGGCCGGAACCGGTTCAAGGTGTCCATCGCGACCCGGAAGCCGCGCCCCGGCTCCCCCAGCACGTCCTGCGGCCCGACCGGCACCCCGTCGAAGGCCAGCGCGCCGATCGGGTGCGGGGACAGCATCTCCAGGGCCTCGCCCGTCAGGCCGGGCCGGTCGGCGGGCACCAGGAAGGCCGTGATCCCCCTGGAGCCCGAGCCCTCACCCGTTCGGGCGAAGACGGTGTAAAAATCCGCCTCCGGGGCGTTGGAGATCCAGCGCTTCTCCCCGCGCAGCCGCCATCCCTCGCCGTCCCGCTCGGCGGCCAGGGTCAGCGCGGCCGCGTCCGAGCCGGCGCCCGGCTCGGACAGCGCGAACGCCGCCACGAGCCGGCCCTCCCGCACGCCGGGCAGCCAGCGCTCCCGCTGGGCCGGGCTGCCGGCGCTCAGCACCGGGTGGGCGCCCAACCCCTGGAGGGCGAGCGCCGTCTCCGCCTCCGTACAGCCGTAGGCGAGGGATTCCCGCAGCAGGCACAGGTGCAGGGCGCCGGAGGTGAACACCCGCTCCAGCAGGCCCTCTTCACCCAGTGCCGCGAGCAGGGGGCGGTTCACCCGGCCCGCCTCCCCCTTCTCGGCCAGCGGCCTCAACCGCTCGGTCGACAGTGCGCGCAACCGCCCGCACCATTGCTCGTCTTCCGCTTCGAGCGCGAATCCGGTCATCCGAATGTCCCCGCATCTATCGCGTCCTGTTGACTGCCGTCACCATCACGATACGCTCGTGTTGCCCACGCACGGACAGCTCCACCCCGGTTCCATACATTCGGTTCCATACAGCAGGGCCCGGCCCCCCACACCGGGGCCGGACCGTCGCAAGGGGGCGAACCCGCCTTGGAGCTCATGCCTTCCGCTCACGTCGACACCTTTGCCCGCGACCATCTGCCGGCCGCGGACGCCTGGCCGCACCTGCTCTTCGAGTTGCCCGAGCTGGCCTACCCGGACCGGCTGAACTGCGGCGCCGAACTGCTCGACGCCACCATCGACCGGTTCGGACCCGACCGCCCGGCCTTCCGCGACGGCGCCGGCGCGGTGTGGTCGTACGGGGAACTGCGCGAGCGTGTCGACCGGATCGCCCACGTCCTCACGGTCGACCTCGGTGTCGTGCCCGGCAACCGGGTGCTGCTGCGCGGACCCACCGGGCCGTGGCTCGCCGCCTGCTGGCTGGCGGTGATGCGGGCGGGCGCGGTGGCCGTGACCGTGCTGGCCGGGCAGCGGTCCCAGGAACTGGCCACGGTGTGCGCGATGGCGCGGGTCGGACACGCGCTGTGCCACGTGGACGCGCTGGACGACCTGGTGAAGGCCGAGGTGCCCGGGCTGCGCGTCACGCCGTACGGCGGCGAGGCGCCCGACGACCTGCTGCGGCTCGCCCAAGGGCATCCGGAGCCCTTCGAGCCCGTCGAGACCTCCGCGGACGACGTGGCCCTGATCGCCTTCACCTCCGGCACCACCGGGCGTCCCAAGGGCTGCATGCACTTCCACCGGGACCTGCTCGCCGTGGCGGACACCTTCTCCCGCCATGTGCTGCGCCCCCGCCCCGACGACGTGTTCGCGGGCAGTCCGCCGCTCGGGTTCACCTTCGGCCTCGGCGGACTCGTGGTCTTCCCGCTGCGCGCCGGGGCCTGCGCACTGCTGCTGGAGCGGGCGGCCCCGCGCGCGCTGCTGCCCGCGCTCGCCGAGCACCGGGTCACCGTCCTGTTCACCGCACCCACCGCCTACCGGTCGATGCTCGACACCCTGGGCCCCTACGACACCGGCGCGTACGACCTCTCCGCGCTGCGCCGCTGCGTCTCCGCGGGCGAGAACCTGCCCGCCGCCACCTGGCGGGCCTGGCACGAGCGGACCGGGCTGCGGATCATCAACGGGATCGGCGCCACGGAGCTGCTGCACATCTTCATCTCCGCCGCGGACGAGGACATCCGGCCCGGTGCGACCGGCCGGGTGGTGCCGGGCTGGCAGGCCCGGGTGGTGGACGCGACCGGCCGGCCGGTGCCGGACGGCGTGCCGGGGCTGCTGGCCGTCCGCGGCCCGGTGGGCTGCCGGTACCTGGCCGACCCCCGACAGCGGGACTACGTACGGGACGGCTGGAACCTGACCGGCGACACCTACCTGCGCGACGCGGAGGGGTACTTCCGTTACGTCGCCCGCGCCGACGACATGATCATCTCCTCGGGCTACAACATCGCCGGCCCGGAGGTCGAGGAGGCCCTGCTGCGCCACCCCGACGTGGCCGAGGCGGCCGTGGTCGGCCGGCCGGACGAACGGCGCGGGCAGATCGTCGTGGCGTACACCGTCCCCCGGGACGGCGCGGTGCTCACCGAGGACGCGCTGCGGGCGTTCATGCGCGAGGAACTGGCCCCGCACAAGTGCCCGCGCTCGTTCGTCTTCCTGCCAGCCCTCCCGCGGACCGCGACCGGGAAACTTCAGCGGTTCCGGCTGCGCGATCTAGAGTGAACCCGTGGTCGAGCAGCACACTCCGCGATCCCTGATCGTCACGTTCTACGGTGCCTACGGGCGGGCCTTCGAGGGCGCCGTCCCGGTGTCCGCGCTGATCCGCCTGTTGGGCACGGCCGGCGTGGACGCGCCGTCCGTCCGCTCGTCGGTGTCCCGGCTGAAGCGGCGCGGCTTCCTGCTGCCCGCGCGCGCCGCCGACGGGTCGGCCGGGTACGAGCTGTCCCCGGAGGCCCGTCTGCTCCTGGAGGACGGCGACCGGCGGATCTACGGATCCCCGCGCCTGTCGCAGGAGTGGCTGGTCGCGGTGTTCTCCGTACCGGAGCAGGAGCGGCACAAGCGTCACCTGCTGCGCTCCCGGCTGGCCCGGCTGGGCTTCGGTTCGGTCGCGCCGGGCGTGTGGATCGCGCCCGCGCACCTGCACGGGGAAACCGGGCGGACGCTGGAGCGGCTGCACCTGACGACGTACGTGGAACTGTTCCGCGGCGCGCACCTGGGTTTCGCCCCGACCTCCGAGGCGGTGGCCCGGTGGTGGGACCTGGCCGCCCTCGCCAAACAGCACGAGGAGTTCCTGGACCTCCACGAGCCGGTCCTGCGGGCCCTCCAGTCGGGCCCGGCCCCCACCCCCGAGCAGGCCTACCGGGGCTACCTGCTCGCGCTGGACACCTGGCGGCGGCTCCCGTACGCCGACCCGGGGCTGCCCCGCGAGCTGCTCCCGGCGGACTGGCCCGGAGACCGGGCGGCGGCGGTCTTCGCCGAGCTGCACGCCCGGCTGCGGGACGTCGGCGCGGGCTTCGTGGAGGCGTAGGCGCCCCGGTCAGCCCCGGCCCGTCGGGGGTGTGCGGCTGCCGGCGCGGTAGGGGGCCGGCCAGGGCGCGGCCGGACCTTGGTACGCCTGGTCGGCGGCCGCGTGCAGGGTCCAGTGCGGGTCGTACAGGTGGGGGCGGCCGACGGCGCAGAGGTCGGCGCGGCCCGCGAGGAGCAGCGAGTTGACGTCGTCCCAGGAGGAGATCGCACCGACGGCGATGACGGGGACGCCGAGGGCGTTGCGGATCCGGTCGGCGTAGGGGGTCTGGTAGGAGCGCCCGTACTCCGGCGCCTCGTCCGCCACGACCTGGCCGGTCGAGACGTCGATGGCGTCCGCCCCGCGGGCGACGAAGGCGGCGGCGATCCGTTCGGCGTCCTCGGGGGTGGTGCCTCCGGGGGCCCAGTCGGTGGCCGAGAGCCGGACCGTCATGGGGCGGTCCTCGGGCCAGACCGCGCGGACCGCGTCGAAGACCTCCAGCGGGAAGCGGAGCCGGTTCTCCGGCGACCCGCCGTAGGCGTCGGTGCGGCGATTGGTGAGCGGGGAGAGGAACCCGGAGAGCAGGTAGCCGTGCGCGCAGTGCAGTTCCAGCAGGTCGAAGCCGCAGTCGGCGGCCCGGACGGCGGCGGCGGCGAAGTCGGAGCGGATGGCCGGCAGGTCCGCGGCCTCCAGGGCGCGGGGTACCGCGGAGATCCCCGGCCGGTAGGGCAGGGCGGAGGCCGCGACCAGGGGCCAGTTGCCCGCGGGGAGGGGGTCGTCCATGCCCTCCCACATCAGGCGCGTCGATCCCTTGCGGCCGGAGTGGCCGAGTTGGACGCCGAGGGCGACGCCGGGCGCGGAGGTGTGCACGAAGTCCGTGATCCGCCGCCAGCCGGCCGCCTGTTCGGCGGTGTACAGGCCGGTGCAGCCGGGGGTGATGCGGCCCTCGGCGTTCACGCACACCATCTCGGTCATGACCAGCCCGGCGCCGCCCAGGGCGCGGGAGCCGAGGTGCACCAGGTGGAAGTCGCCGGGCACGCCGGTCCCGTCGGGCGCCGAGTACATGTCCATCGGCGAGACCACGACCCGGTTGCGCAGGGTGAGTCCGCGCAGGGTGAACGGGGTGAACATCGGCGGGGTGTGCGCGTCCGGGCAGCCGAAGTCCCGTTCCACGGCGCCGGTGAACCGCGCGTCGCGCAGCCGCAGGTTGTCGTGGGTCACCCGCCGGCTGCGGGTGAGCAGGTTGAAGGCGAACTGCCGGGCGGGCTGGTCGACGTACCCGGCGATCTCCTCGAACCACCGCATGCTGGCGGCCGCGGCCCGTTGGGTGCTGGCGACCGCGGGCCGCCGGGCCGCCTCGTACGCCGCCAGCGCGGCCGGTACGTCCGGTTCGGCCGCCACGGCCTCGGCGAGGGCGAGCGCGTCCTCGACGGCGAGTTTGGTACCGGATCCGATGGAGAAGTGCGCGGTGTGCGCCGCGTCGCCGAGGAGGGCCACGTTGCCCTGCGACCAGCGCGCGTTGACGACGGTGTGGAAGCGGGTCCAGGTCGAGCGGTTCCCGCGCAGGGGTCGGCCGCGCAGGGCCTCGCTGAAGATCTTGGCGCAGCGGGCCGCCGACTCGTCCTCGTCGCAGAGGTCGAGGCCCGCCGCCCGCCACACCTCCTCGCGCATCTCGACGATCACGGTGGAGGCGTCGGCCGCGTAGGGGTAGGCGTGCAGTTGCATGACCCCGTGTTCGGTCTCCGCGATCTCGAAGCGGAAGGACTCGAAGGCGAAGTCGGCGGCCAGCCAGACGTACCGGCAGCGGCCGGGCGTGACGCTCGGACCGTAGTGCGCGGCGCCGCTCTCCCGGGTGGCGCTGTGCACCCCGTCGGCCGCGACCACCAGGTCGTGGGAGGTCGCGAGTTCCCGGGCGTCCGGTGCCTCGGCCCGGAAGCGGAGTCGGACCCCGAGGCCGGCGCAGCGCTCGTGCAGGATCTCCAGCAGTCGGCGCCGGCCGAGGGCGGCGAAGCCGTGGCCGCCCGAGGTCAACAGGCGCCCGCGGTGGACGACGTCCACGTCGTCCCAGCGGACGAACTCCGCGCCGAGGGCGGCGTGGACGACCGCGTCGGCCCGTTCGATGCCGCCCAGGGTCTCGTCGGAGAGCACCACCCCGAAGCCGAAGGTGTCGTCCGGGGCGTTGCGCTCCCAGAGGTCCACGGCGTGACCCTGTCGGGCCAGCAGCGCCGCCGCGTACAGTCCGCCCGGCCCGCCGCCCACGACGGCGACCCGCAGGGTCTTCTCGACGGCCATGGGGGTTACCTGCCCTTCCACTGCGGCGGGCGCTTGCCGGTGAAGGCGGCGTGGAACTCCGCGTAGTCGTCGCCGTTCATCAGCAGTGCCTGGGTGTTGGCGTCCAACTCGACGGAGGCGGCCAGCGGCATGTCGAGTTCGGCGGTCAGCAGCGCCTTGGTCTGGGCGTAGGCGAGGGCCGGGCCGGCGGCCAGGTGGGCGGCGAGTTCGGCGGCCCGGGTGTGGGCCTTGCCCTCCTCGGTCAGCTCGCTGAGCAGGCCGATCCGCTCGGCCTCGGGGGCCCGTACGGGTTCTCCGAGCATCAGCAGCCGGGTGGCGTGGCCGAGGCCGACGACCCGGGGCAGCAGGTAGGCGGCGCCCATGTCGCCGCCGGAGAGGCCGACGCGGGTGAAGAGGAAGGCGAAGCGGGCGGTGGGGTCGGCGATGCGGAAGTCGGAGGCGAGCGCGAGGACGGCGCCGGCCCCGGCGGCCACCCCGTGGACGGCGGCGATCACCGGGAACGGGCATTCGCGCAGGGCCCGGACGACCTGGCCGGTCATCCGGTTGAAGTCGAGGAGCTGGGCGGTGTCCATGGCGAGGGTGGCGCCGATGATCTCGTCCACGTCTCCGCCGGAGCAGAAGCCGCGCCCCTCGCCGCCCAGCACGAGGGCGCGCACGGAGCGCTCACGGGACAGTTCGGCGAGCAGATCGCGCAGGTCGGCGTAGGCGCCGAAGGTGAGCGCGTTCAGCTTGTCCGGTCGGTCGAGGGTGACGGTGGCCACGCCGTCCTGCCGGGTCACCCGGAGGTGGCGCCACCGTTCGGTCGCTGAGGTGGAACCGAGGAAGGGGCTCACCCAACCGACGGTATCACCGCCTCGTGACTCCCGTCACAGAAACGCGACACCTACCGGAGGGCGTGTCCACGCCCCGCGCCGAAGGTCCCCGCCACCCGTGGCGCCGGCCCCGCACGTTTCGGACGGGGTGCCCTACGGGGCCACACTTCGGGTTCGTATCGTTGAAACCGGGAGTTACCCGACCCCTGCCCGCCTCCCCATGGATAAGGACAGCCCCGCCTTGCCCGACCCATCCGCCTGGCGGATCGCCCTGCCGCACACGACCGCCGCCGTACCCATCGCGCGCGCCCTGGTCCGTACCGCCCTCGCCGACATCGAACCGTCCGCGGACAGCGACACCGCGGAACTGCTGACCGCCGAGCTGGTCGCCAACGCCGTCGAGCACACCGCGGGCCGGGCCCCGATCGAACTGGTCGTGGAACTGCTGGCGAACGGTTGCCAGGTCGAGGTGCACGACGGCGACCCCCGGCCGCCCGGCGATCTCGCGACGCGCCGGGACGACGCGCACCCCGACCCCTGGCAGGAGCACGGCCGGGGCCTGCTGTTGATCCGCACGCTGAGTTCCGCCTGCGGCCACCGGCCCACCGAGCACGGCAAGGCGGTGTGGTTCACGCTGCCCGCACGTCGGCACGCGTGACGAGGCGGCGCGGCCACCCGGGAGGCACACGACCGGAGCCGCGCGCCCGGCGACCCGGCGACCCCGCGACCCGCGACCCGCGACCCGCGACCCGCATGACTATGCGGGGAGATCCGCTCCGGGCTCGGCCAGCGTCGCGACCAGCACGGCCTTGATGGTGTGCAGGCGGTTCTCGGCCTCGTCGAAGACCAGCGAGTGCTCGGACTCGAACACCTCGTCCGTCACCTCCAGGGACTCCAGCCCGTGCCGCTCGTGGATCTCCCGCGCCACCGCCGTCCCGAGGTCGTGGAAGGCCGGCAGGCAGTGCAGGAACCGCACGTCCGGGTTCCCGGTGGCCCGGAGCACGTCCATGGTCACGGCGTACGGGGACAGGGCCGCGATCCGCTCGTCCCAGACCTCCTTGGGTTCGCCCATGGACACCCAGACGTCGGTCACGACGAAGTCGGCCTGCGCCACGCCCTCGGCGATCTCCTCGGTGAGGGTGATCCGCGCACCGCTGCGCGCCGCGAGGTCGCGGGCCGCGGCCACCACCGACTCGGCGGGCCAGTAGGCGCGGGGCGCGACGATCCGCACGTCCATGCCCAGCAGCGCGCCGGTCACCAGGTAGGAGTTGCCCATGTTGAAGCGGGCGTCGCCGAGGTAGGCGAAGGTGATCCGCTCCGGCGGCTTGGCGCAGTGCTCGGTCATGGTGAGCACGTCGGCCAGCATCTGGGTGGGGTGCCAGTCGTCGGTGAGGCCGTTGAAGACGGGCACCCCGGAGTACGCGGCGAGTTCCTCGACGATCTCCTGGCTGTCGCCCCGGTACTCGATGCCGTCGAACATCCGGCCGAGCACCCGGGCGGTGTCCTTGACGGACTCCTTGTGTCCCATCTGGGATCCGGTGGGGTCGAGGTAGGTGGTGTGGGCGCCCTGGTCGGCGGCGGCGACCTCGAAGGCACAGCGGGTGCGGGTGGAGGTCTTCTCGAAGATCAGCGCGATGTTGCGCCCCTGGAGCAGGCGCCGCTCGGTCCCGGCCCGCTTGGCGGCCTTGAGGGCGGCGGCGAGTTCGATCAGGCCGCGGAACTCGGCGGCGGTGAAGTCGAGCTCCTTGAGGAAACTGCGGCCGACGAGATCGGTGGCCATGGGGACACTCCAGGGTGACACTGACAGGGGATGCTGGAAGTCTATACGATGCTCCGCATTGATATACAGACCACCCTCGGGCAGGTCACCGCCCCCGCCACCCTCCGGCCGACGTCAGACCGGGTCCCGCTCCACCGGGCAGCTCATGCAGCGCGGCCCACCCCGCCCCCGCCCGAGTTCACTGCCCGGGATCTCGATCACCTCGATGCCCTCCCGCCGCAGATGGGTGTTGGTGGTGACGTTGCGCTCGTACGCGATCACCACCCCCGGCTCCACCGCCAGCACGTTGCAGCCGTCGTCCCACTGTTCCCGCTCCGCCGAGTGCACGTCCTGGGTGGCGGTCAGCACCTTGATCGAGTCCAGTCCGAGCGCGGCGGCGATGGCCCGGTGCATGTGCTCCGGCGGGTGGTCGGTCACCTTGAGTTCGCTCGCCTCGGCTCCCGGCTCGATCGTGTAGGAGCGCAGCATGCCCAGTCCCGCGTACTGAGTGAACGTATCTGCGGCCACCATCGTCATCACCGTGTCCAGGTGCATGAAGGCCCGCCGCTTGGGCATGTCCAGCGCCACGATGGTGGTCGCCGACCCGGCGGCGAACAGTCCGCGGGCCAGCATCTCCACGGCCTGCGGGGTGGTGCGCTCGCTCATCCCGATCAGCACGGCGCCGTTGCCGATGACCAGGACGTCGCCGCCCTCGATCGTCGACGGGTAGTCGGCCTGCCCCTGCGACCAGTAGTGGAAGGCGCCGGAGGAGGTGAAGAGGGGGTGGTGTTTGTAGATCGCCTCGAAGTGGACGGTCTCGCGCTGCCGGGCCGGCCAGCGCATGGCGTTGATGGACACCCCGTCGTAGATCCAGGCGGAGGTGTCGCGGGTGAACAGGTGGTTGGGCAGCGGCCCCAACAGGAAGTCGTCCAACTCCATCGCGTGGAACCGGACCGACACCGGCTCGGCGTGCGCGTCCAGGAACTCCCGCTTGGTCATCCCGCCGACCAGCGCCTCCGCGAGCGCGTGCGCGGACAGCCCGTCGAAGACCGACCGCAGGTGGTCGGTGGCCAGCGGCCCGTACTCCTTCTCGTCGAAGACCCGGTCGAGGACGAGGTGTCTCGCCTCCGGGATGTCGAGGGCCTCCCGGAGCAGATCACCGAAGAGGTGCACCGCGACGCCCCGGTCGCGCAACACGTCCGCGAAGCCGTCGTGTTCCTGGCGGGCGCGCCGCACCCACAGGACATCGTCGAAGAGCAGGGCGTCCTTGTTGCTTGGTGTGAGCCTCTTCAGCTCCAGGTCGGGCCGGTGGAGGATGACGCGGCGAAGCCGCCCGGTCTCGGAGTCGACATGGAATCCCATGCCGTACACATTCCCAGACCGGGCGGCTTTTTGACCTGGCGTCGGCTCAACGGCCTCGGCGCAGGCCGAGAAGCCCTCAGCGCAGGCCGAGAAGCGCCGCCGGGGCACCGGTGAGCTCGGGGGCGGTCAGACCCAGCTTCGGGGTGGTGAGGCGCGGGAGCCCGTAGTTGCTCCCGTCCGGCATGCTCAGCGGGGCGCCGATCACCGCGCCGGGGCTCTTGGCGTGCAGGGTCGTCGAGGGGGCCTCCACCGAACCCTCGCCGTCCGTCTCGGGGCTGCCCGCCAGGTTCGGCACCGGGGAGGTCACGAGGGTGTGACCGAGGTCGGTGCCGATCGGGACCACCGGGAGCAGTGGGGTCGGAAGCAGGTCTCCCGTGTGGTGGCGCGGGGCCTCGGGGGCGCCGACGACCGGCACCGGAACGCCGGTGGCCACACGCGGGGTGTCCACGCCCAGCGTGGTCTCGACGGCCTCAAGCGGGACGGCGACGGGTACCGCGTCGGCCAGGGCCGGGGTGGTCGCGCCGGCCGCCGCCATACAGGTCATGAGCGCCGCAATGCTTCCGCGCGCGGTCATCTTCATAGGTGGGGTTCCGTCCTTTCGGGGTCGCGGACGTTCCGCTGCCCTGGATGAACGATCCCGCCGGTGGTTTTCCCGGAGTTCTCCGCGAAAGTTCCCCCATACGACCTAATTCGAGGCCGTACGGGGGCCCTTGCTTTACGCGCCGTACGGGCGGCCCGGCCCGCGCGGGGTCACAGCCGCGGGTCGACCGGCTCCGACTCCAACGCCAGGACGGCGAACACCGCCTCGTGCACCCGCCACAGCGGCTCCCCGGCCGCCAGCCGGTCCAACGCCTCCAACCCCAGGGCGTACTCGCGCAGGGCGAGCGAACGCTTGTGGCCGAGGAACCGCCCGCGCAGCCGCTCCAGGTTGTCCGGGCGCGTGTACTCCGGACCGTAGATGATCCGCAGGTACTCGCGCCCGCGCACCTTCACCCCCGGCTGGACCAGGCGCCCCTTGACGTCCCTGGCGTACGCCACGAGCGGTTTGACGACCATCCCCTCGCCGCCGGCGGCGGTGAGGTCCAGCCACCAGTCGGTGCCCGCCCGCACGGAGGCCTCGTCGCCGGTGTCGACCACGATCCGGCCCGTGCGGCGCAACAGCCCGGTGCCGGCGGCCTCGTCGGCGGCGACGAGCCGGTCCAGGAGGGCCAGCTGCTCGTCGTGCGGCACGGCGGCCAGCGAGCGCCCGGCGGCCGCCAGGACCTGGAACGGCGCGAACCGTACGCCGTCCAGCCCGTCGGTGCTCCAGCAGTAGCGCCGGTACGCGTCGGTGAACAGGGCCGCGTCGCCGGCACGTTCGCGCTGGCGGGCGGTCAACGCGGCGGTGTCCACGCCCCGGGCCCCGGCCGCCTCCAGGGCGGCGAGGGCGTCGGGGAACACGGCGCGGGAGGCGGCGCCCACGGCGGCGTACTGGTTGCGCAGCAGGCCGGTGGACTTCAGCGACCAGGGCAGCAGTTCCCCGTCGAGGAGCAGCCAGTCCGTGTCGAGCTCCTCCCACGTCCCGGCGTCGGTGATCGCCCGGCGGATCCGGGTGAGCACCTCCTCGGTGACCTCGGGGTCGTGGAAGAAGGGGCGCCCGGTGCGGGTGTGGACGGAGCCCGTGGGGCCGTCCACGCCGAACCGCTCGCGGGCGGCCTCGGCGTCCCGGCACACCAGGACGGTGGCGCGGGAGCCCATGTGCTTCTCCTCGCACACCACCCGCTCGACGCCGTCCTTCCGGTACTGCTCGAAGGCCTCGGCGGGGTGTTCCAGGTAGCCCTCCTGCCGCGAGGTGGCCGTGGGCGCCATCGTGGGCGGCAGGTACGGGAGCAGCCGCGGGTCCACCGCGAAGCGGCTCATGACCTCCAGGGCCGCCGCCGCGTTCTCCTCGCGCACGTTGACGTTGCCCAGGTGCCGGGTCTCGACGATCCGGCGGCCGATGACGTCGTTCAGGTCCAGCGGTCGTCCGTCGTGTCCGCCCGGGGTCTCGGCGGCGAGCGGCTTGACCGGCTCGTACCAGACCTTCTCGGCCGGTACGTCGACGAGTTCGCGCTCGGGCCAGCGCAGGGCGGTCATCTTCCCGCCGAAGACCGCGCCGGTGTCGAGACAGATGGTGTTGTTGATCCAGGCCGTGCTCGGGACCGGGGTGTGGCCGTAGACCACGACGGCCTTGCCCCGGTAGTCCTCCGCCCACGGGTAGCGCACGGGCAGGCCGAACTCGTCGGTCTCGCCGGTGGTCTCGCCGTACAGGGCGTGCGAACGGACCCGGCCGGAGGTGCGGCCGTGGTACTTCTCCGGCAGCCCGGCGTGGCAGACCACCAGCCGGCCGCCGTCGAGCACGTAGTGGCTGACGAGACCGGCGATGAACGTGCGGACCTCCCGGACGAACTCCTCCGGCTCGCGGGCGAGCTGCTCGATGGTCTCGGCCAGGCCGTGGGTCCGGCGGACGTCGGATCCCTTGAGGTGGCGGCCCAGCTTGTTCTCGTGGTTCCCCGGTACGCACAGGGCGTTGCCCGAGCCGACCATGCCCATGACGCGGCGCAGGACCCCGGGGCTGTCCGGGCCCCGGTCGACGAGGTCGCCGACGAAGACGGCGGTGCGGCCCTCGGGGTGGACGCCGTCCTCGTAGCCGAGTGTGGTGAGCAGGGTCTCCAGCTCGGACGCGCACCCGTGGACGTCGCCGATGATGTCGAAGGGGCCGGTGAGGTGGGTGAGGTCGTTGTAGCGCTTCTCCAACACCACCTCGGCCGTCTCGACCTCCTCGACGCTGCGCAGGACGTGGACCTTGCGGAACCCCTCGCGCTCCAGTCCGCGCAGCGAGCGGCGCAGTTCGCGCCGGTGCCGCTGGATGACCTGGCGCGGCATCCCGGCCCGGTCGGGGCGGGTGGCGTTGCGTTCCGCGCAGACCTCCTCGGGCAGGTCGAGGACGATGGCGATGGGCAGGACGTCGTGCTCGCGGGCCAGCCGGACCAGCTGCCGGCGGGACTCCTGCTGCACGCTCGTCGCGTCGACCACGGTGAGGCGACCCGCGGCGAGCCGCTTGCCGGCGATGTGGTGCAGGACGTCGAAGGCGTCCTTGCTCGCGCTCTGGTCGTTCTCGTCGTCGGCCACCAGACCGCGGCAGAAGTCGGAGGAGATGACCTCGGTCGGCTTGAAGTGCCTGCGGGCGAAGGTGGACTTGCCCGATCCGGTGGCGCCGATGAGCACGACGAGGGACAGATCGGTGACGGGGAGCACGCGCCCCCGGTCGGTGGTGGTGGCGCCGTCTTCGGTGGCGGTGGTGCCGTCTTCGGTGGTCATGCTGCCTCGCCCTCCTTCGGGGTGTCTGTGTGGGTGTGGGTGTCGATGTGGGTGTGGGTGTCGATGTGGGTGTGGGTGTGGGTGTGGGTGTCGATGTCGGTGTGGGTGTTCCTGCCGGCGTGGGTCGCCTCGGCCGCGGCGCCGTCCTCGCGGGTGAAGACGGCCATCTGGGTCGGCGGCCCGACCTGCGGGTCCTCGTCCCCGACGGGCGCGTGGGTGACGGAGTAGCCGTGCCGCCCGGCGACCCGGTCCGCCCAGGCGCGGAACTCCTCCCGGGTCCATTCGAAGCGGTGGTCGCCGTGCCGGACGTGCCCGGCGGGCAGGGACTCCCAGCGGACGTTGTACTCGACGTTCGGGGTGGTCACCAGGACCGTGCGCGGGCGGGCCGCGCCGAAGACGGTGTACTCCAGCGCGGGCAGCCGGGGCAGGTCCACGTGCTCGATGACCTCGCTGAGGACGGCCGCGTCATAGCCCGCCAGCCGCTTGTCGGTGTACGCCAGGGAGCCCTGGAGGAGGGTGAGTCGGGAACTCTGCCGCTCCCCCATCCGCTCCGGTCGCAGCCGCTTGACGGCGGTGCCGAGCGCCCGCATGGACACGTCCACGCCGACGACCTCCGTGAAGGACACGTCCTTGAGCAGGGCCTGCAGCAACTGCCCCTGGCCGCAGCCCAGGTCGAGGACGCGGGCCGCGCCGGCGGTGCGCAGCGCGTCGAGGATCGCCTCGCGGCGTCGCACCGCGAGCGGCACCGGACGCTCCTCGGTGTCCTTCGTCTCGTCCACGGCGTTGTCGATCTCCTCGACCTCGCTGCCGTCCACCTCGGCGAGGCGGACCAGCTCCAGGCGTTCCAGGGCGTCCTGGGTGAGCCTCTTGTGGCGGGCGAGGTAGCGGGCGGTGATGAGGCCGTTCTCGGGGTGCCCGGCGAGCCAGCCGTCACCGGCGCGCAGCAGCTTGTCCACCTCGTCGGGCGCCACCCAGTAGTGCTTGGCGTCGTCGAGCACGGGCAGCAGGACGTACAGCTGACGGAGCGCGTCGGCGAGGCGCAACTCGCCCTCCAGCACGAGGCGTACGTACCGGGAGTCGCCCCACTCGGGGAACCGTTCGTCGAGGGGTACGCGCGTCACGCCGACGGACTCCCAGCCCAACGGGCCGAACAGCCGGCGTACCAGCTCCTCCCCGCCGCGGGCGGGCAGCGCCGGGATCTCGATCCGCAGCGGCCGGGTCTGTTCCGGCAGCTCAGGGCGGGCGAGGCACTGGCCCTTGAGGGCACTGCGGAAGACCCCGCTGAGCGCGACGGCCAGCAGCGAGGACGCGGCGTACGGACGGTCGTTGACGTACTGCGCGAGGGCCGCGTCCGGTGCTCCGCCCCGCCCCTTGCCCTGCCCGCGGCGCACGAGCGCGACGGGGTCCACTTCCAGCAGCAGCGCCGCGGTGCACTCCTCGTCCGACGCCACGGGGTAGAAGACGTGCGCGGTGCCGTGGGAGGTGGAGAACGCCTGCGCCTTCCCGGGATGCTTGTGCAGCAGAAAGCCCAGGTCGGTGGCGGGACGTGCGGCGGTGCCGGTCGTGGAGATCGTCAGGAACATGCGGTCGAGTATGTGTGGATCGCGGCTTCCCGGACAACGGAATTCCGGTCGGGGGAAGCGTCCCTCCCCCTGCTCGATCCGCCTTCCGTCCCATTCCCCGTACACCGGGCGGCCTGGTTTGGCATTGTCGCTTCTTTGAACGACATTCCATCTCGTGCCTTCCGGGAGAACCATGTACCCGCCACCCCACGCCTACGCGCCCGTCCACCCCGTCAGACGGTGGTGGCAGCACCCCGCGCTGATCATCGGCGCCCTGGTCCTGCTGCCCCCGGCGGGCATCGTCCTCGCCTGGACGAGCCGCTGGAACCGGACACAGAAGATCGTCGCCACCGTCCTGTCCGGTGTGTGGTTCCTGATCGTGATGCTGTCGGACCCGCCGAAGGAGCCCGTCGACGACGCGAAGCCGAAGGCCGCCGCGGTCGCCACGACCTCCCCCGCCGCCACCCCCTCGGCGAGCCCGAGCCCCACGCCCACCCCGAGCGCCGAGCCCGTGATGCCGGCGGTCGTCGGCAAGCCGTTCGGTGCGGCGGAGAAGGCGGTCGAGGCCCTGATCAAGGGCGAGTTGACCGCTCGTAGCGCGTACGCGGACGTCCCCCTCCCCGCGGACCACACCACTTGGCTCGTCTGCTTCCAGGGCCTGGGCGCGGGCACACGACTCGCCGCGGACACCGCAGGCACGGACGTCCACCTCGTCGCACCGGGCACCGCCTGCCCGGCGTCGGTCGGCGCCGTGCTCCACCCGAAGCCGAAGCCGAAGCCGACCCCCACCGAGCCCGCCGACGACTCGAACGGCGGGGGTTCCGCGTCGAGTTCGGGCTCCTCGACGACCGGTGGCGGCTCCTCCGGCACGGGCGGCGGCTCGTCCTCGACCAGCGGCGGATCGTCGACCACGACCGGCGGCTCCTCGACCGGCGGCTCCTCGACTGATGGCGGCTCCTCGACCGGCGGAGGAGACGTCTCCTACCGGAACTGCGCCGCCGTGCGGGCCGCCGGCGCCGCCCCCATCCGGCGAGGCGACCCCGGCTACGGCCGTCACCTCGACCGGGACGGCGACGGCATCGCCTGCGAGTAGCCCTCCGGGCGGGGGCGCCTTCCTAGCCTGTGGTGTCCTACCCCAGCCGCAGTCGCCCGGCCAGGGCCGCGATCTCGGCCGGGCCGATGCGGCAGCAGCCTCCGACGAGTCGGGCGCCGGCGGCGCGCCAGTCCGCCACGGGCCAGGGGGGCGGCGCGGCCGGGGTCTGCCAGGTGTCGGTGTCGGCCTGCCACACGGAGCCGTCGTTCGGGTAGGCCACGAGTGGTTTCCCGGTGGCCTCGGCCGCGACCCGCAGGGACGGCAGCACGTCCCGCGGGTCGCAGCAGTTGACCCCGACCGCGATGATCCCGGGCACCCCGGCGGCCAGGGCGAAGGCCTCGGCGAGCGGCTGCCCGGCCCGGGTCCGGCCGCCGGCCGGCGTGTAGCTCAACCAGGCGGCGGCGCCCGTCTCCGCCACGACCGTGAGCAGCGCCTCGGCCTCGACGGCGTCCGGGACGGTCTCCAGGGCCAGCACGTCCGGTCCGGCCGCCCACAGCGCCTCGATGCGGGGCCGGTGGAAGTCGACCAGCTCGCGCACCCCGAGGCCGTAGCGGCCGCGGTACTCGGAACCGTCCGCGAGCACCGCCCCGTACGGGCCGACGCTCGCGGCCACCCAGACGTCCCGCTCGGCGGCTTCGGCGGCGGTCGCGGCCAGCCGCACGCTGCGCCCCAGCAGGGCCGTGGTCCGGTCCCGCCCGTACCCCCGGGCGGCGAAGGCCTCGTACCCGACCTGGTAGCTCGCGGTGATCAGCACCTGGGCGCCGGCCCGCGCGTAGGCCGTGTGGGCGGCCTCGATCAGGTCCGGCCGCTCGGCGAGCACCCGGCCCGTCCAGAGGCCGCCGGACAGGTCGCAGCCCTCGGCGGCGAGCTGGTTGCTCAGCCCGCCGTCCAAGAGCACGGTGGCGCCCGCCAGGGCTTCGGCGAGCACCTCGCGGGCACGGGGCATCGGATCCGCCTCTCTCAGCCGAGCTGGGACAGCACCTGGGCGGAGATCAGCTCCAGGTGGTCCAGGTCGTCGAGGTCGAGGAGTTGGAGGTAGATCCGGGAGGCGCCGATGGCCCCGTACGCGCCGATCTTCTCGACGACCTCGGCCGGTGAACCGGCCAGGCCGTTGGCCTTGAGCTCGTCCACCTCGCGGCCGATCGCCGCGGCCCGGCGGGCCACCTCGGCGTCGTCCCTGCCCACACAGACCACGAGCGCGTTGGAGTAGACGAGCTCTCCGGGCTTGCGGCCCGCCTCCTCGGCGGCGGCCCGGACCCGACCGAACTGCCGCTCGCTGTCGGCGATCGACGCGAACGGCATGTTGAACTCGTCGGCGTACCGGGCCGCGAGACGGGGCGTGCGCTTCGCTCCGTGACCGCCGATGAGGACGGGCACCTTGGCCTGGGCCGGCTTGGGCAGCGCCGGGGAGTTCTCCACCTGGTAGTGGGTGCCCCGGTAGTCGAAGGTGGCCCCGGGCGCGGTGGCCCACAGTCCGGTGACGATGGCCAGCTGCTCTTCGAGTCGGGCCATCCGCTCCGCCGGGAAGGGGATCCCGTACGCCTTGTGCTCGTCCTCGAACCAGCCCGCCCCCAAGCCGAGTTCGACACGGCCGCCGGACATCTGGTCGACCTGGGCCACCTGGATGGCGAGGACACCGGGCAACCGGAAGGTACCGGCAGTCATCAAGGTGCCCAGCCGGATCCGGCTGGTCTCGCGGGCCAGGCCCGCGAGGGTGATCCAGGCGTCGGTGGGACCGGGCAGGCCGTCGGCCGACCCCATCCGCAGATAGTGGTCGGAGCGGAAGAACGCGTCGAAGCCGAGGTCCTCGGTGGCCTTGGCGACGGTCAGCAGGGTGTCGTAGCTCGCACCCTGCTGGGGCTCGGTGAAAATGCGGAGGTCCATGCTCCTATCCTGCCCCTCCAGCCCCGCCCGGGTGAATCTCCGTCAACCGGACGGTCCACCCCTACCCCGCCGGCGACCGGCCCGGACCGGGATCGCCGCCCGGACGGAGCCGAACCGCCGGCCCCGCGCGCCGATCAGCCCACTCGGGAAGTCCCGCCCGGGTGCCCGCCCCGGAAGTCCCGCCCGGGGGGCCCGCGTCGGAAGTCCGGCCCGGCACCCCGCCCCGGCACCCCGGCTGGAAGTCCGGCCCGGGCACCCCGCCGACACCCCGCGGTTCACCGCCGCCTCACCGCCGCCGGAACCTCGTCGCTCAGGACACTCCCGACGCGGAACCCCGCTCCCGGACGGACATCTTGCGCAGTATCGCCCGCACCCGGTCGCTGGACTCGTCGGCCGCGTCGATGGACTCGATGCACTGCCAGTACAGGCCCTCGTCGTCCGTTCCGCAGGCCACCCCGACCAGTGCTATGCCGACCTCGCCGAGCAGCGCCTGGAGCCCCAGCAGCGCCTGCCGGACATCCGCCACCCCGGCCAGTTGCGCCGCTCTCGGCGGCGGCTCGGGCGCGCTGCCCTCGCCCCGCAGTGCCGCGCGGTCGAGCACTCCGCAGCCTCTGCCACCCGCTTCTCCCAGTCCCCGTGACTCCGCTCTGAGTTCCGGCGGCCCGGTGACCGCCAGCCAGCTCCCTATCCCCTGGGCGAGCGCCTGGGCCTGCCAGGCCTCGCCCACGATGTCCCACGCAGCCCCACTCTGTGCCAGCGCGTGCCGGCCGGCCGCGATGAGCCGTACCGCATCCATATGCCGTCCCCCGTCCGCACGACATCCCACCGTTCTCCACTACCCAGAGTGAAGGCAACGAGCCAGTAAAGCCAGGGGTATTCGGAAATCTATGGACACAAACATGGTTGTGGACGACGCCATCACTCCGAAGAGTGACGATTCTGGCTCGAACCGCCCGGTGCCGGGAAACGGAGCTCGTTCCTCTCGATCTTCGCCGCGAGCGCGTCCAGCACATCCACCCCGAGGGCCTCACAGAATTGCAGCAGATACGCGAGCACGTCGGCCACCTCGTCGGCCACACGGTGCGCGCTTTCCGGCTTCTCCATGACCCGCGCCGACTGCTCGGGCGTCAACCACTGGAAGATCTCGACCAGTTCGGACGCCTCCACACTGAGGGCCACGGCCAGGTTCTTGGGTGTGTGGTAGGGGGCCCAGTCGCGGGCCGCCGCGAACTCGGCGAGCCTTCGCTGGAGCAGGTACAGGCGCTCTTCCCGGGGTTGTGTGTCGCTCATGGGACCAGGTCTACCACCGAGACGCCGGGGAGTCCGCGCGCGGTTCCCGCACACCCCTCTCCGACGGAGCCCACCAACCTGACCTGGCCGCGCGCGCAGCAGAGCTGGGCGAGTCGCAGCAGTTCGGCTTCCTGCCGCCGGTCCATCCCGCGGTCGAGGTCGTCGGCGAGCACGGTCAGGGCCTGCCGCGCGGAGAGCAGTTCGGCGGCCGGGTCCATGGCCAGCACCCCGGGTCCGGTCAGCAGGACGAGCGCCAGGGCGAGGAAGCGCAGTTCGCCCGAGCCGAGGCGGTCGAGGCCGGTACCGGGCCGGCCGGGTCCCCGGTCCAGCAGCGCGGCGACGGAGCCGTCCGGCAGGTCCCGTACGGTCAGCCCGGCCACCGGTCCCGCGCAGCCGGTGCGCGCCGCCTCGGTCAGGAGGGCGTGGCGGGTGCCGCATTCGTGACGGGTGCGGCGCAGGACGTCGGCCAGGTTCGCGCAGTCGCCGGCGAGCCGTCCGGCGCCGGGCGGGACGGCGGCCCGCATCCGCTCCGGGCGCGGGTCGCAGGGGAACACCGAGCGCAGCGCGACCACGACCTGCTCGGCGGCGGTCAGGACGCGCCGCTGCCCGGCGGTGGACCCGGCGACGCGCAGCGGCAGCAGGGCGGTTCCGAGGCGGTCGTCCGGCAGCGGGGCGCGGGTCATGCCGACGGACCCGCCGGTCAGCCAACTCGCCTGCACGGTGCGTCGACCGGGGTCGCGCAGGGCCGTGCCGAGCAGGATCTGTCCGTCCTGCGCGAGTCGTTCGCCGACGACGCGGAGCGTGGGTTCGGCCTGGACGGCGAGGTCGAGCCGGATCGGTCCGACGGGTCCGTCGACGGTGCAGCCGATCCGGAATCCGCGCCGGCGCTGGGCGTCGGGCACGGCCCGTTCGGGCACCCGGGCGGAAGGATCCGGGAACACGGATTCCAGTGTCGCCCCGGAGGCGAGGGCGGCCAGCGCCTCGTAGGCGTCCAGGGCCTGGGACTTGCCGCTGCCGCTGGGTCCGGCGAACAGGGTGACGGGGCCGAGCGGGAAGACGGCCGAGCGGTGCGGGCCGAAGGCGGACAGCCGCAACTCGGTGACGGCGGGCCGCTGGTGCGCGACGGGCCGCCCGGGGGCGGGATCCCCGGGGGTGTCATGGACGAGGGCTTCGGCGACGAGGGCTTCGGTCGCTGGGGCGTCGACGGCGGGGGCTTCGGCCAACCCTGTGCCCGCAGTGGCTTCCATGCGCCGGACGGTACGGCCGCCGGTGACCCCTCGGTCCCGGCGAACCGTTCCGTCGTGCGGACCTTCCTACGATCGGGGGACGGCCGCCGCGGCGATGCCCTCGACCTCGGTGCCGACCGGCGCGAGCAGGAAGACGTTCCGGTCGACCCGGTGCATCCCGCTGCCCAGTCCGAAGACGACGCCGCTGCTGAAGTCCAGGATCCGCTTGGCCACCTCGGTGTCCGCGCCCGTGAGGTCCAGCAGCACGGGGATCTGGGCGATCAGATACTCGGCCACCTCCCGCGCGTCCGCGAAGATCTGGACCCGGATCACGACGAAGCGCCGCTGTTCCGCCGCCGACGCCCCGGGAGCCGTGGGGATCGTGCGGTGGTCCACCCGGGAGGGCCACTCGTTGCGACTGCGCAGGGGGACCACCTGCGCGAGTCCCTCCCACTGTTCGTCCGTGACGTCGTACCTGCTCACCGGGCCGCCTCGGCCGTGCGCTTCATGTGCATCGGGCCATCCTCTCGTGTTTCACCCGTTCAGCCCAACACCGACACGGCGGGTGTCGGGGCGCGCCGCCGCGGGACCCGAATCTTCGCCCGAACAAATCGCCGAGCCTTCGGGTCGACCGGGGCGCGGGGTACTCCCCGGGAGACGAATGGGTTAGGTTAGGCATACCTAACCTTCGGACGATGGAGAGATCCGCATGCGCATGTCCGGTGCCCCTGCCACGCCCGCCGCCGCGCCCACCGACGCCGAGCGGGTCCGGTCGATCCTGGCCGCCGCCCACTCCATGACCGTGGTCACGGACGGACTGCGCAGCGAGGTCCACCAGATGGAGGGCGAAGACCTGCTCGGTCGGCTGCACCTGCACCCGGCCGCCCCCGCCGCCGGTCAGGGGGGCACCGCCCCCGCCGAGGACCGGCCGGTCATCCGGCTGGAGTTCACCGACATCGCCCCGACCCCGGTACGGGACCGGGTGCGCGCCCGGGTCACCGTCATCGGGCACCTGCTCACCCCGTACACCGAGAACAGCGCCGAGAGCACCTGCGTGGAGTACGGCCAGGCCATCCTGGAGACGGCCGAGGGGACCTCGTACATCGGGTTGGAGGAGCTGGACCAGGCCTGGCCCGACCCGCTCGCCCCGTACGAGGCCGGGATGCTCACCCACCTGCTCGACGACCACCCCGAACTGGTCACCCTGCTGCTGCGGCTGGTCCGCCCGGCGCCCGCGGCCGCCGTGGTGCGCGCGCTGCCGCTGGCCCTGGACCGGTACGGCATCACGCTGCGGCTGGAGGAGGCGAACGGTCACCGTGACGCGCGGCTGCCCTTCCCCTCCCCCCTGGACGACGTCGAACAGTCGGGGGCGCAGATCCAGGCCCTGCTCAGCGCGGCCCGGCGGCGTTCGCACCGCAACACCCTGCCCGCCTGAGCCCGCGCCGTACCCGAACTCCCTGGAGGCGCGGACGAGTTCTCCGGAGGTTTCGCGCGGTCCGGGAATAGAGGCCCGCGGGACCCGGGTTGGTGATGATCATGAAGGCCATCACTTACAGCGCGTACGGACCCGCCGAGAACCTCGAACTCACCGACGTGGCGGAGCCGAAGGTCGGACCGGGCGAGGTCCTCGTCCGGGTCAAGGCCGCCGGGGTGAACCCGGTGGACTGGAAGCTCGCCCTCGGATACCTCGACCCCGTCCTGGAGGTCCGCCACCCCGTCATACCCGGCTGGGACGTCGCGGGAGTCGTCGAGGCGGTCGGCCCCGACACCTTCGACCACTCCGTCGGTGACGAGGTGTACGGCTACGTCCGCAAGGAATGGGTACAGCTCGGCACCTACGCGGAACGCGTCGCCGCACCCGTGCGCACCCTCGCCCGCAAGCCCCGCTCGCTGAGCTTCGAACAGGCCGCCGGTCTCCCGCTGGCCGGCCTCAGCGCCTACCAGTCGCTCCTGCGCGTGGGGGCGGAAGCGGGCGAGACCGTCGTCATCCACTCCGCGGCGGGTGGGACCGGTTCGCTGGGCGTGCAGATCGCGGTCGCGCTGGGCCTGCGCGTCATCGGCACGGCCGGCACGCACAACCATGACTACCTGCGCGGGCTCGGGGCCGAACCGGTGCTGTACGGGGAGGGGCTGGCGGAGCGGATCCGCGCGCTGGCACCCGACGGTGTCGACGCGGGCCTCGACTTCCACGGCGACGGGGTGGAACTCCTCCAGTCGCTGGTCAAGCAGCGTGACCGGGTGTCCTCCCTGGCCGACCAGGAGGCCGCCGCCAAGGGCGCGCACCAGCCGTGGGTACGGCCCGACACCGCCGACCTGACGTTCCTGGCCGAGCTGGCCGACTCCGGACGGCTGACGGTCGAGGTGGCGCACGCCCTGCCGCTGGCCGAGGCCGCCAGGGCGTGGGAGCTGAGCGCCTCCGGCAGGACCCGAGGGAAGATCGTCCTGACCGTCTGACGGCGCACGGGCGCGCCGCCCGGGGTCGGACCCGGGCGGCGCGTGCGCTCAGGCCGTCGGCGCGAGGTGACGGTTGGCCGGGCGGGCGAGGCCGTAGTTCTCGCGCAGGGTGGTGCCGGTGTACTCCGTACGGAAGAGACCGCGCTTCTGGAGGATCGGCACGACGTGGTCGACGAACGCGGTCAGGCCCGTCGGCAGGACCGGCGCCATGATGTTGAAGCCGTCCGCCGCGCCCTGTGTGAACCACTCCTGGAGCTGGTCGGCGATCTGCTCGGGCGTGCCGGCGTAGACCCGGTGTCCACGTCCCGCGCCGAGCCGGGCGATCAACTGGCGCAGCGTCAGCCCGTCCCGCCGGGCCAGTTCGGCGACGAGCGTGAACCGGCTCTTGTTGCCGTTGATGTCCCGCTCCTCGGGCAGCTCGGGCAGCGGGCCGTCGAGGGGGTGGTCCGAGAGGTCGACGCCGAGCATCCCGGAGAGCTGGGCGAGCCCGTACTCGGGGACCTGGAGGTCGGTGAGCTGCTGCTCCAGCGCCTTGGCCTCGGCCTCGGTGGAGCCGATGACGGGGGCGATGCCGGGCAGGACGAGCAGGTCGCTCTCGGCGCGGCCGTAACGGGCCAGCCGGGACTTGAGGTCCTTGTAGAAGGTCTGGCCGTCGGCGAGGGTCTGCTGCGCGGTGAAGACCGCCTCGGCGTACTGGGCGGCGAACTCCTTGCCGTCCTCGGAGGAACCCGCCTGCACGAGGAGCGGGTGTCCCTGGGGTGAGCGGGGCACGTTGAGCGGGCCGGCGACACCGAAGTACTCGCCCCGGTGGGCGGCCGGGTGCAGCTTGTCGGTGTCCGCGTAGACGCCCCGCTCCTTGTCGAGGACGATCGCGTCGTCCTCCCAGCTGTCCCAGAGCTTGCCGGCGACGTCCAGGAACTCGCGGGCCCGCTCGTAGCGCAGGTTGTGGGCCAGGTGCTCGTCCTGGTTGAAGTTGCGGGCCTCGTCGACGGTGCCGGAGGTGACGATGTTCCAGCCGGCGCGACCGTTGCTGATGTGGTCGAGCGACGCGAACTTGCGGGCCGTGTGGAACGGCTCGTTGAAGGTCGTGGAGACGGTCGCGATGAGCCCGATGTGCTCGGTGACGGCGGCGATGGCCGAGAGCAGGGTCAGCGGCTCGAACCCGCCGAGGGCGTTGTAGCGGGCCTTGCCCCACAGGGCCAGGCCGTCGGCGAAGAAGATCGAGTCGAGGCGTCCGCGTTCGGCGGTGCGCGCCAGCTCCTGGAAGTAGCGCAGGTCGGTGACCCGTTCGGGGCTGCTGTCCGGGTGCCGCCAGGCGGCGTCGTGGTGACCGGCGTTCATCAGGAAGGCGTTGAGGTGGAGGGTGCGGGGAGCGGTCATGTCGGTTCCTCGGGTCGGGTCGGCGCGCGCGGGGCACCGCCGGGGGGAAGGGCGGGCGGGCGGCGCGGGGCGGCGGCCCCGGGTCGCACCGCGGGGGGCGCCGGTGTCAGGCGGGTACGCGCCAGAGGCTCAGGCGGCGTTCGATCGTGACGAGGAGCTGGTTGAACGCCAGCCCGATCGCGGAGATGGTGACGATGCCCGCGTACATCTGCGGGATCGCGAAGTTGAACTGCGAGGCGTTGATCAGGTAGCCCAGTCCCGCCTTGGCGCCGATCATCTCGGCCGCCACGAGCACGAGGATCGACACCGCTCCCGCCAACCGGATCCCGGTGAAGATCGCCGGCACCGACGACGGCAGGATCACCTTCTGGAAGAGCCTCGGCGTGGACAGGTCCATCGACCGGGCCAGCTTCACCAGGGTCGGATCGGCGTTGCCGACCGCGCTGATCGTGTTGAGCAGGATCGGCCAGACGCACGCGTAGACCACGATGGACACCTTCGAGGTCTCCCCGATGCCCAGCAGCAGCACGAACACCGGCAGCAGCGCCAGCGCCGCCGTGTTGCGGAAGACCTCCAGCAGCGGCCCGAGCAGCACCGCGACCGGCCGGTACCAGCCGATGAGCAGGCCGAGCGGTACCGCGATCACGACCGCGATGCCGAAGCCGCCGAAGGAGCGGACCAGGCTGGCCCCGGTGTGTTCGGCGAGCTGCCCGTCCCCCAGCAGCTCCCACCAGGCCGTGGCGACCTCGCTGACCGGCGGCAGGAACGTGGCGTCGACCAGGCCGAGCCGGGGCGCCGTCTCCCAGAGGGCGAGCAGGGCGAGGATGGCGGCCGAGCGCAGCACGGCGGCGCTCAGCCCGCGCCCGACGGCGGCGAGCAGACCGCGCCCGCGCCCCGGGCTCCGTACGGGGGTCTTCGCCGTGACCGGCTCCGTACGGGCGACGGCCTCCTCGACGGGCGCGGGGGCAGGTGCTTCGGCGGGCGCCGCCGGCCGCGCGGGCGCCCCGGTGGTCGGCTGTTCCGCGGGCCGGGCCGGGTCCTCGGTCTCCGGCGGGGGTGCCAGGCCGGCCAGGGCGGCGGCGGTGATGTCGGTTCCGGTGGTCATACGGTGGCCTCCTCCTTCTCCAGTTGCTGAGCGCGGGCCACCTCGTCGTGGAGCAGGGTCCAGATCTCGTGGCGGTGACGGGCGAACTCCGGGCTGGAGCGCAGGTCCTCGCCCGTGGCGCCGGTGGCACGGTCGCCGAGGTCGACCCGGACGACCTCCTTGACGCGGCCGGGGCGCGAGGTGATCACGGCGACCTTCTGCCCCAGGTACACGGCCTCTTCGATGCCGTGGGTGATGAACACGATCGTCTTGCCGGTCCGCTGCCAGATGCGCCGCAGTTCGTCCTGGAGGGATTCGCGGGTCTGCGCGTCCAGGGCCGCGAACGGCTCGTCCATCAACAGCACGTCGGGGTCGTAGGCGAGCGAGCGGGCGATGGCGACCCGCTGGCGCATGCCCCCGGACAGTTCGTGGGGGTGGCGGTCCTCGAAGCCGGTGAGCCCGACGAGGTCCAGGAACTCCCTTGCCCTCTCGGTCCGTTGGCGGCGCGGGACGCCGGTCGCCTCCAGGCCGAACTCGATGTTGCCCAGTGCGGTGCGCCAGGGCAGCAGCGCGTACTGCTGGAAGACGATGCCCCGGTCGAGCCCGGGCCCGGTGACGGGTTCGCCGTCGAGCAGGATCCTGCCGGAGGTGGGGCGGGTCAGGCCGCCGAGGAGGTCGAGCAGGGTGGACTTGCCGCACCCGCTGGGGCCGACGACGACCACGAACTCCCCCGCCTCGATCTCCAGGTCGATGCCGTCGAGGGCGGTGAACTCCTGCTTGTTCCTCCTGTTCTTCCTGTCCTTCGTCGGGAAGGTCTTCGTCACGGAGTCGAACACGATCTTCGCCATGGCAGTCGGTCAGCCCTTCCCGTTCCCGTTGAACTGGTTGGTGTAGAGGTCGGCGGCCTTGAGCTGCCCCTTCTTGATCTCGCCGCGCTCGCCCAGCCAGTCGATCCAGAGCTGGAACTCCTTGTCGGCGATCCGGCCCCCCGGCTCGGCGACCCCGTACGAGCGCCAGTAGCGCAGTGTCGAGGTGTCCTCGTTGCGGCCGCGCTTCTTCACGATGTCGGTCAACCGCGCGATGACCTGCTCGCGCGGGGTGGTGCGCGACCAATCGATGGCCTTGCCGACGCCGGTGGTGAACGTCCTGACGGTGTTGGGGTTCTCCTTGATGAAGCGCCGGGTCATCACGTAACTGCCGGCGCTGAACGCCCCCAACAGCTCGAAGTCCTTGAACAGCGGGCGTATCCCGCCGGCCGCGAGGGCCTTGTCGCGCAGCACACCGCTGAGGACGCCCACCTCGATCTGCTTCTGGCGCAGGGCCTGTTCGGTGTTGACGGGCGGGACGACGAGGGACTCGACCTTGCCGGCGTCACCCTTGGAGAGGCCGTTGCGCTCCAGGTAGATGTCGAGCAGGGCCTGCGCGTGGGCGCCCAGGGTGTTCATGCCGACCTTCTTGCCGATCAGGTCGCGGGCCGACCGGATCGGGCTGTCCTCCAGGACGTAGTAGCCGAGGTAGGTGTCCTTGTCGGAGCCGTAGTAGGAGATGACGGCCTGGATCTGCGCCTTGCTCGCGGCGAGTTTGACGATCGCGCCGTTGAAGGCGCCGCCGAAGTGGGTCTGGCCGGTGGCCGCGGACTGGATGTCCTGGGGGCCGCTGATGGTGTTGCCGACCCAGTCCAGGGTGAGGTTGCCGAGGTACCCGAGATCGGCGGCCAGTTCGGGGAGCGTGACCGCGCCCACCGAGCCCTGGTACTTCAGGGACGTGACCTGCTTGCCGGAGCCGCCGGTGGCGGTGGCCGTGCCGCAGCTCACCGCGGCCGCCGAGATGCCGAGCAGGGTGAGGAACTGGCGTCGGGAGGTGGAGGACGTGGTGAAGGCTGCGGGCATGACGGGTCCTTGTCGGTGCGTACGGGGTCAGTGAGCGGTGGTGAGGGCGCCCGCGGGGGCGATGCGCAGCGCGTCGGCGAACTCGTCGACGGCCTGGTACAGGTCCAGCTCCGCCTCGGGCCGGAGCCGGTCCGGGCCGTCCCCGCGCTCGACGGCGGAGTCCAGGACGAACCGGCCGGCGGTGACGTGTCGGGCGCCGAGCGCGGAGAGGACCGGGCGCAGGGCGTAGTCGATGGTCAGGACGTGGGCGAGGCTGCCGCCGGTGGCGATCGGCAGGACCGTCTTGCCGGCCAGGCCGTCCTGCGGGAGCAGGTCGAGGAAGGCCTTGAGCAGGCCGGTGTACGAGGCCTTGTAGATCGGGGTGGCGATGATCAGGCCGTCCGCCTCGGCCACGGCCTCCACCGCGCGGCGGATCTCGGGCTCGCCGCGGCGGGCGGAGAGCAGGTCGGCGGCGGGCAGTTCCCGTACGGCGAGGTGCGCGGTCTCGTACCCGGAGTGGGACAGACGACGCAGCACCTGGTCGACGACCACGGCGGTACGGGAGTGGACGGAGGGGCTGCCGGTGACGGCGAGCAGCTTGGGCACGGGGCTCTCCTTGTGCGGCGGGGGCGGGTCAGACGGAGGCGGAGGAGGCGCCGGAGGCGATGCCGAACTCCGGGTCGGGCACGGTCTCCGGGCTGATCAGGCGGGACGGGCGTCCGTCGGGGCCGACGGGCACGTCGCCGTCGACGGTGACGCGGCGCAGGGTGCGCTCGTGGTCGTCGGAGTCGTCGACGCCGTAGTGCTGGGTGGCGCGGTTGTCCCAGATCGCGACGTCGCCGGCGCGCCACTGCCAACGGACGGTGTTCTCGGGGCTCTCGATGTGCGCCTGGAACAGGTCCTGGAGGACGCGGGAGTCCCGGCCGGTGAGGCCGGTGATCCGCTGGACGAAGTTGCCGAGGAGCAGGGTGCGTTCGCCCGTCTCGGGGTGGACGCGGACCACCGGGTGCTCGGTGAGGAACGTGGTGGAGGTGAACACCTCGCGGTACTGGGCGAGGGCCTCGGGGAGCGCGTCGGGCCGCAGGGCGGCGTAGTCGTACTCGTTGGAGTGCACGGCGCGCAGGCCGTCGGCCAGGACCCGCAACGGCTCCGGGAGGCCCGCGTAGGCGGTGGCGGTGTTGGCCCAGAGCGTGTTGCCGCCGTACGGGGGGATGGTGACGGCGCGGAGGATGGAGAAGGCGGGGTAGGCGGGGACGAAGGTGACGTCGGTGTGCCACTGGTTGGCGCGGGCGCCGTGGTCGGAGTCGATGCCGAGGGCGTACCGGCCGTCGGCGGAGGGCACGGTCGGATGGGCGACCGGCGCGCCGAGCAGCCGGGCGAACTCCTCGTGTCCGGCCTCGTCGAGGTGGTCCTGGCCGCGGAAGAAGACCACCTTGTGGGCGAGGAGGGCGGCACGGATCTCGGCGACGGTCTCGGCGGGCAGGTCGCCGCCGAGGCGGACGCCGCCGATCTCGGCGCCGATGCGGCCGCCGATCTTGGCGACGGAGACAGCGGTGACAGTGGTCATGGGAACTCCCGGGTCAGAGATTTATTTCCGCAGGGGAAGAAATGCCGGTACGCGAACGGGGCGCGATGCGCGGCGAACGGCACGCACACGGGGCGGGGCGGGGGCGGAAGCGGCCTCGGGGCACCGCGGGGTCACAGGACCCCGGAGCGGCGTCGCTCAGGCGCGGCGCGGGGCCGGGAGGCGGCCCTGACACTCGCCCGGCGCGGTACAGGAGCCGGGGGTGTGGAGCCGCGGGGCGAGGTGCTCGATCGCGGACATGGCTCGGAGACTGTCAGCGCCCCCCGCCGGGGTCAACCCCCACCGCAGCCCCCGCCGGCGCCCGGCGCCAAAACCCCGCACAGCACCCCTGACCTGCCC
>NZ_LGDE01000468.1 GCF_001279725.1 Streptomyces sp. WM4235 | reverse complement strand
GGGTAGGGGGCCGGGCGCTCGCTCGCCGCGTCGAGCCTCGCCGTCTGGTCGGGGGTGAGGGTCCACCCCACGGCGCCGAGGTTCTGGCGCAGTTGTTCCTCGTTGCGGGCGCCGATGATGACGGAGGACACGGTCGGCCGCTGGAGCAACCACCGCAGGGCGATCTGCGGGACGGCCCGGCCGGTCTCCTCCGCGATCTCGTCCAGGGCGTCGACCACCCGGTACAGGTGCTCGTCGTCGACCGGCGGACCGTAGTCGGCGGTGTCGTGCAGCCTGCTGCCGGCGGGCAGCGGCCGGCCCCGGCGGATCTTGCCGGTGAGCCGGCCCCAGCCGAGCGGGCTCCACACGATCGCGCCCAGTCCCTGGTCGAGGCCGAGCGGCATCAGCTCCCACTCGTAGTCGCGGCCGATGAGGGAGTAGTAGACCTGGTGGGCCACGTAACGCGCGCGGCCGTGCCGGTCGGCGGTGGCGAGGGACTTCATCGTCTGCCAGCCGGAGAAGTTGGAGACCCCGGTGTAGCGGATCTTCCCGGCCCGGACCAGGTCGTCCAGGGTGGACAGCACCTCCTCGACGGGGGTGCCGGCGTCGAAGGCGTGCAGTTGGAAGAGGTCGATGTAGTCGGTGCCGAGGCGGCGCAGGGCGTCGTCGACGGAGGTGATCAGGCGGGAACGGGAGGTACCGGCGTCACCCGGGCCGTCGCCGGTGGGCAGGCCGGCCTTGGTGGAGATGATCACCTGCTCCCGGCGGCCCTTGAGGGCGGCTCCGAGGACCTCCTCCGAGGCGCCCGCCGAGTAGACGTCGGCCGTGTCGAACATCGTGATGCCGGCGTCGACGCAGATGTCGACGAGGCGGCGCGCCTCCTCGACGCCCGTGTTGCCCCAGGCGCCGAAGAGCGGCCCCTGCCCGCCGAAGGTGCCCGCGCCGAAACTCAGCTCCGGCACCTGAAGCCCGGACGCACCCAACCGCCTGTACTCCATGACGCATCTCCTTCTCACCCGCGAACCCCTAACTAATGGGTCCACAGTTCCGTTAAGATGGGGCCAGCGTAACAAGCCACGCTCATTAATGGAACAGGAGTCCCGTTATGGAGTTCGCGCAGGGCGAGTCCGAGGGTGAGACCGAGGGTGAGACCGAAGCCGGGACCCAAGCCGCGACCCAAGCCGGGACGGAGACCGGAAGCGGTACCGGCGCCGAGGTCGAACCGGGAACCGCCCGGCCGGGCGGTCGCACCGCGCGCGTACGGGCGGCGGTGCTCCGGGCCGCCGGGGACGTCCTGGCCGAGCGGGGTTTCGCCCATCTGGACCTCGCCGACGTGGCGCGCCGCGCCGGGGTGGGGAAGACGACCGCGTACCGCCGCTGGGGCACCGTCACCGGCCTCGTGACCGATCTCCTGTCGGACATGGCGCAGCAGTCCGTGCCCCGTACGGAGACGGGCTCGCTCCTCGGGGACCTGACGGCGAACACCCGGCTGGTGGCGCGGACGCTGGCCGATCCGAGGCAAGGCGCCCTGTTCAAGGCGGTGATCGCGGCGGCGACGTGCGATGCGAAGGCGGCGGAGGCGCTGCACGGTTTCTACGCCGTCCGCGTCGAGGAGTGGGCGCCGTGCGTCGCGCGGGCCGCGGCCCGGGGCGAGGTGCCCGAGGGCACCGACGCGCACGAGGTCGTCCGCGCGGCGTCCGCCCCCCTCTACTACCGCCTCCTGACCACGACGCTGCCCCTGGACGAGGCGGCCGCCGACCGTGCCGCGACGGCCGCGGTGGCGGCCGCGCGCGCGGGGGCGTACGTACGGGACGCGTAGCGCGGGCGGCGGCCGACGGCCTGGTGCGCGGCCTGCGAGGGCGTGGCTCTCAACTCCCTCCGGGCCAGGGCCCGATACCGGACGGAGCACCGGCTTCCGTTGGCCGGGATATTGGCTGCATCTCCCCTCCAGCGGTCCTGAAGCACCGTGCATGATCGTGGATGCCTGGCCGGTCAACGGCCGGACGGAGCCCGGATCCAGGAGATCGAACCGCGGTCCTCACCCAGGGGACGGCGGATCGCTCGCCTGCGGGCCCGACCGGTCCGTACGCCGGAGACCCTCGGGGCCGGGTGACACCGCCCCGTGGACCGGGCGTTCGGTCACGGCACATTCGGCTATCACTTCCACCATCCGGGAGACACGCATGTCCGACATCGCACGCACCCCCGAGTTCGCCCTCCAGGACCTCGACCTCGACCTCGGCGACCTCACCGTCACCTCGATGCGCGACACCGTCGCGCTGCCCGAGGGCGGGGCGTCCTGGGGTTCCTGTTCCTGCCAGGGCTCGTCCTCCTGCGCCCAGCCGACGCTGGACGCGGGCGAACTCGCGGGCTGACCTCCGCACGCCTTCGCACCACGGCCGTCACCTCACGGGCCGTCGCACCACGGCCTCGGCATCACGGGCCTTCGCACCACGCATGACGCATCACCTCACGAGCGGCGCGCACCGACACCGGTGCGCGCCACCCGCGGCGGACACCCGACCGCCGCACGCCCCGACCGTCGACCGTCGACCCGTCGCACCCGACGGCCCTCGCCCGTCGACCGTCGCCCTTCCGATCGGAGGAGACCTCCATGGACCGAGCCACTCCCGGCGCCGGCTTCGCACTCGACGACCTCGACCTCGACCTCGGCGACCTCACCGTCACCTCCATGAGGGACACGGTGGCACTGCCCGAGGGCGGGGCCTCCTGGGGTTCCTGCTCCTGCCAGGGCTCGTCCTCCTGCGCCCAGCCGGAGCGACCCGAGGTCCCGACGCTGTAGCCGTCGGGCACGAACACCCGCACACGTCGTGACGCCTCCCGCCGTACACCGCGTACACCCGCGTACGGCGGGAGGCCGCGCGTCATCACCGACAGGAGGGGAACCGTCATGTCGCAGCCGCGCCGGCCGGCCGCCGACACGGACACCGGCGCCGGCGGCTACCGGGTGCGCTCCGCGCCCTACGCGCTGGTCCGCGCCACCGTGCTCACCCACCCGGCCCAGCAGCCGCCCGCCGCACGGTTCCGTGCCCTGCTCGCCCACCTGCACCGGCTCGACACACGGTTGCTGCGGATCACCGCGCCGCTCTGCGACGCCCTGTACGACAGCCGGGACGGTCATCCGGCGGAGTTCCACCACGACGTCGTCCTCCCGCTGCGCCGGGCCCTGCACAACGGTCGTGAGCCTCGGCCCGCCCTGCTGGAACGCCTCGGCGACCTGCCGGACCGGGTCCCCCCGCTCGCGTCCTGGCTCGCGCTGCGCGCCCGACGGGGCACGGTCCTCGCCGAGTTGGGCGACGCCGCCGATCAGGCGCTGGCCGGTGAGCGCACGGCCCTGGCCGCCCTGTGTCGCGAACCGGCCCTCGGCAAGGCCGTCGCCCTCACCAGCGCCGATCTGCTCCGGGCCGTGGAACGGGCCGGCACCGGCGTGCTCGACCGCAGGGCGCGCAAGGAGGAACCCACCGTGCTGCGGTACGCCCTGCGGGCCAGTACCAAGACGAGCCCGCTGTCCTGGTTCACCGCCGTCGGCTGGGGCGTGTCGTCGGGCTCCGCACCGGATCGACCCGGTGCCGCGTGGGGAGCCGCGCCGCTCTTCACGGACCCCCCGCACCCGGTCGTGAAGGTCAACCGCACCCTGACGACGGCCCTGACCCTCGCGCTCCTGACCGCGCCGCACCGCCGGGCGACCCTCCCCCACCGGATCACCAGCAGCGCCCGGGTCAAGGACGGCCGGGCCGCGTTCTCCCGCGATCGGACCGCCTTCGCCGGCGGCCGTTACCTGGTGGCCGAGGAGGACGAGGTCGAACTGCCCTACGGCGGCCCCCTGGACCTGGTCACCGAGCACGCCGAGACCCCGGTGCCCCTGGCCGGGTTGGCGCAGCGGCTGGCCGGCGCCCTGAAGGGGGCGGGCGACGGCGGCCCCGCCGCCGCCTCGGCCTTCCTCGACCGCCTGGGGCAGGCCGGGCTGCTGGTGCCCGAAGACCCGGTGGCGCCCCAGGACGGCGACCCGCTGGAGCGCCTCTCGGCGTGGCTGCGCGCGCTCGGCGCGACCCACCCCGAGGACGCGGCCCGCGCCGACCTCCTCGACGAACTCGCCCGGGTCACGGCCGCCTTCACGGCGGCGCCCGCCGCCGAACGGCCCGCCCTGCTCTCCGACCTGTCCCGGGACTGGAAGGCGACCCTGGCCGACGCGGGGCGTCCCGTACCGCAGGTGTCCGCGCCCCTGAACGTGCTGTCCGAGGACGTCGTCGCCCCCCACCCGCTGCCCGTCGACGGCTTCCTCGACGACGCCGACCACGAGGCGCTCGGCGAGGTCACCGCGCTCGCCGAGTTGTTCGACCTCGGGCACCTGCTGCGCCGCATCGTCCGTGACCGCTTCGTCGCGCGGTACGGATCCGGCGGCACCTGCCGCCACCCGTGGGAGTTCGGGGCCGAGGTGGCCGACGCCTGGGAGGAGGCCGGGCGGCTCGCGGCGCTCGCCCCCGGCGACCGGGCCGCCTTCCCCACCGGGGCCGGCGCGCTCGCCGACCTTCGCGCGGAGGTCGTCCGCACGGTCACGGACCCCCCGCAGGGCGCTCCCGCCGACGACGACGCGGTCGTGTTGCCCCGGGACCTCGTGGCGAGCCTCGGCGGGCGGCTGCCCGACTGGACCGTCGAACGCCCCCTCGGTTACGCGTACTTCCTCCAGCGGCAGCCCGGCCCCGGGGCGACCGACCCGGGGCCGCTGTGCGTGAACCACGTGTACGGCGGGTGGGGCCGGTTCACCAGCCGGTTCCTCGACGCCCTCGATCCGCGCGCCGCCGCCGAGGTGTCCCGGCAGATCCGCCGCGGGCTGGGTCCCGGCGCGCGCGCCGCGCAGATCCGACCCGTCGGCGGCTTCAACGCCAACCTGCACCCGCTGCTCGTCCCCGACGAGATCGGCCCCGATCGCGACCGGGCCTCGATCGGCGAGGGCGACCTGGACCTCGTCCACGACGAGGCGACCGACCAGGTGCGCCTGCGGCTGCGGAGCACCGGGGAACACCTCGACGTGCTGTACCCGGGGTTCCTCGCACCCGTGCTGTTGCCGCGCCGCATCGGCGCCCACCTGGCCGACCACCCCGAGGGCGCCGTCGACTTCGGGGCGCTCGTCCCCCGCCGCGCCGTCACCGCGCCGGGCGGGCTCGTGACGCGCACCCCCCGGCTGCTCCACCGCCACGTGGTGCTGCGCCGGCGGCGCTGGCTGCTGCCGCCCGACGTCGTCCGCGCCCTGCGCGCCGACCTCGGCTCCGACCCGGTGCCGGCCACGGCCGCGGTCCGCTGGCGCGCCCTGCTGGACCTGCCCGAGCAGCTCTTCCTGCACCCGGTCGGCGGCCCCGTCACCGGGCGGGCCACCGCCGACTTCCTCAATCGGCTGAACCGGCCCAAGCCGCACCTGGTGGACCTCGGCAACGCACTACACCTGCGGTGCCTGGCCAAGTGGCTGTCCCGGCACACCGAAGGCGGCGCGGTCCTGGAGGAGGCGCTCCCCGCACCCGGCGGCCTGGACACCCCGACCCACGCGGTCGAACTGGTACTTGAGGTCAACCGGCCCGGGCGGCGGCGATGAACCGGGACACGACGACGGTTCGAGAGCCACGAGCATCACGAGAGCCGGAAGAGAGCGTGCGAGGCGTGCGATCCATGGAAAGCGACTCCCCGAGGACCGGGGACGTCCGGGAGGCCCGGGACGTGGTCGTCTACCACCACCACCCCGTCAAGGCACCCCTGTTGCGCGAGGTGGTGCTGCCGCTCGCCGAGGCTCTGGCGGCGGACGGGTGCGTCGCCCACGTGGAGCGGCACTGGCTGCACGGCCCGCACCTGCGGCTGCGCCTGGTGGGCCCGCGCGAACGGGTCGACGCCGCCGCCGAGGCCGCCGCGACCGACGTCCGCGCCTGGCTCCGGGTCCACCCCTCACACGGCGACCTCACCGAGGCAGAGCTGTTGGAGCGGGCCGCGGAAGCCGGCCGCGCCGAACTCGTTCCCGGTCCCTACGGGCCGATCGTCGCGGACAACACCGTCCGGGTCGAGACCGTCGACCGCACCGCGCTGCGCGGCCTCCTCGGCGACGACGGCGCCGACCTGCGCGACGAGCTGCTGCGCGCCGGCCTGGCCCCGTTGCGCGCCGGCGCCGGCTTCCTCGGCGAGCACGGCGACCGCGCGCAGGCCCGGATCCAGCTCGCGGTGGTCGCGCTCGCCGCGCACGCCGGCGCCCACCCCGGCGGGCTGGCCGGCGGCCACTACTCGTACGTGTCCCACCTGGAGGACTTCCTCTTCCACGAGGATCCGGACGGACGGCTGCGGGACCGGTTCGAGCGTCACGCGGAGCGCGTGGACGAGGCGGTGACCGGCCTCGTCGGGCGGATCCGCGGCGGCGGCGCGCAGGGGTGGGAGCGGGCCTGGTCCGCGTACTCGGCGGACGCCTGGGAGCTGGTCCGGAGCCGGTACGAGGCGGGCGCCGACCTGCACGGTTCCCCGGACGCGTACCGGGCGCGGGCCGCGGCCACCGGGGACTCCGGGACGGCGCGGCGCTGGAACCACGAGGAACGCACCGGATACAGCGCCTTCCACGAACTGCTGAGCCGCTCCGACCCCGAGGGGACGATGTGGAGCCGCCCCGACTACCTGATCCACCGTGCGTCCACGAACGCCCTGTACCGGCTCCTGGCCATCTGCGACGTCCGCCCGTTGGAGCGGTACCTGGCGGCGCACCTGGTGATCCGTACGGTGCCCGGCCTGACCGGCTGTGACTGGCGTACGGAGATCGGCGCGGCCGTCGACGCGGTGGAGGGCGCCTCGTGAGCGCCGAACACCCCGCCGTGCCGGGCGCCGACCCGGGCTCGGGCGCCGACGCGCGTGCGGACGAGGGCACCCGTGCGGGTGCGGGCACGGACACGGGCACGGGTCCGGACGCCGGCTCCCGGACCGTGCGGCGGTTGCGCCCCGGGGTGGCCGTGACGCCGTTGCGCGAAGGCCTGCACCTGCGGGGGCGGCGCGGGAGCGTCACCCTGGAGGGCAGCAAGGCGCTGCCCACGCTGTGGCGCATGATCGAGGAACCCCTGCTCGACGGGGGGTTCGAGGAGTTCCTGGACGGTGTGGAGCCGGGCTCGGCGCTGCGCGGGGCGGTGGACACGCTCGTGGGGCAACTGGCGGCGCACGAGCTGCTCGTGTCGGGCCCGACGCCGCCCCCGACCACCGTGCGGACCACCGCGACCGATCCGGTCACGGACTGGCTCGGTGTGACCGCCGAGCGGCCCGACACCGCGCGGGCCGCGCTCCTCGGAACCCGCGCCGAGGTGGTGTCCGGCGCTCCCGACGGCCCGCTGGCCAGGGCTGCCGGGCGGGCGTTGGCGGCGGGCGGGCTGCCCGTCGCGTACACCGTCGATCCGGACCTGCCCGGGGACCGGGTCCTCCTGTACGCCCGGGGGTCGGGGCCCGTCCGGGGCGTGGCGGTCGGCCGGCGCGGCGGGAGCGGGTACGCCACCGCGCTCGGCAGCCCCGCCCAGATCCGGTCCGAGGCCGAGGCCCTGGAGGCCCGGCTCGACCGCCCCGGACCGCCGGGAGCGCCCGCCACGCCCGCCACGCGCGGCACGTCCGCCACGCACGCCGTGCTCGCGACGGCCGAAGTGCCCGCCGTGCCCGCCGCGTTCTTCCCGCTGCTCGCGGGCGCCGCGGCGCACCGGCTGCTGTGCGGGGCCGCCGGGCTGCCGGACCCGGCGGACGAAGGGGAGGACGACAGGCTGCTGCCCGGACTGCCGGCGGTACTGCTCGCGAACGCCCGGCCGCCACGGGCCGACTACCGCAGCTGGCTCGGGCCCGACCGCGTCGACGCCGACCGGCGGACGCTCCTGCCTCCTGCCGCCGGCCTCGGCGAGGCGCTGCGGCGGTTGGCGGCCCTCACCGACGACCGGTGCGGGATGCTGCCCGAGCCGCTCCCGGGGGACCTGCGCCAGCTGCCCGTGCCGCTCGCCCGCTGCGTACTGCGCCGGGCCGGCCGCCCGGACGGCGTCCTGGTCGGCGGCGCGCCCCGGCTGGACCTGGCGCGCCTGGACCTGTTCTGCCGGGCCGCCGAACTCCTTCTCGGGGGCGAGGGCTTCGCCGTCGGGGCGAACCCCGGGCACGCCCGGGGCCGGGCCCTGCGCGCGGTCGCCGGCGGCCTGCCGGAGCCGGCGGGTCGACTGCCGGCCGTGCCCGCCGACCGGTGGTCCGGGCACCCGCAGGTGCGCCACTGGTGGACCACGCTGACCGACCGGTTCGCCGTCCCCGCGCGCCTGGAGGTGTTCCGGGTCGCTCCGGGCGAGGAGGTGTACCGCGCCGTCGTCCGCCCGACCGGGCACCGCGGGGCCTCGTCGGGTCCGTCGCGTGGACTCGGCCCGCTGGGTGACGCCGTGGAGGCGACGCCGGGCGACGCGGTCGCCTTCGCCTCGCTCGCGGCCGTGGCCCGCGTCTCGGCCCGCGATCCCGACCCCGCCCGTGGCTCCGATCCCGCCGCCGGGTTCGCCTCGGGCTCGGGGGGCGCGGTCGCGCCGCTGGCCGCCGCCGGGGTACGGACGGCCGCCTGGGAGGACTCGGGGTGGACCGGCCGTTGGTTGGCGGAACTGGCCGGGCGCGAGGAAGCGTTCCAGGACGCGTTGCGCCGACTGACGGGCGCGGACCCGGCCCCGGATGCGCCCACCGCCCGGAGCGCCGACGAACCCGGCGCGCTGCTGAGGGCGTTCGGATTCACGGTCCTGCACACCCCCCGGGAGACACGATGACCTCCGCGACCGCGCCCCCGCCCGCGGCCCCGATACCGACGCCTGCCGCGCCCCCGTCCGGTCCGCTCGGGGCGCTGCCGGTGCCCGTGCTCGACGCCGGTTCCGCGACGGCGGCCGTGTCCGGGGCGGCCGTGGTCCTGTTGCCGCGGTGGACGCTCGGCCTCGCCGAGGAACTGAGCCGGCACGCGCTCGGCCACCCCGTGGAGTTCGTACCGGTGCGCTTCGACGGGGCGCTGGCGGTGGTCGGGCCGGTGCTGCGGCCGGGCGCGGCGGCCTGTCTGTGCTGCGCCGAGTACCAGCGGCTGGCCACGGCGGGCGGTCGCGTGCCGTGGCGGAGCCCGACCCTGGAGCTGGCCGGCGTGACCTCGCCGGCCCTGTCGGAGTCGCTGGGCGCCCTCGCGCTGGAGCTGCTGGAGCCGGCCGCCCCCGAGGAGACCCAACCCGGTGTGGAGCCGGGTTCGGAGCCCGGTGCGGAGTCGGCCCTCGTGTACGTCGTGCACCTCGGGCGCGGCACCTGGTCCACGCACCGGGTCAGCCCCGTCGGCGGCTGCGCGGTGTGCCACCCGCTGCCCCCGGACTCGGCGTCCGACGTCGCCGCGCTGCCGTCGGGCCCCCGGCCGCTCCCCGATCCGTACGTGCTCCGCGCGCCCAACCCGCTGACCGCGCCGGAGCGGCTGCGCGAGGCCCTGTACGACGAGCGGTTCGGCCCGGTGCGCCGGCTGTTCCGGTCCGAGGACTCGGCGTTCTGCCTGACCAGCGCGTTCGTGACCGACGGTCGTCTCGTCGACGACGGTGGGTACGGCCGGTCCCGGGACTTCGGCGACAGCGAGCGGATCGCGCTGTTCGAGAGCGTGGAGCGGTACACGGGCATGCGGCCGACCGGCCGGCGCACGGGGCTGCGCGCCTCCTACGCGGAGTTGGGTCCCGACCGGGCCGTGGACCCGGAGCGGCTCGGCCTGCCCGACCCCGCCCACCACGGCCACCCGTCGTCGCCGACCGTGCCCTACGCCCCCGACCTGGTCATGGACTGGGTGCACGGCTGGTCGCTCACCCGGCGGCGGACCACGGCCGTCCCGGAGCACGTGGCGTACTGGGACGTCCCCGGCGGCGACCGACCCCGCGTGGTGTACGAGTCCTCGAACGGCTGCGGACTCGGCAACAGCCCCGAGGAGGCCGCGCTCTACGGGCTGTTCGAGGTGGCGGAGCGCGACGCGTTCCTGATGGCCTGGTACGCGGCGACGCCCCTGCGCCGGGTGCTTCCACCGCCGGACGACCCGGACACCGCGCTGCTCGCGGACCGTGCGGCGCTGGCCGGCTACCGGCTCGTCCTCCTCGACGCGACGAACGACTTCGGCGTCCCGGCGGTCGTGGCGGTCTGCCGGTACGAGGGCTCCCACCCGGAGGCGCCCCGCATGTTCCTGGCGGCCGGCGCCCACCACGACCCGCGCGCGGCGATCCGCTCCGCGGTGGCCGAGGTCGTCACCAACGTGCTGGACGCGGGGCACCGTTCCCTGGCCGAGGGCGGCCCGCGCGATCCGCGCCGGCTCCGGCCGATGCTGGACCGGCCGGAGCTGGTGGTGTCCCTGGACGACCACGTCGGCGTGAACACCCTGCCCGAGGCGGGCCCGCGCCTGGAGTTCCTGTTCGCGGACACGCCCCGGCTGTCGGTCGAGGAGGCCTGGCCGGGGGCTCCGGAGCCGGTGGGTGACCTCGCCGACCTGCTCGGGGCGAGCGTGGAGCGGCTGTCCCGGGCCGGCCTGGAGGTGATCACCGTCGACCAGTCCGAGCGGGGGCTGCGCCGGCGGCTCGGACTGCACGCGGTGAAGGTCGTCGTCCCGGGCGCCCTGCCGATGACCTTCGGGCACGTCAACCACCGCACCCGGGGGCTCCCCCGACTGCTGGAGGTGCCGTACCGACTGGGCCGCACGAACCGGCCGTTGCGCCCGGAGGACCTCACGGTCCACCCGCACCCCTTCCCCTGACCCCACGACGGGCACGGGCCCACGACGGGCACGGGCCCACGACGAGGACCGCTGATGACGACGATCGACACCTGGCAGAGCCACCACCTGTTCCTGCACGCCACCGCCGAGGACGCCGACGCGCTCCTGCTGCGGGACGTGGCCCCGCTGCTGGACGGCCTGGTGGCGGCCGGGAAGGCCGACCGGTGGTTCTTCATCCGCTACGGGGAGGACGGCCCCCACCTGCGGATCCGGGTGCACGGCGCGGACCCGGCCGCGGCGGCGCGGCTGCCGGAGGAGTTGGCGCGGGCCGCGAAGGAGGTGCCCTCGGTGCCGGGCCCGTGGCCCTCCGCCCACGGGGAGGTGCGGTCCGTGCCGTACGTGCCCGAGACGGACCGGTACGGCGGCCCGCTCGCGCTGCCGGTCGCCGAGGGCGTCTTCGCCGCCTCCACCGGGGTGGTCGTCGAAGCCCTGCGGGAGGTACGGGACGGGGGCGCGGCGACGCGCCTGACGATCGCGGCCGACCTGGCGCACGCGACGGCGTGCGCGCTCGGGATGGACGAACTCGCCGCGGCACGCTGGCTGCGCGGGCACGCGGCCGGCTGGCGGTGGGTCACCGAGGTGCCGCTGCTGCCGGGCGCCTCGATTCACGCCCGGGTCAACTCCGTGTACGCGGCGCAGCGTTCGACGCTGGGTCGGCGCGCGGCGGACCTGCGGCGGCGGCTCGTGGACGGCACGGCGTCGCCCTGGCTGCTCCGGTGGACGGACCGGGTCCGGGAGGCCGACGCGACGCTGCGGGCCGGCGGCGAGCCGGCGGCCTCGTACGCCTGGGTGTGGGCCTCGCAGCTCCACATGCTGTTCAACCGGCTCGGTGTCACCCCCGACGAGGAGCGGGCCGTGTGCCGGCTGGTCGCCCGGACCCTGCTGGAGACGACGGACTCGGGGACGACGGACTCGGGGACGGCGGGCTCGGCGACGACGGACGAGCCGGCCGACTACTTCCCGTCCTCGCACACCGCGCCCGACTTCCGCTACCTGGAGCGCAGCAAGTTCCAGATCGGGCGCGGCGAGGACACGGCCCTGCGGCCGTCGGCGCCGCTCTCCCCGTCGGCGACCGGCCGGGCGGGGTGGGGAACGGCCGGGCCGGAGATCGCGCTGCCGACGGGGCCGCTGCCCGAGGTGTCGCTGCGTGAGGTCCTCGCGGGCCGGTCCTCGCTGCGCGGCGCGCTGACCGGGCCGCTCGACGCGGACACGCTGGGCGCGTTGCTGTGGCACTCCCTGTCCGAGAGCGGCCGCTCCGAGCAGCTCCTCGCGGACGGCTCGACGCGTACCCTCGTGCACCGCCCCCACCCGAGCGCCGGCGCCCTCTACACCGCCCGCGTACGGCTGCTGGTCCTCGACACGGCCGGGGTCCCCGCGGGCACCTGGGAATGCGTGCCGGAATCGCGGACGCTGCGCCGCGTGGGGCCGGTCCCGCCGGTGGAGGCGATCAAGGCCCTGTCGACGTACCTGTCCCGTCCCGCGACGGACCCCGACTGGATCGGCATCGACGGCGCGCCGGTGGTCCTGGCCGTGTACGCGGACCTCGGCGTGCTGCGGCGCCGCTACGGCCTGCGCGCCCTGCGCCTGGCCCTGCTGGAGACCGGCCACCTGACGCAGACGCTGCTGCTCACCGCGACGGCCCTGGGCCTGGCCGGCACCCCCCTCGGCGGCTTCCACGACGACCTGGCCCACGAACTCCTCGGCCTGGACGACCTCGAACAGCCGCTGCAGTACCTGCTCCCGCTCGGCCGGCGCCCCGGGGCCTAGGCCGGCGCACACCATCGGGGGAATCCCCCACCCGTCGTGCCGGGGACGGGTGGGACACGCGATACTGGGCCCATGGCCCAGCTGTCCTCTCCCGTCCCGCCGGCACCGGTCGGCGAAGTGCTCCGCTCGCGGTACGCCGGCCGCCTGCCCGGCTCCCTCGCCGAGCTGACGGGGCCCGTCCGCGGGCCGGTGGCGCTGCCGCCGCACGTCGCGTGGTCCGGGCTGCGGACGTACGACCTGGACCGCCCGCGCCAGCGGATGAGCCTGTACCGAACCGTCCTCGCCGAGGGCCGGCGCGAGGATCTGGTCGCCTTCCTGGACCGGGACCTGCTGATCGCGCAGTGGCCGGTCCTGCGCACCCTGGTCAGTCGGCACGTCCGGCAGGTCTGGGAGGACCGCTTCCCGCAGCTCCCGACCCGGACCACCACCCTCGCGTGAACCTCAGCGGGCTGCACCGCCGACTCCTCGCCGACGTCATCGCCATCGGTTCCCCGTACCCGCTCGTCCTCACCGGTGGTTACGCGGTGCAGGCCCACGGGCTCGTCGACCGGCTCAGCCAGGACCTCGACGTCGCCACCGAGAACCCGGCCCCCATGGAGGACATCGCCGCCGACCTGGTCCACGAGCTGGCCAAGCGCGGCTGGGCCGTGGAGGTCGTCGCCGTGGACCCGCTCGCCGCCCGCCTCATGGTCACCGACCCCGTCGACGGCGCGCGGTGCGAGGTGGACGTCCTCAAGGAGAACCTCTGGTCCGCCCCGGAGAACACCGAGTACGGACCGGTCCTCGCCCTCGACGACGTGATCGGCACCAAGGTCCGTGCCCTGGCCGACCGGGGCGCCCCGCGCGATCTCATCGACGTACAGGCGGCCCACCGCCTGCGCCGGCGCGACCTGGGCGAACTGGAGCGGCTGGGCGCTCGGCACGGGCGCGACGAGTTCCGCCTCGACGACCTCCGGGACCGGCTGGCCGGCTCCGAGTGGTACGACGACGAGGAGTTCGCCGAGTACGGACTCGACGCGGACGCCATCGCCGACCTGCGCGAGTGGGCCCGGCGGTGGGTCATCGACCTCGAAGGCCGACTCACCGACGACTGAGCGGCCCGCACCGTGGTCGGCGTGCGGGCCGGGGCGATCCTCAGCGGTCCGCGTCGACCGGGCAGGCGGCGTCGCCGGCCGCCTCCACGAGGTTCTTCTCCAGGCGTTCGAGGGTGCGCAGGGCGGCCGTGCGCTCGTCGTCCGTGAGCCCGGCCGTCGAGATGTCCTCCAGCTGGGTCCAGACCTCTTCGACCTGACGGCGCAGGGCGTGGCTCGCCGCCGTGGGCTCGATGAGCGACGCGCGCTTGTCGGTGGGCGAGGGCCGACGTCGGACGAAGCCGGACTGCTCCAGGCGTCGGACGGTGCGGGTCATGGTCGCCGCGTCGGAGTCCATCAGACGCACCAGGTCGATCTGCCGCTGGGGACCGCGTTCCCACAGGTGCATCATGACCAGCTCCTGGCCCGGGTGCAGGCCGATGCGGCGCAGCAGCTGACCGGCGAACATCCGGTGCAGGCGGGCCAGGCGGAAGATCGCGTGGCTGACGGGTCCGCCACCGGCCGCCGCTGGCAACGGCACGGTGGCCTCCTGCCGCGTCACCACGGGCCCGGTCACCACGGGCTCGTCTCCGGCGTCCGGCGTGAGCTGCGTCATCGTCTTCCTCCCCTTACCGCTCGCTTGTCTTTACTGCCTGGTCAAGGTAACCCTACCGCCACCTGAAGCCGATGACGCCACTCCGACGCCGCATCGAATATGCCCAGCTCAGGCCGCTTCTCATGGGCTCCAATCTCCACATCTGCCACCTCACCCATCACCCCCGGGGAACAAATCCGGGCTGGTTACTTGTTCGGACAGGTGATTTACTTGTTCAGACAGGCAACCGCGTGGGCGCAGGCACCCTGCCGTGCCCGTGCCGTGCGGCACCCACCACCCCGAGGGGACTCGACATGACCACCGCGACCTCCGCGTTCCATCCGATCGAGCTGGGAGGCAAGCGCCTGGCCAATCGCGTCGTGATGGCTCCGATGACCCGCAGCCGCGCCCACGGGGCCGGCGCGGAACCGACGGAGCTGATGGCGACGTACTACGCGCAGCGCGCCTCGGCCGGGCTGATCGTCACCGAGGGCATCCAGCCCTCGCCGGTCGGCCAGGGCTACCCCGACACGCCCGGCCTGCACACCACCGGCCAGGTGCGGGCCTGGCGGAAGGTGACCGACGCCGTGCACGACGAGGGCGGCGTGATCTTCGCCCAGCTCATGCACACCGGGCGGATCGGCCACCCGAGCCTGCTCCCCGACGGTCTGGTGCCGGTGGCGCCCTCGGCCGTGGCCGCCCAGGGCCGGGTCTTCACCCACGAGGGGCCCAAGGAGTTCGTGACGCCGAAGGAGTTGACCGACGCGGAGATCCGGCAGACCATCGCCGACTTCGCCTCCGCCGCGCGCCACGCGATCGAGGCGGGCTTCGACGGCGTGGAGCTCCACGGTGCCAACGGCTATCTGATCCACCAGTTCCTCTCCGACCGCACCAACCAGCGCACCGACGCCTGGGGCGGTGACACCGAGGGACGCATCCGTTTCGCCGTCGAGGTCGTCACCGCCGTGGTGGAAGCGATCGGCGCACAGCGCGTCGGCCTGCGGATCTCGCCCGGAAACCAGTACAACGACATGTCCGAGACCAACCCCGGCGAGGTCTACGAGGCGCTCCTGGCGCGGCTCGCCGGACCGGGCCTGGCCTATCTGCACCTGATGGAGGGCCCCGACCCCGAGCTCGCGCCGCGGCTGCGCACCGTGTGGCCCGGCACGTTCGTCCTCAATCCGTTCACCCACCCGGACGTCACCGGTCCCGACGCGCTGAAGCTGATCGAGGACGGGAGTGCGGACATGGTGGCGTACGGAGCCCTGTTCCTGGCCAACCCCGACCTGCCGCGCCGCCTCGCCGCGGGCGGCCCGTTCAACACCGCGGACCAGTCCACCTTCTACGGCGGCGACCACCGCGGCTACACCGACTACCCCACTCTCAACGGCTGACGCCCGCGCCAGTCGTCGACGAGCCCCCTACCCGACCACCCGGGAGTCCCTGATGTCCAAAGCGATCACCTTCTCCGAGTACGGCACGGCCGACGTGCTGCGACTGTCGGAGGTCACCCCTCCGGAGCCCGGTCCGGGCCAGGTCCGCATCCGTGTGCGGGCCGCGTCCGTGAACCCCCTCGACATGAAGATCCGGTCCGGTCTGATGGCAGGCAACGCACCGGCCCACTTCCCCGTGACCCCCGGCCTGGACGCGGCCGGTGTCGTCGACGCCGTCGGCGAGGGAGCCGGGGCTTCCGTGGGCGACGCGGTGCTCGGTTCGACCACCGGCGGCAGTTACGGCGAGTACGCCCTGCTCGACCGGCCGGTGGCCAAGCCCGACGCCCTCGCCTGGGACGTCGCCTCCTCGCTCGTCACGGTCGGTCTGACCGCCGCCCGCGTCCTGGCCGAACTGGACGTGCGGGCCGGGCAGACCCTGCTCATCCACGGCGCTGCGGGCAGCGTGGGGATCATCGCGGCCCAACTCGCCGTCGCCCGGGACATCACCGTCGTCGGAACGGTCGGCGAGCACGACGTCGAGCGGCTGACCGCGCTCGGAGCGAAGGCCGTCCGCTACGGCGACGGCTGGGTGGAGCGGGTGAAGGCCGCGGCTCCGCAGGACGTCGACTCCGTCTTCGACGCCTCGGGCGCCGGCGTGCTCGCCGAATCCGTCGCCCTGACCGGCGACAGTACGCGCGTCGTCACCATCGCCGACATGGCCGCCTCGCGGCACGGCGTCCGCTTCAGCGCGGGCGGTGGCGAAAGCGCCGGAGAGTCCCTGGCGGAGCTGGTCGCCCTGGCAGCCGGCGGTCGGCTCACCGTCCCGGTCTGGCGCACCTACCCCCTCGCGGAAGCCGCGAGGGCGCACGCCGACCTGGAAGCCCACCTCAACCGGGGCAAGGCCGTCCTGCTGCCCTGACCTCCGGTGGCCGCCGCCCCGCCGGCCCGGGGCGGCGGGCGGCGGGGCGGCGGCCACGGCCGGGGACACCGCTCGTCAGTACCTGATCCATATCCCCATTTTCGACGGGCGTGGGGTTCTAGGCTGGGGAGGTGTCCGAGGGATCCGATCGGCTCGCAGAGCCTGCGTGTAGGGGTTGCGGTGACCGACTGGGGCCGGCCTCGCGGTCGGACGCGGTGTTCTGTTCGACGACGTGTCGTGCCAGGTCGTGGCGGCGGGAGCGCCGTTTGCGGCTGCGGGTTCAGGCGGAGTTGAACGGGGCGGGCAGGGTGGTGTGTCCCGTGTGCGGGACGGCCTGGGTGGCGGGTGTGGATCGGCGTTCGGATGCCGTGTTCTGCTCGCGGCGGTGCCTGATGAGAGATTGGCGGTCCCGAAGCGAATCGTTCGTCGAACGGTCACAGTGACCGCTGTGCGAACGCATCCGAATCGGGTTTCCGGTCAGATTCTGGCTCTTGTGGTCGATCGTTGCGATCTTTCCCGGTTGGGTTCGAGCCTCGGTTGTGAGAGCGGGCCGTGTTCTGTCACGGTCGAGGGGCTGTGCCCCGGCCCGCCGCGGGTGGTGATCGTTGCCATGACCCAGGAAATCGAGAAGATCGGGGCGGTCGGGTTCGACCGATACACCGAGATCGTTACCGAGCTGCGGAAGCTCGTGGAGACCATCGGCCAGGCCCAGTTCGCCGTCGGGGACTACGCGTTGGAGATCGAGCCGATGCGCGCGTTCCGGCAGCCAGAGCCGAGCGAGGAGATGTTCACGGTCCGGGACTCGCTGCTCCGGCTCGCCGAGGACATCGGCCTGTCCTACTCGGTGGTCAAGAACTGCCGGTGGGCGGCGTCGAAGTGGCCCAAAGACCGCCGGTTCGGTGAGGTGTCGTTCACGATTCACCGGATTCTGGGCAGGATCGAGGACGAGGAGGAGAGGTTCGCAGTCGTCCGGACCCCGCCTGAGGGCAAGGCCCGGTGGTCGGTCGACGACGCGAAACGGAGGGTCGGCTGGCGGGTCGACAATCCGGTGACGCCGGAGGAGAAGGTATCCGCGATCCACGAGCTGGCCCGGGACGAGGCGGTCGCGGCGACGGTGACCTCGGACTTCCTGCGCAGGCCGTCGGTGGTCTCCCAGGTCACCCCGCAGGACAGGATCAGGGCGGCGGAGGAACTGGTCCGCGACGACCAGGTCGCCGCGGCCGTCGTCCCGGACGTTCTGCGGCGTCCGTCCGTGGTCTCCCAGGTCACCCCGGAGCAGAGGACCCGGGTCGTCGAGGAGTTGACCCGCGATGACCAGGTCGCCGCGAAGGTGACCGCCGGTCTGCTGCGCAGGCCGGACGTCGCCTTCCGCGCGATGTCGGATGACCGGGCCCGCCACGAGGTCAACCACGCCCAGGTCGAACGCGGCCGCCAGGCCCGTGAGGACTTCGAGCGGACCAGCCCCATCGCACCGGCGGTGAAGCGGATCGACCGGACGGTGGAGTTCCTGGACCTGGTCACCGCCTGCCACGCCTTTGTCGCGGCCTGCGGCCGGGCCGTCCCGGGGCTGCGCGACCGGCAGCTGTCCGACGACGAGAAGGCGATCATCCACGAGAACATCGCCCGTTCGCGGGCGACGCTCGACTGGGTTGAGACGGCAGTGGACACCGGGAAGGTCGACGTCGACGGCGAGCTCGCCCGCCTGCTGCAGGGCGAGTAGTGGGATGCCGCGCGCTTCAACGCGCCGGTCGCCCGCCGCGCAGAGGCACGCCGACACGGTCCGGTTCGTGCTGTTCGAAGCACGGCCGGCAGGTCTGGCATTCAAGCAGCTGGTCAGGTCGCGCGGGCCTGGCCTGTCTGCGGGACACCATCACCGAACAGGGCTGGCCCCCGCTCATCTGGACGAGGCCGGACGGCTACAAGTTCTGCTCCGACCCGACCGAGCTTCAGGCCTACGAGGTCGCGGTCATCCGGGCCAAGCTCACCGAGATCCGCCGGTTCATCACCGGCACCGTCGCCCCGCACGCTGCTCTGCAACCCAAGGGCCGCTGGGTCCGGCACTTGAACACCCAGCTCAACTCCGTCGAGTCCACGCTCGACGTGATCGCCGACTACATCGACGTGTGATCTCGGTGGGGGCCGGCCGCGATGCGGCTGGCCCCCACCTTCGTGAAGGGAGCAGATGTTGGCCCGGCGCCGCTGCTACCCCTCGGACACCTACGACGACGAGTGGGCATTGATCGAACCGCTCCTGCCCGTCCCGGCCTGCGAGACCCCGCAGGGGGGACGCCCGGAGAAGCATCCGCGGCGCGAGATCGTGGACGCGATCCGGTATGTCGTCGACACCGGCTGCAAGTGGCGGGCCCTGCCCAAGGACTTCCCGCCCTGGCGGACGGCCTACAACTTCATGGCCCGCTGGGCCGCCGCCGGAGTCGTCGGCCACCTCCGTGACCAGCTCCGCAAACGCGTCCGCCGGGACATGGGCCGCTCGCCCGGCGCGGTCGCCACCATCATCGACTCACAGTCCGTGAAGGCCGCCGAGACCGTCGGCAAGGACTCGCGCGGCTACGACGCGGCGAAGAAAATCAACGGCCGCAAGCGTCACCTCGTGGTCGACACCAAGGGCCTGCCGCTGTTCGTGATGGTCACTCCCGCCGACATGACCGACCGTGACGCGGCGAAGGAAGTCCTGTTCCGGCTGAGACTGATGCACCCCGAGATCACGATCGTCTGGGCCGATTCCGCTTACGCCGGACAGCTCGTGACCTGGGCAAAGAGGTACCTGAACCTGACGGTCAAGACGGTCAGCCGGCCGAAGAACGCGGTCGGGTTCGTCATCCTGCCCCGCCGCTGGGTGGTCGAACGTTCGATCGCCTGGGTCATGCACGCCCGCAGGCACGCCCGAGACTACGAACGCCTCATCCAGCACTCCGAATCATTGATCACCTGGGCCGCGATCACCCTCATGACCAGGCGCATCACCCGACGACAGTCCCGCCGGTCCAGCCAGCCGGCCTCCCGTGAGCACACACGGGACTGACCGCGGTCAGCACCGCAACCGCCAACTGGGCCGGAAGGCTAACTCACCGCGGAACGGCTATCCGACGAGCCGCTCCGCCGCTCGTCGGTACTGGTGGGACTGGCTCTCTGCCAGCTCCCACAAAGCGGGTAGGTCTCCCTTCCGGAACTGATCCTCTGCCTCCTGTTGGCAGGCCAGTTCGAAGTCGACCAGGCTGCCGAAGGAGCCGATACCGACGGCGGTGGGCCACGCGGCTGCCGCGCCCAAAGCGAAGTCCAACCCCTGCCTTGCCATGATGTCCTGTTGCTTCGGCCTGGTCAGCACCAGCGCGACGAACACCAAACTTGTCCAGGCCCTGAAGAACTCCCGCCCCGTGAGGTCTGCTGGATACCTGTGCTCCAAGCCCCAGTTCTCGGCAAACGCTGGGCCGAGCAGGCCTTCGTCGAGCTCCTGGCCTTCAAGAAACGCAACGATGTTCTCCACTCCCGCCAAGACCAAGCCGAAGCGGTCGAGGAGAGCAACTGGCGCAGCCAACACACGCACGGCTCCACCCAGCCGGATCGCTGCGGCGCAGCACAGCCCAGCCCCAGCTGCGTCAAACGTCTCGTCCACGGTCCCCCACTCACGCCCCCGCTCAAGCCCTGGCGCTGACGCTACATGGGCCCGGACCGCTCCGAGAGGCACCGCAGGGATATGGATCAGGTACT
>NZ_LGDE01000467.1 GCF_001279725.1 Streptomyces sp. WM4235 | reverse complement strand
CGGGGCCGGGGCCGGCGGTTCTGGCGCGGGGCGGGTCCGGTGCTGGCCGGTCTGTTGGTGGTCGGGGTTGCCGGGGCGCCGGCCCGTGCGGAGACCGTTCGCGAGCAGCAGTGGCACCTCACCGTGATGAAGGCGGCCGAGTTCTGGAAGGTCGGCACGGGCAAGGGCGTCACGGTGGCTGTCATCGACAGCGGTGTGGGACGTGTGCCCGAGCTGGAGGGGCAGGTGCTGCCCGGTGTGGACCTGGCCGGGGGCAAGGTCGAGGGTGACGAGCGTACGGACCAGGACGGGCACGGTACGTCCATGGCCACGATCATCGCCGGTACGGGCAAGGCCTCCGGGGGCGAGGGGCTGTCCGGGATCGCTCCGGGGGCGAGGATCCTGCCGATCAGGGTGCCTCGGGAGGACGCGCCGGGGGAGTCGTCCTGGGCGGCGGCGATCCGGCGCGCGGCCGACTCGGACGCGAAGGTCGTCAACATCTCCATGTCCACGACGACGGCCGACCCGGCGCGGGACGAGGCGGTGAAGTACGCGCTGTCCAAGGGCAAGTTGGTCTTCGCGGCCGTGGGCGAGGGGGAGACCACCGGTTCCACCCCGGCCGCCATCGCGGCCAAGAAGGCGGGCGAGCTCCGCTATCCGGCGGCCACGCCCGGTGTGGTGGGGGTCGCCGCCGTAGATCCGGGTGGTGAGCCGACCGCGGAGTCGCTGACGGGACCCCAGGTCGACCTGGCCGCGCCGGGCGTCGACATCCTCACGTCCTGCCGAGGCAAGGCGGGGTACTGCAAGAGCCACGGGACCGGTGAGGCCACCGCCCTGGCCTCCGCGTCTGCCGCGCTGCTCTGGTCCGCCCACCCCGACTGGACCAACAACCAGGTGCTCCGGGTCCTGCTCAACACCTCCGGCGCTCCCGTGGACGGTGCGGTGCGCAACGACTGGATCGGGTACGGGGTGGCCCGACCCCGGATCGCGATGTCCACTCCGGGTTCCCCCGGGCCGGCCGACGTGTACCCGCTGCCCGACTTCGTTGCCGCGGCCGCGGCGATGGCGGCCGGCGACGCCGGGCCGTTGACGGAGGCCGGGGCGGACGAGGCGGCCGGGTTCCGCGGCACGGTGTGGTGGGTCGGGCTCGGCCTGGTGGGCGTACTGATCGTCGGCGGGGCCGTCACCACTGTGCTCGGGCGGCGCGCGGGCAACTGATCCGGCGCACGAGCGGTACCGACCATGACGAAGGGCTGCCCGGGAAGCAGGTTCCCGGGCAGCCCTTCGCATTCGAAGCCGTGACCGGAATCGAACCGGCGTAACTCGCTTTGCAGGCGAGTCCCTCAACCACTCGGGCACACGGCTGTGTGGTGGTGACGAGTACGACCGTACGAGGCGCCCCGCGGTGGTGGAAGGGGGGCGCGGGTGCCGCAATGTGACTGCCATGCCCCGTTCACAGTCCCGGGAGTTGTCGTCGCGGCGTCCCGCCCGCATCGGGGGCGTCGACCGCGTCGACCGCGTCGACCCTCGCGTCGACGTTCGTGAGGACCTTCGTGAGGACTGCCCACCGACCTGAGTCCGGACGATTCTCGACACGATCCAGGGCCCGGGTCTCTCCCCGAACAGGGAACGTGTCCCCGATCCTCAGGGTGTATTTGTGCTCGCCATTGGCGACGACACAAAGCGAGAACGAAAGCGCCGTCCCCTCCGGGGCATGCACGTGGCCCGCGATGAACGTCACGTCGTCGCCCAGGGCGAAGGAACCGCGTGTCGCAGTTTCACTTCACTGATCACTGCATTCGCTCCAAAGGCGTGTGGCGGTTCCGGATGTGCCTCTTGAAGCTTCTTGAATTACCCGGCAGGCAGGATTTCCGGGTTCAGGATCGGGCTTCGCTTCCCGGCTCCCGGTCTGTGTGCGGGAGTTGCAGATCGGGGCTGGGCCCCCGCGTGTCGAATTGTTTCAGGATGTTCTCGGGTGCGGGGGCTTTCCGGTGGGCCGAGGGAGCGGCTCCGCGCGAGCGCCCGTCCCCTCCCCCGAGCCTCTGGACAGACCCCCGGGCCGTTAGACAGACCCCTGAGCCGCTGGACAGACCCCCGGACCGCTGGACAGCCCCCCCGGACCGCTGGACAGCCCCCCCGGGCCGCTGGACAGACCCCCGGGCCGCTCTACAGGCGGCGCTTCGACGATTCGACCTAGGCCCGGAGGCGGAGTCGGGATCGGTCGAATTGACAGGGACGAAGCAGAGGTATGGACCTTACGCTGGGGCGATGAGCGCATTGGAACCCCGTGTCCCCGAGACCGCCGCACCGGTCCCGCCCGAGCCCTCGGAGTCTCCGGGCGGGATCCTCGGGGCCGCGTACCGGACGCTCAGCATCGGCATCATCTCCGTCGTGTTCCTCATCGCCTTCGAGGCGACCGCCGTCGGCACGGCCATGCCGGTCGCCGCGCGGGAGCTGAACGGGATCGGTCTCTACGCCTTCGCCTTCTCCTCCTACTTCACGACGAGCCTGTTCGGCATGGTGCTGTCCGGGCAGTGGGCCGACCGGCAGGGGCCGCTGCGGCCGCTCGCCCTCGGGATCGGGGCGTTCGCCGGCGGGCTGGTGCTGTCGGGGACGGCCGCCGGGATGTGGGTGTTCCTGCTCGGGCGGGCCGTGCAGGGCTTCGGTGGCGGGCTGGTGATCGTCGCCCTGTACGTGGTCGTCAGCCGTGCCTACGACGAGCGGCTGCGCCCCGCGATCATGGCCGCCTTCGCCGCGAGCTGGGTGGTGCCGTCGATCGTGGGCCCGCTGGCCGCCGGCACGGTGACCGAGCACCTCGGGTGGCGGTGGGTGTTCCTCGCGATCCCCGCGCTGGTCGTCGTACCGCTGGTCGTGGCGATACCGGCGATCCGCCGGACCGCGTCCGGGCCCGTAGCCGGCGGGGAGCCGGTGGCCTTCGACCGGCGGCGGATCCGGCTCGCCCTCGGGATCTCGGCGGGTGCGGGGCTGCTCCAGTACGCCGCCCAGGACCTGCGGTGGCTCTCGGTGGTGCCGGCCGTCGCGGGCGCGGCGCTGCTGGTGCCGGCGGCGCGGGGGCTGCTGCCGCGCGGAACGTACCTGGCTCGGCGCGGGCTGCCGTCTGTGGTGTTGCTGCGGGGGGTGGCGGCGGGTTCGTTCATCGCGGCCGAGAGTTTCGTGCCGCTGATGCTCGTCACCCAGCGGGGGCTGAGTCCGACCCTGGCCGGGTTCTCGCTGGCGCTCGGCGGGCTCACCTGGGCGGGCGGCTCCTGGGTCCAGTCGAAGGGGCGGATGGCCCCGTACCGGGAGCGGCTGATGGTCGGCGGGATGGTGCTGGTGACGTTCGCCATCGCCGCCGCTCCGACGGTGCTGTTGACGTGGGTTCCGGTGTGGACGCTGGCGTTGGCCTGGGCGGTCGGGTGCCTCGGGATGGGGCTGGTGATCGGCTCGACGAGCGTGCTGCTGCTGGAGCTGTCGGCGCCGCGGGAGGCCGGGGCGAACTCCGCCGCCCTGCAGATCTCCGACGCGCTGGCCAACGTGGTGCTGCTGGCGGCCGGCGGGGCGGCGTTCGCCGCGCTGGGCGGGGGAACGGTGGGGGCCGCGCACGCCGTGACCTCCGGTGGGGCGTCCTCGCATCCGGGGGCGTTCGTGGTGGTCTTCCTGCCGATGGCGTGCGTGGCGTTGGTGGGGGCGTGGGTGGCGACCCGGCTGCACGCCACCCCGGCGGACGCCGCCCGGCCGACCCCGGCGGACGCCGCCCGGTCCACCCCGGCCGCCGCTGCCCGGCCCGCCCCGGCGGACGCCGCCCGGCCGACCCCGGCCGCCGCCGCCCGCCCCGCCCCGCCGGCGGACGTTCCCGGCCCCGAACGGCGTGGATCCCAAGGGAGTTGACCGGGGCGAGGCCCGCGGGCCGGTGGGGCCGCGCCGTCTCGGGGAACACGGGTGACGGCACCCGGGCCGCGCCGCGAGCGCGACGGATGTGATGCTCGCCGCACCCGCCGAGGTCACGGGCCTGTCCCTCCGCGAGGGGCGGGCCCGTGCCGGTAAGGTGGCCCGGTTGTCCTACGTACGACCGCTTCCCGCCCGTACCAGATACACCGAGAGCACGAACCGGAGACCGTGACTACTACCGCCTCCCACCACCTCTCACCCGCCTTCCCCGGCCGCGCGCCGTGGGGTACCGCCAGCAAGCTGCGCGCCTGGCAAGAGGGTGCGCTGAACCGGTACCTGGAGACCCAGCCGCGCGATTTCCTCGCGGTCGCGACCCCCGGAGCCGGCAAGACGACCTTCGCGCTGACCCTCGCGTCCTGGCTGCTGCACCACCACGTGGTGCAGCAGGTGACCGTGGTCGCGCCGACCGAACACCTGAAGAAGCAGTGGGCCGAGGCCGCCGCCCGGATAGGCATCCGGCTGGATCCCGAGTACTCGGCCGGCCCGCTGAGCAAGGACTACCACGGCATCGCCGTGACGTACGCGGGCGTCGGCGTCAAGCCGATGCTGCACCGCAACCGGTGCGAACAGCGCAAGACCCTGGTGATCCTCGACGAGATCCACCACGCCGGCGACTCGAAGTCCTGGGGCGAGGCCTGCCTGGAGGCCTTCGATCCGGCGACCCGGCGGCTCGCGCTGACCGGTACGCCCTTCCGGTCCGACACCAACCCGATCCCCTTCGTGGCGTACGAGGAGGGGAACGACGGGATCCGCCGATCGTCCGCCGACTACACGTACGGCTACGGGAACGCGCTCGGCGACGGCGTCGTCCGCCCCGTGATCTTCCTGTCCTACAGCGGCAACATGCGCTGGCGCACCAAGGCCGGTGACGAGATCGCCGCCCGGCTCGGCGAGCCGATGACCAAGGACGCCATCTCGCAGGCCTGGCGCACGGCGCTCGACGCGCGCGGCGACTGGATGCCGAACGTGCTGCGCGCCGCCGACCAGCGGCTGACGGAGGTCCGCAAGGGCATCCCGGACGCGGGCGGTCTGGTCATCGCCTCCGATCAGGACTCGGCGCGCGCGTACGCGAAGCTGATCAGGGAGATCACCGGCACGAAGGCGACCGTCGTCCTGTCCGACGACACGGGCGCGTCGAAACGCATCGACGATTTCAGCGCGAACGACGACCGCTGGATGGTCGCGGTCCGCATGGTGTCGGAGGGCGTCGACGTTCCGCGTCTCGCGGTGGGCGTTTATGCCACCACCATTTCGACTCCTTTGTTCTTCGCGCAGGCAGTCGGGCGATTTGTGCGTTCGCGCCGGCGCGGCGAGACCGCGTCCGTGTTTCTTCCGACCATTCCGTATCTCCTCGGTTTCGCCAACGAGATGGAAGTCGAGCGGGACCACGTCCTCGACAAGCCGAAGAAGCAGGGCGAGGAAGACCCGTACGCCGAGTCCGAGAAGGAAATGGACGAGGCGAACAAACAGGAGGACGAGGACACCGGCGACGAGGAGCAGATGTCCTTCGAGGCGCTGGAGTCCGACGCCGTCTTCGACCGGGTGCTGTACGACGGCGCCGAGTTCGGGATGCAGGCGCACCCCGGCAGCGAGGAGGAGCAGGACTACCTGGGCATCCCCGGGCTGCTGGAGCCGGACCAGGTGCAGATGCTGCTCCAGAAGCGGCAGTCGCGGCAGATCGCCCACAGTCGGCGCAAGCCGGACTCCGAGGCGGACCTGCTGGAGCTGCCGGCGGAGCGGCGCCCCGTGGTTTCGCACAAGGAGCTGCTGGAGCTGCGCAAGTCGCTGAACACGATGGTGGGCGCGTACGTCCACCAGAGCGGCAAGCCGCACGGGGTGATCCACACGGAGCTGCGCCGGGTGTGCGGCGGGCCGCCGAGCGCGGAGGCGACGGCGGGTCAGCTGCGGGAGCGCATCAAGAAGGTCCAGGAGTGGGCCACCCGGATGCGGTGACGCCGCAGCCCGCGAGAGGGTACGAGGACGGGGTCCGTGCGCGACGCGCACGGACCCCGTCCTCGTTTCGGCATCACCGGAGCAATCCGTTCGGAAAGTGAACGCGCGCCGGGGAAGACGCGCGAGAAGATGCCGGGGAAGATTACGAATTGACACACCCGCTCGAACAAATGGGTACAAGCGGGCAGTAGGCGCCCGGATTCTGGACGAGCCCTTCCGCTCAGCGAACCTGCTGGATACTGTCCCCGCATCGAACGCCCCGTGGCAGCGCCGCCGCGGGAGCGCAGCCGGTGCCATGGCCGCTACCGGCGGCCTCTCCGTGCGTCGCCGAGGGACCGGCAGCGCTCCACCCCGTGAGAGTCACCGCCGCCCACCTAAAGAGGGAGAGGCGTCGTGACTGCGGAAACCTCCCAGACTCTCGACCGAGGGCTCCGGGTCCTCAAGCTGCTCGCCGACACCGACCACGGTCTGACCGTCACGGAGCTGTCCAACCGCCTCGGTGTGAACCGCACCGTGGTCTACCGCCTGCTCGCCACGCTCGAACAGCACGCCCTGGTCCGCCGGGACCTCGGCGGCCGAGCCCGGGTCGGACTCGGCGTGCTGCGGCTCGGTCGTCAGGTACACCCGCTCGTGCGCGAGGCGGCCCTGCCCGCACTGCGGTCCCTCGCCGAGGACATCGGGGCCACCGCGCACCTGACCCTCGTGGACGGCAGCGAGGCGCTCGCCGTCGCCGTCGTCGAGCCGACCTGGACCGACTACCACGTGGCCTACCGGGCCGGCTTCCGTCACCCGCTGGACCGCGGGGCGGCCGGCCGGGCCATCCTGGCCGCCCGTCAGGGCACGCTCATCGAACCCGGGTACACGCTGACCCACGGCGAACTCGAAGCGGGCGCCAGCGGCGCTGCCGCGCCCCTGGTCGGCATCACCGGCCTGGAGGGCAGCGTCGGGGTCGTCATGCTGGCCGACGCCGTGCCCGAGCGGGTCGGCCCGCGCGTGGTGGACGCCGCCCGCGAGGTCGCCGACGCCCTGCGCTGATCCGACCGAACGCCCGCGACCCCGTACGAAGCCTCGTACGGGGTCTTGCGCATCCCCACCGCAGGGGAGGGCGGGCTCTCCCGTGTGCGTGCCGGCGTGCCGGGTCACGCGGGAGGGCGCGACCGGGCCCGATAGATTGGCCGGGTGCTCTCACGCCTCACACGTCTGCCGCGTCCCGCCGCCCTGGCGCTCTGCGCCCTGCCCCTGGTCGGGTTGCTGGCCGTGGCGGCCCTCGCGCCGCTGCCCTTCGTGATCGCCCAGCCCGGGCTCACGGCCGACGTGCTCGGCTCCCGTGACGGCAAGCCCGTCATCGCCGTCACGGGCATGCCCACCCGGGACACCAAGGGGCAGCTGCGGATGACCACCATCCAGGCCACCGGCCCCTCCACGACGGTGCGCCTGTCCGAGCTGGTCGACCACTGGTTCGACACCTCGCGGGCGGTCATGCCCAAGGACGCGGTGTATCCCTCGGGCGGGAGCGACAAAGAGATCGAAGAGCACAATCTGGAGGAAATGACCAAGTCGCAGTCGACGGCCTCCGCCGCCGCACTCGGCTATCTCCACAAGGACCCGAAGGACGTGAAGGTCACGCTCAACCTCGCCGACGTCGGCGGCCCGAGCGCGGGTCTCCTGTTCTCCCTCGGCATCGTCGACAAGCTCGACGGCGACGGGAGCGGCGGCGATCTCGCCGGCGGCCGCAGCATCGCCGGCACGGGCACGATCAGCCCGAGCGGCGAGGTGGGCGCGGTGGGCGGGGTGGCGTTGAAGACACAGGCCGCCAAGCGGGACGGGGCGAGCGTGTTCCTCGTGCCGAAGGCGGAGTGCTCCGACGCCCTGTCCGAACTTCCCGAGGGGCTTCGGCTGATCCCCGTCACTTCGCTGACGGATGCGGTGAGCTCCCTTCGGGCGCTGAACAAGGGGCAGCCGGTTCCGTCCTGCTGACGCCCCGCGCGGGCACGGTCCGGTCGGTCGCGTCCGTCGCCCCGGCCCTCTCGACCCGGGCCGGCCGGTCGTTCAGGCCGCCCCAGGCGGGGAACACCAACGGGCCGAGCGTGGCGAGCAGATAGACCCCGGCGAAGGCCAGCAGGGCCGGGCCGGCGCCGAACCCGTCGACGAGCAGGCCCGCCGCGAGGCCGCCCAGCGGCATCGTCAGCTCGCAGCCCGCCGTGGTCACCCCGGACACCCGGCTGCGCAGCGCGTCCGGGACCTTCTCCATCATCACCGTGGTCAGGATCGGGTTCAGCACGCCCGCGCCCAGCCCCGACAAGGCCATCGTCACCGCGAGCGGCAGCGGGGTGTCGGTGAACGCGGCCACGACGTACCGGGGCGCCCCGCACAGCAGGAACGCCACCGCGAAGACCGTCCGCGGCCGGTACCGCTCGCCCCACGCCCCGTAGAGCAGGGCGCCCAGCAGCGCGAAGCCGCCGAACACGGACACCATCAGGCCGAGGGCGGTGGGCCCGCCCAGCGCCGCGCGACCGTGCACGGGCAGCAGTACCGAGGACCAGCCCTGGTCCAGGCCGTTGGTCACCATCACCATCAGGGTGATGCCGGTCAGCAGCCGTGAACGGGTCAGGAAGGCCCATCCCTCGGCGAGTTCGGCCCGGTAAGTCGCGAACGACGCCTTCTCGGAGGTGCGTTGCGGATCGGCGGCCGGGACCCCGCGCAGGAACACGGCCACGAGCAGCGCCGACACGGCGAAGCTGGCCGCGTCCAGGAGCAGCACGGTCTCGGCCCCGAAGGCGGTGATGAGTACGCCGGCGACCGCGGCCCCGACCATCCGGGCGCCGCGCGAGACCGCGTCGTACAGGCCGGCGACCTTGCCGACGGTGGTCCCGGCGTGCTCGGCGAGGTGGGGGATCAGGACGTAGCGCGCGGTCAGTCCGGGGGTGTGGACGAGGCCGCCGATCGCCATCAGGGCGCACAGCATCCAGAACTCCAGCAGCCCCGCCCGGTGCAGCAGCGGGATCACGCCGATCGACAGCGCGCAGATCAGGTCGGAGGCCGCCGAGATGCGGCGGCGCCCGATCCGGTCGATGACCGGGCCGCCGACGAGCGCGGCGACGATGACCGGCAGGGTCGCGCAGAAGGCGACGATCCCGGCCCGGCCGGCGCTGTCCGTGCTCTGCAGCACGAACCACGGTACGGCGATGAGGGTGAGGGAACTCCCGGCTATGGAGATGGTGTTGGCGGCCAGTACGGCCACGAAGGGGCGACGGCTCACGAGGCGCCGCCGCGCACCACGCGGGAGTGGACGTGCGCGGGCTGCATGAGCCGGATGCCGGCGGCGACCAGGGCTTCCCCGAGCCGGTTGCGCAGCAAGGGCAGCGCGGGCTCGGAGGCGACCGGGGCGGCGTCGCGGGCGAGGTGCCAGGCGGCGGCCTCGGCCGCCAGTTCGGCGGTGCGGCCGGCGTGGAGCGCGGTGTGCAGGTCGGTGTGGGCGAAGGCGTGCATGGCGGGACTCCTTCTTCGGGTTCTCGCGGGCGGCGAGGCGGCGGCGGCCACTCGGTGTGGCGGCTACTCGGTGTGGCGGCTACTCGGTGTGGCGGGGGAAGGCGTGCGTGTGGAAACGGACCGTCTCCGTGCCCTCCGCCGGCGGCAGATCGCGGTAGGTGTTGATCAGGTCGTGCAGCTTGTGGACGAGTTCGAGGGACTGTCCGGCCGTCAGCCGCAGCGTGAAGTCGCTGATGTCCGAGCCCGCGCGCCAGTCCTGGGGCCAGCTCGACGCCTCGCTCATCCAGGTGGCGAGTTCCTGCGCGTGAATCTTCGCGATCTCGGACAGGAAGACGTCCGCGGCGACCCGCGTCTCCGGGTCCGCGGCGAGGATCAGCGACTCGTCGAAGCCCGTGCCGTCGTGGGAGGCCCGCCACCACCGCTCGCGGCCCTTGCCGTGCTCGGGCGCGTCCTCGACGAACCCGTACGCGGCCAGTTGGCGCAGGTGGTAGCTGGTGGCTCCGCTGGACTCGCCCAGGCGTTCGGCGAGTCGGGAGGCCGTGGCCGGGCCGTGCAGGCGCAGGGCGCCCAACAGACGGATGCGCAGCGGGTGGGCGAGGCCGCGCAGGGAGTGCGCGTCGAGCATGCGCACCTGCGGCTCGACGGACTCGACGGGCTCGACGGACCGGGTGGGCTCGACCGGTTCGACGGGCTGGGGGTTCTGGGCGTTCTTCTCGGGCATGGCTCCACGATAGAGTTGCAAAGATTCCTATGCAAGGGTTTCTTTGCAACGTTCTCTTTGGAACTCGCCCTCGGAGCCGATCCGTTGCCGCGGCGGCTCAGCCCTCCTTGATGAACCCCTCCTTCACCAGCCAGTCCTTCGCCACCGCGTGCGGGTCCTGGCCCTCCACGTCCACCTTGGCGTTCAACTCCCGCGCCACCTCGGTCGTCAGCCGCTGCGTCACCGGCGCCAGCAGCTTCGCGATCACCGGGTGCTCGGCGAACGTCTTGGCGTTGATCGCCGGCGCCGCGTTGTAATTGGGGAAGAAGCGCTTGTCGTCCTCCATGATGTCCAGGTCCATGGCCTTGATCCGGCCGTCCGTGGTGAACGCCTCGCCCAGCAGGCAGGAATCGGACTTGGAGACCTGGGTGTAGATGATCCCGGCGTCCATCTTCTGAATGTTGCCGGTGGGGATCCTCATCCCGTACGCCTTCTCCATGCCGGGCAGTCCGTCCTCGCGCGAGGCGAACTCGTTCTCCACGCACAGCGTCACCGCCGACGGGTCCTTGCGGGCCAGCGCCGCCACGTCCGACATCGTCCGCAGCTTGTACTTCGCGTTGTTCTTCTTGCTGATGGCCAGGGTGTAGGTGTTGTTGAGCGTGGCCGGCGGCAGCCACACCACCCCGTTGCGCAGGTCCGCCCTGCGCACCGCGTCCCACTGGCCGCGCGGGTCGTCGATGGGCTCGGTGTTGCCCAGGTACGTGATCCAGGCCGTGCCCGTGTACTCGTACATGGCGTCCGCGTCGCCCTTGCGGACGGCCTCGCGCGCGCTGATCGAGCCGGGCAGGTTGGTGCGGTCCAGCACCTCCGCGCCGGCCGCCTTGAAGACGAGGCCGAGGATCTGGCCGAGGATGATGTTCTCGCTGAAGTTCTTCGAGGTCACCGTGAGGGAGGCGCCCGCCAGGGGCTCGCCCCGACCGACCGAGCCGGGCTGTACGTCGTCCACCATCGGGGAACCGCTCTTGAGCCCGCAGCCGGCCAGCGCCAGCAGGGCGGCTCCCGCGAGCGCCGCGGTCCGTACGCGGAAGGTACGCATCTACGCCTCCAGGCCGTGCGGCGTCAGGACCGTCTCCGCGAGGGAGGCCAGCCAGTCCACGAACAGGGCCAGGACCACCGTCAGCACCGATCCCACGATCAGCACCGGCATGCGCTGCGTCTGGATCCCGGAGGTGATCAGGTCGCCCAGGCCCCCGCCGCCGCCGAAGGTCGCCAGCGTCGCGGTGCCGACGTTGAGCACGAGGGCGGTCCGCACGCCGGCCAGGATCAGCGGGACGGCCAGTGGCAGTTCCACCTTGCGCAGGGTGCCCGTCGACGACATGCCGATCCCGTGCGCGGCCTCCACCAGCAGCGGGTCGATGGCCCGGAGCCCGGCCACGGTGTTCGACAGCACCGGCAGGACGGCGTACGCGACCATCCCGATGATCGCGGTCGACGGCCCGATGCCCAGCCAGATCACCAGCAGGGCCAGCAGGCCGATGGCCGGGGTGGCCTGGCCGATGTTGGCGAGGCCGGTCACGAACGGCGAGGCGCGGCGCAGTCCGCGGCGGGTGAGGGCGATGCCGAGGGGGATCGCGATGATCAGCACCCAGAAGGTGGAGATGGCCGTGAGCTGGATGTGCTGCCACAGCCGGAGCCGGACGTTCCCGCCGCCGAGCGAGTTCCGCTCGATGACGTCGAGCGGGATGTTGGTGATCCACAGGTACAGGGCCAGTACCACCAGGCCCAGGGCGACGGGCGGCACCACCAGCCGGCGCCAACCGATCCGGCGGAGCGGACCGGGCGGCGGGGGCGTGGGGGGCCGGTCGAGGTCGTCCGCGAGGTCGTCGCGGAACGGGAGCCCCTTGACCTCGTGCTCGCCGGGGGGCCGTTCGCCCGGGGGGCGCTGCGGGGAGGCGGTGGTCATGAGGTGCCCGCACCGCCCTCCAGCTCCTGTTCCGTCCGGTGGTGGCGCAGGTCCTCCAGGTCGTGCGCGTGCTCGGCGGCGGCGAGCCGGTCGGCCTCCAGCATCTCGTGCACCGAGTTCATGAGGGTCTCCATGTCCACGACGCCGATGTACTCGCCGCGCCGCCCGGTGACCGCGACCCGCCCGCCGCTGTCGGTGAGGACCGCCTCCAGGGCGTCGTGCAGGGTCGCGTCCCGGGTCACGGTGTCGTGCACCAACTGCCCGGCCCGGGCCAGCGATCCCTTGGCGCGCATCAGGTCGCCGCGCCGCAGCCACTTGTACGGGCGGCCGCCCCGGTCGAGCATCAGCAGCTCGTTGTGCCGGCCGCCGCGCAGCGCACTGAAGATCAACTGGAGCGGGTCGTCGACCGACACCGTGGGGAAGTCGGCGATCCCCACGTCCCGCACGCGGGTGAGGTTGAGCCGTTTGAGGGCCGCGCCCGCGCCGACGAAACCGGACACGAAGTCGTCGGTCGGGTTGGTGAGGATGGCTTCCGGGGTGTCGAACTGGGCGATGTGCGACCGCTCGCGCAGGACCGCGATCCGGTCCCCGAGCTTGATGGCCTCGTCGAAGTCGTGGGTGACGAACACGATCGTCTTGTGCAGCTCGTGCTGGAGCCGGATCAGCTCGTCCTGGAGGTGGTCCCGGGTGATCGGGTCGACGGCGCCGAAGGGCTCGTCCATGAGCAGCACCGGCGGGTCCGCGGCCAGCGCCCGGGCCACGCCCACGCGCTGTTGCTGGCCGCCGGAGAGCTGGCGGGGGTAGCGGCCGTGGAACTCGCGGGGGTCCAGACCCACCAGGTCGAGCATCTCCTCGACCCGGTCCTTGACCTTCGACGTGGACCAGCCGGTCATCTTCGGCACCAGGGCGATGTTCTCCGCGACCGTCATGTGCGGGAAGAGGCCGGAGGACTGGATCGCGTACCCGATCTTGCGGCGCAGCTTGACCGGGTCCATGTCGGTGACGTCCTCGTCGCCGATCCGGATCCGGCCGGAGGAGGGCTCGATCAACCGGTTGATCATCTTCAGGGTGGTGGATTTCCCGCAGCCGGAGGGGCCGACGAAGACGACCGTCTCGCCCGCCTTGATGTCCATCGACACGTCGTCCACGGCCGGATTGGGGTTGCCGGGATAGCGCTTGGTGAGGTTCTCCAGCCGGATGGTCGCGCCGGAGGTCGCTGCCTTCGGGCTCGGGGTCGGCTCGGACGTCGACTCAGACACGGATTCCCCTCGGGATGGTGAGACGGCCGAGCAGGACGTAGGCGGCGTCGAAGAGGAGGGCCAGGATGACGATGCCGATCGTCCCGGCCAGGACCTGGTTGAGGGCGTTGGCACTGCCGAGCGAGGCGATCCCGCGGAAGATCTCGTTGCCGAGGCCGGGACCGGAGGCGTACGCGGCGATGGCGGCGATGCCCATCAGCATCTGCGTGGACACCCGGATCCCGGTCAGGATCGGCGGCCAGGCCAGCGGCAGCTCCACCCTCAGCAGCCGGGCGGACCGGGACATCCCGATGCCCGTGGCCGCGTCGACCAGCGTCGGGTCGACGCCGCGCAGGCCCACGATCGAGTTCCGGACGATGGGCAGCAGCCCGTACAGGGTCAGGGAGATCACGGCGGGTGCCACGCCGAGGCCCACGATCGGGATCAGCAGACCGATCATGGCCAGCGACGGGACGGTCAGGATCGTGGCGGTGGAGGTGATGGCGAGACTGCCGCCCCAGCCGCTGCGGTAGGTGAGCACGCCGATGGCGATGCCCAGGGCCGTCGCGATCACCATGCACTGGAAGACGAGGCTGACCTGCTGGAAGGCGTCGACGAGGAGTTGCTGCCGTCGGCTGGACAGGTAGCTCCAGAAGCTCACGTCGCCTCACCTCGCCCGTCTGTCCGGGGATCAGTCGTCGTCGGCCGCCTGCTCGACCAGCGGGATGATCCGCAAGGGCACGGGGTTCTCCATGACGATCGCCGTGGAGGCCCGCACGATCCCATCGAACGCGACGACCCGGTCGATCACCCGTTGAAGGTCCGCGTTGGAGCGGGCCACGAGCCGGCACAACATGTCCCCGTGACCGGTGGTGGTGTGCAGCTCCAGCACCTCCGGCACCCCGGTCAAGTGGGCGCGTACGTCGGACCCTTGGCCCTGTTTGATCTCCAGCGTGGCGAACGCGGTGACCGGGTAGCCGAGGGCCGTCGGATCGACCTGCGGACCGAACCCGCGGATCACTCCATTCGACTGAAGCCGGTCGAGCCGCGCCTGCGCCGTGCCGCGCGCGACCCCCAGCCGGCGCGAGGCCTCCAGGACCCCGATCCGGGGTTCGCGGGCGAGCAGGACGATGAGACGCCCGTCGAGTTCGTCGATCCCCATGACTGCCTCCAGGTCGGCCGGCGGGTGGTCATACTGCGCAGATCTTTCAGCCATCCTGCGGCTGGATTGGGCAATCTGTACAGAGGGAATCGAAACTATTGCGCAGCTTGTGGATCGGCGGGACTCTGCGCTCATGACTGAGTCTCTGGCGAACCTCGAAACCGAAACCACCCCGGCCACCGCGCGTGAGGCCGACCCCTTCCCGGTGAAGGGCATGGACGCGATCGTCTTCGCCGTGGGCAACGCCAAGCAGGCCGCGCACTACTACTCCACCGCGTTCGGCATGAAGCTCGTGGCCTACTCCGGACCGGAGAACGGCACCCGCGAGACCGCCTCCTACGTCCTCACCAACGGCGGCGCGCGCTTCGTGCTGACCTCGGTCATCAAGGCGAGCACCGACCACGGCCGCTTCCTCGCCGAGCACGTCGCCGACCACGGCGACGGCGTGATCGACCTCGCGATCGAGGTCCCGGACGCCCGCGCCGCGTACGCCTACGCCGTCGAGCACGGCGCCCGCGGCCTGGACGAGCCGTACGAGGTCAAGGACGAGCACGGCACCGTCGTCCTCGCCGCCATCGCCACCTACGGCCAGACCCGCCACACGCTGGTGGAGCGCAAGGACTACAGCGGCCCCTACCTGCCGGGCTACGTGGCCGCCCAGCCGCTCGTCGCCCCGCCGGCCAAGCGGACCTTCCAGGCCGTCGACCACTGCGTGGGCAACGTCGAGCTGGGCCGGATGAACGAGTGGGTGGCGTTCTACAACAAGGTCATGGGCTTCACGAACATGAAGGAGTTCGTGGGCGACGACATCGCGACCGAGTACTCGGCGCTGATGTCGAAGGTGGTCGCGGACGGCACCCTCAAGGTGAAGTTCCCGATCAACGAGCCCGCCATCGCGAAGAAGAAGTCGCAGATCGACGAGTACCTGGAGTTCTACGGCGGCGCGGGCGTCCAGCACATCGCGCTCGCCTCGAACGACATCGTGGCGACCGTCCGCACCATGCGCGCCGCGGGCGTCGCGTTCCTCGACACCCCGGACTCGTACTACGACACCCTCGGCGACTGGGCCGGCGAGACCCGGGTGCCCGTCGAGACCCTGCGCGAGCTGAAGATCCTCGTCGACCGCGACGAGGACGGCTACCTGCTCCAGATCTTCACCAAGCCGGTCCAGGACAAGCCGACCGTCTTCTTCGAGATCATCGAGCGGCACGGCTCGATGGGCTTCGGCAAGGGCAACTTCAAGGCCCTCTTCGAGGCGATCGAGCGCGAGCAGGAGAAGCGCGGCAACCTCTAGGACGCGAGGAGAACGCGAACCGCCGACCCGGGGAACGCGAACCGCCGACCGGGAACGCGAACCGCCGACCCGCGAGGGCGGGCCGGCGGTCCTCCGGGTTCGACCGGTGCTCCGGCGGGGCCGTCGGGCCCCGCCGGCGTTCGTCAGTCCTGCTCCGGCCTCGGTTCCCGCTCCGGCTCCGCGTCGGGGGAGTCGGGTCGGGCGGCTTCCGGTGTCCGCTCCGGCTGCGCCTGCTCGACCTTCGCCCGTGAGGCCTTCGGGGCGGGCTTCGCCTCCGGCTTCGCTTCGGGCTTCGGCTTCGCCGGCTGCGACTTCGGCTTCGCGGGCGCCGGCGCCGGTTTCGGCTTGTTCGGCTTCGGGAGCTCCGGCTCCACCCACGGGGTGCGCGGCTGGAGGTTCTCCGGCCCGCCCTGCGCCGGCTGCCCCACCGCCTCCAGCGCCTCCTTCGCCAGCGGCGAGCGCACCGGCGAGAACCGCGGATTGGTCCGCATCGCCTCCTGGAGGTGCCGCCGCGCGGCCGCCTCGTCGCCCAGACCCCGCTCGATCACGGCCCGGTGGTAGGCGAACTCCGCGCTCCGCAGCCCCGGTTCCGTCGCCTTCTTCGCGTACTCCAGGGCCGCGGTGTCGTCGCCCGCCTTGTGCAGGGCCCACCCCAGCGCGTCGGCCACCTGCATGCTCTTGTTCGACGACCACTCCTGCGACAGGCGCCGCACCGCCGCCGACGGGTCGCCGTGGTCGGCCTCGTACAGGCCCAGCACCACCGACTCGTTCACCCCGTGCGTCCCGCCCCGCTTCGTCATCGTGCCCAGCGCGTCGTACAGCACCCGCGCCTCGTCGGCCCGACCCAGCGACTCCAACAGCTCGCCCAGCTCCAACGCCAGCTGCGGCACCGGCGTGCGGCCCAGCGCCAGCCGGTAGTCCCGCACCGCCTCGCCGCCCCGGCCCAGCGCCGCCAGCGTCCGCGCCCGGCCGCCGAGCGCCTCCGCCCGCGCCGGGTCCGTCCGCAGCGCCGCCTCGTACTGGCCCATCGCCTCCGCCGCGTCGCCCCGCTCCCACAGCAGCTCCCCGAGCCGGAACAGCACGTACGCCTTCTCCGCCGGGGTCTTCGCCGCGCCCCCCGCGTGTTCCAACGCCACCACCGCGTCCTCGCGCCAGCCGCGGTCCCGGTACACCTGCGAGGCCCGCAGGTTCGAGGCCAGCCCCGAGTGGAGCTCCTCCAACCGCTCCAGCGCCTTCTGCGCGGCCTTGTAGTCGCCCAGGCCCGTGTACGCGTCCACGAGCACCGGGTACGCCGTCCACCGCCGCGGCGCCTGGGCCCGCACCAGCTCGCCCCACTTCCTGCCGGTCCCGAAGTCCCGGCGCGCGTTGGCGAGCGAGCCCATGCCCGTCATGGCGTCGAAGTTGCCCTGCTCGGCGGGCCGCAGCTCCAGCGACCGCTTGAGGGCCTTCTCCGACCTCGGGTACCAGGCCGTGTCGGCCGTGCGCCGACCCTGCTCCAGGTACGCGGACCCCAGGACGGCCCAGGAGGCCACGTCGTCCGGGTGCCTGGTGACCTGCTTCTCCCGGTCCGCGACCAGCGCCGTCAGGTCCACCGCCGCCGCCGGGGTGCCCAGGCCGACCGCGGACGCGGCCCGCTCGCTGGGCCCCGGGGGGCGGGCGTCGTCACCGGTCCGGGCCGGTCGGATCAGCAGGGCCCCGGCGATCAGGACCACGGCGACCGCGGCCGCCACGAGTGTCTTGCGGCCGGTGAAGGTCACGGGCGGCGCGGGCTGCTGCGCTTCCTCGTCGATACGGTCCATGTGCTCACTGTGCGTCAATATGAAGAGTTCACGGAGGTGTCCGAAGAGGGTCGCGGCCGTGTTCACACCGATGGCCCCGGGTGCCACGCTGACCCCATGGACGAAGACCTCTCCACCCGACTCCGTACCCGCCTCCTCGAAGGCCTCCCCCAGGAAGCGCTCCTCACCGACCCCGAGGTGACCGCCTCCTACAGCACGGACATGGCGAGCTTCTGCGCCGCCGGCACCCCGGCCGCCGTCGTCCTGCCCCGGACCGTGGAACAGGTGCGGCACGTCCTGCGCACCGCCACCGAACTACGGGTCCCCGTGGTTCCCCAGGGCGCGCGCACGGGCCTGTCCGGGGCCGCCAACGCCTCCGACGGCTGCATCGTGCTCTCGCTGGTCAAGATGGACCGGATCCTGGAGATCTCCACCGTCGACCGGATCGCCGTGGTCGAGCCGGGCGTGGTCAACGCCGTCCTGTCCCGCGCCGTCGCCGAACACGGTCTGTACTACCCGCCCGACCCCTCCAGCTGGGAACAGTGCACCATCGGGGGCAACATCGGCACCGCCTCCGGCGGCCTGTGCTGCGTCAAGTACGGGGTCACCGCCGAGTACGTGCTCGGCCTCGACGTCGTGCTGGCCGACGGGCGACTCCTGCGCACGGGCCGGCGTACCGCCAAGGGCGTCGCCGGCTACGACCTCACCCGGCTCTTCGTCGGCTCCGAGGGCAGCCTCGGCGTCGTCGTCCAGGCCGTCCTCGCGCTGCGCCCCGCGCCGCCCCGGCAGCTCGCGCTCGCCGCCGAGTTCCCCTCGGCCGCCGCGGCGTGCGCGGCCGTCTGCGCCGTCATGGAGGCCGGGCTGACGCCCTCGCTGCTGGAACTCATGGACCGCACGACCGTCCGCGCCGTCAACGCCCTCGGCAGGATGGGCCTGCCCGAGACCACCGAGGCACTGCTGCTGGCCGCCTTCGACACCCCGCACGCCGTCGAGGACCTCGCCGCGGTGGGGGAGCTGTGCACCGCCGCCGGGGCGACGGCCGTCGTGCCCGCCGAGGACGAGGCGGAGTCGGAACTGCTCCTGCAGGCCCGCCGCATGTCGTTGACCGCCCTGGAGACCCTGCGTCCCGCCACGATGATCGACGACGTGTGCGTGCCCCGCTCCCGGCTCGCCGAGATGCTGGACGGCACGGCCGAGATCGCCCGGTCGCACGACCTGCTGATCGGCGTCTGCGCGCACGCGGGCGACGGCAACACCCACCCGGTGGTCTGCTTCGACCCCGCCGACGAGGACGAGGCACGGCGGGCCCGCGCGTCCTTCGACGCGATCATGGCACTCGGTCTGGAACTGGGCGGGACGATCACCGGGGAGCACGGGGTCGGCGTCCTGAAGAAGGAGTGGCTCGCCCGGGAGCTCGGGCCGGTGGGGCTGGAGATCCAGCGCGGGGTCAAGCAGGCCTTCGACCCGCTGGGTCTGCTCAACCCCGGCAAGCTCTTCTGACCCGTCCGGCGACCCGTCCGTTGGTCCGTCCGGCGACCTGTCCGGCGACCCGTCCGTTGCTCCGCCCGGTGGTCGGTCCGGTGGCCGGTCCGGGCGGCGGCGCGGTCCGACAGGGCCACCCGGGCGTCACAGGTCCCCGTCCGCCGACTCGTCGGAGGGCCACGGGTCGCGCAGCCACAGATCGTCGGCCGGCGTGGGGGTGAGCAGCTCGGCCAGTGCCGCGTCCAGGCCGAGCCGCTCCGCCTCGCACCCGGGCGGCACCTCGCGCAGGGTCCGCTCCAGCCAGGCGGAGACCGCGCCCGCCGGCGCCTCCAGCAGCGCGTCCCCGTCGGGGGAACTCAGCGCCATGCACAACACGGCCCGGTTGTCGATCTTCGTGGGCCAGATCCGGACGTCTCCGTGCCCGCACGGGCGGAACACCCCCTCGACGAGCAGCTCCCGCGCGAAGGTCCAGTTGACCGGGGTGTGCGAACCGGTGTGGAAGACGACGTGCACGGCGAACGGGTCGTCCGTCAGGTAGAGAAGCCTGGCGGGGACGGGGATGCTGCGCTCCGGGGACAGGACCAGCTTCAGTTCCAACTCGCGTTCGATGACGGGGTGGTGCATGGCGGCCTCACTTCGGTGCGGTTCGACGCCTTCGGCGTGCGGGGCCGGGAGGTACCCCACACCCGCAGAGAGGCGCCGGCGGCCCGGCTATGACGCGACTTCCGGGATCGCGCCGCAGATTGGCCGAAACTCGTCGACTGACCGAAAACGTTCGGTTGGAGTGACGTTCGCTCGAAGGCTTGGATTCTCCCGTTACCGGACCTGTCGGGCCGGGGTTCTTGGCTATGGTCCTGCCCTGCACAAGCCTCAAGCCACGATCGGAGTTGGGGACATTGACGGCCTCCCCTGGTGACGGCGAGCACGCGGCCCGAGAGGGCTACTACCCGGATCCGTCCATCCCCGGGTTCGTCCGGTACTGGAACGGCTCCGCCTGGGTGCCCGGCACGAGCCGTCCCGCCCCCGCCCGCCCCGCCCCCGCGGACGAGACGGGTCCCGTGTTCCTGGACCAGACCTCCGTGACCGAGGCGCTGCCCGAACCGCCCCGCCCCCGCGCCGTGCCGCTGCCCGAACGGGCGGCGCAACCGGTGGTCGATGCGGCCGATGCGGCCGGGTGGCAGGCGGATCCCGCGCACCAGGCCGGCTTCGGGGGTCCGCGCGACGTCCGGGTGTCCTGGGGCAACCGCGAGGAGGACCCGCACGAGTACGGGCCCGGAACGGCGTCGGCCCGGCCGTCCGCCGTCGCCGCGGCCGAGCGGTTGCCCGCCCAGGCGTCGGCGGAGGGAGTGGGCATCCTGTCGGCCCGGTCGCCGGCGGCGGCCCCGGTCGCACCGGCCCCTCCGCCCGCACCCGTATCCGCTCCCGCGCCCGAGCCGTCGCCCGTACCCGCTCCGGCCGCGGCTGCTCCGCCCGCTCCCGCTCCGGCCGCCGTCCGGCCGACCGTCCCCGAGACCGCCTGGCCCGCCGCGCCCGGGGGTGGACCCGGCTCGGGGCTCACCTCGTCCTGGCCCGAGGCCACCGAGGCCGCCGCGGCCCCCCGTCCGCCCGAGGTGGGGATCGCGGCGGCCCGGCGGTCCCCGGCGACCCCGAGGCCCTCCTCGGCCCCCGAAGCCCCCGTCAGGGGCGCCGGCGAGGCCACGCGGGTCGCACCCCCGGCCGCCCGGGACACGGCGGGCCCGCCGTGTCCCGGGCGGCCGGGGG
>NZ_LGDE01000466.1 GCF_001279725.1 Streptomyces sp. WM4235 | reverse complement strand
TGGCGGAGCCGTCGATGGTGACGGTGTCCTCGAAGGAGAAGGTGACGTCCTCGGCGCCGTGGGCGAACTCCACGTTCCGCTTCAACGCCGCCAACTCGGCCTCGGCCTCCCGGGCCACCCGCTCGCCGATGCGGTCCAGCGTGGCGGGGTCCTCGCCCTCGGCCCGGAACTCGTGGAACAGCCGGACCCGCGAGGAGTTCTCGTCGAGCGGCTCGACGAGCCACGCGCCGCCCATCGAGGCCACGGGCGCCTCGGTGGCCAGCAGTTCGAAGTTGACCCGCAGGTCGGCGTCCTGGACGATGCGGCGCAGCCGCCAGGTGCGCACCGCCCCGCCGGCGCCCGCGGTGTCCCAGACGCGCAACCGCTGCTCGCCCTCCGGGGCCTCCTCGTGGGAGACGTGGACGGTGGCGGGGAAGGTGCTGGGCCAGTTGTCGACGTCGGCGATCAACCGGTGGACCGTGGCCGCCGGGGCCGCCACGGTGATCTCGTGCGCCGTCTGGCGCACGCCCGCTTGCTTCATGTTCGGACTCCTCGTCCTTGAAGGGCGCGGGGAGTTGCGGGAGCCGGGTTCGCCGCATGTGGCCGTGTGGATGCACTGACGGGGGAACACGACGTCCCGCTTCGCCCGCGAGGTGCAAATCTGTGGGTGATGTCCGCGGACGGGACGGGTGGGGGAGCGGGGCGTACCCCGGGGGAGCGCAGAAGTGCCGCTGCCGGGCGGGGGTCCCGGCAGCGGCACTTCTGTCAGTGGGCCACCGCGTCGCTGTGACGGCGGCGGCCTGGTTCGGGGCCCGCGTGCCCGGGTCCGTACGCGGTCCCGGCGGGGGCTCCGGCAGCCGCACAGCCGGCCGGAACCCCCACCGGGGCGCGGATCACTCGCCGGCGGCCCGGGTGTGCACGACGCGGTAGGTGTTCTCGTCCTGCCAGGTCTGCAGGGCGCTCACCCGGGCGTCGACCTTGCGGCGCTCGGGGCTGCGGTCAGCCTCGGCCTGGGCACGGAAGGCGTGGTACGCCTCCTTGCCGTCCCACTGCGAGTACGAGACGACGAACTTGCCCTCGATGCCGCGGGCGCGCAGGCCGCGCAGCACGGTGTGGCTGCGGTAGCCGGGCACGTCGAGCAGGTACTCCTGCGAGGCGCCGAGCGCGTCGACGAGGTCCTCCTGCTCCTCCTCGGCGACGCCGAAGAGCTCGATCGCGGTGTAGTCGTCGCGCTGCGGGGAGATCTCGACGCCGTCGAGCTCCGGCTTCGCCTGGACGAAGGCGATCTCGTTCTGGAGCAGCCGGATCGAGGTGGTGATCTCGCCGAAGAGCGGCAGCGTACGGTGCTTGAACTCCTCGCCTGAGTAACGCACTTCGAGGTCCTCGGTGCTGCGCCACTGAATGAAGTTGGCGGTGCCCGGCTTGTCCTCGCCGGCGTGGACGGTGCTGGAGATCCAGCCGTCGTAGGCCGCGGAGTCCACGATCTCCCGCATGGCGGCGAGCAGCTTGACCTGCTTCTCGGGAGCGTCGGTCGAGAACAGGTTGAGAACAGTCAGGTGCTGACCGTCGGCTGCAATCTTCGGCATTCTCTTCTCTTCCATTCGAGGAAAATGATGTACGAACGGCCATCACTGCCGGCCGGTGTTCCCAGTGCATCCTGCTCAATGAAAGGGCCATGAGGAAAGGCTTGTTGCGTCAGAATTCGGATCCGCTCTGTCAAGCTCCGGAAAGCCTTTCAAGGACTTCTCACGACTTTGTCAGAGGTCTGAAAAACCTCGCGGTTCGCCAAGGGTCGGGCGCCATGCTCGCCTCATGCATCCAGGACAGGCAACCGCCGACACACGTACTCTGCTGGACCGCTATCTCATCGGTCTCGACGACGACGAACTGGACGACGCCTGGGCGGCGCGCCTGTTCACGCGTGACGCCCGGGTCGAGTTCCCCATGAGCGGTCACAAGGGCCTCGAAGGCCTCGCCGCCTACCACCGGGACGCCCTGGCGGCCTTCGCCGCCACCCAGCACCTGGGATCGCCCGCGGTCGTGGACCTCGTCGACGAGGGCCGGGCCGTGCTGCGCGCCAACCTCGTGTCCGCGCACGTCCACCACCCCGGGACCCCGGGCCGGCCGCTGTTCACCGTCGGCACGCTGGCGACGGGCGAGGCCGAACTGACCGACGAGGGCTGGAGGCTGTCCGCGCTCACCTTCCGCGTCCTGTGGACCGAGGGGAACCCGCCCGTGGCCGAGGGGAATCCGCCCGTGACCGAGGAGTCCCGATGACGACCTTGGCGGCCGGGCTCAAGGAGTCGACCCTGGCCATGATGCTGCTCGACATCGGTGTGGTCCTGCTCGCCGGCGCGGCACTCGGCCGCCTCGCGCAGCGGCTGCGCCAGCCCGCCGTGGTCGGTGAGATCGCCGCGGGCATCCTGCTCGGCCCGAGCATCCTGGGCCTGCTGCCCGGACACCTGACCGAGCGCCTCTTCCCCGCCGAGGTGCGCCCACTGCTGTCGGCGGTCTCCCAGGTCGGCCTGATCCTGTTCATGTTCGTGGTCGGCTGGGAGTTCGAGAAGCGCCTGATCAAGCCGCACGCCAAGCTCGCGGCCGGGGTCTCGCTGTCGTCCATCGCCGTGGCCTTCGGCCTGGGCGTGGCGCTCGCGCCGTTCCTCTACCCCGAGCACATGGTCGTGGCGGGCAAGGAGATCTCCTTCATCGCCTTCGCCACCTTCCTCGGTACGGCCATGTCGGTCACCGCCTTCCCGGTGCTGGCCCGCATCCTCACCGAGAACCGGTTGATGGAGACCAAGGTCGGCTCGCTGTCCCTGGCCAGCGCCGCCATCGACGACCTGCTGGCCTGGTGCCTGCTCGCCTACGTGTCGGCCCTGGTCGCCTCGGACGGCGACTATTCGAGCCTGGCCCGGATCGGCGCGCTCAGCGTCGGCTTCGTCGCCCTGATGTTCCTGGTCGTCAAGCCGCTCGTGGCACGCCTGGTGTGGCGCTGGGCCGCCGCCGAACGCTGGCCGGCGCTGCTGTCCGTCCTGTGCGCGGGCGCGCTCGCCTCGGCGTTCCTGACCAGTTGGATCGGCATCCACGCGATCTTCGGGGCGTTCCTGTTCGGGTTCGTGATGCCGCGCGAACCCTCCCGGGTCCTGGCGGAGCACCTGCGCAAGCCGATGGACCACGTCAGCGTCGTGCTGCTCCCGGTGTTCTTCATCGTCACCGGTCTCGGGGTGGACCTCGGCGCGCTGACCGGATCGGACTACGTCGCGCTCGCCCTGATCATCCTGGTGGCCTGCGTCGGCAAGCTCGTGGGCGCCATCCTCCCGGCGAGGCTGGCGGGCTTCTCCTGGCGGGAGTCCGGGGACCTGGGCCTGCTCATGAACACCAGGGGCCTGACCGAACTGATCATCCTGAACGCCGCCGTCAGCCTCGGCGTCCTCGACGGACGCATGTTCACCATGCTGGTGATCATGGCGTTGGTGACGACGGCCATGGCGGGCCCCCTGCTGTCGCGCCGCCGTCCCGCGCCCGCCGCCGAACCGCTCGCCGACGCACGGCCGTCGGACGCGGACGACGTGCTGTCGCCGACCGTTCCCGCGCCGGCCGCGGACTTCATCGCACCCCGTACCTGAGAGCCGAAGGCCGAAGCCGAGAGAGAGGCATGTCGTGATTCCCGTTCAGTCAGCAACCACCGAGAACCGGGCTCCCGTCGACGGACGCGCGCTGCGCGACGTGTGCGGGCACTTCGCCACCGGTGTCACGGTCATCACCTCGGGCGGCGGCCAGGACGCCGCCGGGACCACGGTGAACTCCTTCACCTCGGTCTCGCTGGATCCGCCGCTGGTGCTCATATGCCTGCACCAGAACTCCCGGCTGCTGCCGGTGGTCCAGGAGAGCGGCGGCTTCGTCGTCAACTTCCTCACCCGGCAGCAGCAGTCCATAGCCTGGGCGTTCGCCGGGCGGCAGTCCGCCCGCTTCGAGGACGTGCCGCACCACCGCTCGGAGGCCGGACTGCCGGTCCTCAGCGAGGCCCTGGCCTTCCTGGACTGCCGACTCATCGCCGAGTACGACGGCGGCGACCACGCCATCCTGCTCGGCGAGGTCGTCGAACTCGACGCGCCGGGCGCCGAGGAGGACCCGCTGATCTTCTTCCAGGGGAACATGCGCGAGCTGGACCGCGAACCCGCGGACCTGCCCGCGCGCTGAACCCCCGGTCGGGCGCCCCGCATCGGTCAGCGGGCGCTCCCGTCCGCCGCGTCGAACTCCTGCCGCGCGCGCTCCACTCGGGGCAGGTTGTCGGCCGACCAGTCCGCGAGGTGGGAGAAGAGCGGCGCCAGGCTGCGTCCGAGCTCGCTGATCTCGTACTCGACCCTCGGCGGTACCTCGGGGTGGTAGGTGCGCACCACGAGTCCGTCGCGCTCCAACTGCCGCAGACGCTGCGTCAGCACCTTCGGCGTGATCGTGCCGATGTTGCGGTGCAGGTGCACGAAACGCTGGACCCCGAACTCGTTCAGCGTCCACAGGATCGGCGTCGTCCACCGGCTGAAGACGATGTCGAGCACCGGGGCGATGGGGCAGGCCTGTTCCGACGTCACCCGGGCGGCGTGCGCCGCCGCCTCGCCCGACAGGGCGGTGTTGCTGTTCATGCGAACCCTCCAGGAAGTCACTTTCCTCTAGGTACCTACTTTACTGGGGATGCTAGCTTCCCGAAAGCCACCAGAGAGCGCCGGTGTTGCAGGCCGACGCCCCTCCCGCAGTCCCCGTTTTCCGTCCCCGTTCTCATCCCGCTTCGAGGAGTGGCATGTCGATCCAAGAGTCCCTGCGAACCCCCACAACCCCGGAGGCCGGGCCCGCCCGGCACCCCGGCCTCATCCTGGCGTTCCTCTGCCTGGCCGGCTTCATGACCTTCCTCGACGTGTCGATCGTGAACGTCGCGCTGCCGACCATCGAGGACGAACTCGGCATCTCCCAGACGGCACTTCAGTACGTCGTCACCACCTACGGCATGGTCCTCGGCGGATTCCTGCTGCTGACCGGCCGCCTCGCCGACACCCTCGGCCGCCGCCGGATGCTCCAGACCGGTCTGCTCCTGTTCGCCGCCTCCTCGCTGCTCGCGGGCCTGGCCCAGAACTCCTCCATGCTGATCGGCGCCCGCGGCGCCCAGGGCCTGGGCGCGGCCTTCATCGCCACCGCCGCCCTCAGCCTGCTGACCAACAACTTCGAGGAGGGCCCGGCGCGCAACAAGGCGCTCGGCGCCTGGGGCGCCCTCAGCGGCGTCGCCGCCGTCGCCGGCGTCACCCTCGGCGGTCTGCTCACCGACGGCCCCGGCTGGCGCTGGATCTTCTTCCTCAACGTGCCCATCGGCATCGTCGGCGCCCTGATCGCCCCGCTCGTCGTCGGCGAGAGCCGCGCCGCCGAGCGCACCCGCGGCTTCGACTTCGCGGGCGCCGTCGTCCTCACCGCCGGTCTGATCCTGCTCATCTTCACCCTCGGCCAGACCATCGACGACTCCGACGTCCCGGTCGCCCGCATCTACGGCGGTTTCGCACTCGCCGCCGTTCTGCTGATCGCCTTCCTCTTCATCGAACGCCGCGCCAAGGCCCCGCTGATGCCGCTCGGCATCTTCCGCCGCCCCTCGCTGCGCGCCGCCAACGTCATCGCCATCCTGCTGCTGGGCACCTGCGTCAGCCTGTTCTTCTTCGCCAGCCTCTTCATGCAGCAGGTGCTGGAGTGGTCCGCCATCAGGACCGGTCTCGCCTACGTGCCCCTCGCGCTGACCACCGCGGTCGGCGCCGGCATCGCCTCCCAGGTCGTCACCAAGGTCGCCGCCAAGCCCGTCCTGATGGTCGGTCTGACGCTGGTCAGCGGCGGCATGCTGCTCCTGTGGAACGCCCCCTCCGACGCCGCCTACCTCACCGACCTGCTCCCCGCGTTCATCATCTGCGGCCTGGGTCTGGGCGCCTCCTTCGTCCCGCTCCAGATCTCCGCCTTCGCCGGTTCCGAGGAGCAGGAGGCGGGCCTGGCCGCCGGCCTCATCAACACCGCGCAGGAGATCGGCGGAGCCCTCGGCCTCGCCGTCGCCGCCACCTTCGCCTTCCGCCGGATCCCGGAGCTGACCGCCAAGGCGCACGGGGTCCCGGACCTGGTCCGCGAGGCCCGCACCACCGTCTTCCACGACGCCTTCCTCATCAGCGCCGGATTCGCCGCGCTCGCCTTCCTGGTGACCCTGGTGCTGCTGCCCCTGACCAAGGCCAAGGACCAGCCGGCCGGCACGCCGGTCCACTGAGAACGGAACCCCTCCATGGCACCCACACGCACACCGGCATTGCGGCTCTCCGCGGAGGCCGAGGCCTTCCTCGCCGAGAACCACCTGTGCACCTTCACCACGCTGCGGCCCGACGGCAGCCCCCACACCGCGCCGGTGCGCTTCACCTGGGACGGTGACGCGGGCCTCGCCAGGGTCATGACCACGGCGACCCGGCGCAAGGCCAGGAACCTGCTGGCCAACCCGGGCGGCCGGGTGTCGGTCTGCCAGATGGCCGGCTGGCAGTGGCTCACCCTGGAGGGGACGGCCACCGTCTCCACCGACCCCTCCAGGGTCGCGGAGGGGGTGCGCCGCTACACCAAGCGATACCGGTCGGCGCCGCCGCAACCGCCGGGCCTGGCCGTCGTCGAGATCCGGGTCGACCGGGTGCTCGGCGGCTGAGAGGACACCGCGGACAGCGGTACGCGTGACGAGGGTGCCGGAAGCAGTGCTTCCGGCACCCTCGCGCGTCCGCCCGCACCCCCTCTCACCTCCCCGGAGCGGTCCCCTGACACTGCTGCCGGGGATCTGACGAACTTTTCAGAGCCCTGTATCGGAGACCGTTCAGCTTCCCGCGGCCCCTCGGAATACTGGAGAAAACGCCAGCGGGAGAGGGAAGATGGAAAGCTTGAACGCCGATGTCATCGTTGCCGGAGCGGGCCCTGCGGGACTCATGCTCGCAGGAGAACTGCGCCTTTCTGGTCTCTCCGTGATCGTTCTCGACCGTCTCACCGAACCGATGCGCCAATCCCGCGCACTCGGATTCTCGGCCCGCACCATCGAGGAATTCGGACAGCGCGGCCTCCTCGCGGAATTCGGGGAACTCGACACCATTCCGGGAGGCCACTTCGGCGGCCTTCCCATCGACTACCGCATCATCGAAGGCGGGAACTTCGGCGTCCGCGGGGTCCCCCAGTCCCGCACCGAGGCGATCCTCCACGACTGGGCCGTGGGCCTGGGCGCCGAGATCCGCCGCGGCCACGAGGTCGTCGGCCTCACCGACGGCGAGGACGCCGTCGAGGTCGAGATCGCCGGCCCCGAGGGCGTCGAACGCCTGCGCGCCGCCTACCTGGTGGGCTGCGACGGCGCCCGCAGCACCGTCCGCCGCCTCTCCGGCATCGACTTCCCCGGCACCAGCGCCACCATCGAGATGAAGATGGCCGACGTGACCGGCGTCCCGCTGCGGATCCGCCCCACCGGCGAGGTCGGCGAGCAGGGCATGGTCGTGGTCCTCCCGCTCGGCCCGCACGCCACCCGCGTCGTCGTCTTCGAGCGCGGCGCCGGCGTCCGCCCCACCCAGGAGCCCCCCACCTTCCAGGAGGTGGCCGAATCCTTCCAGCGGGTGACCGGCGAGGACATCAGCGGCGCCACCCCGCTGTGGACCAGCTACTTCACCGACGCGAGCCGGCACGCCGCCGAGTACCGCAAGGGCCGCGTCTTCCTCGCCGGCGACGCCGCCCACATCCACCTGCCCATCGGCGCGCAGGGCATCAGCGCCGCCGTCGGCGACGTGGTCAACCTCGGCTGGAAGCTCGCCGCGGCCGTCAAGGGCACCGCCCCCGAGGGCCTGCTCGACACCTACCACACCGAGCGCCACCCGGTCGGCGCCCGCATCGTCGCCAACACCCTGGTGCAGCGCACCCTCTACCTCGGCGGCCCCGAGGCCGACCCGCTGCGCGAGCTGTTCGCCGAGCTGGTCCGCATCGAGGAGGTCCGCACCCACCTCGTCGGACTGGTCACCGGCCTCGACACCACCTACGGCGCCGCCCCCGGCGACCACCCGCTGCTCGGCCGCCGCCTGCCCGACCAGGAGCTCCTGGTCGACGACGCGAAGACCAGCACGTACGAGCTGCTCCACAAGGGCCGCCCGGTCCTGCTCGACCTGCACGACAACGCCGAACTGCGCGCCGCCGCCGCCGGTTGGACGGACCGCGTGGACGTGGTGACCGCCACCCGCAACGACGTCGACGCCCCGGCCGCGAGCCTGCTGGTGCGCCCCGACGGCTACGTCGCCTGGGTCGCCGCCGACGGCTCTCCCGAGGGACTGGCCCAGGCCCTGACCGACTGGTTCGGCGCGCCGCGCCACACCGCCTGACCCGATGACCGGCCGGCGTCCACGCAAGCGCCGAGTGAAATCGACAAAGAGGAGTACGGTCTTGCCCACCAAGGCTGAGGCAACGAAAGAGGCCCCCAAGGCCGAAGAGTGGAACGAGTGCGACGTCCTGATCCTCGGATCGGGTCTCGCGGGCTCGATCACCGGCGCGATCCTGGCCCGCCAGGGCGCCAACGTCGTCCTCATAGACGCCGGCCAACACCCGCGCTTCGCCGTCGGCGAGTCGCAGAACCCGCAGCTCGTCGAGTGGCTGCACATCCTCGCCACGCGCTACGACGTCCCCGAGATCAAGCACATGCTCGACATCAAGGCGATCACCGAGCACATGGGCCCGCACCACGGCCGCAAGCAGAGCTTCGGCTTCGTCTCGCACGACAAGAACCGCGAGCCGAACCCGGCCGAGGCCACGATGTTCGTGATCCCCAAGATGCTGACGGAGGCCGTCCACCTCTACCGGCAGGACACCGACTCGTACTACCTGAACGTCGCGGCCAAGTACGGCTGCACGATCCGGCAGAACTGGCGCGCCACCGACCTCGACTTCGACGAGGACGGCGTCACCGTCACGGGCCACACCGGTGAGGTGTTCCGCGCGAAGTTCCTCATCGACGCGAGCGGTTTCCGCTCCCCGCTCGCCGAGAAGTTCGCCCTGCGCGACAACCCGCCCCGCCACAAGCACCACTCGCGGTCGCTCTTCACGCACTACGTCGGCATCAAGCCGTACGACGACGTGTGCAACTACCCGGAGGCGCTGCGCCCGCCCGCCGAATCGCCCTTCCACGGCGGCACGCTCCACCACCTGATCGAGCGCGGCTGGTTCTGGATCATCCCGTTCGACAACTACAAGGACTCCAAGAACCCGGTCTGCAGCGTCGGCCTGACCTTCGACGAGCGGCTGTACCCCAAGCCGAAGGACATGACCCCCGACGAGGAGTTCAACCACTACCTCGACATGTACCCGGCGGTGAAGCGCCAGTTCGACGGGGCCAAGCGGGTCCGCGAGTGGGTCTCCACCGACCGGATCCAGTACTCCTCCAAGCAGACCATCGGCCACCGCTGGTGCCTGATGTCGCACGCCGCGGGCTTCATCGACCCGCTGTACTCGCGCGGGCTGTCCAACACCTTCGAGGTCGTCGACGCCCTCGCCTACCGGGTGCTGGACGCGCTGCGCGAGGACGACTTCTCGGTCGAGCGCTTCGAGTACGTGGAGCGCCTGGAACAGGGCCTGCTGGAGTACAACGACAAGATCGTCAACGCCTCCTACATCGCATTCAGCCACTTCCGCCTCTGGAACGCCGTCTTCCGGGTGTGGGCCTGCTTCACCACCCCGGCCACGATGCGCCAGATCATGGCGCGCCAGAACTTCACCCTGGACGGCGACGACCGCCACTTCAGGGAGATGGAGAAGGCCCCCTACACGGGCCTGTGGTGGCCGGACAGCCACGCCTTCAAGCAGCTCTTCGACATCACCGCCGAAACCTGCGAACGGTTCGAGGCCGGCGAGATCGACGGGGACAAGGCGGCCGACATCGTCTTCCAGGCGATCCGCGACTGCGAGTCGGTCAACACGCCGTTCGGCTGGAAGGACCCCGAGGACCACCGGTTCTTCCGGGCGACCACCCCCACGATGATGAAGTTCATGTGGTGGGCGAGCACCTCCGGCCCCAAGGAGATGCGCGACCTCGGACGCTCCATGCTCAAGGGCGTCGTCCGGCAGGGCGTGCGCGGCCGCAAGGTCTCCTGAGCCCCGGCCCCCTCCCGGCTCCACCGGCTCCACCGGCCCCGCCGTTCCCTCCGGGCGGCCGGGCCGGTGGCCGGCCGCCGCTCCGGCCCCCTCATCGCATCGTCACACCGCCTCGTCACACCCCCGTCGCCTCGACCCATGGGACAACCCGTGATCACTCGTAGAGCACTCATCGGCGCCGGCACGGCCGCGGTCGGCCTGACCGTCCTGCCCGCCGCGAACCTCACCGCCGCGGCCGAGGCCGGCCGCGCCCCCTGGAACCAGCTCGCGCGCAACCTCCAGGGCCGGCTCGTCCTGCCCACCGACGCCGCGTACGGCGTGGCCAAGCAGCTCGAACTCGCCCAGTTCGACGCCGCCAACCCCAAGGCCGTCGCCTACTGCGTCAGCTCCGCCGACGTCTCCGTCGCGCTGCGCTTCGCCCAGGACAACTGCCTGCCCGCCGCCGTCCGCAGCGGCGGCCACAGCTTCGGCGGCTACTCGACCACCCCCGGCCTGATCATCGACGTGTCCGGGCTGAACGCGGTCGCGATAGCCGCCGGCAACGGCTCGGTGAACATCGGCCCCGGCGCCAAGAACGTCGACATCCTCAATGCCCTGGCCCCGCACGGCCTCGTCGTCAGCGAGGGCGGCTGTCCGACCGTCGCGGCCGGCGGTTTCCTCCAGGGCGGCGGCTACGGGTTCCTGACCCGCCCGACGGGCATGGCCTGCGACGCCGTCACCTCGGCCGAGGTGGTCCTGGCCGACGGCCGGGTGGTCACCGCCTCGCCGACCCGCAACAGCGACCTGTTCTGGGCGATCCGCGGTGGTGGCGGCGGAAACTTCGGCGTGGTCACCCGCTTCACGGTCACCCCGCACGTCGGCGACCAGATGGCCATCACCAACCTGATCTTCCCGTACGACCGCGCCGCGGACGTCCTGGACGCCGCCACGAACTGGCTCGTGGACGCGCCCCGCACCATCGGCGGCGGCGGGTACGTCGTCCAGCCGGACGCGGCACCCGGCTCCGTCCCCAACGTCAACATCATGCTGGCCTCCCGGGGCACCCCGGCCGAACGGGACGCCGAGGCGGCCCGACTGATCGCCCTGACGGGCGCCCCGTTGGCCCGCCAGGACGCCGTCATGACGTACCAGCAGCTCATGATGATGATCTTCGGCTGTGGGACGCTCAGCCAGGACCAGTGCCAACGCGCGGGCAAGTCCCCGTCCGGCGTGCTGACCCGACCCGAGTTCGGCCTGGAGCGCACCCGCCTGGCCGGCCGCCCGCTGGGACACACCGGTTGGACGGACGTGATGACGGCCTTCGACGCCGAGCGCAGGGCCGGCCAGGCCCGCTACCTCGACCTGCACTTCTTCGGGGGCGCGGCCAACGACCCGGGGCGCACGGACACGGCGTACGTCCACCGGGACTCGCTGTTCTCGGTCAACTACCGGGCCCTGATCAACGATCCGCAGCAGAACACCGCCGACGCGCGGGCGGTCGCCACCCACTGGATCGACAACGGCTTCCGGACGATCGACCCGCTGTCCAACGGGGAGACGTACCAGAACTGGATGGACCCGGCCCTCACGGACTGGAAGCGGTCCTACTACGGCGAGAACCACGCCCGGCTGGCCCGGATCAAGACCAAGTACGACCCCGCGCGGTTCTTCTCCTTCGCGCAGGGCATCGGGTCCGCCGGCTGATCCGGACCCGGGACACGGGACGGGGTCGCCGTCCCAGGACGGCGACCCCGGTACCCGGGCGGCCGTCAGGGACGGCGGCCGTACCAGCCGACGAGCCTGTCGATCGCGGGAGCATACTCGTGCACCTCCACCACCGGACCGAACGGAACCTGGCCGCCACGCGGCTCGGCCGGCACGGCGCGGTGCATGTTCGCCAGCGGAGCGGCGAGCACCTCCGGGTCCCACGCCGGGTTCTGGCCGGTGGCCTTGGCGAGGTCCCACACGTGCAGGACGAACTCGTTGGTGTAGATCACCGAGGCGACCACACCGGGTACCGGGCCCCAGGGCAGAGCGATCTGACGACCCAGCACGGCCGGGTCGGACCAGACCGCGTCGAACTCCTTGACGGAGACCGCCCAGGCCTCGGCCCAGTCACCGTCGGCGATGTCCTCCGCGAAGTGCGGAACGCTCATGAAGGAACCGCCCGCACCGAGCACGGCGACCCGGCGCAGCACCGACACCAGGTGGTTGGCCATGTCCCGGACCGAGTAGTCCGGACAGGGCGTGACCTCGTCGTACTGGTCCGGGCGGATGCCGGCGAGGACCTCGTGGGCCAGTGCGACGACCTTGAAGAGGCCGCCGCGGGGGTCGGTGGACGGACGGGCGGCAGGGGCGCCGGAAACATTCACAGTCTCTGTCATGACTCCATCTTCCCCACCAAACAGGTCATCTCATGGCCTATTAAAAAGAACGTGGGCAAAATGAAGGCTGATCGTCTGGTCGCCACGCTGCTCTTCCTCCAGGCGCGCGGACGCGTCACGGTCAAGGAGGTCGCGGGCGAACTCGAAGTCTCCGAACGCACCGCCCGCCGCGACCTGGAGGCGCTGACCCTGGCGGGCGTGCCCGTCTACTCACAGCGCGGACGCGGCGGCGGCTGGAGCCTGGTGGGCGGATCCCGCACCGACCTCACCGGCTTCACCCAGCGCGAGATCGGGGCACTGTTCCTCGCCGCCGGTCCGCTCTCGGCCTCACCCGAACTCCGCGCCGCCCTGCGCAAACTGGTCCAGGCGCTGCCCGCCCCCATGCGCCCGCACGCCGAGGCCGCCTCCAAGGCACTCGTCGTGGACGGCCTCGACTGGTCCCGGGCCGCCGTCCGCACCGCCGGCGGGCCGCACCACGACGCCCTCGAACAGGCGGTCCTGGACCGGGTGCGGATCACCCTCGGGTACGCGGACCCCGACACCCCGCCCGGCCGGTGGACCGTCGATCCGCTCGGCCTGGTCTGCAAGGCCGGCCAATGGCACCTGGTCGCCGCCACCGAGGACGGCCTGCGGTCCTTCCGGCACACCGGGGTCACCTCCGTCACGGCCACCGGCGAACCCGCGCGCCGCCCCGAGGACTTCGACCTGGCCACGGCATGGCAGGCGCTGACCGAAGGCGTCGAACGGGGCCTGCGCACCACCACGGTGCGCGCGGCGGTGCACACCGACGTGCTGCCCGCCCTGCGCGACCTGTTCGGCGACCGGCTGCGCGGGCCGCGGCCGCGCGCCGACGGTCGCCACGACATCGAGGCCGACGGGCCGTCACTCGACGTGCTCACGGCCCGGCTCGCCGGCTTCGGCGCCCGCGTCGAAGTACTCGGCCCACCCGAGGCGCGTGCCCACCTGGCGCGCCTCGGCCGCGAACTCGCCTCCGTACACGGGCAGTCCGCACCGGGGCCGGCCGTCCCGCCCGGGGACAGCACCTCCCGGAGGGATAGTCACTTTCCCCTAGGTACTTACTATGTCGAGGATGCTAGCGTCCCCGGTATCACGGCGAAGGACACCGTCCGGCCACCGCGGCGCCGCCCCCGACAGCGGCTTTCTCCCACCATGACCCTTGATGAAGGAGCATTCTCATGATCGTTGTCACCGGAGCCACCGGAAACGTCGGCCGCCCGCTGATCGCCACCCTCACCGCGGCCGGCGCCGATGTCACCGCCGTCTCCCGCAACCCCCTGCCCGCCGAACTCGCCCAGGACGTACGCCACGTACAGGCCGACCTCGGTCGGGCGGAGAGCCTGCGCGAGACCCTCAAGGACGCCGACGCCCTGTTCATCCTGCTCGCCGGCGAACTGCTCGGCGGCGGCGAGAGCGCCGAGACCCTGCTGACCGTGGCCAGGGAATCCGGCGTCCGCAAGGTCGTCCTGCTCTCCTCGCAGATCACCGCCACCCGTCCGGACGCGCAGTCCCACAACCGGCTGCGCGAGTTCGAGGACGCCGTTCGCGGTTCCGGCCTGGAGTGGACCGTCCTGCGCGCCGGCGGTTTCGCCTCCAACGCCTACGCCTGGGTCGAGTCGGTCCGCGCGGACCGCACCGTCCTCGCGCCGTTCGCCGACGTCGCGCTCCCGGTCGTCGACCCGGCGGACATCGCGGCCGTCGCCGCCGTCGCCCTGCGCGAGGACGGCCACGCCGGCCAGACCTACGAGCTGACCGGCCCGGCCGCGGTCACCCCGCGCGAGCAGGCAGCCGCGCTCGGCGAAGTCCTCGGTGAGGAGATCACCTTCATCGAGCTCAGCCGCGAGGCCGCCTACGCCCACATGTCGCAGTTCATGCCGGAGGGCGTCGTCCAGGGCACCCTCGACATCCTGGGACAGCCCCTCCCGGCCGAGCAGCGCGTCAGCCCCGACGTGGAGAAGGTCCTCGGCCGCCCGGCCTCCCCCTTCGCCGCCTGGGTCGAGCGCAGCCTGCCGGCCTTCAAGTAGGCCTGCCGGCCGACCGAACCCGCGGGTCTCCCCGCCGCCCGCCCGTCCCCCGCACGGGTCGGCGGGGAGGCCCGCGTTCCCGTTGTCCGGGGCCCGCGCTCCCGGCGTCCGGGGCCCGTGCCGCCCGTTGTCCGGGGCCCGCGCTTCCGGCGTCCGGGGCCCGTGCCGCCCGTTGTCCGGGGCCCGCGTTCCGACCTACAGGGCCCCGTGTGACGCGGCGGGCACCCTTTCAGGCGAACGAAAACGGGTTCGCGAGTCACCGGTCTCCCGCTCACTCGTTCCCCTCACGTGATCCGTACTGGTGAAGGGACGCGAAGCCTGTGAGCAAACGTCAAAAGGGCCGAAGGCACCGCACCGTGAACATGACGCCCCGGCCGGTCGGACCGGCCCGGGGCCGTCCGGTGCGCGTGCCGGCCGCCGTGTCCGTACCCGCCCCGGAGCCCGATCCCGTGTGGTCCCCGGAGAGCGACCCCGTGTCGTCCTCCGAGACCCACCCCGGGTCGTCCTCCGGGGCCGACCCCGTGGCCGCCGCGGCGGATCCGAGTGGGCCGGAGCCGCACCACGACCTGTTCCACACCTCCGCCCGCAACGGCGGCCTCGGCCTGCCCGCGGCGCGTACCTGGGACGGACTGAGGGCCACCGCCCCGGCCGGGGCCACCCTGGAAGAGCTGTCCGCCGCCGTCGGGTTCACCCCGCCGACGATCGCCAAGCACCTCAAGGCACTGGCCGCCTTCCGGCTTGCGGAACAGCGCGGCCCCCGCTGGCACCCGACCGACACGCACCCCGCACCGTCGGGAACGGCCGCCGCCCCCTGACGTCGCACACGAGGGTGCCCCGCCCCGGCCCGACAGGGTCCGGAGCGGGGCACCTTCACGTCCCCCGGCTCGGGTATCGGGTCGGTCGCGGGCGGGTGGACGAGGCCGGCCGACATGGCCGATCATGGCCCGATGCCGCTCCGTACGCACGAGGTCGATCTGTTCGAGAACTCCAGGGGCCGCCTGGAGGCCATCGCGTACCGACTGCTCGGGTCGGCCGGAGACGCCGAGGACGCGGTACAGGACGTGTTCCTGCGGTGGCACGCGGCCGACCGGGAACGGATCGAGACGCCCGAGGCGTGGCTGACGAAGGTGCTCACCAACCTCTGCCTCAACCAGCTCACCTCCGCGCGGGCCAGACGGGAGACCTACGTCGGACAGTGGCTCCCGGAACCTGTCCTGGCCGGTGACCGGATGCTCGGCCCGGCCGACACCGCCGAGCAGCGCGAGTCGGTCTCCGTCGCCGTGCTCACCCTGATGGAACGGCTCACGCCCAACGAGCGCGCGGTGTACGTGCTGCGCGAGGCGTTCGGGTACGCGCACCGGGAGATCGCGGAGATCCTCGACCTCACCGAGTCCAACTGCCAGCAGATCCACCGGCGTGCCAAACAGCACCTCGCCACGCACCGGGCCCGCACCGAGGTCGACGCGGCCGCCGCGCGGAAGGTCGTCGAGGAGTTCCTCGCCGCGGCCCTCAGCGGCGACACCGACCCGCTGATCCGGCTGCTCACCGACGACGCGGTCAGCGTCGCCGACGGCGGCGCGAACGTCCAGGCCCGCAGGACCCCCGTCATCGGCGCGCTCCGCATCGCGCGCTACCTGCGCTCCCTCTTCCGACCGACCCCCGCCAAGCGGGCCCGGGTCGGCGGCAGCGCCGCCCTGCACGCCGCCGTCGTCAACGGCGCTCCCGCCGTGCTGATCGCCTCCGGCGAGCAGATCCTCGGCGTGATCTGCCTCGGGGCGACACCCGAGGGCGTCGGGGCCATCCACATCCAGGTCAACCCCGACAAGCTGGACCGCATCACGCGCCAGTGGGCGGCCACCGGCCCGCATCACCCCCTCACCGAGGTGTGGTGACCCACGTCACATTCGATACCTGTCAGGGATCGACTGGCTGTCCGGTTCAGGAGGTGAGTCCCACCGGATAGGAGCGAACCATGAAGCACCGCATTGTCGTCCTGGGAGCCGGGTACGCCGGAGCCGTCACCGCCGGTCGCCTCGCCAGGCGCCTGCACCGCGACGACGTCGAGATCACCCTGGTCAACGGCGACCCCGAGTTCGTCGAGCGCGTACGACTGCACCAGCTCGCCACCGGCCAGGACCTGCGACCCCGCCCGCTGCGCGCGGTCTTCGCGGGCACCGGCGTGCGGCTGCGCACGGCGTGGGTCGCCTCGGTCGACGCGGACCGCAAGACCGTCGCCCTCACCGGCGAGCAGGGCCCCGACGGCCTCGGCCCCGACACCCTCGCGTACGACACCCTCGTGTACGCGCTGGGGAGCACCACCACCGACCACGGAGTGCCCGGCGTCGCCGAGTACGCCCACAACGTCGCCGGGAAGCAGGACGCGCTGCGGCTGCGAGCGCGCCTGGCGGAACTGGAACCCGGCGCGGACGTGTTGGTCGTGGGCGGCGGCCTGACCGGTATCGAGGCGGCCACCGAGATCGCCGAGGCGCGCCCGGACCTCCAGGTCTCCATCGCATCCCGCGGTGGTGTGGGCGACTGGCTCGGCGACAAGGCCCGACGCCACCTGCACCTCGTCCTCGACCGGCTCGGCATCGCGGTCCACGCGCGGGCCGACGTCACCCGCGTCGAGACGGACGCCGTGGTCACCGCCGAGGCCGGACGGATCCCCGCCCGGGTGACCGTGTGGACCGCGGGCTTCGCCGTCCACCCGATCGCCGCCGCCACCACCCTGACCGTCTCCGACACCGGGCAGATCGTCGTCGACGGCACGATGCGCTCGGTCTCGCACCCCGACGTGTACGCCGTCGGCGACGCAGCACGCGCCGAAGGGGCGGGCGGCAAGCCGCTGCGGATGGCCTGCGCCACGGCGACCCCGATGGCGTGGCAGGCCGCCGACGCCCTCGCCGCGCGCCTGACCGGGCGCGAGGTCCGGGAGACCACGATCGGCTACGCCACCCAGTGCGTCAGCCTCGGACGCCGCGACGGGATCCTCCAGCGCGTGACCCACGAGGACGAGGTCACGTCCACCGTCATCGCCGGCCGCGGCGGCGCTCGCATCAAGGAGCTGATCTGCTCGGCCGCCGCCTGGAGCGTCTCGCACCCGACCATGCTGGTGCCCAGTCGCCGCCGTCGCCTCGCGGCGACCCGTGAGGCGGAGACCCGACTCGTCACCACGTGACGCGGCGGCCGCGTCCGAACGGCCCCGCCCGGACCGCCCCCTCGCGTCCCGTCGCGCTGCGGTCCGCCCCGGAACACCCCATCCGCCCCGGCCCGTGCCTCAGGCCGGGGAGCCGCCGCGACCGGGGCGCCGGTCCCGAGCCCACTTCGGCGTCCAGGTCTCGGCGGGGGAGCGGTCGGGCCGGGTGGAGCGGAGGTGGTCGCGGAGCATGGCGAGCGCGGGATGCGGGTTGTCGCCGAGCCAGACCAGCGAGTGGGGGTAGACCGGTGTCGGGTCGCGCACCTCGATGCGCCGCAGGCCGTGGTGGGCGGGCCCCACGAGCGGGTCCTCCTCACCGACGAAGGTCGCCAGGGTCGAGGAGCCGGCAATCGCCTCCAGGAGGGCGTCGGAGCCGAAGTTGGGGCCGATCGTGTCGATGGTCAGCCCGAACTCGGCCGACAGTTCCTCGTAGTAGGCGGCCCATTCGGTGCCGGGGACGACACCCGGCATCCAGATCTTGTGCCGGGCGAGTTCGCCGGGTGTGACCGCGCCGACGCCCGCGAGTGGGTGGGCCGGTCCGGTGAGGAGTTGCAGGCGGTCGTCAAGGACGCGGGCGCTCACGATGCCCTCGGGGAGCTCCCGGGCCGGCATGGTGAGGGCGCGGAAGGTGGCGTCGATGGTGCCCGACAGAACGGCGGCGATTGCCGAGTCGGCGTCGAGGATGTTGGTCACGACGTCGAGTTCGCCCTCCGGATGCGCGCTGTGGAAGGCGCGCAGCAGTCGCGCGGGAGCGATCCGCCGGTTGATCACGTCGACGCGCAGGGCGCGGCGGCCCGGACGCACGGAATCCGCCGCCCGCTCGGCGGCGAGCAGGAGAGCGCGTGCGTGCGGCAGGAAGGCCTGCCCGTCGACGGTGAGCCGGACCCCCTGCGGGGTGCGGATGAAGAGCCGCACCCCGAGATCCCTCTCCAGGGCGGTGACGCGCTTGGACACGGCCTGCTGGGTGATCGACAGGTCGTCGGCGGCCCGCTGGAAGCGGCCCGCGTCAGCAATGGCCACGAAGGTGCGTACGGCATCGAGATTCACGCCGACCCACCCTAGGCCCTGGCGGGTCACACAACGCACGGTTGTGACCGCATGTCGACGGGTTGTTTGACCTGCGGGGATGCCACTCGCTTTGATTCCTCCCGTCAACACGAGTGGTGTTCCACGAGCGGGCGAGAGGTGTGTCGATCATGGTGGCTGGACGGTCGCTGGGCCGGCCGTTCGGGTGGCTCTGGGCGGCGTACGCGATCAGCACCCTCGGCACGTGGCTCGCGTTCGACGCGTTCCCCCTGATCGCGATCCTCGTCCTGCACGCCGGACCGACCGAGGTCTCGTTGCTGGCGGCCGCCGGACTGGCGGTCGGCGCGGTGCTGGCGCTGCCGCTCGGCCCGTGGCTGGAGTTCCGCCGCAAACGGCCCGTGATGGTCGCGATGGATCTGGTCCGCTTCACGGCGTTGCTGAGCGTGCCCGCGGCGTTCGCGCTCGGTCGGCTCGGCTTTCCCCAACTCCTGGTCGTGGCGATCGTCGTGGGCGCGGCCGACATCGCCTTCACGGCGGCCGCCGGCGCGTGGCTGAAGGCGCTCGTGCGGCCGGATGACCTGCTCGTCGCGAACGGCCGCTTCGAGTCCACGACCTGGACCGCCACCATGCTCGGACCCCCGCTCGGCGGGGCCGCGATCGTCGCGTTCGGCCCGGTGGTGACCGTGGTCGCCAACGCGATCAGCTACCTGCTCTCGGCGGCGGGGATCCGCGCGATGGGCGGCCCGGAGCCGCGCCCCGCGCCCGCCGGCCAGGCGCCGCCCCGGTCGCGCGTCGGCGACCTGTTCGAAGGGTGGCGGTACATCCTGACCGACTCCGCACTGCGCCCGCTGTTCCTCAACACGGTCCTCGTCAGCGGCCTGATCATGGCGACCTCGCCGCTGCTCGCCGTGCTCATGCTGGGCCGGCTCGGGTTCGCGCCCTGGCAGTACGCCCTCGCCTTCGCCGTGCCCTGCGTCGGCGGACTGATCGGCTCACGGCTGGCCCCCCGGCTCGTCGCCCGGTTCGGCCGGCACCGGGTCATGCGCACCGCCGGGACACTGCGGGCCTGCTGGTCGCTCGGGACGGCCTTCGTCGGCCCCGGCGCCGCCGGACTCGTGTTCCTCATGTGCGTCGAGTTCGGGCTGATCACCTGCATGGGGGTGTTCAACCCGGTGTTCGCCACCTACCGGCTCGAACGGACCCCGGCGGACCGGGTCGTCCGTACCCTGGCCGCGTGGTCGGTCACCGGCAAGGCCACCGTCGCCCTCCTGACCGCCCTGTGGGGCCTGTTGGCGGCCGTCACCGGCCCGCGCACGGCCATCGTGATCGCCGGTCTCCTCATGTTGGCGACCCCGCTGCTGCTTCCCCGGCACGACCGCACGCCGCGGCCCGGGCGGGAACCGGTCCGCGACCACGCGTGACGCGGGCGGGGGCGGTAAGGGGCGGGGGGCGAGGGGGAACTACCGTGGCGCGTATGGGAATCACCCTTTCGCGAAGACGGAGCGTGCTCGTCTGCGCCGTGGCCGCCGCGTCCCTCTGCGTCGCCGTCGCCGTGTGGTCCCGCCCCGACTACAGCGTGCCGGCGGGGCCCTTCGCCCGGACCGCACCGTGCTCGGACGTGGTCGCGCGCCTTCCCGAGAACCTCATGGGACGCGGACGCGACGCGGTCGACGGCGAGGGAACCGCCGGGTGGGGTGCCAGGGCCGTCGTGCTGCGCTGCGGCGTGGAACCCCTCGCCCCGACCATCGACACCTGTGTGAACGTCAACGGTTTCGACTGGGTCCTCGACGACGCCAGGGTCAAGCGGGACGGTGCATGGGTGTTCACCACGTACGGGCGCGAACCCGCGGTCGAGGTCGCGTTCGCGCGCGGTTCCCAGCCCGCGGGGGACGCCCTGGTCACGATCAACGATGCCTTGGGCAGCCTCGCGCAGAAGACCAAGTGCCTCGCGCTGAGCGATACCTGAGTACCTGATCCATATCCCTGCGGTGCCTCTCGGAGCGGTCCGGGCCCATGTAGCGTCAGCGCCAGGGCTTGAGCGGGGGCGTGAGTGGGGGACCGTGG
>NZ_LGDE01000465.1 GCF_001279725.1 Streptomyces sp. WM4235 | reverse complement strand
ACGCCAAGTACACCGTGTCGCAAGGCAATGACCGCACGGAGTGCAGTGGCTTCAAGGAGTCGACCGAGAAGCAGGACGACTCGACGCAGAACGACCAGAACCAGAACGAGCAGCAGAACCAGAACGACCAGAACCAGCAGAACCAGAAGCAGAACCAGCAGAACCAGCAGAACCAGAACCAGCAGAACCAAGAATGACGGAGGTGCGGACCAGTGGGGCGGGGGCCTCAGGATCGAGGTTTCAGCAGGTCTTCCAGTTCCGCCGCGAAGAGCAGCGCCGGGTCGAGGTCCATGCCCGCGAAATGCCCGGCGAGTTCCAGTGACAGGACGCCGTGCATGCGGGTCCAGAACGTCAGGAACCGGTGGAGGGCCTCGGGCGGGGCGGGGTTGCCGGCGGCCCAGTCCCGGTGGCCCTCCAGATGGGTGCCGAAGGCCGTCACGGTGTTGCCCGGGGTGAGCGCCGTACACGCGTCGAGCAGGATCGTCATGATCTCGGAGGAGATGGCGAGGGTGTCCTCGGGGGCTTGATAGCCGGGGATCGGGGTGCCGTAGACGAGGAGGTACCGCTGAGGGTCCGCCAAGGCCCAGCCGCGCAGGGTGTGAGCCAGCCCGGCAAGGTCCGCACCGGTGGAGGAAGCCTCGCCGAGGACGTCGGCGAGGCTTCGGTATGCCCCCCGGACGAGTTCGGTGATCAGGTCGTCGCGACTGGCGAAATAGCGGTAGAGGGCCGGTCCGCTCATGCCCATCTGTTTGGCAATCGCGTTGAGCGAGAGCGCTGACGCCCCCGCCGTGGCGATCTGCTCCCAGGCGCGTTCCGTGATCTCCGTCCGCACCTGGGCTCGGTAGCGCTCCCGCGGGGTGCTCGCGCCCGTCGTCGCCATGCTCTGCCACCGTCCCGGTTCGTACCGCTACACCCTCAAGGGTTGGTGAGAAGGTATCACGCTGCCATTGACCGGCCACTTGGCCAATCGTTATAACTTCTAACGAACGCGTGAACCTATATCCAGGGAGGGTGTGGGCCCGCGCGTCCCGTTCGAGCGGGAAGCACCCGCACCGACCGACAGAGGAGACCACCATGTCCGCCATGCGCGGCACCGGCGTCCGCACCGCCCTCTTCACCGTTCCGCTCGTCCTCGGCCTTCTCGGCACCGCAGCCGGACCTGCCGCGGCCGGCGGTTCCCACGGCACCCGCCCCGACAAGCCCCTCACCTGCCGCGAGAAAGGCGTCGACCCGGGCGCCCTCGTCCGCCACCGGAGCGAGATCGTCATCAACGCCCCGCTGCACACCGTCTGGAAGCTGCAGACCGACGTGGAGCGCTGGCCGCACTGGCAGACCCCCGTCGAGACGGCGCAACGCCTGGATCACGGCCCGTTCCGCGGGGGTTCGGCATTCCGATGGACGGTTCCGGTACCGCCCAACCCGACGACTCCCGCCACGAGCCTGGAGATCACCTCCACCGTCCGGCAGATCGAGCACGGCGCCTGCCTCCGCTGGACCGGCCCCGCGATCGGCGAAGGCCTGCGTATCGACGGCATCCACGTGTGGAACTTCACCAAGGTCAAGGGTGGCGTGCGCGTGAGTACGGAGGAGACCCACACCGGCGCCCAGGTCGAGGCCGACGTTCCCACCGCCACCCGGATCCTCCGCGAGGGCCTCGAAGCATGGCTGCGTGACCTGAAGTCCGCCGCCGAATCGCGCGCCGGCGACCGGCCGCGGTGACGAAGGAACCAGCCCCGCCCTCGCCGCGCATCAGGGTTCAGGCGCCCGCGCCCGACGCCTGATGGTCCGAACTCGGCTTCCTCGTAAGGCTCGACGAGAACGCCGCCCGCTTCCTGACGCTCGGCGCCCTTCCCAACAGCGCACGCACCGACGGAGGGACGTGTTTCGCCGACGCCCCTCCCTGTTCGCCGCGAGACGTTTCATCCCCGACTTCCCTGTCGACATCTGACGGCCGGACGTCCTTGCCATCGTGAGGCGACCGCCCGTTCGACGTCTACGGAGATGGTGATGACGCGTTTCAGGGCACGGGTACTCGGCGTTGTCGCGGCCGGCTTATCGGTCGGCCTCGTGGCGCTCCCCGCAACAGCCGCCGATCGTTCGGCGCCGCACGCGAAGGCGCCCGAGAAGTTCAGCATCGTGGTTCTCCCCGACACGCAGTACTCGGCGGAGAGCTTCCCGCAGGCCTTCAACGCCCAGGGAAAGTGGATCAAGGAGAACACGATCGCGCGGAACATCAAGTACGCGATCCACGAGGGTGACATCGTCGACGACTCCGACCAGTCGTCCCAGTGGACCAACGCGACCGGCGCGTTGCGGCAGTTGAACGGTGCGACCCCGTACATCCTCGCGGTGGGCAACCACGACATGGACGCGATGCCCAAGGGCCAGAACCCGATCGTGGTACGTGACGCGGTGGCGTTCAACCGCAACTTCCCGCGGAGTGCCTTCGCGAACCTGCCGTCGTTCGGCGGCACTTACCCGGCCGCGCAGAACGACAACAGCTTCCACGTGTTCTCGGCCGGAGGAACGAACTGGCTCATCCTCGCGCTGAAGTACGCGCCCACCGACGACGAGATCGCCTGGGGCAACAAGGTGATCTCCGAGCACCCCGACCGCCAGGTCATGATCGTGACCCACGCCTACCAGAACGGCACGACGAAGGACAGCGTCGGCCAGAAGCTCTGGACCCGGATGGTCAGCCGGCACCCCAACGTGACGATGGTGTTCTCGGGCCACTACGTCAACCAGGGGGTGATCGTGGAGAAGGGGGTGAACGGAAACACCGTCCACCAGATCCAGGCCGACTACCAGAACCCCGGCGCACTCGGCCCGAACAGCTACTTCCGGATCCTCGAATTCAACCCGACGGCGAAGACGGTCGGCGTCCAGACCTACTCGCCGTATCTCAACAAGAACCTGACCGACACGAAGAACCAGTTCACGCTCCAGAACGTGAGCTTCCCGCCCGCACGTTCCCACGCCCGCCGCTGAACCACTGAACCAGTCAACCGCTGACCCCGTGGCCGGCACCGAGGGGGACGGTGCCGGCCACGGCCTGTTCCCGCGTCGCGCCCGTCGGGTTCCTCAGGCGCCGGCGGCGCCGGGTGGGTTCGTGGACGTCCATCCCCGCCGGTGGAGTCTCTCCAGCCCGTCCAGGATGAGGTCCAGCGCGAACTCGAACTCGAACTGATCGTCGCAGCGCCGGGCGCCGACGACCGACGTCCCGTCATGGGTGGCCCCCGCCGCCAGCTCGGCGATCCGCGGGTAACGTGCCGCCATCGCGGCCCCTGCCGCGAGTGCCTCGGCCCCGCCGTTCGGGTCGCCGTTCGGGTCGCTTTTCGGGCCGTCGCTCGGGTCGCCGTTCGGGCCGCCGCTCCCGGAGTCGTCGAACAGCTCCTGGCTGAAGCCCAGCAGTCGACTCCCCATGGCGTGCATCGCGTGATGGGTGAGGTCGACGGAGAAGCCTCCGTCGCGGAACGTCCCGATCATCGAGTCCAGGTACTCCAGTACGGCCGGGGTCGGCCCGGTGCGCGACTCGATCACCTGCGCGGCCCAGCGGTGCCGCAGGAGCACGCGGCGGGCCGACAGCACACGCCCGCGAACCACGTCCTTCCAGCCGGAGCCGCTCGCCGGGAGGTCGATCCGGGCCACGACCGTGTCGACCATGCCGTCAAGGAGCTGCTCCTTGTTGGGAACGTGCTTGTAGAGGGCCATCGGTACGACACCCAACTCCTGGGCGAGCTTGCGCATGCTGAGCGACTCGATGCCGCCGTCGTCCGCGAGCGCGATGGCCGCCCGCAGGACGCGCTCCCGGTTGAGCGGCGCCCGGCGCCCGGCCTCCGGCTGCTGTGCCATCTCTTCTCTCCTCGTGATCGGGCGATCGGGCGATCGGGTCGGGGCGGGTCGGGGTGTGCCTGCGTGGGTGCGTACGTACCCGCACTTGACGAGTGTACGTCGTACACCTACCGTGGCCGCGAGGTGTACGGCGTACACCTGCCTGGTCGAAAGGATCGAAGATGAGTTCAGACAGAAGGACCGCGGTGGCCGCGGGCGTGCTGTTCCTGGTGACCGAGATCGCCGCGATCGGAGGGCTGGCCCTCGACCGCCCCGTCCTGGACGGGGCGCCGGGAGCCCCCGGACCCGACGCCGTCACCTCGGCGCTCCTCGGGGCGCTGTGCGAACTGGTCCTCGTGGCAGCCGTCATCGGGACCGGGGTGGTGCTGTATCCCGTCGTCAGGAGGCGGTACGAGGCGATGGCGCTCGGATACGCATGCCTGCGCCTCCTGGAAGCCGCCGTGATCACGGTCGGCGTGCTCAGCGTCCTGACCCTCCTGACGCTGCGACGGGAAGCGATGGGGGTCGAGGGCGTCGCCGGCGCCGACCGGGCCCTCGTGGCCCTGCACGAATGGACGTTCCTGCTCGGGCCGAACGTCGCCCTGGGCCTCAACACGACGCTGCTGGCGTACGCGATGTACCGCTCGCGGCTCGTGCCGCGGTTCATCGCCCTGCTGGGGCTGGTCGGCGGCCCGCTGATCTGCGCCTCCGGAGTGGCCGTGATGTTCGGGGCCTACGAGCAGGTCTCGGTCACGGGCTCGGCCCTGGCCGTCCCGGTGTTCGCCTGGGAGGTGGCGCTCGCGGTCCGTCTCATCGTCAAGGGGTTCGATCGGCCCCGGGTCGGCGCGGCCGACGCTCCCCACACGGCACTCGCCCCCGCCGGGGCGAGTGCGGGAGCCCTTCGGGCCTGATCGCCACGAGAGCGCGCCGGCCGGCCCGTGCTCGCTCGCCGGGGGCGGGGGGTCAGAGGGGCTTCAGCCGAGTGCGCAGGAGACAGAACTCGTTGCCCTCGGGGTCGGCCAGGACGTGCCAGCTCTCTTCTCCGGTCTGGCCGACGTCGACGGGCACCGCCCCCAGCGCCAGCAACCTGTCCAGTTCGGCGTCCTGGTCGCGATCGGTGGCGTTGACGTCGATGTGCAGCGGGAGCTTCCCCTGCCGGGGGTCGCGGCCCGCGTTGAAGACGAGGGTGGGCTGCGCGCCGCCGAACCCGACGCCGGGCGGGCCGATCTCGACGCTGCCGTCGGCCTCTCGACCCAGCTCGACGTAGCCGAGGACATCGCACCAGAACGCGGCCAGCCTGTCGGGGTCTTCCGCATCGATGACGAGTTCGCTGATTCGACATGCCATGCCGCGAGGATAGCCACGTCCGCCCTGCCGGGCGGCGGTGTCGACGGCCGGCGGCGTCCGTGCCGTCGTATCGGAGTCGCCCAGATCCGGACTCCGCGCTGCCGTTTCCGCGGGAAACCTGTACGGTCCCCGTTGACCCGATCCGCAGAACTGCAGAGGAGGCGGCCGCTCTATGGCCGGGACACGAACGATCGGCCAGGCGCCGGCACGGCGACTCTACGCACTCGACGCCATACGAATATCCGCGGCGCTCTTCGTGGTCCTGTACCACTATGTCGGGCTCGGCAGGGCCTGGGGGCTCGACAGCACCGAACATCTCTTTCCCGCGCTCGAGCCCCTCGCTCTCTACGGCTGGCTCGGCGTCGAGGTCTTCTTCATCGTCAGCGGCTTCGTCATCTGTATGAGCGCGTGGGGTCGCACGGTCGGTGAGTTCGCGACGTCGCGCGTCTCGCGGCTCTTCCCCGCGTATTGGGCCGGTATCGCCTTCACGGCGCTCGTGCTGTGGGTGCTGCCCGAGGTGTGGCGCATGGGCGGGTGGACCGACATCCTGGTCAACATCACGATGTTCCAGGGAGGGCTGGGGGTCCCGAACCTCGACCACGCGTACTGGACCCTTTTCGAAGAGCTCAAGTTCTACGCGCTCTTTGCCCTCGTCATCCGCGTCGGGGTCACGTACCGCAACTGCATCGTGTTCATCGGGCTGTGGACGGCAGCCGGCGTCGTCGCCCCCGCCACCGATTTCCAGCTGCTGCACTTCTTCGCCATCCCGCAGTACTCCCCGTACTTCATCGCGGGCGTGGCCTTCTATCTGATGCGGCGATTCCGCCCCTCCGGCCTGCTCTGGGGAATCGTCGGCTGCCAGTTCCTCCTGGCCCAGAACTACATTCGCGGACGCATGGCCACCAACCTCGGCCCGGAGCTCGCGGAGCGGTTGCCGATCTGGCCGGCCCAGCTCATCATCGCCATCGGCTTCCTGACGATGGCCGCCATCGCGCTCGGGTGGCTGGATCGGATCCAGTGGCGTTGGCTGTCCACCGCCGGTGCCATCACCTACCCGCTGTACATCATCCACATGACGGCGGGCATCACCCTGATCCACCACTTCCGGGACAAGATGCCGGCCGGCGCCCTGGTCGGCACCGTCACCGCCACGATGCTGGTCGTCGCCTGGCTGATCCACCGGTTCGTGGAGCGGCCCCTCTCCCGCCGGCTTCGTTCGGCGATGCGGTCCGGCGTGGAAGACATCCGGCGGAGCACTCCGGCGCATGCGCCGACGCTGTCGGCGCTGCCGAAACAACGCCGGGAACGAGTCTCCCAACCGGATCTGACGCATCGCTGAAGTGCCTCCGTGCGCCCGGTTCCCGGCCCCGCAGTCGGCGCCCGATTCGGCACACGGCTGCGAACTCCCTTGATAAGGAGAACACCCCATGAAGATCCATCTGACCAGCGTCTTCGTCGACGACCAGGCCAAGGCCCTGGCCTTCTACACCGAGATCCTCGGCTTCGTGAAGAAGCACGACGTCCCCGTGGGCGAGGAGTACCGGTGGCTGACCGTCGTCTCGCCCGACGAGCTCGGCGGCACCGAACTCCTCCTGGAGCCCGCCGGCCACCCCGCCGTCAAGCCGTACCGCGACACGCTCGTGGGCGACGGCATCCCGCTCGCCCAGTTCGCCGTCGACGACGTGCGGGCGGAGTACGAGCGCCTGCGCGGTCTCGGTGTCCGCTTCACGCAGGAGCCCGTGGAGATGGGCCCCGTCACCACCGCCGTCTTCGACGACACCTGCGGAAACCTGATCCAGATCGCCACACAGCCGCAGTAGGAGCCCGCCGATCCGTCGGCCGACCTATGTCACAGGCGCCGCCGGGTGAGAAATCGCCGGCCGGGGGTAGGCGGCTCGCCTACCTGACGGACGACGGACGACGGACAAGAGGCGGAACATGGCGGCGCAGCAGGACGGCAAGGGCGGTGCGGGTCTGCCGTCGGCGGTGGTGGACTGCGCCCTCTACGAGAACGGGCGCCGCATCCCCGGACAGGTGAACCTGGGCAAGGTCCTGGACCGCATAGACCCGAAGGCGGGGCGGTTCGCGTGGATCGGCCTGTACGAGCCCACGGCGGAGCAGCTTCAGGAGGTCGCCGTGGCCTTCGGCCTGCACCCCCTCGCGGTCGAGGACGCCGTCCACGCCCACCAGCGGCCCAAGCTGGAACGCTACGAGGACATGCTGTTCCTGGTACTCAAGACGATCGTGTACGTGGACCACGACAAGGTCACCGCGACCAGCGAGATCGTCGACACCGGCGAGATCATGGTGTTCGCCGGTCCCGGGTACGCGATCACCGTCCGCCACGGCAGCGCCCCGCCGCTGGAAGGCGTACGGCAACAGTTGCAGGACGACCCGCGCCAGTTGGGCTGTGGCCCCGCCGCGGTCCTGCACGCGGTCTCGGACATGGTCGTCGACCGCTACCTGGAGGTGGCCGACGCGTTCGCGGGCGACGTCGACACACTGGAGAGCGAGGTCTTCTCCCCGGACCGGCCGGTCGACGCCGGGCGCATCTACCAGCTCAAGCGGGAACTCCTCGAATTCAAGCGCGCCGTCATGCCCCTGGCCCCCGCGCTGCGACGCCTCAGTGAGGACAGTCCCCAGATCCCGAGCGAAGTGGCCACCTACTTCCGGGACGTCGCCGACCACCACCAGCGGGTGAGCGAACAGATCCTGTCCTTCGACGAACTCATCACCGGCATGCTCAGCGCCGGCATCGCCCAGCTCGGCGTTCAGCAGAACGCGGACATGCGCCGCATCAGCGCCTGGGCCGCCCTCATCGCCGTCCCCACCATGATCGTCGGGGTGTACGGCATGAACTTCGAGCACATGCCCGAACTCACCTCGCCCTACGGCTACCCCGCGGTCTGGGTGCTCATCATCGTCGTCTGTTCCGTCGTGTACCGGGCCCTGCGGCGCAACAAGTGGCTGTAGGGCTCGCGCCCGCACACCGCCCTCCCCACCCACCCATGCGGGTGGCCGGAAGTGCTCCGCCGGTGTGGTGGCGGGCTCGGAGGCAGCCGGCTGGTGTGTTCTGACGGGGGTCCCGGCCGTCCCGAGACGGGCGGTCGAGACTCACCGCCCCCTGCCCCGGGCTGCACCACGCAGCGGCCCCGGGGCAGGGAGAGCGACCACCACCCCGCGCGGGCCGCCCCGCCCTCGCGACCCTGTCCGAGCCCGGCCGGAGTCTGCCGCACGCCGGCTGTCAGGTACCGGAGGTCCAGACCTCGGGGCCGCCGCCTTCCCAACGGATCGGGCCCTCCTCGGACAGGTCCACGCCCTCCAGCCCGGCACGCCGGAGGAACTCGGAGACATCGCTCGTGGAGTGCGCGCGGCCCAGGTCCGCGTCCACGCCCAGCGCGTGCACCGTGACTTTCCGCCCGCCCTTCGGCGACACGGGATGGATGACGATCTCCGTCTGGTCGGCCATCCACCCAGCCTGCGTCAGGTCGAACGCGAGGGCACCCCGAGCGATCCGGTCGGGCGGCGCGCCGCCCGACCACCGCCCTCCCGGCCGACCCGCGCGTACGTGCCTGCCGCACGGGCACGTCTCTGCCCGCCGCACGGAATCGGAGCGCCCCGTCCACCCGCGCGGAATGCCCGCATGAGGCGGGGTCGGCGGGGTATCCGCGCGGGGAGCAGCGTGGTGCTGGGTGTGGTCCGGGGGTGGGTGTGGAGAGGGAACGGTTGACGGTGCGGGAGTCGGCCGCCTGGGACCAGCTGGTCGCGGGCCTGCGGGACGAGTCACACGGCGGGAGCCGTGCTCGGCCGGATCGGCGGGCGCGGCGTCGGCTGCCGGTCGGCTTGATGGTGGTGATGGCCACTTTGCTGTGTGCCGCGCTGGCCCTGGTGGTGGCGGCCGGCATGAGCGGAGAAGGGCGCCTGGTCTGGGCCGGAGTGGCCGTGTGGATCGCCGCGATCGTGTCGGTCTCCTACGTGCTCGGCCACGGTCCCCACGTGCCCCTGCGGCGCTGAGACCTGAACTCCCCTCGCCCGCCGCGGAGTCGGCGCACGTGTCCCGGGCGACGGCTCAGCGCGGGGCGGGGATCACATCGCGCGTCTCGTCGACCGCGATCCCTTCGGTGCGGAGGGTCGGTGGTTGCGGGGGCGTCTCGTCCGCGCAGACGGTTCCCCGCGCGGGCAGCGCCAGAGTGGCCAGGTAGTCGTTGACCAGCGCGCTCACGCATGCGCTCCGGTTGTACGCGGTGTGTCCTTCGGCGTTGAAGGTCAGCAGCCGCCCGTTGTCCAGCGTCCGGGCGAGGGCCCGGGCGTCCTGGTACGGGGTGTCCGGGTCTCCGGTCGTGCCGAGGATCAGGATCGGGGCGGAACCGGCCGCCCGGTAGGAGCCTTCGAAGCGGCTCGGGCGCTCCGCCGGCCACTGGGCGCAGGTGGGTGCGTGGTTGTGGTCGTAGGTGGGCGGCCCGAGGCCGATGGGCGGTCCCAGCAGCGGCGCGGAGGCGACGTGTGCGCTGACGAGCGCGCCCAGCAGCAGGGGGTTCGTCGGATAGGTGCGGTCCGCGCACTCGACGGCCATGTTGACGTTGAGGAAGTCGAAGGAAGCGGGGGAGGGCGGGGACAGCAGGAACGAGCCCTGGCGTGCCTGGGCCGCCCGCAGGGCCTCTCCGAGATAGGGCCAGACCTCCTTGCCCGAGTTGATGTTGAACATCAGTCGGTAGGCGAGGGTGTAGCCCGTTGCCGGGCGTCCGCTCGCGGTGATGACGGGGTCGGCGTCCAAGTCCCGCTTGAGCTGTTCGAAGGCCTGCCGCGGGCGCCCTTCGCCGAACCCGCAGGTGGCTGCATCCTGCGCGCACCAGTCCAGGAAGCGGCCCACCGCCGTGTCCAGGGCGACGAACTGTCTGGCGTCGTAGGCGTACGGCACGTTGGCGTAGTGCTCTGGATCGTAGGCCCCGTCCAGGACCATGGCGCGGACCCGTCGGGGGAACTGTGCGGCGTAGACGGTGCCGACGTAACTCCCGAAGGAACGACCGTAGAAGGAGAGCGTCTCCTCTCCGAGGGCCTGGCGGAGCAGGTCCATGTCCTTGGCGTTCGAGGCGGTGCCGATGAACGGCACGAGGTCACCCGACCGTTGCCGGCAGGCGGTGGCGAAGTCGAGCCCCTGCCGAATGGCCCCGCGCAGGGCCCCCGGGCCGGGCACGCCGCGCGCGGCGTCGACGGCGGCGGAGTACTCCTTGTCGTCCCAGCACTCCACCTGTCCGCTGCGCGCCACACCGCGCATGTCGTACCCGACGACGTCGAACGTGTCACGGAGAGGGGCGGGGAGCGCGTCGTAACTGTCACGGGCGAAGTTCACGCCGGAGTTGCCGGGGCCGCCCGGATGCAGGACCAGGACACCGGTGCGACCGGCCTGGTCGGTTGCGAGGTGCCGGGTGACCGCGAGCGGGATCGTGGGCCCGGTGGGTCTCCGGTAGTCAAGCGGTACCCGGGCGGTCGCACACTCGAAACCGTCGCCGGGGTCGGCGCAGGGGCCCCAGGTCAGGACGGGAACGGGCGGCGCGGGGGGAGTCGTCGCCGTGGCGGCCACGGGCGCGGCCCCGAGGAGCGCGGTGACCGCGATCAGGACGAGGGACATTCCCCCTCCCACTCGTCTGCGCGGAATGCGGGTCAAACGGTTCAGCATGCGGTGGTCCTCCGTCACGAGTGGCTCACGAGTGGCTGGGGAACAGGCGACAACGTAGCCGCCGACCCCGTCGGCCACCAGGAGTTGACGGCCCGTTCCCGATTCCCGTCGGCATCCGGCCGTCGTGCGGACGCCGCCACGCGGTACGCGAGACCTGTACGCCCGTCCTCTCGGCCGCCGCGCAGACGATCGGACTCTCGAGGCCGTGCCGGATTCATTGACAGGAGGTGAACACAACCTGATTCTGAGACCGCTCCAAGTATTCAAGGCATCCCTCCCCGCCCTGCCCGCCCCGCCCCGTCGCCCCCCAGGGTGCGAGGGGCGGCGCACCCCCACCGGCAGGCTCCCCCCACCAGGAGGAAGAGCATGTTCCGCTTATCGAAAGTGCTGGGTTCCGGCGTCTCGGCGCTGGTCGTCGCCGCCGGCCTGATGGTCTTCGGCCCATCGACGTCCGCGGAGGCCGTACCGGCGACCATCCCGCTCACGATCAAGAACAACTCGGGACGCGGCGAGCCGGTCTACGTCTACAACCTGGGCACCCTGCTCACGACCGGGCAGCAGGGCTGGGCAGACGCCAACGGCACGTTCCATCCCTGGCCCGCGGGCGGCAATCCACCCACCCCCGCACCCGACGCGTCGATCGCGGGTCCGGCCAACGGGCAGACACGCACGATCCGGATGCCCAAGTTCTCCGGACGCGTCTACTTCTCCATCGGGCAGAAGATCGTCTTCAAGCTCACCACCGGCGGCCTGGTGCAGCCCGCCGTGCAGAACCCCTCCGACCCCAACCGCAACATCCTGTTCAACTGGTCCGAGTACACGCTGAACGACGCCGGCCTGTGGATCAACAGCACCCAGGTCGACATGTTCTCGGCTCCCTACGCGGTGGGCGTCAAGGCGGCCAACGGCACGGTCGCCCAGGTCGGCCGGCTCAAGCCGGGCGGATACAACGCCGTCTTCGACCAACTGCGTTCGGCCGGCTGGGGCGGACTGATCCAGAGCCGCGCCGACGGCACACCGCTGCGAGCACTCTCGCCCGGGCACGGCATCGAGGCAGGGGGAATCCCGGCCGGCGCCATGAGCGACTACGTCAACCGGGTCTGGAACAAGTACAGCTCTTCCACGCTCACCGTGACACCGTTCGCGAACGAACCGAACACCAAGTACTTCGGCCGGGTCTCGGGCAACGTCATGAGCTTCACCAATGCCTCGGGAGCGGTGGTCGCCGGCTTCCAGAAGCCGGACTCCGACAGCATCTTCGGCTGCTACAAGCTCCTGGACGCACCCAACGACCTCGTCCGCGGCCCGATCTCCCGCACCCTCTGCGCGGGCTTCAACCGGTCGACGCTCCTGACGAACCCCAACCAACCCGACGCGAACGGGGGCAACTTCTACCGTGACGCCGTCACCAATCACTACTCCCGCGTCATCCACGGTCAGATGGCCGACGGCAAGGCGTACGGCTTCGCCTTCGATGACGTGGGTGCCCACGAGTCGTTGGTGCACGACGGCAATCCGCAGGAGGCCTTCATGACCCTGGAGCCGTACAACTAGCACGTGCCGGACCGCCGGCCCACCCGACGGGGAACGTGCCGGACCCGGCTTCGCCGTCAGGGCCCGGGGGTGCTGTCGCCCCCGGGCCCCGACGTCGGTCCTGACGCGGACCGGGACGTGGGCTCCGGGGCCAGTGCCTGGCGGTCGAAAAGCAGCATGCCGAGGAAGAACAGGGCTCCGAGGACGAGCAGGCCCGCGACGATGACGACGGAGGTGAGCGCCTCGTCCGGTGCCACGAGCACGAAGAGGGCGAAGAGGGTCCAGACCAGGGCGCAGACCGCCACGGGCAGTTCGCCGCGCCCCAGGTCGAACGCGCCCTTCTGGCGGTCGAGCCGTCCGCGTACGGCGAGGTAGAGGACGATCGTGGATCCGTAGATGAGGGCGGGCAGGATGGTCGAGGCGGTGATCAGCTCCAGCAGCGCCGCGCCGGGAAGCGCGACCATCAGGACCGCCCCGAGGGCGAGGATCAGCACGGTCGCCGGGATGGGGGTGTGCGTGCGCGGGCTGACCCGCCGCATCACCTGGTGGCCGGGGAAGCGGGAGTCGCGGGACATGGCGTAGACGAGGCGGGAGCAGGAAACCATCACGACGATGCCCGCGCCGAAGAACGCGAAGGTGATGGCGGTCAGCAGCACACGTTCGGCGACGGAGCCGAGACGGTCGTGCATGATCGCGGCCACGGGCGAGGCCTCGTTGCTGATCCGGGGGATGTCCTCGATCGCGACGGTGAGGGTGATCAGGAACAGCATGCCGAGCACGCCGGCTGCCACGACCGATGCGACGATCGCGCGCGGGACGCTGCGGCGGGGGTCCTTGGCCTCCTCGGCGAGATTGGCGGCGGAGTCGAAACCGACGAGGGTGGCCAAGCCCATGATCATCGCGAGCATCAGGCCGCCGCCGACGGCGAAGTAGCCGGGGGTGCCCTCGGTGACCCCGCGGGAGGTCAGATTGGCCGCCGATCCGTTGCCCGTGACCAGAACGGCGATGACGAGGGAGATCGCCACCACCACGACCAGCGCGAGTTCCAGTCCGACAGCGGCCGAGTTGATCCAGCTGACCAGCCGGGTCGAGGCGATGGCGAGCAGGGCCTGGACGACCAGCACCACCAGAGTGATCACGCGTGCGGTGTCCTCGTCCGGGCCCATGCCGGCCAGCGGCATGAAGGCCTGGCTCGCCAGGGCGTTGTCGATGGCGACCACGGCGATGGCCAGGTAACAGAACGTCAGCCAACCGAACCACCAGCCGACCCTGGGGTTGCCGAGCCGGGAGGCCCATTGGTAGGAGGAGCCGCTCAACGGGATGCGGGCGGCGAACTGCGCGACCACCAGCGCCACGAGCGTCTGCCCGACCGCGGCGATGAGCCAGAGCCAGATCCCGACCGGGCCCGCCGTCAGCAACACCTGGTCGAAGGTGGCGAAGATCCCGACCGCCACCGAGATGAACGCGAACGAGATCGCGAACACCTGGAAGGAACCGAGCGACCGTTTCAGCTCCTGCCGATAGCCGGCGCCCCCGGGGGAACCCCCGTCGTCGGGCCCGTCCTTCGTAGCCTCAGTCACCTCAGCCACCTCGCCTCTCCTGATCCGGCACAGTCTCCCCGCCCGGTCCGCCTCCGCGCGGCGCCGGTCACGACCGACGCACGGGACCGGCCCCCCGGACGGACGACTCCTCTACCGGCCGATAGCCTCCCCTCCGGGCCGGGAGGCCCGTTCAACAAGGCGAATCGACGGGGGAGTACCAGTGGATCGACGCGGCGTGATATTGGCGGCGGGCGGATTCGTGGGCGCGCTGGGCGCCGGCCAGGTGGTGACCGCCGGCCCCGCCGCGGCGGCCGGCGACCGACGCAGCGTCCACGACGTCCTGGCCTACGGGGCGAAGGGCGACGGGACCACCGACGACACCGCCGCCTTCCAGGCCGCCCTGACGGCCGCCCGCGCCGTGCCCGAGGGAGCGACCCTGCTGATCCCGCCCGGCCGGTACCCGCTCACCAAGGGGCTCGTCCTCGGCCCCCGGATGACCGTGTCCGCGTACGGAGCCCACGTCCTGCGCACCCGGGACTGCGGGGCCCTGGTCAAGAACTTCGACTCGGTCACCCCGGTCTCCGCCTACGACGGCGCCGGCGACATCGCCCTGCTCGGCGGTACCTGGGACATGCGCGGCAGCGCGCACCAGCAGCAGAGCGACGCCATCGGCTTCGCGCACGCCGACGGCATCCTCGTCCAGGACTGCACGGTGCTCGACACGCCGTCCGCCCACGCCGTGGAACTCAACGCGGTACGGCGCGCCCGCATCGTCAACTGCCTCTTCGACGGGCTGCACGTCACCGGCCAGGGCACGGACACCGCCACCAACCGGGAGGCCGTACAGATCACCGGTGCCATCTCGGCAGTCAGCCTCCCCGCCCCGGCGTACGACAACACGCCCTGCCAGGACATCCTGATCAGCGGCTGCACCCTGCGCGCGGCCGCCGACGGAAGCCGCTCGTTCGGCGCCCTGGTCGGCGATCACGGCGGTGCCAAGGGCGTGGTCCACCGCGACATCCGGGTCATCGGCAATCACGTCGAACGCAGCGCCGCCTACGGCATCCGCACCACCGACTGGCAACAGGCCGTCATCGCCGGCAACACCATCGAATCCGTCGGCGTCACCGCCATCCAGGTCAGCTCCCCGGCCGGCAACGCCCTCAACGACATCACCATCACCGGCAACATCATCCGGAACACGGGCAGCGACACGTCCACCGGCGGCGCCATCGTGGTGTCCAGCGGAGGCGACCGGCACAACGGCGTCACCATCACCGACAACACGATCCGCACGGTCAAGGGCGAGGCCGGCATCTACGTCGCCCAGTGCGACGGCGTCACGATCTCGGGCAACACCATCGCCGGGACCGCCCGCCCGGGCGGCAACTCCCAGGGCATCCACGTCCGGTACGCCCCCCACGCCGTCATCAGCGGCAACACCGTCACCGACGCCCAGGGCGACGGCATCGGCGTGGACACGGACGCACAGGGTGCCTTGATCGCCCACAACACCGTCCTGAACCCGGCCGGGCACGGCATCGCAGCCGGCACCGACGACATCTCCCTGCGCGACAACCGGATCACCGGCGCCAACCGGGCCGGGGCGACGGCCACGTACGGCATCCGCTTCGGTGGCAACGCGGCGAACGCGTCCTGCCAGGGCAACGTCGTCCGCAAGGGGGACGGCCCGGTTCCCGCCGAAGCGGCCGTCGTCGCGCTCCCCGGCTGCACCGGCACCTGGATCACCGGCAACGACCTGCGCGGTTGGGGCGGCGGCGCCGCCGCGGTCCTCGACAAGGCCGTCGGCACGCTGGCCTCCGCGAACGCCATGTGACCCGGCGCAGGCACACCGGCCCGCCGGCCGTGCGCCATCGTCGTCGTACCGTAGGTGCCGCGGCCACAGCCGCTGTCGGCCGCACCGATGGGGGGAAACATGCGTACAGGGGTGTACCTGGCCCACCCGCGACCGGGGAGCTTCAACCACGCGGTGTTCGGCGCCGTGGTGGAGGAGCTGCGGGGGCGAGGCGCGGACGTGGTGGCGCACGACCTCTGCGCCGAGGGATTCGATCCGTCGCTCACGGCCCGGGAGACGGGAACGGTCGAGGTGGCGTCGCCGGCCCACGATCCACAGGTGGCGTCGCACCGGGCGGAAGTCGCCGATCTCGACGCCTTGGTGTTCATCCACCCCAACTGGTGGGGCATGCCACCGGCCGTCCTCACGGGCTGGGTCCAGCGCGTCCTGGCGCCTGGTGTCGCCTACAAACTGGGCGCCGCCGAAGGCGAACCCGCCGGTCTGTTGAAGGCGACCAGGGCTCTGGTGCTCAACACCTCCGACACGCCCGCCGATCGGGAGGAGCGCGAGTTCGGCGATCCCCTGCACAACGTCTGGGCGGCGTGTGTCCTCCCGTACGTCGGAATCCGCGAGGTGCGACGGATCGTCTTTCGAACCGTCACCGACTCGTCCGGCGAAGAACGCGCCGCGTGGCTGGAGGAGGCGCGCCGGCACGCGGCGTCACTGCTCGGGCAGGAGGCCCTCGACCGGTGAGGTCGGACGTCCCGAATCGTCACGATGTGGGGCGCGAGCCGAAGGTGCGATGCCACGACGGCCATTCACCTGGCGGATGAGACGGGCTCCGCACGACCGCGGATCCATGCGGCTAGCGTGACGGACGGGGCGGCCGGCAGGCCGCGTCTCCCACCGATCCAGAGTGAGGCGTTACCTTCATGAGCCTGAGCATCCGCAACCAGATCCCCGGCACCATCACCTCCGTCACGGCCGGCGAGGCCATGTCCACGGTGAAGGTCCGCCTGGCGGGCGGTCAGGACATCACCGCCGCGATCACCACCGACGCCGTCAAGGAACTCGGCTTCGCCGAGGGCACCTCCGTCACGGCGCTCGTGAAGTCCACCGAGGTCTCCCTCGCGACCGGCCCGGTCGAGGGCATCTCGATCCGCAACCAGCTCGCCGGCACCGTCACCGACGTCGTGACCGGTGGCGCCATGGGTTCCGTCAAGGTCTCCGTCGAGGGCGGCGAGCTGACCGCCGCCATCACCAAGGACGCCGTCGAGGCCCTCGACCTGACCGCCGGGTCCTCCGTGGTCGCGCTCATCAAGTCGACCGAGATCTCCCTCTCCGTCTGACCATCCCCGGCGTCCACGCCGCGATGAGGGCCCCGCACCTGCCGGTGCGGGGTCCTCTGTCGTTCGGGCAGACGTCGGACGAGACCGCGGGATAGGAGGTCATCGACGACGGCGTCTTCCACGGGGGTGGCGGCCGCCGGGGCGGTGCCCGTGCGTCGGCCGTACCGGGACCACCACCGAGCAGGTCTACCCGCACGCCGTTCCCGACCAGCCGGCGCTGCGCGAGATCATCCACCGCACCACCGACATCACGGTCACCCTCGACGTCCTGCCCCGCACCGTGTGCCTGCCGCTCGCCCCCGAACTCACCGACGCGGAAGCCGACCGTGTCATCGAGGCGCGTCCACGGCTTTCTCACACCGCGGGTGTGACGCCGCGGCGGGTCCGCGTGCCCGAAGCCCTTGCGGTCCCACCTTGATGCGAGGCCAGGGGCCGTGCCCCGGGGCAGGAACGTGACGCCCCGTCCGCGGCGCGGACGGAGTGCGCCGGGCTCGCGCGCTTTCCTCCCGGGCGTACGGGCTGCGCCAGGAGGGCCTGGTTCTGCCGCATCCCCGCATGCGGAACCTCGTTGGTGTGGTGTCTGTTGATCAACGCCCAGCCGGAGACGCCGTGCCTGTTGAAGCCGAACCCCGCCCCCCCGCCCACCTCTTGGCGGCCCGGGTCCGCGATCCGTACCCGTACTTCGCGTGGTTGCGGGACCATGCGCCGGCCCACGTGGATCGCCGGCCCGGCCGGCCGGCCGTGTGGCAGATCTCCCGGTACGAGGACGTACGCGCCCTGCTCGCCGACGCCCGTCTGAGCAAGGACCCGGGCCGGGTCCCCGGGTACGTGCCGGGTCCGGCAGGTCTCAACCGGCATCTGGTGCACGCCGACCCGCCGGACCACACCCGGCTGCGGACCCTGGTCAACTCGGCCTTCGTGCCCCGCCGCATCGCCCTGCTGGAACCTTTCATCACCGAGGTGGCCGGTCGCTTGCTGGACCGGGTCGAGCACCACGTGCACATCGACCTGATCGCGGACTTCGCGGCGCCCCTGACGTTCCGGATGATCTGCGCGATCCTCGGCGTACCCGAGCACCTGGACACCGCGGCGACACGGGACACCCTCATGGCCACCATCGCCCCCGACGAGTCAGCGGACCCGGCCCGCGCCGAACGGGACCTGCACGCGCTGCTGGACACCCTGATCGCCGGCAAGCGGGCCGGTGAGGAGAGCGGCGGAGCGGACCTGCTGGGCGCCTTGGTGCGGGCGGGCGACGAGAGCGGCGCCATGAGCGAGGAGGAACTGCGCTCCACCGCCTACCTCCTGCTGCTCGTCGGCCACGACACCACCATGAACCTCATCGGCAACGGAGTGCTCGCTCTGCTGCGTCACCCCGCCCAGGCCGCGCGCCTTGCTGCCGAGGGCGCGGGCTCCGGACTTCTCCCCACCGCGGTCGAGGAGCTCCTGCGCTACGACTCCCCGGTGCGGGACGCCACGTTCCGGTGCGCGGGCGAATCGATCCGCCTGCACGGGCGGACCATCCGCGAGGGGGAGATCGTGAGCCTGCTGATCGGGTCCGCCAACCGCGATGAGCGGCGTTTCCCACACGCCGACCGCCTCGATCTCGGCCGTACGCCCAACGAGCACCTCGCCTTCGGGTACGGCCCCCACTTCTGCATCGGTGCGGCCCTCGCCCGCCTCGAGGGCTCGGTCGCCTTCCCCATGCTGCTCGAACGCCTCGGCACGGTGCGGCTCGCCAAACCGGCCGACGAGATGCCCTGGCGCCCGGCCCGTGTCATGCGTGGCCTGGCGGCGCTGCCCCTCGTCAGGCGATGAGCCTTCCCGCCGGCTCCCCAACCCCCAGGTGGAAGGAAACACGATGAACACACAGGACACGCAGGACACGGAACACGTGGTGCTGACCGAGCGGCGCGACGGCGTCCTGGTCATCACCCTCAACCGGCCCCACGTCCGCAACGCGGTCAACCGGTCCCTGGCCGACGCCGTCGCCGGCGCACTCACCCTCCTGGAGACCGACCCGGGACTCTTGGTCGGTGTCCTGACCGGAGCGGGAGGCCACTTCTGCTCCGGCATGGACCTCAAGGCCTTTCCCGACGAAGGGGTGCCACGGGTGGCGGACCGGGGGCTGGCCGGACTGACCCGCGCCCGCCGGACGAAGCCGGTCATCGCCGCGGTCGAAGGGGCGGCCGTGGCGGGCGGCTTCGAACTCGCCCTCGCCTGCGACCTGATCACCGCCGCCGACACGGCGTTCTTCGCGCTCCCCGAAGTCGCCCGTGGCCTCATCGCCTCGGAAGGCGGGGCCATTCGCCTGCCCGGCCGCCTTCCGTACCACCTGGCCATGGAGATGCTCCTGACCGCCTCCCCGCTCCCGGCCCCGGACGCCGCACGACACGGACTCGTCAACCAACTCACGGACGAGGGCGATGCCTTGGACGCCGCCATCGCGCTCGCCGCCCGGATCCGCGCCAACTCCCCCGATGCGGTACGGATCACCCGGCGGATCGTGGAGGTCACCCGGGGCCTCGACGACCACGCGGCGTTCGCCGCCCAGGACCCGCTCACCGCTCCTGTGTTCCGTACGGCATCGGCAGCCGAAGGCGCCCGCGCGTTCTGCGAGAAGCGGCCCCCGGCCTGGACCCACTGACCCACTGCCCACCGACCCACTGCCCCACAGACCCGCCGGCTCCGGGGTGTGCGCGACGCCCCGGCGGTGGCGGGATGCGGCGGGCGGGGAGGGCCGTTCGGCCCGGGAGGCGCTGTACCCCGGTGTCGACTCAGGCGAGGAGCGGGCGGCGGACGAACGGCGCGTACCAGCGGCCTACGGTCAGGCCGCGGGCTTGCCGGGCTGGTCGTGGGTGGAGCAGTGGATGCCACCGCCGCCCGAGGCGATCGTGTCGATCGCGATCGGGACCACGTCCCGCTTGGGGAAGTGCTCGCGCAGGATGGCGCGGGCCCGGTCGTCGGCCTTGCGGTCCCCGAACTTGGGCATGAAGACGGCGTCGTTGGCGATGTAGAAGTTGGCGTAAGTCGACACGAAGTCGTCGCCTTCGCCCGTGATCCTGTTCAGATCGGGCTGCGGCAGGTCGATGATCTCGAAGCGCCTGCCACGGGCGTCCGTCGCCTTGGAGAGCACGGACTTGGCCTGGTCGGCGGAGCGCGACCAGGAGTCCGCCGGCGTGCCGGGGTGCGCGCGGTCCAGCAGGACCACACCGGGCGCGGTGAAGCGCACGAGGCTGTCCACGTGGGCGTCCGTGATGTCCTCCCCGCGGACGCCGGCCAGCCAGATCACCTTCTCGACGCCGAGGGTCTCCTTGAGCTCCTTCTCGATGGTGTCCCGGTTCTTCCCGCGGTTGCGGTTGTCGTTGACGATCGAGCTCTCGGTGATCATCAAGGTGCCCTCGCCGTCGGGCTCGAAGGAGCCGCCTTCCGCGACGAGGGGGGCCTGGACCCGGGGGATCCCGTACTTCTTGAGCACGGTGCGCCCGACCAGGGCGTCGTTCTGGTGCTGCTTCTGCTTGTTGCCCCAGCCGTTGAAGTTGAAGTCGACGCCGACGACCTTTCCGCCCTCCTCGACGAAGACGGGGACGGTGTCGCGGGCCCAGAGGTCGTCGACGGCCAGCGGGATGACCTCGACCTGGGAGCCACAGGCCCGCTGAGCCGCGTCGACCTGGTCGGGTCGGGCCATCATGACGACCGCCTCGTACTCCCCGACGGCGCGCGCGATCCTCGCGATGTCCTCGCGCACGTAGCGCAGGTCCTCGTGCCAGACCGAGGTCAGCGCCGGCCAGGACATGAAGGTGCGGGTGTGGCTCTCCCACTCGGCGCCCAAGCGGCGCCGGGCACCCGCGGTGGAGGGTTGGGAGGAACCGGCGGTGGCGTCGACCGTGACTCCGGACGCGGGGGAGCACGCCGAGGCGCCCGCGACGGCGGCGCCGATTCCGGCGAGGGTGCGAAGGACGGTCCGTCGGGTGGGGGGCAGGAAGGACACGGGAGAACTCCGATCGTGGGCCGGTGGAAGGGGTACATCCGGCCAGGGCGAGCGAGAGGATGCGGCTCGGGTGCACGCGGGAAGTGCTGCAAACCGGTCCCTACGGACAAGAGTGCGCGCTCCGCGCCGCGACGGCCGCTCCGCACGGTGAGTGCTGCGGCCTCGGTGACCACTCTGGCACTGACTGAATTTTCAGTCAACTCACGAGGTGCTCGCATCCGGCCGCCACCCTCGTTCTCCGATCGCGTCAGGGTTTGTTCAGGCGGGCGGCGAGCAGAGCGATGTCGTCGTCGGCCGAAGCGGGCACCAGATGGGTGACGAGACTGTCGCA
>NZ_LGDE01000464.1 GCF_001279725.1 Streptomyces sp. WM4235 | reverse complement strand
GGTGGGGCTCAGCCGGTGCTTGCCCGCCGGCGCCGCAGAAGCAGGGCGGCTCCGCCCGCGAGGGCGAGTGCCGTGCTGGAACCGCCGGCGAGGAGCAGGGTGGAGGAGACGGCGTCGTCCTCCGTGCTCTGGAGGCTGTAGCCGCTGGAGTAGCCCTTGGTGTCGTAGTCCGAGCCGGGCAGTTTCTCGGCGTAGCGGGCCTTCAGCAGCTTCTGGTAGTCGCCGAGCGACGCCGACGCCTGGCCGCCCAGTCCCTGCCGGGCCTCGTCGTTGAGCGCCTCGACGGTGAAGAGCTTGAGCTGGTACCAGCCGCGGATCTGCGGCTCGGTGAAGACCAACGTGCCGACGGTGGCCTTCCCCGCGTATGTGGCGTCGCCGTCGCCGTCACGCACGGCCGCCAGGTGCCAGCCGCCGCCCTGGGTGGGGGCGAGCATGACGGTGGCGTTGCGTCCGTTGACGGTGGTGCTCAGCGAGGAGACCAGTCCCGTCAGTTTGACCGCCTTGGCGGGCAGTGGCTGGGCGGTGCCCGCGGCGAAACCGGGCGTGATCTCGTTCAGTGCCACCGGGTCCTTGATCGTGAAGACCGGGAGGTCCTGGCACGGCTCGGCGATGTCGGGGAGGGTCTGCACCGGCCCGCCGGCGCCGTCGGCGGGTACCGGCGTGCGCAGGAAACGGCAGACGGTGTTGCGCACGTCGGCGGACTTCACCGCTTTGAGAGCAGCCTGGTAGTCGGGGATGTCGGCCGGGAGGGGGTCCTTGGCCGGAGCCGCGTGCGTCGGGCCGACGACGGACAGCAGTGCGGACGCACTCAGTGCGACGACGATGGACAGTCGGGAGAAGCGGGGTGTCGCCCGCCGGCTGGACGTTTTGGTGCCGCTGGTGCCGCTGGTGCCGCTGGTGTCGCGCATGTCGCCTGCCTTAGCGGGAGATACCGATGCGGGAGTGGGTCCACTTGGACGAGCTGTTGCTCACGTAGTCGTTGTAGTTCCACCACGTGTACGTGGTGGTGTTCGGCCACGGGTCGGCCACGGCGATCGTGCTGTTCGAGGTGTCGAAGCCGTAGATCACGTTCATGTGGCCGCCACCGGACGTCCACCCGATACGGGCGCCGAGAGGCCGGCCCGCCTTGACGTCGGTGTACACCTGGTTGAACGTGGCCGCGCTGTTCAGGCCCGAGCCGGTGTGGGTCATGCCGAGGCTGCTCCAGCCCTTGGCCATGTCGTCGAGCGTGGCGGGCTGGTTGTCGCAGCCGTAGTAGGGCTGGGCCCGGTTGCAGAAGTCCGTCTGCGTGGAGCCGAAGCCGTGGAACTTGGCGATGGTCAGCCCGGAGGCGACCCAGCACCATTGGCTCTTCTCCTGCTTCAGCATGTTGATGCTGTCCTGGCCCGCTTCCGCGTGAGCCGTGCCTCCCGTGGCCGCGAGCGATCCCAAGGCGGCCAGCGCGATGGCCGACGCCGTGGTTCCGTACCTGAACCTGCCCATTTTCCTGCCTTCCCCTGATGGGTACAACGAGATGAACGGGGCGATCTGGCAGGAATATGACAGCGCATCATGCCTGAGTCAGATAGAGACCTTGCGGAAGATTACCTCCTAGTGATTATTTGTCAGGTCATCATGGGATTCGGGCACTTACGGCTCATGTCCACCTGTCCGAGACGGACCGCACTGCTGACGATCTGCCCCTCCCCGGCCGGCTCCAGGTCCCCGGCCCGTGGTGCGGGCGGGATGCGCGCCCGCACCACGGGCGTCGAAACGCCTCTGGAACGTTCAGGTTCCGAGCCGGAGCCTCAGCTGTCGGCCAGTGTGCGGTCCAGGAGGGGGAGCAGCTGGTCCCAGTGGTGTTGCAGTCCGACGGGGTCGAAGGCGTCGGTGTCGGACATGGTGAACCCGTGGACGGTGCCGGGGTAGATCTCGGAGGTGTGGGCGACCCCGGCGGCTTTCAGGCCCTGGTTGAGTTCGTCCAGGGTTTCGGGCGTCAGGTCGCTTTCGGCGTGGCCGAAGTGGACCTGGGCGGTGATCTCGGCGAAGGCGCCGGGACCGTCCGCTCCGACGGGACCGTGGAATGCCGCGAGGGCGGCCACCCGGCCGGGGTGAGCCGCGGCGGTACGCGTCGCCAGAAGGCCGCCTATGCAGTAGCCGGTCACCGCGACCGGACCGGCGGCGACCTCCGGCCGAGTGGTGAGGAACCCGAGGTAGGCGTCGGCATCGCTCAGGGTCCGTTCCACGGTGTGCGCCTCGATCAGTGGCATGACCTGGGCGAAGACGGCGGGCCGGGCCTCTTCATCGATGTACTCGGGGAGTTCGATCACCGGTGTCGGGCCGTGCCGGTAGAACACGTTGGGGACGAGCACGTAGTACCCGTGCCCGGCCAGTTCGCGGGCCATCTCCCGCAGCACGGGCCGGATACCGAAGGCGTCCGGGTACATCAGTACCCCCGGGAACCGCTCGCCACGGTCGGGGTAGGCGGCGAAGGCGTCGGCCTGGCCGGCCGCGGTGGGAATGTGCAGCATCTTGGTGGGCATGACTTCTCCTGTCGTGGTTGTCGTATCGAGCTGTGGTCGACACGACAGGAGGCGGAGCCCGCGCGGCAATGCCGGAGCCCCGATCCCACGGCGGGCCGGCGACGGCCCGTACGGCGCTCAGAGCGGCACCGGGTCGCCAATCCGTGTGTGGCGCAAGGCCGTCCCGGTAGTCATGACTGCAACATAGCTCACCGGACAGGATCGAGGCCGGCGCATTCCCCGGGCCACCGTGCCGCGCGCCGTCACCGGCGGGGCGACGGCCAGGAGGCCGGCCCCGCCTTCCCGCCACATCGCCGATGGGGCCCTTCCCCGGCCTGAGACAATCAGCAGGAAGGGCCAATGAACGAAGGGGTGGAGACCATGATCAATCTGGTATTGCTCGGCGTTCTGGTGCTCGCCATCGGCGGGTGCGTATGTGTGGTGTGGGCGGAACGCGGCGGCCCCCGTTGGGTCCGCGGTCTGGCGACCGTGACGCTCGCCGCGAGCGAGCTGATACGTCGCTCCGGGAAGAACCGGCGCCGGAACCGGAACGGGAACAGCGGTGGCGGTGACTGAGAACTCCTGACGAAATGGGGTGGGCGGATGCACTCCTGACTCCAACTCGATGAATCTTCCCCGCCATGGAGCACTCGCTGACCCGAAGCCGGCCTGAGCCGCTGCTCAAGGTCAGCGCGGAGTGAGGAGGCAGAACTCGTTGCCTTCCGGGTCGGCCAGAACCGTCCAGGAGATCGCGGACTGGTCGATACCAGGGTCGGTGGCGCCCAAGGCGCGCAGTCGGGCCTCTTCCGCTTCCAGGTCGTCACCGGGGTAGGGGCAGACGTCGAGGTGGACGCGGTTCCACACGCTCTTGGTGTCGGGGGTGCGGAGGAACTCAAGGTAGGGACCGACACCTTGGGCGGAGCGCATGGTCGCGTTGTCGTCCGTGACCTCGTGCAGCGTCCAGTCCATCGCCTGGCCCCAGAACCGGGCCATCCCTCGTGGGTCGACGCAGTCGACCACCACCGCGGCGATCGGCCCGGTGTCGCGGTAGATCGGGCGGGGCTCCAGGACGCAGAACTCGTTGCCCTCCGGGTCGGCCATGACCGTCCAGGGGACGTCACCCTGACCCACGTCGGCGAGCGTCGCGCCGAGATCCTTCAAGCGCGCGACCAGATGCGCCTGTTGGGCGGTCGAGGTGGTGGCCAGATCGAGGTGCACCCGGTTCTTCACCGTTTTGGGTTCCGGGCGGGCGATGATGTCGATGCAGACGGCCACGGGGTCGGGGTAGGCGAAACCCACGGGTTCGAGGTTGGTCACGCCGGGTCCCTCGCTGTCGACACCCCAACCGAGTGCCTCCGCCCAGAACCGACCGAGCGCGGAGTCGTCCCGAGCCTTCATATTGATCTGCACGAGTCTTGTTGCCATGCGCAGATCCTAGAAGCCGCCGCGATCAGACGTGTGCCCGGTCCCGGTACTGACCATGGTTGCCCTCGTCGAGACCGCATCACTCCCGCGCCCCCCGCAGGGCCGCGCCCCGGGCACGGCCCTGCGGGAGGTGCGTTCAGAACGTCACAGGATCTCGATGGAGTTGACCTTGGGCGGGTGGTTCGGGAACACGGCCAACGGCGGCGTACCCACCACTCGAGTACGTCACTGGCTGCCCGACGCCTCCGCGTACTCGGTGAGCTGGCTCTCCTGGTCCCGGGTCAAGTGCCGGACCTCCCACACCAGCGTGGCGGTGTCGACCACCTCGGGTGCGAGTGCGGGGCCGGCCACGGAACGGTGGACGCCGGTCAATGCGGCCAGCACCGCGCCCGGTACGCCGAGCGTCGCGGCGAAGCCGTCGAGCATCTCCGCATCGAGCGGCTTGGCGCCTCGCCCCACCGCGCCGATGGTCGAAGCCGCCTTGCAGACTCCGGACATCAGACACATCACCTTGGCCGCCCCCGACCAGTTCAGGTTACGAAGCGCGAGCATCCGCAGGAGGAGCGAGCCGAATCCCGGCGGGTACTGCTCGTGCGGGCGGGGCTCCCAGGGAGTGAGCGTGCCCGCCGGCGCGGTCATGGAGCGGGCACGGTCCCGCAGCAGCCGCCGGCCGGCCTCGGGCAGGGCGAGGGAGCGGGACACCAGGGCACTGGAAGCGCCGGCCGTCTCGTCGAAGAGCCACGCGGTCTCCGGTACGGGGAGGTCCGCGACGAGCAGGAGGTCGTGGGTGCGCAGCCCGGTCCGCTCCGCGAGGACGTCGAGGAGTTCATCGGTCGGGGGCCACGTGACCGAGAGGCCGACCGCGCCCGCGAGGCGCGCCAGACGTACGTCGGGTTCGGGGTAGGTCGAGGGTTCCATGGCCACCACGGCTTCGGTAGGGGGTGGTCGGTCGTGTCGGTCGTGTCGGTCGTGTCGGGGACGGCCTCGTGGAGGCCGTCCCCGGCGGTCGTGTGCCCGGTCAGGGCCGCTTGGGCCCGGGGTAATACTCCCAGGCCTTCTCGGTGAACACCCAGCCGTGCGCCAGGAACGCCGCGCGGGTGACGTCCTTCAACGGGGTGAACCCCTCCTTGTCCAGCGGCATGTAGTGACCGGAGAAGTTCTCGATCCGGGTGAACACGCCACCGGGACCCACGACGAACTCCCCCGCCATGAGCACGGGCTTGCGCTCGCCCAGCGAGGTGTGTCCCGCGCCGCCGTTGACGGCACGCATGTCGTCGACGTGCACCGCGCGCAGGGAACCGTCCAGGCGAACGACGAAGAGGTACTCGCCGGGGCGCAGGAACGCACCGAACGGTTCGCCCATGTCCGCCGGGATGTCGCCCTGCGGCTCGTGATCGACACCCGGGCGGAACGGCACCCAGATGTACGGGCCGCAACCGAGGTCGGCGTCATCCGCGGCGGCCGACTGGAGCCAACTTCCGCTGCCGGTGCGCAGCATTCCGGCGCCGGTGGCGCCGTCGAGGCCGCTCTTGGTGGCGGTGGCGGTGGCGTTCGTGAGGGACTTGCCTCCCTTGCCGCCCTTGCCGCCCTTGCCGTCGTCGGTCAGGCACTTGGTGGCCTTCTTGGCCCGCTCCAGTGCCTTGTCGAACTTCTTGAGCTTCTTCTTCGCCCCGGCGACCTTGTCGAGGAACGTGCCGATCCCCCAGATCGCCTTGGTGATCTTCGGGAGCTTCGAGCCGAGCTTGAGCAGCTTGCCCGCCGGCAGGCTGGAGACGATCGCCCACAAGCAGGTGGGGATGTCCGGGTCCTCGATGCACGCCATGATGTCCTCGGCGAACATCTCGACCAGCAGCTCACCCCCGTTCTTCAGGAGGTAGTCGAGGATGCCCTGCTTCGACAGCTCCAGGGCCTCCTTGTACTCCTCCTCGCTCAGCCCCGCCTCGGCCAGCGCCTTCTTCACGGCGTCCGGGGCGGCGTCGACGGGGGGCGGTGTCTGGCCCTTGGCGGCTTCCGCGCGAGCCTGGCGTTCCTGTTCCCGCTGGTACTCCTCGGCCCGCTTGGCCGCCTCGTCGGCCTGCTTGGCATACGTACCGGCGTTCTTCGCCGCGGCCTCGGCCGAGGTGGCGTACTCCTCCGCCGATGTCGCCAGCTTCGCCGCATCGGCGGCGTCCTTGCCCGCCTTCTCGGCGGCTGCCTGCGCGGTGGCCGCCTCCTTCTCCGCCAGCGTCGCGGCGTTGTTGGCCGCGGCGGCCTGGTTCTCCGCCTCGGTCGCGGCGTTGCGCGCCCGCTGGGCCTCGGCCTCCGCCTGCGTGGCGGCGGTCCGGGCGGCGGCCGCGTCGGCGAAGGCCTGGTTGGCGGACTCGCGGGCGAGCTTGGCGTCGCCCTGTGCCTGGGTGTCGGCCTGGTTGGCGCGGGCGGCGGCGGCTCTGGCCTTGGCTCCGTCCTCGGCGGCCTGCGCCGAGGACTTGATCGCGGCGGCGGCCGAGCGTGCGGCGTCCGCCGTGGATCGTGCGGCCGCGGCAGCGGCCTTGAAGGCGGGTGCGACCTGGGCGTTGGCCTTCTTGGCCGCCGTCTCGGCCGCCTCGGCGGCCTTGACCGCCTCGGTGGCCCGTGCTTCGGCCTTGGTCGCCTCCTCCTGGCCCAGTTGCAGGGCCGCCTTGGCCACCTCGGCTGCGAAGTCGGCGCTCACGTCGGTGCCGGAGAAGGGAGCGGTGAGGGTGATGGCGGTGTTCGCCGGGTCCGCGATGCCCGCGGCGGTGTAGCGGGCGGAGGCCGCGGCCTGGAGCGCGATGCCGGCCTGCACTCTCGCCATGCCGGCTTCGCGAGTCGCCCCCTCGGCCTCCTCGCGCGTGCGGTTCGCGGATTGCAGCGCCTGGTTGGCGTGGATCGCCGCGAGGCCGGCGAGGCGCGAGGCCTCGTGCGCGGCGATGCCCGCGCGGGCTTCCTGCGCGGTGGCCTCGACAGCCTTGGCGTTGGCCCGGTTGGCCGCAGCATGGGTGGCCGCCGCCTCGGATTCGGCCTTGCTCGCCGCCGCGTTGGCCGCGCGGGCGGCTGCTTCGGCAGTGTTGGCCGCCGCGTTCGCCCGTGAAGCGTGCGCGTTCGCCTCCTGAGCGGCGGCGCGGGCGCGGCCGGCGGCGCCGTCGGCTTCGATGGCCGCCTGCCGGGACCGTATCGCCGCCGCCGACGCCCCGTCCGCGGCGGTCCGCGCCTGTGACGCGGCCGTGCCCGCCGCGTTGGCGGCACTGCGCGCTTCGGTGGCCGCGGTCCGCGCGGTTTCGGCGTACTCGGTACCGGCGGAGGCCGCGGCCACCGCCTCGTTGGCCTTGGCCCTGGCCTCTTCCGCCCGGTGGAGCCGTTCGGCCTCGGTCGCCTTGTCGCGGGCGGTGCGGGCCTTGGACTCCTCCCCGCGCGCCTGGCGGTCCGCCCCGGCGGCGATGCCCTCCTGGGTTTGCGCGTCCGCACGCTTCTGTGCCGCCGTGGCGGCAGCGGCCTGGGCATCGGCACGCTTGGCCGACGCGGTGCGCTGCTCGGCTTCCGCGCGGGCCCGGGCGGCGGTGGCCTTGTCCCGCTCCTGTTCCGCCCGTACCCGGGCGGCGGCGGCCGCCTGCCGCTCCCGTTCGGCGATCACCCGCTGCTCGGCGGCGACCTTCGCCTGCTGCTGCGCCTCGATCCTGGCATCGCGGGTGCGCTGCGCATGGGCCCAGGCCGACTTCTCGGCAGCCTCGGCCTCGATCCGTGCCTGACGCGATGCTGCCGCCGCGTCCGCCGCGATCTTCGCCTGCCTGGCGGCCGCGGCCGCGAGACCGGCCGCCGCCTTGGCGTGCTCCTCGGCGTTGGCGCGCCAGGCCTTGGCCTGCTTCTCGTGCAGTTCGGCCTGGTTCTGGGAGTTGAGGCCCGCGGCGTCCGCGGCGGTGGCGTCGACCGCGTGGCGGGCGGTCTGCGCGGCGCGCGACGCGGCGTCGGACGCCGCGGCGATCCCGCTGGCCACGTCGGACCACTGCGTTCCGTACGTCAGGCCGGTCTCCACCAGGATGTCGGCCTGTACCTTCGCCTGCCCCGCCGCCACCTGGGCCTGATTGGCGGCGGTGTCGGCGAAGCCCACTTGGCGGGCCACGTCCTCCTTCACCCCGGTGTAGTCCGACAGGCGCTTGCCCGCCCGGTCCGCCGCGAGCATCCGGTCGGCGTTGCGCGAGGCGGCGGCCGCCTGGCTCATGGCGTTGGAGGAGTTCTTCAGGGCCCGGACCGCGTCCCCGTGCGCGGCGATCAGCTTCGTACGGGCTTCGGCGGCGCGGGCGGCGTTGTCGGCCAGCTTGCGCAGCCGCTCCGCGGCCTCCAGGGCCTCCTTCTGCGCGTTCTCGTGCGCGGCCCGGTCGTCGGCGTCCTTCTGCGCCGCGACCAGGTAGCCCTTCGCCAGGAACTCGGTGATCACCTTGTCGTTGCCGGTGGCCAGCGCCGACTGCGCGGCCCGCTTGACCTCGGGACCGCCGATCGCGGCGAGCATCTCCACGCGCTTGCGGTTCTCGGCCGCGCGCTGCTGCTCGTTCTGTTCGGTGGCCTTGTCCCGCTGCCGGGCGATCTCGGCGCCGAAGGCCAGGAAGTCCGCGCGGTCCTGAGCGGTGCCGTTCAGTACGCGCTCGACCTCGGCGTTGAAGTGCGGGCCGCCCGTGTCCCGCATCGCCCCGATCTTCTGCCGGTTGTCGACGTCGGCCGCGTTCCGTTTGTCCCGCGCCCGCTGACGGGCCTCCGCCTCGCCGCGCTCCAGGAAGTCCCGGAGCGCGTTCGGGTCCGTACTCGCCAAGGCCTTCTTGGCGGCCTCGCGGACTTCCTCCTCCTCGTCGAACTCCGCGTAGTCCTGCACCAGTTGCCGGTCCCGCTCGTCGCTGATCCGGTCCAGTTCGGTCCGGGCGTCCCCCGGCGGCGGCGTCGCGCGCAGCTTGGCCAGTGCAGCGTTCCCCCGCTGCACGATGTCGAGGGCGTGGGCGTCCAGGACCGCGCCCGCCGGCCTCTCGGCGGCGGGGGCCGCGGATGCCTGCCCGGTCAGGCCCGCGAGCAGCGCGGTGGCCAGCGCCGCGGACACCGTCCTGGCCGCGATGGTCCGGACACGGCCGGCCCGTCTTCCGACCCTCGGCCGGAATGTCTCTCCCATGAGGAATGTCCCCCCGAAATATGTGAAAAATGGACAGGATGGGCATGGAGAACGGGTGCTCCGCACCTCGTGGGCCTGCCGGAGGATCCCTTGCCGGAAGGTGGCGGCCCCGGCAGCGTCCTGTTCCTCCTTGGACACGGACTGTCGGTTCTCGTCGGCGGGGCGCAGCGTGAGCCAGACCGGCGTCCGCAGCTTCGGAGGGAGCCCCGACAGCGCGATCAGCCGTACCTCTCGGCCTGCTGCGGCGCATCCGCCCGTGCCGGTACGAACACCGGCTCACGCCGGGCCTCCCGGGCACGGATGGTGGGTCCCGCGAGGGTTCCCGCCACCGCCGCGATCACCGTGGAGGCGGCCGCGGTCATGCGGAAGGCCCCTCTCGTCGCTCTCGTCGCACTCGTCGAACTCGTCGCGCTTGTCGAAGGGGTGGGGTCCCGACGCCCGTCAGGGGGCCAGTGGGGGGACGACCTGCCACGCCGGGTGGGCCCGCAGGTCGATGTCATCGCTCCAGCGCCCGTGCAGGGAAAGCTCGTTCCGCTGAGTGATCGCCACCTGGGTCCCCTCGTTGTACGAGCCCGCGATGAACCAGGCGGCCGTGGGCCTGCTCTGAGGCCAGCCCTTCATACGGGCACACCAGGTGGCATCGGCGCGGAAGGCCGTGGTGTTGTCGTCCGCCGCCAGGGTCACCATGTTCTTGGACTCGTCGGCCCTGAGGTAGTGGCCGGGCTTGGAGGCGGCCTCGAACGAGTGGCAACCCGCCTGTCCGGACAGCGAGGGGACGACGAGCCACGTGGCGTTCTCCCGCCAGTCCGACGGGCTGGCCGACGTCACCGGGCCGACGGAGGCCGCTCGGCCGTTGACACCGGGGTGGCGGATGGGCTGCCAGGTGGAGGGGTCCGTTGCGAATCCGATCAGCAGGGACTGCCGCCTGGCCCTCCTCTGGCCCTCCTCGGAGAGGAACTCCGCGACCGCCATGTCACCGGTGGCCAGCGCCTTCTCGGCCGATGCCACCAGGTTCGGGTTGAATCCGCTCTCCCGGGCCACGGCGAGGACCTGCCGCGCCAGCACCCGGTTGGCCTCCGCCGACTTCGCGCGCCGCGCGGCGTCGTCGCGCTTGTAGGCCGCCTCGGCACCGTTGCCGAGGAAGCTCTGCCAATGGGCCGGATTCATGCTGTTCACCGCGGACTGGGCGGCCCGGTACAGCTCGGAGTCGTGCAGATCGGTGGGCGCCGTCCGCAGCATCTCGCGGAGGAAGATGTCGTCGCTCACGTCGAGCAGGCTCTGCGTCATCGGGACGCGGAACAGGGCGGCGACGTTCTTGCGCTCGGCCTGCCTCTTGCGGAGTTCCGCCTCCTTGCGGTCCTTCTCGGCGAGTTCGAGCAGTTCTCTGGCGACGTCCCTGTTGTGGGCCTCGCGCGCGCCGTTGGTGATGAACTCCTGCCGGGCCGCAGCGGCTCCGGTCAGTGCCTGCGTGGCCGCGGCGCGCACCTCGGGGCCGGAGGCCGGGTGCCTGAGGACCGCGCGGATGAAGCCCTCGTCGTTGAGCTCCAGCATCTCGGGGGAACCCGTGATGCCGATGATCGTTATGACCTGCTGCCGGGCGACTCGGGCGAGGCGTGCGGCCTCCGCCTTGTCGCGCTCGCGCTGCTGATCCAGCCGGTGCGCCTCATGGATACCGGTGGTGATGTACGCGACGTGGTCGGCGGCCAGGGTGCTCGCCATGGCCCTCTCGGCCGCCGTGCGCACCGAGTCGTACGTCTCACCGCCGTCCCGGGCCTTCTGCCACAGGGCGTGGATGAAGTCGTAGTCACTCAGCAGCAGTACGTCCCACGTGGGGTCGAGTCGCACCAGGGCGGCGGCGTCGACCCGTTGGGTCTCGGTGGTGCCGATGCCGACCGCCCGTACCTCCTCGTGCGGCGGTACCGGGACCGCGAACGCCGCGGTCTCGGCGCTCACCGCGAGGACGCCGGCCACGACGGTGGCGCCGATCACGGCACGGGTGAAGGAACGACGGACCCCCGTCGACGGAATTCCTCTGTGCGTGTTGATGTGGACCCCCCAGAGAACAAGACCGATGGAACCCGGCTCGCAGCCATGGAGAGGCCGGGCGGGCACGAGGGGAAGTCCGGGAACCGTCACGCGCGAGATGAAGCGAAAGCGACGGGTTCCCCATTGGCCGGCTCCCCCCGGAACCCGCTGATTCGGCGAATCACGTGACGGGATGAAAGCCGGTAACACCCCGTCACGGCACGGCGGTTGGTCAAGCCGGCTACCTGGACCCTACCAAAGGGAGCCACTAAACGATCAACGGATATGAGCCGGTCCTGGCCGGAAAAAACCGGTGGAAAGGCGGGCGGAAATCACCCTTGCGGACCCGGCGGTGGCCGGCAGCCGGGGGGTGAAATCCGATATCGGGTCCCGGCCACTCCGATTCGCCGCGTGCGCTTGCGATGGCCTCCCGCGTGAGGGTGCGGTCACCCCCGTCGCACGGCACATTCCCGGTGCCGTGCGATTACGTGTTGAATCGCCGCGGCGGCGCGGAAGTGAACGCGGGCCCCATGAGGGACGGCACCAACGACACCGTCACGTGCTTGCGGGAGCCGCCCGTGACGTCGCCTCTCACGGTGCGGCGGTCGGCGTGCTGGGCGACGTCAGCGGGCGCTGCCGATGTTGCGGTCGGCGTCGGAACCGCTCAGCATCAAGGTGGTCTCCTCGATGCGGTGGAAGCGGCCGTCGGGGGCGAGGTCGGCGAAGACGTAGACCTCCATGGTGACGGTGCTGCCGTCGTTCTTGGTGATGTGGCAGGTGTGCCGGTCGGCGTACTTGTCGCCGTCGTACAACTCGTCGTGGATCTCGACCGTGCCTCCGGCGACGATGCCGCGCAGGTGACCGATGTGGTCGAGGAACTCCGCGCGGTCGGCCCACTGGCCGTCGGTGCGCTGGCGGTACCCGGGGGTGAAGTGGCGCTCGGCGGCCTCCTCCAGGGTGATGTCGCGGTTGAAGAGCAGGTCGTTGAGGGCGGCTTCGATTCCGGTGCGGTTCATCGGGACTTCCTTGTGGTGTGAGGTGGCAGGGGAGGGCCGGGGCCGGCGCCGGCGATGCGCAGGGCGCCGGCGGGGCTTTCAGGCGACGGTCGCGAGTGTGGTGTCGAGCCAGTTGAGGATGCGGGCGAGGGCCAGGCGCATGGCACCGGGGTGGCAGTGGGCGCCGGCACCTTCCTCGGCGGTGAACAACATCAGGGTCTTGGGGCAGGTCAGGTGCTCGTAGAGCTGCTCGGGCTGGCCCTTGAAGAACTCGTCCTCGGCGGCGTCGCACACGAGGGTGGGGCACTGGATCAGCTCGGCGATGCCGTCGGCGAGGGTGTAGTCGAGGTAGGAGGCGCAGAAGGCCCTGGGGGTGTCGACGCCCATCACGTACATGCCGTGGTTGAACGCCCATCGGGAGGTGGCGTCCTGGGCCATGATCTCCTCGAAGCCTGCGTCGAGTTCGGGGGCGGACTCGGCGCGCAGGAGCCGTTCGGCCTGCTCCCGGTCGCCCGGGATGTTGCGGACGGATATCTGGCCGAGGTCGTAGACGCCGTCGACGGCGATCACGGCGGCGAGGCGGTGCTCGAAGGCGGCGGCCCTGGGGGCGAGCAGGCCGCCCATGCTGCTCCCGAGAAGCGCGATGCGGGCGTTGTCGACCTCGGGCAGCGCCTCGGCGAAGTCGACGACCGGGGTGATGACGTTCTCCCAGTCCGGGCGGAAGACCATGCCCTGGTGGTGGCGGGGGCCGGGCTGCCCGGGGCCGTCGAAGGTCAGCACGGTGTACCCGCGCTCCACGGCGGCCAGCGCGCCGCTGAAGTGGAGTTCCTCGGCGGTGCCGTCGAACCCGCTGTGCATGATCAGGGTCGGGCGGGGCGTGCCCGTGTCGTCGACCCGGTAGAGGTAGCCGGGCAGGGTGGTGCCCTCGTAGGGGATGCGGACCGGTTCGATGCGGGGGGTGTAGAGCGCGGCGGCGGCCTGGAAGCAGGCCACGCTGCGGTCGTAGGCGTGGTCGTGGCGGGGGTCGCACGGGGAGCCGTGCTGGAAGAACTCCGCCGACCGGTAGTAGTTGGAGGCGCGCAGGAATCCGTCCCGGGCGCTGACGGTGTGGCCCGCGTCCAGGGCCCGCCGCGCCTCGTCGGCCACCCGGTCGGCGGTCGCCAGCCACTGCTCGTGCCAGCTGTCGTAGTCGCCTTCCTTGATGCGCTCGCCGGTGGAGACGACCTCGCCGAAGTCGGCGCCGCCGTAGGCGATGTGGCTCATCGAGCGCAGGGTCTCGTACCAGAACTGGGGGTTGCCGGGGAACAGCAGCGGCTTCATCACACTCTCCTTAAGCACAGATCTGTGCGTACGGCAGGACTGTAGCCCCCTCAGGCGCCAATAAGCAAATAGTTGTGCTTAGCGCTTACGATGGGTGGGTGACTTCGAAACAACCGGCCCCTCGCCTGCGCAAGAGCCCCGAGCAGGTCCGATCAGCCGTCCACCAGGCCGTCATCGACCTGCTGTCGGACCCCCAGGGCGCGGACCTCACCATCCCCGCGGTCGCGCAGCGCGCCGGGGTGAACCACACCAGCGTCTACCGGCGTTGGGGCAGCCGGGAGGCCCTCCTTGCCGACGTGGTCGTCACCCGTCTCGAACGGGACTGGCCGCTCGCCGACACCGGCAGCCTGCGCGGCGACCTGACGGCCTGGGTGGAAGCGGGCGTCGCGAGCATCCGCACGCCCGAAGGGCGACTGCTCATTCGGGCCGTCGCCCTGTCGATGCCGGGCAATGCCACGGCGCAGGGGCAACGCGCGGAGCAGTTCGAACGCCGCATCGGCGCGATCGAGCGCATCCGCGACCGCGCCGCCGCCCGCGGCGAGGTCCCCCCGCCGATCGACCAGATCCTCGACCAACTCGTCGCACCGCTCTACCTGCGGGCGATCTTCGGCATCGACCCGCCGGCCTCCGGCTACCCGGAACTCCTCGTGAACCGTCTGCTCGGCAGCACGGTCACGCCGCGGTCGACCTGAGGGGCGATCACTCCCTCACCGGCCGGGCTCCGGGCGCCAAGCCGGCGCGGCGCGGACGTTACACGCGCCGAGCTCCACCGTTGTTCGGGGCGCCACCCCCGTCCGCGGACCGTCACCCGCGCCCGAGTCCGAGTCCTTGCCGGTGTCGGTGCCCGCACCCGAGTCGGTGCCGGTGCCGGTGTCGGTGTCGGTGTCGGTGTCGGTGTCGGTGAGATGGTGGGCACGCGCCGCGATGGTCACCTCAGTGTGACTCGGCCCCGACTTTCAGACTGTCGCACCGCGTACGCCACCTCCACAGCGTGTGCCCCACAAGAGCCACGGCGGCGAGGGCGGCGAGCACGCGAATCACGCTCCAGGTCGCCGCGGGAACCGGCCCCGCAGTGGCTTCCTCCACGCCCAGACGCACCGAGGTCTCATAGAAGGCGATCAACGGAATGAGCAGACGGAACGAGAGGCCCGCAATGCCTGGTATGCGCGCCAGGTTCCCGAAGAGTCCCACCGGGGCGCCGAAAAGAAAGGCGGCTATTCCCCAGAACAGAATTCCTGGTGCGGCATCCCCCACGCTCGACTCGCCGGCGACGTCCATGCCAATGGGCGCCACGGGACTCAAAGCCTTCGACAGGTAGTAGACGACCACGCCGACGGCCAATGCCGAAGAGGCCAACAGAGCCGCCGTGACCTTCGATTGGCGGAAGTAACCGACGAGGAAGGCGAAACACGCCCACGACCAACCCCCCGAGAACACGATGCTCACGACATGGAAGATCGGGCCGTCAAGTTTGGCCGCGAGCGCCCCGACTGCGCCCATCGCCAGGCCCGCTAAGAGGATTGCCGGCACGGCTACGAGCCGAGCGCGCGAAGAATTCATTCCACCGGTTCCTTGTTCGAGACATCCGCTGAAGGGGGTAGGGCGATCATCCCAAGCCCTTGGCCTGGAATGCCGCGTGGGGGAGGACGAAGTGGTGGACTCGGCGGTGCAGGCGCTGGAGGCGTACCGGGGGGAACTGACGGGCTACTGCTATCGCATGCTGGGCGCGTACGCGGAGGCTGAGGACGCCGTGCAGGAGACCCTGGTGCGGGCCTGGCGGAACATCGATGGGTTCGAGGGCAGGGCGACGCTGCGTTCGTGGGTGTACCGCATCGCCACCCACGTGTGCCTGGACGCCCTTGCCGCCGCCAAGCGGCGGGCACTGCCCATGGACCTTGCCGGTCCGAGCGAGGGCGGCACGCCGCCCGGGGCTCCGTCGGACGCCGCCCTGTGGGTGCAGCCCTGCCCCGGCGGAGATCCGCAGGCGCGGGCCACGGCCGGCGAATCAGTGCGACTCGCCTTCGTCGCGGCGCTCCAGTACTTGCCGCCCAGACAGCGGGCCACGCTGATCCTCCGTGACGTTCTGGGCTTCTCGGCCAGGGAAGTCGCCGACCTCCACGGCACCAGCGTCGCGTCGGCCAACAGCGCCCTCCAGCGGGCCCGAGCCACATTGGCGGACCGCCGCGGGAACACCGCGCAGCGGGTCTCCGACCCGAGCGACGCCACCCGCCGAGTGCTGGCCGAGCGGTACGCCACCGCCTTCTCCCGCTACGACATGGAGGAGCTGAACATGCTGCTCCACGTCGACGCCACCCTGTGCCTGCCGCCGTACACGAAGTGGATGCGCGGCATCCACGACATCCGGGCGTGGCTGACCGGCCCGGCCGTCGGCTGCCGAGGCTCCCGCCTGATCCCGACCGTCGCGAACGGCTCCCCCGCGTTCGGCCAGTACCGTCCCCATACGAGTGGCATCGGCTTCACCCCCTGGGCCCTTCAGGTCGTCGAGTTCTCCGGTGACCGGATCACCGGCATCACCGCGTTCCGTGACACCGAGCGGCTGTTCCCGCTGTTCGGACTGCCGGACCATGTGGGCGAGGACGCCGCCGTCGGCGCTCGCACCTGACCGCTCGCCACGGTGGATGCGGACGCCGGCGGGCATCAGGCCGTGCACTGCGGTCCTGGGAGCCGGAACGCGAGCTGAACGCGATCGGTCAAGGACGTGAAGGACCGGGCGCTTTCGTCCGGATCACTTCCGCCGGCCGGGATCGGTGGCGATGATGTGCGTGTGATCCACCGCATCGAGACTCTGATCTCGGCCTTCGGCGTTCTGGCGAGTACGTTCATGCTCTTCGCCGCCCTTCGGGAGTATCGCTCCGGGGCATCGGCCTTCTGGATCGCGGGTGGGATCGTGCTCTTCCTCGGCGCCGTGTACACGCTCGTACGAGATGTGCGACGACTGCGCACAAGGCCGACGACCTGACGAGGGGGCGCCGCTCCTGATCGCCTGCCCGCCCCCTGCCTGATCGCCCGCCGGGTCGCCTGTCTGCCCCGGCCTGGTCACGGGGCCGGGGCGTCGATGGTGTTGCCCTTGTCGTCGAGGGTGTGGGTGCGCCAGTACACGTCCCAGGTGTCGTCGACGTGCCGGGGCACCTTGCCGTCGGGATAGCGTGTGTAGCCCTCGGGCAGCGGTTTCCCGTCCGGGACGCAGGCGGAGCCGGTGGCCCCGACCGTCATGACGGGGTACTCCCCGCCTCGACAGATGGCGTCCTCCATCGAGCACCCGGCCAATGTCGCGGCGAGCGCCACAGCGGCGAAGAGGACGCTGCCACCGCTCTGGTGACGGTGCGTACGGAATGTGGTCATGTCGGCCTCCTGTCGTCCGGGGACATATGCCCGGCGCGAGTCCGCGCACGCGCGAGCGGCCTGGCCGGCCCTCGACATCGGCCTGACGTCGGCCTGACATCGGCCTGATATCGATCTGACACGGCAATGCGAAAACTCAGTCCCTAAAGTCCCTGACAAAACCGGGCGATCGGTGATCAATCGCCCGTAATCCAGTACCGATCGCGGTGGCGGCCCGTGGTCCTGGGCCCGGATTCCCGGGGCAACGCGCCGCCGCCCAGTGCCGGAACCGTGTCGGATGTCCGGCCATCCTCACCTCAGCACGTGGTCGCAGGTGACCACACGCTTGACCTCAATCACGCTTGAGGTGTGACGATGATCCACATGACCTCGGAATCCACATCCCGCGCGGCGGACATAGAAGCGATCCGCCGGCTCGTCGCCACCGTCGAGCACTCCCAGCGAAACAAGGACCCCGAAGAGTTCCTCGGCCTCTTCCACCCGGACGCGATCTGGACGACGGCTCACGGCAAGGTCCTCATCGGCCTCGACGCGATCTCGGAGTTCACCCACAAGGTTCTCCCCTCGGCGAGCTGGGACGGCGAGGTCACCTACGAGGTGGTCCACGTGCTCTTCATCCGCCCCGACGTCGCGGCCGTCAAGGTCCGTCAGCGTTACGTGGCCCCGGGCGAGCAGAGCGAGGGCGCCCCGCTGTACGTGATCTCGAAGCAGGCCGACGGCCGGTGGCTGCTGACCGCCTGCCAGAACACGGGCGTCGTCACCGCCTAGTGGCTCGCCTCGGATGGTTGGCCGGGTGGGCGTCGGCGGCGGCTGGCCGGGCGGCGAGGGAACCGGTGGAGCTGGTGGCTGAACTGGATCGAGTCCGAGTGCGCCGCCCCGCGCCACTTCGCCCTCAACGGGACCGACCACCGCAGCCACGATGAGTGGAACGCCGTTCCATCAACGCCGTCATCAACACCGCCATCCGCCTTCGCAAGGCCCACCGCTGAGCCCAAGACCGGCTTCGCCCCCTCCTCACCGATCCCGCGGCTGGAACGGCTGTCCGGCGAAGGCAGCCTGACCCCGTCATCGAACAGCGCGCTGCGTCGGGTCGGCCGGCGTCCTACTCGCCGACCTCCCCGTCGATCGCTTCGCGAAGCAGGTCGGCGTGGCCGTTGTGGCGCGCGTACTCCTCGATCATGTGGGTGAGGACATAGCGGAGCGAGATGATCTCGCCGCGGAAGTCCACGGTGTCCTCGAGGGACTCGACGGCGTCCGCGGCGGCGCGGGAGCCCTCGCACGCCTCGTGCCAGAACGCGAACGCCTCGGCCACGTCGGCGTCTTCCACATGGAACTCGGTGAACTCGCCGTCGATCCTCGGCCACAGGGCCTCGCAGCGCTCGCCGTTCAACACCATTCGGAACCAACTCCGCTCGACCTCGGCCGCATGCCGTACAAGCCCCAGGAGGGACAGACCCGAGGTCGGAACCGCCTTCTGCCTCAGCTGTGCGCCGGTCAGCCCCTGGCATTTCATGGCGAGGGTCGCGCGCTGGTAGTCGAGAAACGCGGTCAGCGACGCACGGTCGCCGGCCACCTTGGACGGATGCATGCGCCGGTCATCACTCATCGCGTGATCATGACAGGAGGCTGGTCTCGCGGGTTTCCTCGTCCGGAAGGTGGACGGGACATCCGAACCGGAGCGATCCATCTTCCGTCGTCATCGAGCAGACTCGGATCGGTACCGGGGAGGGCGGTGAGCCAGGTGCGGGCGTCGGAGCGCGGCATCCTGAACCCGCCGGTCCATCCACTCGGGAAGGCGCTGCTCGCCACCCCGTCGCAGGTGGCATGAAGGCCGCATCGCCCTCCGCGCCGCGCTTCAGACGGCGTGATGATGGTGGGAGCCTCTCCGTTCGGGCATGTATCCGTCGTCGAGGTCGACCAGCACCAGCGTGATGCGCATGAGCCCGAGGGCCTGCAGCGACCGCGGGGTCTCCTCGACGAGCCGGCACCCCTGTAGACCGATCCGCGGGTCGGGGTGGCGCAGCTCGCGCACCGAGCCTTCGTGGTGGACCAGGTCGGCGCCGCATCCCAGTACCCAGTCCGGCATGTCCTTGAGGTACGTGTCGCGCAGCGCGGGGTGCCGGTGGACATCGCGGCGGATGGCCCGGAGGACGGTGTCCTCGTCGTGTCGCTCCAGGCTCGACGAGAGCTGGGCGAGCATGGCGAGTTGCCACTTCGGGTGGTCGACCAGCACGGTCGGGGCGTCGGGGTGGAAGAGGCCGAAGCGCAGGAAGTTGTCGGCGGGCATCGCGGTCGGGTGGTTTCGCACGCCCTTCAACAGGTCGTGGTAGGCCTTGTTCGCCATCTTGACGCCCCACCGGTGGTCGATCACGAAGGTGGGCAGTGAGAGTGCGTCCATCATCACGCCGTAGTCGCCCAGGAAGGCCGCGGTGGCCGGATCCGTGGGGCGGTCACGGTGGAACATGGCGCGCAGGGCGGGCTGTGGGGCGCGATCGACGGCGTAGCGGAAGAGGCGGTCGGTCTGGTACTCGGACATCTCCAGGGCGTGTGCCAGGGAGTACAACTTGTGGTCCGTCCACTCCTTGACCCTGCCGCGTTCCCAGTTCCCGTAGGAGCGGCCGCTGATCTCGAGTCGCTCGGCGACCTCTTCCTGACTCAGGCTCAGATGATCGCGACGTCCTTTGAGGAAGTGCTGTAGACGCCGTGCTCGGATCTTCGCGGCCAGGGAGTCCCGGGGGTCCGTCCGACCGACCGCCGCATGCCCGCCGATGTCCACTGGTTCCCTCCTACGTCGTGGCTCGGTGCCTGGTCTGTCCGGCAGGGTTCGTTGGAGTTCACACGAGGCCACGAGGCCACGAGGTCCCTCAACTGCCGGGAGTACGTGAGCGGCAGGGCTGTGACGTCCTGCACGTTCTCCGTGGCGGTTCCACGGACCTTCGTCGGCGCAGGCGAACGCCCGACAATGTTTGACATACGAACGACTGTCGAACATCTCGTGGGGCGATCCTGCTCCCCGCGCCCCAACCTGTCAACGATCGTGTCTTTTGGGCCTTCGAGCCGGCCGGAACCTGCCACAACAGTGGCAGGCTCTGGCCGCAGAGGTTGAACGCGTAATAGCCTCGAGGCGCCCCTTGCCCGGTGCTCTTGTCCGTTGTTTGCCATCCTTGTCAGTTGTTTGCCACCCTTGTCCGTTGTTTGCTGGCTTTGTCGTCGTCCGTTGTCCGTGCGAAGCAGCCCTCACCCCACGCAGAGGAGATCGATCGGTGACAGAAGACTCCTCGGCCTCGGAGGCCAGGGCCGCACACGCCCTGACAGCCGGCGTTGCCAGGGTCGTCAACCTTGCGGCGAGGCTCGGACGCTCATGCGAGGACGTCCTGGACCCCGGAGACCTTCACCTGGCCACGGGCGTACCGGTGGCTGTCGTCGAGGCTCTCCTCCGTGGGGAGAACGCCGGAGAGCCGGACATCCAGGAACGGTTCATGCAGCGCCTGGAGGTCATCCGCGCCACTCATGTGAGGGAGAACAAGCGCAAGCACTCACAGGCGCAGATCGCGAAGACGACCGGGATCTCGCGTCAGCAGATCAACGCACTGGTCAACGGCGAACGCAGGCCGACGATGGATCACTGCGCCCGCATCGAACGCTTCTTCGGTCGTCCGGCCGGCTTTCTCCAGTCCCTGGACGCCGAGGCTGTCGCCAACGCGGTGCTTCCCTTGGAGAACGCCCTGTTGGAGGAGCTGGCGCGGCGGGAGCCGTCGGTCATGACGATCTCGTTCAACGAGATTCTCGCCGGCCACGGTGTCGAGGGGATCGCGGCGCGCGCGGCACTGCTTCCCACCGACCAGCACCGCGCGAAGGTCGCGGAGTGGCTCGACAGCTTCATGGCCGAGCCGGCGTCCGACGCGGATGGCAGCGGCTGAGCCCCGGCGTGCGTCCGGGCGGCCCGGCTTCGCGGACGAAGCGACCGAGCTGCCGGCTCGGCGGACGCGCCCGCGCCCCACGAAGCGCCGGGTACCGAAGGCCGGCTGACGGGTGGCGGCGACGGCGTGGGCCCCCGTGGAGCGGGTGCGGTGGCCGCCCGTCCGCTCCGGCACGACGCTGTTCCACAGGACGTCGTGGTCTCCGTCCCGGCGGTCGCGGGCCGCCAGAGCCCCGTTCTCGGCGCCGGGGACGGCGTCGAGGCCAAGCGCGCCCGGGAAGCGGAGGACAGCGCCGAGCTGTCCGGCCTGGAACCGGCGCACAGGGTGCGCCGCTTACTGGTTCCCGCAATGACCGGGACACCCCACCTCAGGACGATGCAAGACAGGATCGAGGCCGCCCTGAGCTACCGGAATGTAGGAACCTGACGTGTCCGACCTGAGCTTCTTCATACCCGCGCTCATCGCGGTGGCAGCCTTCTGCATCAGGCTTCCCGGCTTGCTCAGGAACCCTCGCGATCCTCTTCTGCGTGCCGTGGCCATGCTGCTGCTCACCGCTGCCGGCGTCTTCCTGTTCGGGATGATTCCGATGATCGCCTGGGTCAACGACCTGATCGGCGTTCCCAACAGCGCCGCGCCCTTCGTGTACTCGATCCTCATGGCTTTCAGCGGGTCCTGCATCGTCCTGCTCATCAACTGGCGAGGAGGATCCGCCGCGCGGATCAGGCAGGCCACCCGCTGGTGCGTCGCCGTGTACGGCATGGTCATCGTCGGCCTCTTCACCTTCTTCGTGTGGGGCGACGCACCCGTCGAGCGGTTGCGGGACCTGGACACCTACTACGCCACGACTCCGTACATCCGCGAGATGATCGTCTTGTACCTGGTCGCCCACGCCGCGTCGTCGCTCGTCATGACGTCCCTGTGCCGGCGATGGTCGCGCAAGGTCACCGGCGAACTGCGGACGGGCCTGAACCTGATGGTGTGCGGCTACCTGCTGACGGTCGCCCACGACGTGTGCAAGTTCGCCGCGATCGGTGCCCGCTGGGCAGGTCATGACTGGGACGGCCTCAGCACCGACGTGGCGCGCTCCCTGGCCTCCCTGGCCTCTCCCTTCGTCGCCGTCGGGTTCGGCCTGCCGTTGGTCGCGCAACGTCTGCGGGAGCCCTGGACGGACTGGCGGCGCTACAGGCAGCTCGGACCTCTCTGGCGGCTTCTGAGCGACCTCTCCCCGGAACACACCAGCGTGAGGATCTCGTGGTCGGCGTCGCCGGGAGTGCGGGTCATGCGGCGGGAGTCGGACATCCACGACGGCTTCCTGACACTGAACCCGTACTTCGAACGGAGCGTCCACGACGCCGCTGTCGCCGATGCCCTGGCCTCCGGCGCCACCCCCGAGGACGCGGGGGTCGCAGCGGACGCGGCCATGGTCGTCGCCGCCGGGGAAGCCCTGCTCGCCGATCCCGAGCACCGGGTCATCGCCTCGTCCCGGGCGTCGCAGGACAGGCTCGGAGGATTCCGGGACCTCGTCGGCAT
>NZ_LGDE01000463.1 GCF_001279725.1 Streptomyces sp. WM4235 | reverse complement strand
GCCGTTGGAGGAGTGCCCCCCCCCCCACAAAACCCCCCCCAAACCCCGCTAAACCCCCCCAAACCCAACCAAACCCCCCCCCCCCGCCCCGCCCCGCCCCACCCATCGAAAGCCGAGGCCAACCGTGCAGACCAGCCAGGACGTGAAGACGATGAACGAAGCCAAGAAGCCCTACCTGACCGGCCACTACGCCCCCGTGGTCGACGAGATCACCGCGACCGACCTGACGGTGGAGGGCACCCTCCCGCCCGAGCTGACCGGCCGGCTGCTCCGCAACAGCCACAACCCCAAGCCCGGCATCACCCCCACCCACTGGTTCAAGGGCAGCGGCATGGTGCACGGCATCCGGCTGCGCGACGGCCGCGCCGAGTGGTACCGCAACCGGTGGGTGCGCACCCCCGCCCTGGACGGCGCCCCCTACATGACCGAACACGGCCCCGACCTGACCGCGAGCACCGCCGGCACCCACGTGATCGAGCACGCCGGACGGCTGCTGGCCCTCAGCGAGGCCGCCCTGCCCTTCGAGCTCACCGCCGACCTGGAGACCGTGGGCGCCTACGACTTCGGCGGCAAACTGACCTCGGCGATGACCGCCCACCCCAAGGAGGACCCCGTCACCGGGGAGCTGCACTTCTTCGCCTCCTCGCCGTTCCCCCCGTTCCTGATCCACCACGTGGCCTCGGCCGACGGAAAGGTCCTCGACAGCCAGGAGGTGCCGGGGGCGAGCGCGGCGCTGAAGCACGACTTCGCGCTGACCGCGCACCACGTCGTCTTCCTGGAGGGGTCGGTGACCTTCGACCCCACCGAGCACTCCGGCATCCCGTACGGCTGGAGCGAGGACCAGGTCTCCCGGATCGGGGTCATGCCCCGGGGCGCGGGCGGCGCGGCCCGCATCCGCTGGTTCGAGATCGCCCCCGGCTACGGAATGCACTTCGCCAACGCCTACGAGGACGCGCGCGGCCGGATCGTCGTGGAGGGCCCGACCGTCGGCCGCACGGGCTGGCAGCGCTCCTGGAACTGGTGGGTCGGCGCCCCCGACCGCGGCGCCGAGCCCAACTCGGGCTCCCGTGGCCGCCGCTGGACCGTCGACCTGGCCGCCGGGAGGGTCACCGAGGACCAGACGGACGACCTGACCGTGGAGTTCCCCACCATCAACGACGCCTACCTGGGTCGGGAGCACCGCTACCAGTACGCCCTGTCGTTCCCGGACGACCTCGGCGTCGGCAACCACAGTCTCGTCAAGTACGACCGCACCACCGGCGGACGTCAGGTCCTGCCCTTCGGTACCGGCCGACTGCCCGGCGAGGCCGTGTTCGTGCCGGCCGCCGACGCGGGCCCCGGCGACGAGGACGCCGGCTACCTGCTGACCGTGGTCAGCGATCTGAACGCCGACGCCTCGCAGTTGCTCGTCCTGGACGCGACCGACCTCGCCCTCCCGCCGGTCGCCACCGTGCACCTTCCCCGCCGGGTCCCCGCCCAGATCCACGGCTCCTGGATCCCCGACACCGCGCGGGCGTCGGAGTCAGAAGCCGCCTAGTCGTCGGAGGGAAGCACCTCCGAAGGGTCGAAGGCCTCGTCGAGCGACTTCATCAGCCGGTCCCGTTCGACCTCGTCGAGCGGGACCGGCCGCACGTCCACCGCGTCCGTCAGCCTGCGGAACCCGCCCCGCCGCTGGAGCCGCCCGCTGACCCGGACCGGCAGCCCCACCAAGTGGGCGTGGCCCGCGACCCGGTACGACTCCTCGTCCAGGGCGGCCCGTACGTAGGGCACCTCCGCCCCCGACAGCACCCGCAGCCGTACCGTCCCGCCGCCGCCCGCCGCCGAGCGCCGCATCCGGACCACGGCCCCGGCCAACCGGACGGGGATCGCCGGTTCGTCCCGGGTGTACCGGGCGGCCGCCTCGCGCAGCACCGGCAGGTCGCCCGGGGAGAACTCCACCGCCTCCGGCCGGGCCGCGCACCCGGCCGGGACGCCCGCGGCCGGCGCCCAGGCCAACGCGATCCGGGCCCCTTCCGAGCCGCGGACGAGGGCGATCAGGGCGTCGGCGAGTTCCCGGCTGACGCCGGCCTCCACCGCCGCGTCGAAAGCATCCATGCCGCCGGTGGCCCGCCGGTAGTCCACCGCCTCGCGGGCGGCGTGCAGCGCGTGGTGCAGCCGGGCGGTGATGCCCCGCCCGCCGTCCACCGGGACGTACGCGGCGAGTCGCCGGCCGCCCGGCGAGGGCCCCACCAGCACCCCGTCCAGGGCCCGTTCGGCCTGTGCCCGGTGACGCGCCCCGTAGTACCCGGCGCGGGCGTGCGCCGCCAGGGCGCCGGCGAGCAGCAGTTGCCGGGCCGCCGAGCGGAGTTGTTCCTGTACGGGCCAGGCCTCCGCGCCCTGCGACGGGTACGTCCCCTCGGGGAACTCCCGTTCCCAGCGGATCTCGTCGCTCGGCACGCTCAACCCGAACAGCACCTCCCGGGCCGAGGGCAGCCCGCTGTGCGCCAGCGCGGCCAGCGCCTCGTCCAGCAGGTCCGCGCAGTCGGGGAAGGTCCGGCTCTCGGGGACGAGCAGGCTGGTGCCGGGGTGCCCGGGCGGCGCCCACCTGCCGTACCGACCGGCGGCCCCGCCGCGTCGCAACCAGCCGTGCCGGTGCAGCAGCGCCCCGAGCACGGCGGGGTCGACCTTCGCGGGATCGGGCGTGGCGGCGTCCGCGTACGCGGTGGGATCCGGGGGCGTCAGCGGCTCCGGGCGCGGTGAGTACCGTTCCATCAAGGTGTCCCTCCCGACCCGACCCGGGTCATGATCTCGCACAGCGCCCGGTCGTCGAAGATCCGCGTGGTCGGGATCCGTACGGTGGTCCGGCGCCGGCCGGTCACGGGCTGTCCGGCGAGGTTGGTCCAGTAGCAGCAGTGCCGCAGGTCGAGCCGGTCGTGTCCGGCGGCCAGCCACTGTTCGCGCTCCCTCGGTACGAGCATCACCACGAGGATCTTGTGGACGGCGACGGGAGTGCGCGCCAGCTTCACGAGGTGCTCGTTGTCGAGGGTGAAGCCGAAGGTGGCCCCGGCCGGCCGGGGCGGTGTCTGGTAGGTCGCCTTCAACTGCACCTTGATGGTGACCTCGTCGTCGACGACGTGCTCGGGGGCGCCGTGGCTGACGTGCCAGTCGATGCCGTTGTCCGGGAAGGGCTGGGACAGCGAGCAGCCGGCCGCGGCCGCGACGGCGTGCAGGTATCCCACCTGGAGGGTCTCCATGCAGGCGGTGGTGGCGAGGGTGCCGCGCAACGGTCCGGTTCCCGCGTCCGGCCGCGGACCGATCCGCGCCGGTGGTACCCCGAACGGTTCGGGCTGTGTGAGCGCCATGGCCGGCTCCCCATGCCTTCCGGGCTCCGCAGAGTGAGGTGTCGGGGTGACGACCGGTCATGCGTCCGTTCCCCCAGGGAAGTTGTCTCCGTAGCAGACGAGTCGCAAACGGCGTACGGGGCAAACAGCCCGGGTATCACCGATTCGGGCAAGGGCGGCGTGATCCGGGTGCGCCCCACCTGCCGACCGGGGACGAGGAGTTCGCCATGACACGCTGGTACGAGGGCCCGCTGGCCGCATTCGACACGGAGACCACCGGAGTGGACGTCGAGCAGGATCGGATCGTGTCCGCCGCGCTCGTCGTGCAGGAGTGTGCGGGCGGCCGCGTCCGCTCCACCCGCTGGCTGGTAAATCCCGGCGTCCCGGTACCCCCGGGCGCCACGGAAGTGCACGGTCTGACCGATGAGCACCTCCAGCGCCACGGCCGTTGGCCGGCGCCGGTGGTGGAGGAGATAGCCCGCGCGCTGGCGGAGCAGCAGGTGGCGGGCCGGCCGGTGGTGGTGATGAACGCGCCCTTCGATCTGACGTTGCTGGACCGGGAGTTGCGCCGGCACCGGGCGTCATCACTGGGGCGCTATCTGGACAACCGGCCGCTGACGGTGCTGGATCCGCGGGTGTTGGACAAGCACCTGGACCGCTACCGCAAGGGTCGCCGGACGCTGACGGACCTGTGCGAGCACTACGGCATAGAGCTGGAGGGGGCCCACGACGCGTCGGCCGACGCCCTGGCCTCGCTGGAGGTCGTCCGGGCGGTCGGGCGCCGGTTCGCGGGCCGGCTGGAGCGGCTGACACCGGCCGAGCTGCACACGCTCCAGGCGGTGTGGCACGCGGCGCAGGCGCGGGGGCTCCAGGCCTGGTTCGCCCGCCAGGGCACTCCTGAGTCGGTGGATCCGCACTGGCCGTTGCGGCCGGAACTGGGGGCCGCGGCCTGAGGGCCGGGAATGCGGAAGGCCGGTCCGTCAATGACGGACCGGCCTGTCCCGGTGGGCGATACTGGGATCGAACCAGTGACCCCTTCGGTGTGAACGAAGTGCTCTCCCGCTGAGCTAATCGCCCGGGAACGGACTGAACAATACAAGAGCCTCGGGGTCTGTTCAAACCGCTTCCGGTCGGGCCTCGGGCCGGCCGCTCTCGGCGCCCGATCCCGTTCCGCGCACCGGGTGTACTCAGGCCGATCTGAGTACGCACGCCCATGTCCCGACGGCGTGACGGGCACCACACTCCGAGCATGAACACGCCCCTGTCGCCCGCCGAGGAACTGGCGCTCATCGACGGCGAACTCGCCCGTCTCGACGCCCGTCGCGCCCATCTGGCGGCCCGCCGCGACTGGTTGCTGCGGCTGCCCCCGATCCCGTGGCCGTCGGCGCCCGCACCGCCCTCGCTCCCGGTCAAGGACGCTTCGGGGCGCGGCGCGCAGAACGTGCTGCTGACGTTGGGCGCCGTGCTGCTCTCGGTGGCCGCGCTCGCCTTCACCCTCGTCAGCTGGGGCTCTCTCGGCATCGCCGGGCGCGCCGCGGTGCTGGCCGTGGTGACGGTGGGGGCGCTCGTCGCGCCGCTGCCGCTGCTGCGTCGCGGGCTGCGGTCCACCGCCGAGTCGGTCGCGGCGCTGGGGCTGTTGCTGACGGTGCTGGACGCGTACGTGGTGCACGCCGTCGGGATGTCGACGGTCGATGGCACCGCGTACGCGGCGGGGGCGGCCGGTGTCCTGGCGGCGCTCTGGGCCGGGTACGGGTTCGCGTCGCCCGGGCTTCGGCTGCCGCTGCCCGTCGCCGTGGCGGCGGCGCAGCTTCCGCTGCCGCTGGCGGCGCTCGCCTCCGCGGCGGACCCGGTGGGGCTCGGTTGGGCGTTGCTGGCGACGGCCGCGCTCGACGTGGTCGCGGCGATGACGGTGCCCCGGGCGCGGGCCGCGTGGCCGGCGGGGGCCGCGCTGGGCGTGGCCGCGCTGGGGGTCGGGTTGGTGGAGTCGGCGGCCACCCCGGGCGCGTCGGCTCCGGCGCTGTTGCTCGCGGCGGGTGCGGCGCTCGGCGTGGCGGTGGCCTGGCGGGTGCCGCGGGCCTCCGCGGCGGCGCTCGCGGGCGGTCTGGCCGCGGTCGTGGCGGTGGCCGGCCCGCTCTCCCCGCGGTGGGACACGGGCTGGGCGGTGCCGGCGCACCTGGCGCCGGCCCTGGCTCTGACCCTGCCGGCGGCGGTGGGGGCGGCCTCGGTGCCGGCGGCGGTGCGGCGCGGCCTGGCCCGCGCGGGGCTGGGCGTGACCGCGGCGGCGGCGCTCTGGGCCCTGGCGTCGGTGGTCCCGTCACTGGCGGCGCGGCTGCGGGTGCTCGGCGAGGTGTGGGCGGCGACGACCCCCGAGGTGGACCGGCCGGCCACGGGCGCGGCGGTGGCGGTGACGCTGCTGGTGACGGCGGGTGCGGCCGCCGCGGCGGCCCGGCTGATGCCGGCCCGGCCCGAGCCCGGGGTGCTCGCGGTGGTCCTGGGCTGGGCCGGGCTGTTCGCGGCCCCGGTGCTGCTCGGGTTCCCGGTGGCGGCCGTGCTCACGGCGCAGCTGTCGGTGACGGTGGCCGCGGGGGCGCTCGCGCTGCGGCCCCGGCCCGGCCGTTCCGGCGTCGGGATCGCGGCCGCCGGATGCGCGCTCCTGGGGGCCGGGAGCGTGGCTGTGGGGGCGCTGGACGGCCGACTGGCCACGGTCCTGGTGCTGGGGGCCCTGACGGCCGCCGGCGCGGCGGGAGCGGCGTACCGGCCCGGGCCCGGGTGGGCGCGGTCCGGGGCCGCGGTGCTCGCCGTCGGCTGGGCCACGGCGCTGTCGGCGGCCCTGTGCGCGTTGTCGGACCTCGCGGTGGTGTGGTGGGCGCCGCCGGTGCTGGCGGTGGCGGCCGCGGTGGTGGCTTTCGGCCCCCGGTGGGGCGCGGTACGGGTTCCCGCCGAGGCGGCGTCGATCGCGCCGGGGGTACTCGCCCTGGCGCTGGCGGCCCCCGACCGGCCCGCGCTGGCCCTGGCGCTGGCCCTGGCCGGGGTGGTCTGCGCGACCGCGGCGGTCCGTGCGGACCGGCGCCGACTGGGCTGGGCGGCCTGGGCGCTGTTCGTGGCCGCGACCTGGGTCCGGCTGAGCGCGTCCGGGGTGGCGTGGCCGGAGGCGTACACGCTGCCCGTGACGGTCCCGGCGCTGGTGGTCGGCTTCATGCGCCGCCGCCGGGATCCGGCCGCCTCGTCCTGGACGGCCTACGCGCCCGGACTGGTGGCGACCCTGCTGCCCACCCTGATCGCGGCCTGGGGCGACCCGCACTGGCAGCGACCGCTGCTGCTGGGTCTGGCCTCGCTGGCCCTCACGCTGCTCGGAGCCCGGCAGCGGCTCCAGGCGCCGCTGCTGCTGGGCGGGGCGACGCTCGCGGCGGTGGCCCTGCACGAGCTGGCCCCGTACGTGGTCCAGGTCGTCGGGGCGCTGCCCAGGTGGCTGCCGCCGGCACTGGCGGGCCTGTTGCTGCTGGCGGTGGGGGCGACGTACGAACGCCGGTTGCGCGACGCCCGTCGACTGCGGGCCGCGTTCGGCCGGCTGGGGTGACGCGCCCGGGAAACGCCGAAGGCCCGGAGACGGTGAAGTCTCCGGGCCTCTGGTCCGGGTGGGCGATACTGGGTTCGAACCAGTGACCCCTTCGGTGTGAACGAAGTGCTCTCCCACTGAGCTAATCGCCCGGACGCACCGCAAACATTACCGCATGTCAGCGGTGCTCCCCGCCATCAGGGACGGATCACTGGTCCTTGATGTTCCACGGCAGCATCAGGCCGTACTTCCACAGGTAGAAGCCGACCAGCACGCCGGCGATCACGAGGCCGACGCTGGTCAGGATGATGTTGCGGCGGCGCACCTTCGGGTCGAGGGCCTTCTGGGCCGCCTCGGCCACCTTGCGCTTCGTCCAGCGCAGCACGACCTGCGCCCAGGCGAACTCGGTGCCCCAGATGAACAGGCCCGCGAAGATCGCGACCCAGCCCGGGCCCGGCAGGACGAGCATCGCCACACCGGCGGCGATGACGGCCAGGCCGACGATGAAGACGCCGACCTGCCAGCTCAGGTGCAGACCGCGCCGGGCCTTGACGAAGGCCGGCGCCCTCGACACGTGCGGCTGCTCGTCCGGTTCCGTCGCGCTGGTCGCGGACTCGTGGGTCTCGCGGTCACTCCCCGTATTCATGCCTCCGAATCTACCCGAGCCGGATACACGCGTGAACGGTGGTTTGGATCCGCCGTTCGAGGGACCCAGAGGTCCGCAAAACGGTCAGAGGGGTTTACAACGGCACCGTAGGTGGCATGTCGATTTCGCCGACGTGCGAATCCCCGAGCGCACACTGAGCGAAAGGCCCTGGCGCTTATGAACACCACGGTCAGCTGCGAGCTGCACCTGCGCCTCGTTGTGTCGAGCGAGTCCTCACTGCCTGTTCCCGCGGGCCTGCGGTATGACACGGCCGACCCCTACGCCGTGCACGCCACCTTCCACACCGGCGCCGAGGAGACGGTCGAATGGGTATTCGCCCGTGACCTCCTCGCCGAGGGCCTCCACCGGCCCACCGGTACCGGCGACGTCCGCGTCTGGCCGTCCCGCAGCCACGGTCAGGGCGTCGTCTGCATCGCCCTGAGCTCACCGGAGGGAGAAGCGCTGCTCGAAGCACCCGCCCGAGCACTCGAGTCGTTCCTCAAGCGGACGGACGCCGCGGTCCCACCCGGGACCGAGCACCGGCACTTCGACCTCGACAAGGAGCTCTCCCACATCCTGGCCGAAAGCTGAGCCAGGCCCACACCGGCGCGACACCGTCCGACTCGGGGCGACGGTGCGCGTCGGACAACCACATACGGTCGTGCCGGCGCTGTTCTCGCGGAAGCCAACCGCGAGAGCGGCGCCGGTGCGCTTCACGGAGGACCCGCTAGAGTCGGCCCCCAAGTGACGGCAGGCACGTCGTCGCAGGCCCGCCCTACAGGGAGACCTCGTGCAGATCCCCCACGACACCCGTCGCGCGCTCGACGTCGTCGTCGCGCTGGTGAACACCGCGGCCGAGCCCGGCCGCACGGACGGGCTGTCGGATCTGGGCGCACTGCGCGGATTCGTCCGCGAGTACGCGATCAGCGACGTGGGCGAGCTCGGCGCCCGCGACCTGTCCGGGGTGCGCACGGTGCGCGGCAAGTTCGCCCAGGTGTTCGCGGCACCGAACTCGCGCGCGGCCGCCACGCAGATCAACGAACTGGTGGCCACGGCGGGCACCACCCCACGCCTGACCGACCACGACGGCTACGACTGGCACGTGCACTACTTCGCGCCGGGCGCCTCGCTGGGTGACCACCTGGCCGCGGACGGCGGCATGGCGCTGGCGTTCATCGTGGTCTCCGGCGAGGAGGAACGGCTGCGCCGCTGCGAGGCCCCCGACTGTCGGCGCGCCTTCGTGGACCTGTCCCGGAACCGGTCGCGTCGCTACTGCGACAGCCGGACCTGCGGAAACCGGTTGCACGTGGCGGCGTACCGGGCGCGCCGCAAGGAAGCCGACGCGCACGGTTCAGAGCAGGAAGAGGTCGTGCATGGCGGCGAGCAGCAGCAGGGTTCCGATCACCCCTAGGAAGATCATCAAGGGCGGCTGGGAGAGCGCGTAGAGACAACCACGTCCTTCTGGGGCGACGGGGGCCTCGGCGACGGGGGCGGGAGCCTGCGGCTCACCCTGCGATGTGTCGAGCATGTCGGGGCGATGATCGCGCAGCGCGACCCGATTCGGCGATCAACACGCCAACGAACACGCGGGAGTTCGTCAGTTCCCGTCCGTTCGTACACGCGCCGGCGGGCGCCCGGCGGCCGGACGCCCGGCCGGATCAGATGCCGTGCTTCTTGAGGATCGCCTCGATGTCGGAGAAGTCGTCCGCGGGCGCCGCCGGGGCCTGGCCCGCGGCGCGTCGGGGCGCGCCGGCGCCGAGGGAGGGCGCGGAGGCGTTCGGGGCGACGGCCTCGGGTGCCTGACGCCCCTTGGCGGCCCTCGGCTCCTTCGGCGGCTTCCCGCCCTTGGCGAGCGCCCGACGTTCGACGGCGCGGGTGGTCATGAAGAGCAGCCAGGACAGGCCCAGGAGCCCGAAGCCGATCCAGACGGACGGCTTGAAGACCATCCCGGACACCCACTCCACGACGCCCGTCAGCACCAGGGCCACGGGGATCAGCGAGTAGGCGGCGATCCGGGTGGCGGCCAGGAAGCGCTTGCGGTAGGCCGTCACCGCGGCCAAGCCCAGGCCCGCCGCGGACACCGCGGAACATATGGTCTCGGCAAGCATGCTGTCCTCCAGGGCAGAGCTGTCTGTCAGGCTTGGGCGTTCTGTCCCTATCCATCCTGCACCGGGCGGCACTGCGAAGGCCACGCCCGGAACCGATCCCGCGCCGATCTCCGGGACATCTCGGGGTCGCGCCTCGTCCGCGGGTACCGGTGGGTGGGGTGCTCGGAGGTTCGGACACTGCTGGGAGACTGTGCCCATGACCGATTCCCACGCCCCCGCCGCCTCCACTCCCGCCCCCGTCGTCCTGGAGGTGTGGTGCGAGCTCCAGTGCCCCGACTGCCACGCCGCCCTGGACGACGTGCGCGCCCTGCGGGCCCGTTACGGCGACCGGCTGGACATCGTGCTGCGCCATTTCCCGCTGGAGAAGCACAAGCACGCCTTCGCCGCCGCGCAGGCCGCCGAGGAGGCCGTGGAGCAGGGCCGGGGCTGGCCGTACGTGGAGGCCGTACTGGCCCGCACCGCGGAACTCACCCGGGTCGGCGAGCCCGTCCTGCTGGACGTGGCACGCGAACTCGGGCTGGACGTGGAGGAGTTCGACACCGCCCTGGTCGACGGGCGGCACATCCTGATCGTCGACGCCGATCAGGCCGAGGGCAAGGCGATCGGCGTGACCGGCACACCGACGTACGTGATCGGCGGCGAGCGCCTCGACGGCGGCAAGAGCCAGGACGGTCTGCGCGCCCGCATCGAGGAGATCGCCGATCGTCTGCTGGCCCCGTGACCGGGCCCTCGCTCAGATCAGGTCCTTGGCGAGGTTGAAGCGGGTCGCGCGGTAGCCGAGGGATTCGTAGAGCCGTCGGGCCGGGGTGTTGGTGGTGAAGACGTGCAGCCCCAGGGTCCGTTGGCCGTCGGCGAGGGCGACGCGCTCGGCGAGCAGCATCAGGTCCCGGCCGTGGCCGCGCCCTCGGTGCTCCTCGGCCACCTCGACGTCGAAGACGTACGCTCCCCCGTCGCGCCGCGCGACCCACAGCGTCCCGACGGTGGCGCCGTCCGCCTCCAGGACGGACAGCGAGACGCCCGGACCGGTCGGTCCCCGGGGCAGGTCGGCGTCGTGGTCGGCCTCCGACTTGGCGGCCGCGGCCTGCGGGGACATGCCGCGCTCGACCCAGAGCGCGGCGTAGCTCGCGCGGGCGAGGGCCTCCCACTCCTCGTACTCGGCCGGCGTCATGGGCCTGCCGGTCACTCCCTCGCGCACGGCGGGCGGCTCGGCGGGGAGTTCCTTGACCATGTTGCGGCCGTACTCGACGTACCCGAGGGTCTCGGCCAACCGCTGCCCGCCCGCCGAATCGGCCGGCGTCGACACGCGGACCCGACGGCAGCCCCAGCCCCGCAGCACCTCCTCCGCGGCGAGTGCCGCGACGGTGGCCCGACCCCGCCGGCGGTCGGGCTCGTCGACGGCGAGGTCGCGGATCTCTCCGACGGTGGGCCCGAAGGGGGAGTCCGTGGCGATCGTCAGCGCGCCGACGCGCCTGCTGTTGACGCGGATCTCGTACGGGCGCGAGCGCGCGCCCCCGTCGCTCTGCTGAAGCGGCCCGCTCGGCCGCAGGGTGGTGGTCATCGTCGAGTTCTACCCGCCGTGCGGCCTCCGCGACAGTGCCCGTCCCCGACGGCGGCTACGGATCGAGGTCCGCGCCCGCCTGCTCGTCGAAGATCCGCATCGCGCGGGCCGTGACCGGCCCGGGGGCTGCGAGGTCTCGGCCGTCGATCCGGTGGACGGCCTGCACGTCGCGCAGGGTCGAGGTCAGGAAGACCTCCTCGGCGTGCTCCAGGGCGTCGAGGGGCAGGTCGGTCTCCTTGGCGCCGATCCACCGCACGGTCAGGGCCCGGGTGATGCCCGCGAGGCACCCCGAGGAGACCGGCGGGGTGTGCGCCTGTCCGTCGAGGACCACGAAGACGTTGGAGCCGGTGCCCTCGCAGAGCCGCCCGACGGTGTTGCCGAACAGGGCCTCACTGGCGCCGGCCGCGTGCGCGCGGGCGAGCGCCACCACGTTCTCGGCGTACGAGGTGGTCTTCAGTCCGGTCACCGCCGAGCGCTCGTTGCGCACCCACGGCACGGTGATCACGGCGGTGGTGTCCGGGCGGCGGGTCGTCGGGCCGACCGCCACGATCAGGGTGGGACCCGCCTCGCCGCGATCGGATCCGAGCGGGGACACCCCGCCGGTGTAGGTGATCCGCAGCCGGCCGAGCGGCATCGGGTTGGACTTGAGCACCTCGGCGCAGGCCCGGCGCACCTCGTCGAGGTCGGGGTCGGGCAGGCCGAGGCCGCGCGCCGAGCGGGTCAGCCGGTCCAGGTGGCGGGTGAGCGCGAAGGGTTGCCCCTCGCTCGCCCGGAGCGTCTCGAAGACGCCGTCCCCCACGGTCAGCCCGTGGTCGAGCACCGACACCTTCGCGTCGTCCACGTCCCGCAATGTGCCGCCGAGCCAGATCTTCACCGCACGCTCCCCGCGCTCAGCCCGTGCTTCTCGGGCGTGCCGGAGGCGACGCCGAGCAGCCGGGCGGCCTTCAATTCCGTTTCCGCCCATTCCCGGTCCGGGTCGGACCCCCAGGTGATCCCCGCGCCGGTGCCGAAGCACAGGCGGGGTCCGCCCGCTGCCGCGCGGTCGATCCAGAAGGTCCGGATGCCGACGGCGAGCTCCGCGGTGCCCTGATCGGCGTCGACCCACCCGATGCCGCCACAGTAGGGGCCGCGCGGGGCGGTCTCCAGCTCTTCGATGATCCGCAGCGCGGAGGATTTGGGGGCGCCGGTCACCGAGCCGGGCGGGAAGGTCGCCCCGAGCAGCTCCGCCCAGCCCGCGCCCTCGGCGAGTTCACCGCTGACGGTGGACACGAGGTGGACCAGCCCGGGGTGCTCCTCGACCTCGCACAGGGCGGGGACGGCGATGGAGCCGGTGGCGCAGACGCGGCCGAGGTCGTTGCGCACGAGGTCCACGATCATCACGTTCTCGGCGTGGTCCTTGGGGAGCAGGTCGGCCACCGTCCGGCCGGTGCCCTTGATCGGGCCCGACTCCACGTGGCGGCCACTGCGGCGCAGGTACAGCTCGGGCGAGGCGGTCGCGATCTCGACGCCGCGCGCCGGCAGCCGAATCGTTCCTGCGTAGGGCGCCGGATTACCGCGCGCGAGCAGCGCGGTGAGGGCGTCGACGTCGGCGGTGGCCGCGTCGGGCAGCGGCGCCGACATCACCCGGCACAGGTTCGCCTGGTAGACCTCGCCCTTCGCGATGTACTCGCGCACGCGCCGGACGCCGGCCACGTACGCGGCGCGGTCGAGCGAGGAGACCCAGCCGTCGGCGGCGGGACCCCGCCAGGCGCCGGGCACCGGCGCGGGAACGGGGTCGGGGCGTACGTCACCGAACCGCGCGCAGACCAGTCGCCCCTCGAAGTCGGCGGCCACGGCCCAGAAGCCGGTGGAGTCGAGGGCGGAGGGGTCGCTGGTGACATCGCGGAGATCGGTCGCGAGGCGGCCGCCGAAGCGGGCCAGGGGGGGCAGGTCGTGCACGGCTGCGAGTCTATGACCGGTGACGGGATCCCGCCGGTGAGGTGACGGCCGGGTGACCGGCGGTGATCGACCGGCAGCACGCTGCGGAAACGCGTTTTTGAGCTGGCCGGGGAATCCGCTAGAGTTCAACACGTCGCCAGGGAGCGAAGGGGCAACACCCCGGAGCAAACACGGTGACCTGCGGACGTAGCTCAGTTGGTAGAGCACCACCTTGCCAAGGTGGATGTCGCGAGTTCGAGTCTCGTCGTCCGCTCGAAGTGGGGGATCATCTTCCCGAGAACCCCTGCGGCTCCATGGTGGAGTGGCCGAGAGGCGAGGCAACGGCCTGCAAAGCCGTCTACACGGGTTCAAATCCCGTCTCCACCTCCAAGGACGATTAGCTCAGCGGGAGAGCGCTTCCCTGACACGGAAGAGGTCACTGGTTCAATCCCAGTATCGTCCACTGATCCGCAAGGATCCCCGCGCGATTAGCTCAGCGGGAGAGCGCTTCCCTGACACGGAAGAGGTCACTGGTTCAATCCCAGTATCGCGCACGCAGTATCATCGCAACACGTGCTTTAATTACGGCCTTCAAGCCGTTCCCGCGCGATTAGCTCAGCGGGAGAGCGCTTCCCTGACACGGAAGAGGTCACTGGTTCAATCCCAGTATCGCGCACCATCCGGAAGCCCCGGCCGTCTCGACGGTCGGGGCTTCCGCGTTGTGGCGGGTGCGCCCGCGGGGTCGCCGGCCGGTCGGGGCCCGTGTGCGTACCGGGCCCCGGACTCGGCGCGCGGCGTCAGGAGGAGAACAGCATCCGGCCGAAGCCGCTGCGGTGGTTCTTGCCGTGACCATGGCCGTGGCCGTAGCCGCCGTGCTGCTGCGGGGCGCCCCAGGCCGGCGCCTGTGCGGGGGCTCCGTGCTGGGCCGGGTAGGGGGCGGGCGGCGCGGCGGGCGGCGGGACCTGGCCGTACTGCTGGGAGGTGTACTGGGACTCCAGGCGGGTCAGCGCCTCCAACTCGCCGTAGTCGAGGAAGATGCCGCGGCAGCCGCTGCACTGCTCGATCTGGACGCCGTTGCGGTTGTAGGTGTGCATCATCGCGTGACACTTCGGACACTGCATGACCGGATCAACTCCTCGCCGTGTACGTCGCCACCGGAGGGGCGCCCCGGTGGCGTGGGGCTCACCCTACGACGGAGGCTGCGGCTCCAACTCGGGCGGGAGGGCGGAAATTCGGGCACAGGCGTCCAGCATCAGCCGCTCCCCCTCGTCGAGGTCCCGGTTCCCGGCCGCCGCCTTGGCCAGTGCGAGGGCGGCGGTCTGTACGGTCAGGGCCCGGGCGACGACGTCGAGTTCCGGCCAGGGGTCGGTGCCGGGGGGCCCGGCGGCGGGCCCCCCGGCGGCCCGGTAGGCGTCGAGGAAACACAGCCAGTCCTCCGGGGCGAGCAGGCCGGCGGCGTACCAGGCCGCGGGGCGGGCCAGGTCCCAGGCGGGGACGCCGACCCCGAGGTCGTCGACGTCGATGAGCCGCCAGGCGCCGTCCGGAGCCGGGCAGCGGACCAGTTGCCCGAGGTGCAGGTCCCCGTGGCACAGGGCCCCGCCGCGGGGCGGCTCCCCCGCCCCGCGCGCCCACCCGGGCAGGGTCCGCGCGGCCTTCCACACGGCCCGGGCGTCGGCGGGACCCGGGACGCCCCGGGGAACCCGCGGCGCGGCGTCGGGCAGGGCCTCGGCGAGGCGGCGCAGGGCGCGGGCGACCTTGGCCGGGCCGCGCATCGGGGGAACCGGTCCGGGGAGCGTGTGCACGGGGACGCGGTGGAGGGCCGCCAGCAGGCGGGCCACCTCCTCCCACGGGGCGTCCTCGGGGCGCGCGGGATCCACCGGGGCTCCGTACGGCCACAGCGAGACGGGGCGTCGTAGGACGTGCCCGGCCTCCACGGACAGCGGCGGCAGCAACACCTCGGCCAGTGCCCGCTCCCCCGCGATCCGCATCCGTACGGCGAGACCACCCCGGTCGGTGTCCTCGGCGTGCGCCTTGACCACGGCGGCGCCGCAGCGCACGACGGTGCCGTCGTCCCGGTCGGCGAGGAGGACGTACGCGTGGGGCGGGGTGTCGGGCCACACGGTCGCCGCGTACGCGGCGAGGGCCGCGGGCAGGCCCGCCGGCCGGTCGTTCAGCGAAACCATGCGGTCGTCCCGTCGATGTGGAGCAGGAAGTCCGCCACCGGACCCGAGGGGGAGACGAGGGTCAGCGTCCGCGCGATGGGGGCGTAGGCGGCGTCGAACCGTTGGTCGTAGACCTCGGCGGCCATCGTCTCCCGGACGGCGTCGAACCACGGCTTCACCTCGGCGAAGGCGGGCTCGGCGGTGAAGCGGCCGTACATCCAGGGGAAGTCGGTGTCCTCGACGGTGATCGTGCCGAGCAGCACGTCCTCGCGCATCAGGCGCCAGGTGGTGTCGTCCTGGGTCATGGTGGCCGGCTCCGGTGTCGCCCCGCCGCCGCCGGGCGCGACCGCGGTCCCAGGAGGAGGTTACGGACTCGGGTGCGGGTGTGGGCGTCCGGAGCGAGCCCGTGTCCCGCTCGTCGGCGGGGCCGGTCGCGTGAAAGTCGCGTGGTGCCGCGTGGGACGACGCATGAGTGGGCACGTGAGAAAGGGTGCTGCCCGTCCGACTCCCCAGTCGTACGGGCAGCACCCTTCACCTGCCGTCCGTCGCGCCCCCGTCCCCACGGGGTTCGACAGGCCGATGTCCCGGCCCGGGCCGCTCTCCCGGACCCGGGGCGCCGCTCAGCGCCCCAGCATCGCGCCCACGGACGACGCCTGTGCCGCCACCTGGTCAAATCCTCCGAAGACGAAGAGCAGGACGGCGGCCAGGGGGAGGACCATGGCGGCGGCCACCAGTGGGTGCCGCTTGCCGGACTCATGGCCGTTGAACGCGAATGCCTTGCGTCCCTGCCGTGCGATGTCCGCCATGGCCCTCTCCCTGTCGTTTGGCAGCGGCGGGCTTGTGACCTCGGGGGACGAGTGCGCCACCCGCCGCTTGTCTTCAACACTAGGCGGCCGTCGGGCGCCTGGCCTCATGCCTCCGTACCCATTGGCAGGCCTCCAGGAGGATGACGGGGTCACCCCCCGACTACTCCCCTGGGTGGAGACCGACTCTCCGCCGTGAGGGTCATCCCGGAGGGGATGACCGGAGGGTAGTGACTTCGCTCACTTCCGTCACTCCCCGCACACGTGTGTCCTCCCGCGTGGTGTGGATCAAGCCGGCGGCGACTCCGTGCGTGATCCACTCCGGCACGGCCGCCGGATCGGCCCGGTACGGGGCCAATCCCCTTGCCGGTACGGCCGTTTGGGCATCCGGCGGCCCACGGGACGAAGTACCGGGGCTTCACCTGAACAACCCTCAAGTGGCTTGCCCCGCACTGACAATCGAATCTCCCGGCGAGGGCGCGGCCTCTGAGCGCCGATGGCGGATGGTCCGTAAGCTGTGGCACGTCAGCAGGACGACCGGGCAGCGGGGTGGACATGGCGATGATGCGGCTCCGGCGCGAGGACCCGCGTGTCGTCGGTTCGTTCAGGCTGCACCGGCGGCTCGGCGCCGGCGGCATGGGCGTGGTCTACCTGGGCTCCGACCGGCGCGGACAGCGTGTCGCGCTCAAGGTCATCCGGCCGGATCTGGCCGAGGACCAGGAGTTCCGCTCCCGTTTCGCCCGCGAGGTGTCCGCCGCGCGGCGGATCCGGGGCGGGTGCACGGCGCGGCTGGTCGCCGCCGACCTGGAGGCCGAGCGGCCCTGGTTCGCGACCCAGTACGTTCCGGGTCCCTCCCTGCACGACAAGGTGGCCGAGGAGGGTCCGCTCACGGCCGCGCAGATCGCCGCCATCGGCGCCGCGCTGTCGGAGGGCCTGGTCGCCGTGCACGAGGCCGGCGTCGTCCACCGCGACCTCAAGCCCTCGAACATTCTTCTGTCCCCCAAGGGGCCGCGGATCATCGACTTCGGGATCGCGTGGGCCACCGGGGCGAGCACCCTCACCCATGTGGGCACCGCCGTCGGCTCCCCCGGCTTCCTCGCGCCCGAGCAGGTGCGCGGGGCGGCCGTCACCCCCGCGACCGACGTGTTCTCCCTGGGCGCCACCCTCGCCTACGCGGCGACCGCCGACTCGCCCTTCGGGCACGGCAGTTCCGAGGTCATGTTGTACCGGGTGGTGCACGAGGAGCCCCACCTCCAGGGTGTTCCGGACGCGCTCGCGCCGCTCGTGCGGGCCTGCCTCGCCAAGGATCCCGAGGAGCGGCCGAGCACCCTCCAGCTGTCGATGCGGCTGAAGGAGATCGCGGCGCGCGAGGCGCAGGGGCTGGGCGAGGCCCGGCCGCCCGCGCAGCGCCGTACGGAGCGCTCGCCCGCCGAGGAGTACGTGGACCAGCGGACCGAGCGTACGGGCGGCAACACGATCCCCCGGGCGACGGGGCCGCACAGCGGGCCGCACTCGCGGCCCTCGTCCCCCCGCAACCCGGGCTCCACGGCGGGCCGTACGGGCGGGCGGCCGGCGCCGCGGACGACGGGGACGGGTCGGCGGCCGTCGCGGCCGGACCCGAAGCTGATGCGGCAGCGGCTGATCGTGTTCATCGTGGTGACGCTGGTCGTGGCGCTGGGGATCGCGGCCGCGCAGAAGCTGTAGCGGGGTCCAGCGGAGCCCTGGCCCGCGGAACCCCGGGCGCTACGCCTGCGGGGACACGGGCGGGCGGGTCGCGTAGAAGGCGACGGCGGAGGCCGCCGCCACGTTGAGCGAGTCGATGCCCTCGGCCATGGGGATGCGCACCCACTCGTCGGCGGCCCGCAGGGCGTACGTCGACAGGCCGTGCCCCTCCGAACCGAGCATGATCGCGGAGCGGGCGAACCGCTCCGGCGGCACCTGGTCCAACGGGGTGGCCTTCTCGCTCGGCGTCATGGCGAGGATCCGGTAGCCCGCTTCGCGGACCTTCTCCAGGTCGGCGGGCCACTGGTCCAGGCGCGCGTACGGCACCGAGAAGACCGAGCCCATCGAGACCTTGATGGCACGCCGGTACAGCGGGTCCGCGCAGTCCGGGGAGAGCAGTATGGCGCTGATGCCGAGGGCGGCGGCGCTGCGGAAGGCGGCGCCCAGGTTGGCGTGGTCGACGAACCCCTCGAACACGCCGATCCGCTGCCCCGTCGACTCCTGCGCGAGCAGTTCCTCGGCGGTCGGCAGCGGCTTGCGCTGCATCGAGGCCAGGGCGCCGCGGTGCACGTGGTAGCCGGTGACGCGTTCGGCGAGCTCGGGGGTGACCGCGTAGACGGGGGCCGGGAGTTCGTCGATGACGTCGCGCATGACGTCGACCCACTTGGCGGACAACAGCATCGAACGCATCTCGTAACCGGCGTCCTTGGCCCGTCTGATGACCTTCTCGCCCTCGGCGATGAAGAGGCCTTCGGCGGGTTCTCGTCGACGTCTCAGTTCGACGTCGGTCAGGCCCGTGTAATCGCGCAGGCGGGGGTCGTCGGGGTCTTCGACGGTGATGAGATCTGCCACAGGGTGATACTGCCTTGTCCTGGGTGTGGTGCCAACGGCCCGGTCAGGCGCTGGGGGTGTGAACCGCGACGACCGCGCCGATCACGATGACCGCGGGCGGGCGGATCTCCTCGGCGCGCACCGTCTCCCCGACCGTGGCGAGGGTGGCGTCGACCCGGCGTTGGGCGGCGGTGGTGCCCTCCTGGACAACCGCGACGGGGGTGTCGCCGGGGCGGCCGTGGCGGATCAGGGCCTCGGCGATCAGGCCGATCTTGTCGACGCCCATGAGGATCACCAGGGTGCCGGTGAGCTTGGCGAGGGAGGCCCAGTCCACGAGCGAGCGCGGGTCGTCGGGGCCGACATGGCCGCTGACGACGGTGAACTCGTGTGCCACGCCGCGGTGGGTGACCGGGATGCCGGCCGCGCCGGGGACGGAGATGGAGCTGGAGATGCCCGGCACGACGGTGCAGGGGATGCCGGCCTCCGCGAGGGCCTGGAGTTCCTCCATGCCGCGGCCGAAGACGTACGGGTCCCCGCCCTTGAGCCGGACCACGGCCTTGCCGGCCTTGGCGTGCTCGACGAGGGCGTTGTTGATGGCCTCCTGGGCCATGAAGCGGCCGTACGGGATCTTCGCGGCGTCGATGACCTCGACGTGCGGCGGCAGTTCGTCGAGCAGGTCGCGGGGGCCGAGCCGGTCCGCGATGACCACGTCGGCCTCGGCGAGCAGCCGGCGACCGCGCACGGTGATCAGGTCGGGGTCGCCGGGACCGCCGCCGACGAGGGCCACGCCGGGGGCGGACCGGTGTCGGTGGCCGGGAGCGGCGAGGGTGCCCTCGCGCAGGCCCTCCACGATCGCGTCGCGGACGGAGGCGGACCGGCGGGGGTCGTTGCCGGTCAGCACGGCGACGGTGACGCCCTCGACACGGCCGGTGGCCGGGGTCCAGGCGGTGGCCGCGGAGGCGTCGTCGGCGCGCACGCACCAGACGCGCTCCCGCTCGGCCTCGGCGGAGGCCCGCTCGTTGTCCTCGCGGTTCTGGGTGGCGATCAGGGCGTACCAGGCGCCGGCGAGATCGCCGTCCTGGTAGCGGCGGCGCTCCCAGCGGATCTCGCCGGTCTCCGCCATGGCGTCCACGGAGGGCGTGGCGGACGGGGAGACGAGCAGGACGTCGGCCCCGGCGGCGATGAGTGCGGGGAGGCGTCGCTGGGCGACTTGGCCACCGCCGATGACGACGACGCGGCGGCCGGCCAGGCGGAGTCCTACGGGGTAGGCGGGATGTGCCATGGCGGTGCGGCTCCTGATGCGGCGGGGTGAGGGCCGCTGCGGCGCTGAAGCGGCTGGTGGGGCGGGGTGTGGTGTGCCCGGGTCCACGATACGACCCGGTCGCCGACCGGTCCTTCCGGGGGCCGGTGCCCGGGGCTGCGGGGCGGGGCCGCATCGGGACCGCGCGGGTGGGCCCGGCGGGGGCCGACCGGGCCGGGGGCGGACCGGCCCCGGCGCCCCGGGCGGGGCTCCGGAGCCGGGGACGGGCCGCTCCCCGGCCGGGCCGGCTACTTCTCGGTGACGCCCGCCGAGTCGAACGTGGCGACCTCGTGCATCGCGCGGGCCGCGCTCTGCACCAGGGGCAGGGCCAGCAGGGCGCCCGTGCCCTCGCCGAGACGGAGGTCCAGGTCGACCAGGGGACGCAGGCCCAGCTTGTTCAGGGCGGCCACATGGCCCGGCTCCGCGCTGCGGTGGCCCGCGATGCACGCCGACAGGGCCTCCGGGGCGATGGCCCGGGCGACCAGGGCGGCCGCTCCGGCGCTCACGCCGTCCAGGATGACCGGCGTACGGAGCGAGGCCCCGCCGAGCAGGAGTCCGACGATCGCCGCGTGCTCCAGGCCGCCGATGGCCGCCAGGACGCCGATCGGGTCGGCCGGGTCGGGCTGGTGGAGTTCCAGGGCGCGCCGTACGACCTCGACCTTGCGGGCGTGCGTCTCGTCGTTGATGCCGGTGCCGCGTCCGGTGACCTCGCCCGGGTCCACCCCGGTGAACACCGAGATCAGCGCCGCCGACACGGTGGTGTTCGCGATGCCCATCTCGCCGGTGAGCAGTGCCTTGTTGCCGGCGGCGACCAGGTCGCGGGCGGTCTCGATGCCGACCTCGATGGCCGCGATGGCCTCTTCGCGGGTCATCGCCGGACCGACGGACATGTCTGCGGTGCCCGGTCGGACCTTGCGCGGCAGGAGCCCGGGAGTGGCGGGGAGGTCCCCGGCGACACCGACGTCGATGACGCAGACCTCGGCGCCCACCTGGTTGGCGAAGGCGTTGCAGACGGCTCCGCCGCCGAGGAAGTTGGCCACCATCTGCGTGGTGACCTCCTGCGGCCAGGGGGTCACGCCCTGGGCGTGCACCCCGTGGTCGCCGGCGAAGATCGCGACGGCCGCGGGCTCCGGGATCGGGGGCGGGCAGACCCGCGACAGGCCGGCGAGCTGAGCGGAGATGATTTCGAGCATGCCCAGGGCCCCGGCGGGCTTGGTCATGCGCTTCTGTCGCTCCCAGGCCTCGCCGAGCGCCTTCGCGTCGAGCGGGCGGATGCCGGCGACCGTCTCGGAGAGCAGGTCGTGCGGCTCCGCGCCGGGCAGCGCGCGGCGTCCGTACGTCTCCTCGTGGACGACCCAGGCGAGCGGCCGGCGCTGGGACCAGCCGGCCTGCGCCAGCTCGGGCTCCTCGGGGAACTCGTCGACGTAGCCGACGCACAGGTAGGCGACGACCTCCAGGTGCTCCGGCAGGCCCAGCTCGCGGACCATCTCGCGCTCGTCGAAGAAGCTGACCCAGCCGACGCCGATGCCCTCGGCGCGGGCGGCGAGCCAGAGGTTCTCGACGGCGAGGGCCGAGGAGTACGGGGCCATCTGCGGCTGCGTGTGCCGGCCGAGGGTGTGGCGACCGCCGCGGGTCGGGTCGGCGGTGACGACGATGTTCACCGGGGTGTCGAGGATGGCCTCGATCTTGAGTTCCTTGAACTGCTTGGCCCGGCCCTTGGGGAGGGACTTGGCGTAGGCCTCGCGCTGGCGCTGGGCGAGTTCGTGCATCGTCCGGCGGGTCTCGGCGGACCTGATGACGACGAAGTCCCAGGGCTGGGAGTGGCCGACGCTGGGGGCGGTGTGGGCCGCCTCCAGGACGCGCAGCAGCACCTCGTGCGGGATCGGGTCGGAGCGGAAGCCCTTGCGGATGTCGCGGCGTTCGCGCATGACCCGCTGGATGGCGTCGCGCTCGGCCTCGTCGTAGCCGGCGGGGGCCGGCTCGCCGACGGGGGCGGCGGCGAGGGGTTCGGGCACCTCGACCTCGACGGGTTCGGCGGCCGCCGGGGCCGCGGGGGTCTCCGGGGCCTCCTCGGGCGCGACCGCGACGGGGTGGGCGGGCTCGACGGGGTGTGCGGCGGCCGTGTCCGGCTCCGGCTGTTCGGCGGGGGCGGCGGGCTCGGCGGGGGCCTCGGGCCGCGCGGGCTCGACCGGAGCCTCGGGGGCCTCGGGCTGGTCCGGTGCCTCGGTCGTGACGACGGTTTCGGCGGGGGCGGGGGCTTCCACCGGCGCCTGCTCGACCGCCTGGGGCCCGGCCGGCGCCGCCACGGCTTCTTCGTTCTCCGCGTCCTCGGCGGGCAGCGGCTGCGGGTCGGCCGGCGCCACGGCGCCCTCGGGGGGCTCGGGCGCGGCCGGCGGCGCGGCCTCGACGGGCTGCGGGATCTCGGGGGCGGCCTCCACCACCACGGGCGGGGGCTCGAC
>NZ_LGDE01000462.1 GCF_001279725.1 Streptomyces sp. WM4235 | reverse complement strand
GGGTGGGCAGGCGGAACGTCCGGGGTGGGCGCGGCGAGGGTGGTTGCGGGCGCATGGGGGCACGGTGCCCCACACGTTCGGCGGCCCCCGGATGCCGCGCGGGGTGGCGGCCGGAGGGTCGCCCGCTCGGCTGTGTGGCGGACGGGGCGGGTGTCGGCGGCGTGTCGCGGCCCTGGTGAGCGTAAGGGCGGGATAAAAGTTGAGCGCCCTCGACTCAGCTCTGTTGACGTCGGCGCGGACGATGGTGCATGGTTGAGTCTGTTCCACTCAAGTCAGCTGGAGGAATCGAAATGGCACGTGCGGTCGGCATCGACCTGGGCACCACTAACTCCGTCGTCAGCGTTCTGGAAGGCGGCGAGCCCACCGTCATCACCAACGCCGAGGGCGCCAGGACCACGCCGTCCGTCGTCGCCTTCGCCAAGAACGGCGAGGTCCTCGTCGGAGAGGTGGCCAAGCGCCAGGCGGTCACGAACGTGGACCGGACCATCCGTTCCGTCAAGCGCCACATGGGCACTGACTGGAAGATCAACCTGGATGGCAAGGACTTCAACCCGCAGCAGATGAGCGCCTTCATCCTGCAGAAGCTGAAGCGCGACGCCGAGGCGTACCTGGGCGAGAAGGTCACGGACGCGGTCATCACCGTCCCGGCCTACTTCAACGACTCCGAGCGTCAGGCGACGAAGGAAGCCGGCGAGATCGCGGGTCTGAACGTCCTGCGCATCGTCAACGAGCCGACGGCCGCCGCCCTGGCCTACGGTCTCGACAAGGACGACCAGACCATTCTCGTCTTCGACCTCGGTGGCGGCACCTTCGACGTGTCGCTCCTCGAGATCGGCGACGGCGTCGTCGAGGTCAAGGCCACCAACGGTGACAACCACCTCGGTGGCGACGACTGGGACCAGCGCGTCGTCGACTACCTGGTGAAGCAGTTCCAGAACGGCCACGGCGTCGACCTGTCCAAGGACAAGATGGCGCTCCAGCGTCTGCGCGAGGCCGCCGAGAAGGCGAAGATCGAGCTGTCCTCCTCCACGGAGACCACGATCAACCTGCCGTACATCACGGCGTCCGCCGAGGGCCCGCTGCACCTGGACGAGAAGCTCACGCGCTCGCAGTTCCAGCAGCTGACCGCGGACCTGCTGGACCGCTGCAAGACCCCGTTCCACAACGTCATCAAGGACGCGGGCATCAACCTGTCCGAGATCGACCACGTGGTCCTGGTCGGCGGCTCCACCCGCATGCCGGCCGTCGCCGAGCTCGTCAAGGAGCTCACCGGCGGTCAGGACGCCAACAAGGGCGTCAACCCGGACGAGGTCGTCGCCATCGGCGCGACCCTCCAGGCGGGCGTGCTCAAGGGTGAGGTCAAGGACGTCCTGCTCCTCGACGTGACCCCGCTGTCCCTCGGTATCGAAACCAAGGGCGGCATCATGACCAAGCTCATCGAGCGCAACACCACGATCCCGACCAAGCGGTCCGAGATCTTCACGACGGCCGAGGACAACCAGCCGTCCGTGCAGATCCAGGTCTACCAGGGCGAGCGCGAGATCGCGGCGTACAACAAGAAGCTCGGCATGTTCGAGCTGACCGGCCTGCCGCCGGCCCCGCGTGGCGTCCCGCAGATCGAGGTCTCCTTCGACATCGACGCGAACGGCATCATGCACGTCACGGCCAAGGACCTTGGCACGGGCAAGGAGCAGAAGATGACCGTCACCGGCGGCTCCTCGCTCGGCAAGGACGAGGTCGACCGCATGCGCCAGGAGGCGGAGCAGTACGCGGACGAGGACCTGCGTCGCAAGGAGGCGGCCGAGTCCCGCAACCAGGGCGAGCAGCTCGTCTACCAGACGGAGAAGTTCGTCAAGGACAACGAGGACAAGGTCCCGGCCGACGTCAAGGCCGAGGTCGAGGCCTCCGTCACCGAGCTGAAGGAAAAGCTCAAGGGCGAGGACGCCGCGGAGATCCGCACCGCGACCGAGAAGCTCGCCGCGGTCAGCCAGAAGCTCGGCCAGGCCATCTACGCCGACGCGCAGGCCGCCCAGGCCGGTGGCGCGCCGACCGGTGACGCCGACCAGTCCAAGGCCGACGACGACGTCGTCGACGCCGAGATCGTGGACGACGAGAAGCCGAAGGGTGGCGCTGCCTGATGTCGGAGGAGACCCCGGGTTTCGACGAGAAGCCTGAAGTCCCCACCGGCGCCGAGGCGGACGACGCCGCCGCCGAGCCGAAGGCCGCCGACTCCTCCCCGGAGGAGAAGGCGGCCCCGGCCGGGGACTCGGACACTCAGGCCGTCGGCCAGGAAACGGCCCTCCTGGCGCAGCTGGACCAGGCCCGCACCGCGCTCGGTGAGCGCACCGCGGACCTCCAGCGGCTCCAGGCCGAGTACCAGAACTACCGCCGCCGGGTGGAGCGGGACCGGATCGCCGTCAAGGAGATCGCGGTCGCGTCCCTCCTGACGGAACTCCTCCCGACCCTGGACGACATCGGCCGGGCACGGGAGCATGGCGAACTGGTCGGCGGCTTCAAGTCGGTGGCCGAATCGCTGGAGACCGCCGCCGCCAAGATGGGGCTGCAGCAGTTCGGCAAGGAGGGCGAGCCCTTCGACCCGACGATCCACGAGGCCCTGATGCACTCGTACGCGCCGGATGTCACCGAGGACACCTGCGTGGCGATCCTGCAGCCGGGTTACCGGATCGGCGAGCGCACGATCCGCCCCGCGCGGGTCGCGGTGGCCGAGCCCCAGCCCGGGGCGGCCCCGGCCGCCAAGTCCGAGTCCGCGGACGGCGACACGCCGTCTGACAAGGACGCGGATGCCCCCGACAAGGGCTGACGTCCACCATGTAGCCGCACGAGAGGAGGGCCACCGGGGATGAGCACGAAGGACTTCGTCGAGAAGGACTACTACAAGGTCCTCGGTGTCCCGAAGGACGCCACCGAGGCCGAGATCAAGAAGGCGTACCGGAAGCTCGCCCGCGAGTTCCACCCGGACGCCAACAAGGGCGACGCCTCGGCCGAGGAGCGCTTCAAGGAGATCTCCGAGGCGAACGACATCCTCGGTGACGCCAAGAAGCGCAAGGAGTACGACGAGGCCCGCGCCCTGTTCGGCAACGGGGGCTTCCGCCCCGGTCCGGGCGGGGGCGGCGGCTCGTTCAACTTCGACCTCGGCGACCTCTTCGGAGGTCAGCCGCAGGGCGGCGGCGGCGCGGCGGGCGGCTTCGGCGGCGGCCTGGGCGACGTCTTCGGCGGCCTGTTCAACCGCGGTGGCGCCGGCCCGGGTACGGGACCCCGTACCCAGCCGCGCCGCGGCCAGGACATCGAGTCCGAGGTCACGCTGTCGTTCACGGAGGCCGTGGACGGCGCGACCGTCCCGCTCCGGATGTCCTCGCAGTCGCCCTGCAAGGCCTGCTCCGGTACCGGTGACAAGAACGGCACCCCCCGGGTGTGCCCGACCTGCGTCGGCACCGGCCAGGTCTCGCGGGGCAGCGGTGGCGGTTTCTCCCTGACCGACCCCTGCGCCGACTGCAAGGGGCGCGGCCTGATCGCCGAGACCCCCTGTGACATCTGCAAGGGCAGCGGACGGGCCCGCAGTTCCCGGACCATGCAGGTCCGGATCCCGGCGGGCGTCTCCGACGGCCAGCGGATCCGACTGCGCGGCAAGGGGGCCCCGGGCGAGCGCGGCGGCCCGGGCGGCGACCTGTACGTCGTCGTCCACGTCGACGGGCACCCGGTGTTCGGCCGGCGGGACGACAACCTCACGGTGACCGTCCCGGTGACGTTCGCCGAGGCCGCCCTGGGCGCCGACATCAAGGTGCCGACACTGGGCGGCCCCCCGGTGACCCTGAAGCTTCCCCCGGGCACCCCGAACGGGCGTACGATGCGGGCCCGCGGCAAGGGCGCGGTCCGCAAGGACGGCACCCGCGGCGACCTGCTCGTGACGGTGGAGGTCGAGGTTCCCTCGGAGCTGTCCGACAAGGCCCGTGAAGCCCTGGAGATGTTCCGCGACGCGACGGAGTCGCAGGACCCGCGCGCCGCGCTGTTCGAGTCCGCGAAGGGAGCATGACATGGACGGCCGCCGCAGACAGTCCCGGTTGGGCGGGGCTTATCAGCTCACTGATGAGACCCCGGTCTATGTGATTTCGGTGGCCGCCCAGCTCTCGGGACTGCATCCGCAGACCCTGCGTCAGTACGACCGTCTCGGTCTGGTCTCCCCGGACCGGACGGCCGGCCGCGGACGTCGATATTCGGCCAGGGACATCGAGCTGCTCCGCACGGTGCAGGCGCTGTCCCAGGACGAGGGCATCAACCTGGCCGGCATCAAGCGGATCATCGAACTGGAGAACCAGGTCGCCGCCCTCCAACAGCGCGTGGCCGAACTGTCCACGGCCGTGGACGGCGCGGCCGCCGCGCTCCAGGCCCGAGAGGCCCAGGTGCACGCCTCGTACCGCCGCGACCTGGTCCCGTACCAGCCGCCGCAGCCGGGCAGCGCCCTGGTCGTCTGGCGCCCCAAGCGCCCGATGGACTGACACCGCCGCCCGACACCGGCACGCGACACCGCCGTTCGACGCGCGAAGGCCCCGCCCGGATCACCCGGGCGGGGCCTTCCGCGTCGCTACAGGTGGTTGGCGTGGCCGCCGTGGTCGGCCTCGTCCTCCGGGAGGTGCGGGGCCGAGCTGTGCAGGATGCCGGACTGGGCGATCAGGAAACCGAGCTGTGCCCGGCTGCCGCTGCCCAGGGCCGTGGCCAGCCGGGCGATGTGCGCACGGCAGGTTCGTACGTTCATTCCCAGCCGGCGGGCGATGGCCTCGTCCACGTGCCCCTCGACCAGGAGCTGCGCGATGGACCGCTGCACGCCGGTGATGCCGTCGTGCATGTGCGTGTAGGTGACCTCCTCGCTCAGGGGCACGGCACGCCGCCAGAGCTGCTCGAACACCTTGATGAGGTAGTCGACGAGCCCCGGGTGCCGCAGCTCCAGAGCCACCCTCCGGTCGTCGCTGACCGGGATGAACGCCACCGTGCGGTCGAAGACGATGAGTCGCTCGATGAGCTCCTCCAGAGTGCGGATCTCCACCTTCCCCGCGGAGATCCGGTCCACGTACGCCAGCGTGCCCTGGCTGTGCCGCGCCGTGTGCTGGTACAGCGTCCTGATGCTGATGCCCCGGTCGATCAGCGGGGCGTCCCGCTCCAGGGCCTGTGTGAGGGCCAGGGAGGGCCGCGCACCGCCCGGCTGGATGGTCAGCATCTCCGTGTGGCACTCGGCCGTCGCCAGGTCCAACGCGGCGTTGATCCGCTCGAAACCCTCCAGGACCGTGATGGCGTGGGTGTTCGCCGGGTTCTGCGCACTGATGGTCAGAAACGGCTCAAAAGCATCGGTGAGATCTACAGCCGTACGTCGTCTGTCCTGGATCTCGCGTTCAATCGGATGCAGCCGTTGCGCCAGCGCGACGGACGGGGGAACCGGGCGGAGCTGGTTCGCGTCATCCGGGTCAGGCTGCACCAGGGCGAATTCAAGCAGGCAGGGGGCCTGCTGAACCTCGCTCCGAGCGATCCGGCCGGCGCTGAGCGCAGCCGTGTACAGCCGCGTTCCCTCAGGGCACAGGGACGTGACGGAGTGGGGATGAGTCGGGTTTGTCGCACTTTTGGGCAAATCTCCACCCCCCAGGGTCCTGAACATGCAAGAACATGATGCATCGTCCCTGTGGCATTGACGTGCCTGAATGAGCCATCGTCTGTGTGGCGGGGGAGAGGATTCCATCAAGTGAGGACGAAGCCGACCATGTATAAGAGAATGCTTCGCTCGGCGCTTGCCGTTGGTTTCTCCGCTGTTGCGGTCTTTGGGGTAGTCGGTGCCGTCGAAAGTGACGCGGGGGGCACCGCTCTGACCGGCGACAGTGGCTGGACCGGCGCGCCGGTGGGCAAGTCGGACAGCGGATGGACCGTGCTGCCGGCCGGTGACTCCGGCTGGACCCATGGTCCGTCCGGCAAGGCGGACGCGGGACCGACCGTGCTGCCGGCCGGTGACTCCGGCTGGACCAACGGCCCGACCCGCAAGGCGGACTCTGGCTGGACCGTGCTGCCGGCCGTCGACTCGGGCTGGACCAACGGCCCGTCCGGCAAGGCGGACAGCGGGTGGACCAGGATCCAGGTGGGTGACTCCGGCTGGACCAGCGCGCCCTCGCGCCTGTCGGACAGCGGCTGGACCAGCGCGCCCTCCGGCGCGTCGGACTCCGGCTGGACCGCTCTGCCTGTGATGGCCGTCTGATGACCCCCGACGACCGAGACTTCCGACGCGAGATGGCTTCGGCGTACCGGTCCGGGTGGCAGTTCATCGACCTTGCCACCGCGATCCCCCACGCCGGTGACTCGTTGATGGTCACCCTGTTCGGCCAGCCGATCGTCGTCGCGCGCGAGGAGGACGAAGACGTCCGTGCCTACCGCTGTCTGCGCCGCCCCCGGGGCGCACCGCAGCCCGTCCGCTGCGAAGTGCGGTACGGCATGGTTTTCGTCAATCTCGACCAGCGGGACCACCAACTCTTCGAACCCGACATCACCGCCGCCACCCCCCGAAGTGCCTGAAGCGATTCCCCCGTCGTTGCAGATCGCTCAGGCACTACCCCCACACAACGGCGCCATCGTGGACCTGACCACGATGGCGCCGTTGTGCTGTCCGCGTCCAGTGGTTGAACCGGACAAACACATCGGTCAGTTTCGCGTCCGTCCCCACGTCAGCCCCCGCGCCCACGCCTGCGCCCGGGGCGCCCGCGCCGGGGTCTGCCCCCGGGTCAGCCGCGTCCCATCGCGCGGTCCAGGGTGATCTCCATGACCACCCGGTCCGGGTTCGGCGAGGGCGTCCGCCCGTAGCGCTCCGCGTAGCGCGCCACCGCCTCCGCCACCGAGGCCTCGTCCGTGCGGATCACCGCGCGGCCCTCCAGCGTGGCCCAGCGCCGGCCCTCCATCTGGCAGACCGCGACCCGCGCAGTCGCGTCCGGCGCCGCCAGGACGTTGCGGATCTTCTTGCTGTGCCGGTTGCTGATCACCCGCGCCAGCCCCGCCTCGGGGTCGTACGTCACGCCGACCGGCACCACGTGCGGGCTGCCGTCGGGCCGCGGGGTGGTCAGGGTGCAGACGTGCCGCTCCCGCCAGAAGGCGAGGTACTCCGGCGTCGGGTTGAGTACGTCTTGGGGTGTCTTCGAACCAGGCATGGCCCGAAGAGTACGAGATGCCGCACCACACACCGCCTTGAGTGGAATAGACTCAACTTTGTGCACGCTATATGTGTCATGCCCCTGTATCGCGACGGAGAGGAGAAGCCGCAGTGGAAGCCGAGCTGACCAACAAGAGCCGGGACGCGCTGAACGCCGCCACCCGCAGGGCCGTCAAGGACGGCCACCCGGACCTGACCCCCGCGCACCTGCTGCTGGCCCTGCTCGCCGGCGAGGACAACGAGAACGTCACCGACCTGCTCGCCGCGACCGACGCCGACCAGGTAGAGGTCCGCGCCGGCGCGGAACGCCTGCTCGCCGCCCTGCCCAGCGTGACGGGTTCCACCGTCGCGCCCCCGCAGCCCACCCGCGAGCTGCTCGCCGTGCTCGCCGACGCCGACGAGACGGCCGGGAAGCTCGGAGACGACTACCTTTCCACCGAACACCTGCTCATCGCCCTCGCCGCCAAGGGCGGCGCGGCCGGCGAGCTCCTTTCCACCCAGGGCGCGACGGCGAAGAAGCTGCTGGCCGCATTCGAGGAAGCACGAGGAGGACGCCGGGTGACCAGCCCCGACCCCGAGGGTCAGTACAAGGCCCTGGAGAAGTTCGGCACCGATTTCACCGCGGCGGCCCGCGAGGGCAAGCTCGACCCGGTGATCGGCCGCGACCAGGAGATCCGGCGGGTCGTGCAGGTCCTGTCGCGCCGCACCAAGAACAACCCGGTCCTCATCGGCGAGCCCGGCGTCGGCAAGACCGCCGTCGTCGAGGGCCTCGCCCAGCGCATCGTCAAGGGCGACGTCCCCGAATCGCTGAAGAACAAGCGGCTGGTCTCCCTCGACCTCGGCGCCATGGTCGCGGGCGCCAAGTACCGCGGCGAGTTCGAGGAGCGACTGAAGACGGTCCTCGCGGAGATCAAGTCCAGCGACGGCCAGATCATCACCTTCATCGACGAGCTGCACACCGTCGTCGGCGCGGGCGCCGGCGGGGACTCCGCCATGGACGCGGGCAACATGCTCAAGCCCATGCTGGCCCGCGGCGAGCTGCGCATGGTCGGTGCCACGACGCTCGACGAGTACCGCGAGCGGATCGAGAAGGACCCGGCGCTGGAGCGCCGCTTCCAGCAGGTGCTGGTGGCGGAGCCGACCGTCGAGGACACCATCGCGATCCTGCGCGGGCTCAAGGGCCGCTACGAGGCCCACCACAAGGTGGTCATCAACGACAGCGCCCTGGTCGCCGCGGCCACCCTCTCCGACCGGTACATCACCTCCCGCTTCCTGCCCGACAAGGCCATCGACCTCGTCGACGAGGCCGCGTCCCGGCTCCGCATGGAGATCGACTCCTCCCCGCTGGAGATCGACGAGCTCCAGCGCTCCGTGGACCGGCTGCGCATGGAGGAACTGGCGCTGAAGAACGAGTCCGACCCGGCCTCCCTCGAACGGCTGGAGAAGATCCGCAAGGACCTCGCCGACAAGGAGGAGGACCTGCGGGGCCTGACCGCCCGCTGGGAGAAGGAGAAGCAGTCCCTCAACCGCGTCGGCGAACTCAAGGAACGCCTCGACGACCTGCGCGGGCAGGCCGAGCGCGCCCAGCGCGACGGCGACTTCGACACCGCCTCCCAGCTGCTCTACGGGGAGATCCCGACGCTGGAGCGCGAGCTGGCGGAGGCCACCGAGGAGGAGGAAGAGGCCACCAAGGCCGGGACCTCCAAGGACAGCATGGTCAAGGACGAGGTCGGCCCCGACGACATCGCGGACGTGGTGGGCGCCTGGACCGGCATCCCCGCCGGCCGGCTCCTGGAGGGCGAGACCCAGAAGCTCCTGCGCATGGAGGAGGAGCTGGGCCGCCGTCTGATCGGCCAGTCCGAGGCCGTGCGGGCCGTCTCCGACGCGGTGCGCCGCACCCGCGCCGGCATCGCCGACCCGGACCGCCCGACCGGCTCGTTCCTCTTCCTGGGCCCCACGGGCGTCGGCAAGACGGAGCTGGCCAAGGCCCTCGCGGACTTCCTCTTCGACGACGAGCGGGCCATGGTCCGCATCGACATGTCGGAGTACGGCGAGAAGCACAGCGTGGCCCGCCTGGTCGGCGCCCCTCCCGGCTACGTCGGGTACGAGGAGGGCGGCCAGCTCACCGAGGCCGTCCGGCGCCGCCCGTACAGCGTCGTCCTGCTCGACGAGGTGGAGAAGGCGCACCCCGAGGTCTTCGACGTCCTGCTCCAGGTGCTCGACGACGGCCGCCTCACCGACGGCCAGGGCCGCACCGTCGACTTCCGCAACGCGATCCTGATCCTGACCTCGAACCTGGGCAGCCAGTTCCTGGTCGACCCGGCGACCTCCGAGGAGGACAAGAAGGCACGGGTCCTGGACGTGGTCCGGGCCTCCTTCAAGCCGGAGTTCCTCAACCGCCTCGACGACCTGGTGGTCTTCTCCGCCCTGAGCAGGGACGAGCTCGCCCACATCGCGCGGCTCCAGATCGACCGCCTCGCCAAGCGGCTCGCCGCCCGCCGCCTCACCCTGGACATCACCCCCGAGGCGCTGGCCTGGCTGGCGGACAAGGGCAACGACCCGGCGTACGGCGCCCGACCCCTGCGCCGGCTGATCCAGACGGCCATCGGGGACCGCCTCGCGAAGGAGATCCTGTCCGGCGAGGTCAGGGACGGCGACACCGTACGGGTGGCCGTGGCCGGGGAAGACCTGCTGGTCGGCAAGGTCCTCTAGGCCCTGTCGGTCGTACCCTGGGCGGTGGGGGCCGAAGGATCCGGGCCCCCGCCGCCCCCGCGACGAGCGGCCACGCGCCGGGTCGTGTGGGGCCCCGTCCTCCTTACCTGAGTCCTACTCGTGTCCGCCCGGAGCGGATCGTGCGTGCGGGGCTGGACACGGGGTGGGACCGATGGTGGAGGATGTGGTTCATCCGCACGAAGGGAAGTACACGGTGAGCATCGACCCGGCCTCGATTCCGAACTTCGGAGGGCAGCAGCCCGATCCGCAGGCCACAGGACCGGCGGGCCCCGTCGTCCCCGACCAGGATCTGGTCAAGCAGCTGCTGGAACAGATGGAGCTCAAGTACGTCGTCGACGACGAGGGTGACCTCGCGGCGCCGTGGGAGGAGTTCCGCACGTACTTCATGTTCCGCGGCGAGGACGAGCAGCAGGTCTTCTCGGTGCGGACCTTCTACGACCGCCCGCACGAGATCGAGGACAAGCCGCAGCTCCTGGAGACGATCGACGACTGGAACCGTCGCACCCTGTGGCCGAAGGTCTACAGCCACACGCACGACGACGGCTCGGTCCGCCTGATCGGTGAGGCGCAGATGCTGATCGGTACCGGCGTCAGCCTGGAGCACTTCGTGTCCTCCACGGTCAGCTGGGTCCGTGCCTCGATCGAGTTCGACAAGTGGCTCGTCGAGCAGCTCGGCCTCGAGAAGGACGTCGACTCCGCCGAGGGCGAAGAAGACAAGGGCGACGACAACAACTAGTCGCCCCCACAGCGGTACGCGCGCCACGAGGAGCAGGTACGCCCCGCGGCCGCACGAGAGCCCGGACGACATCGGGGTCACCACGACCCCGATGCGCGCCCGGGCTCTCGCGTTCCCGCGACCGGGGGACCGCGACGGGGGTCCTACAGCCGCCCGAGGCGGTCGACGGCGTCGCGCAGGACGTCCTCCCGCTTGCAGAACGCCCAGCGGACCTGGGTGGCGCCGGCGGACCGGTCGTCGTAGAAGACCTGGTTGGGGATGGCGACCACACCGCAGCGTTCGGGCAGGGCGCGGCAGAAGGCGAGCCCGTCCTTCTCCCCGAGGGGGGTGATGTCGGTGGTGATGAAGTAGGTGCCCTGGGGCCGGTAGACCTCGAAGCCGGCCGCCGTCAGGCCGTCCGCGAGGATGTCGCGCTTGGCGGCGAGGTCCGCGCGGAACGTGTCGTAGTAGGAGTCCGGAAGCGCCAGGGCCTCCGCGATGGCGTACTGGAACGGGCCCGAGGCGACGTACGTCAGGAACTGCTTCGCGGAGCGGACCGCCGCCGTCAGGGCGGGCGGGGCGGTGACCCAGCCGACCTTCCAGCCGGTGAACGAGAACGTCTTGCCGGCCGACGAGATCGTCACCGTGCGCTCGCGCATGCCGGGCAGCGAGGCCAGCGGTACGTGGGTGCCCTCGAACACCAGGTGCTCGTAGACCTCGTCGGTGACGACGAGCAGGTCCCGCTCGATCGCGAGTTCCGCGACGGCCGCCAGTTCCGCCGGGGTCAGCACCGTGCCGGTCGGGTTGTGCGGGGTGTTCAGCAGCAGCAACCGGGTGCGCGGGGTCACGGCGGCGCGCAGGGCGTCGACGTCGAGACGGAAGTCCGGCGCGCGCAGGGTCAGCGGTACGCGGACGGCCCCCGCCATGGCGATGCAGGCGGCGTAGGAGTCGTAGTACGGCTCCAGGGCGATGACCTCGTCGCCCGGCTCCAGCAGGGCCAGCAGGGAGGCCGCGATGGCCTCCGTCGCGCCCGCCGTGACGAGGACCTCCGTGTCGGGGTCGAACGCGAGTCCGTGGAAGCGCTCCTGGTGGTGGGCGATGGCGGTGCGCAGCTCGGGGACGCCGGGGCCGGGCGGGTACTGGTTGCCCTTGCCGTCCCGGATCGCGCGCACGGCCGCCTCGGCGATCTCGGCGGGACCGTCGGTGTCGGGAAAGCCCTGACCGAGGTTGATCGATCCGGTGCGGGCGGCCAGCGCCGACATCTCCGCGAAGATCGTGGTGCCGAAGACCGCCAGGCTGCGGTTGAGGAAGGGGCGGCTGCCGGCCGCGGGTGCGCTCATGACGGCCATCCTGCGGGCAACCTCTGGAGTTGCTCAAGTGTGCTTTGACGCCGATGGCCTGAGGGAATCTCCCCGGCACACGGGACGCGGGGATCCCGGGCCCCGGGGGACCGGGGTGTCAGAGAGGGGCCGAAGATGGTGCTGATCGCAGTGCTCGTCGGAGTGGGCGTGTTCACGCTCGTGGTCGTGGGGATCGTCAGGGCGGCCGTCAAGGCGGGCGGCGCGGCCCGCCGCCGAAGTGGCGGAAGCCACTGGGCCGGGGGAGGATCTTCAGGTGGGTGTTCGACCGGATCCTCCTGTGGTTCGTCGTCCTCCTGCGGCTCGTCGTCCTCTTCCTGCGGTTCGTCCTGCGGGGGCGGGGGCTGCGGGTCCAGTTGACGAACACGGTCGGAGCCGGACCCGAGTAAAAGAGACGCCCAGCGGGGACAACTTCCCTCGGGCGTCTCCTTGTTCGGCTGCTTGTTACGGCGTACGGGGGGCACGTTGTTGAACACGTGAACTGTGTAGCCCCCGGGGGGATGTAAACCCCGTCAAGTTGGGTAAAAACGCTGTGAGTGCCGTGCCTTTCATGATTCCCTCGGTTGAGTAGACCAGTCCTCGGACCTCCCTGGACTTCCTGTGGACCCGTGCCGGTGTCCCCCCACCCGTTGACCACCGCTGGCGGGCCCCGGCCACCTCTCCCTCGCGCGTTTGCGGAGCCGACTCATGCTCACGACCCTCCAGACCACCTATACCGACACGCGTGCCGCCGATCTCGCCTGGGCCCTGGGTCGGGAGCGGCTGCCCGCCTTGGCCGTACTGAACCTCCGGCTCGACGGGGCGAACGTGGAGTTGCGCCTGCTCGGGGCCTCCCACCAGGTCCTTCTGGAGGAGGGCGAGGTGCTCTGTTCGGAGACCGTCGCCTGCATGCCCGGCAGCAGCACACCGTTGCCGCTCGGCGTGGCCAAGCGGGTCGGCGACTGGGAGTACGAGTTCGCCGCCCGCGTGGAGACCCTGTCGCGCGGCTCGTTCGCCGGGAGGGCGCAGGAACTGCTCGCGCTGGTCGCGGATCACCCGAACGGGCTCGCCGGGACCTTCCCGGGAAGCCCGCACGCGTTCACCGCCCTGCTCGCGCAGCGGTACGAGGGCCAGGTCCGCTGGCGGACCTGGCACGCGTACCCGCAGGAAGGGCAGTTGGTGGCCACGCGTACCCGGGTGGGCATGCGGACCGGGTCGCCGACCGCGACCACCCCCGAGGCGACGGCCGCGCTGCTGTAGGCCGTTCCCGTCGGGGGTCGGGGCCGGTCGGGGCTCGGCGGGTCCTGTCGGGGCCGGTCGGGTCCTGTCGGTCGAGGGCGTTCGCGGCCCGCGACCCACCGGCCCTCGTGGCGCCGGTGGTTGCGCCCGGGTTACGCCAACTGGGCGGATCAGTACGCCACTTGCACCCATGTGGGTGACAGGGTGCGAGTGGGCGGTGACGTACGGTTCGCTTCATGATCGACCGTTCCGTCCCGCGCCGGGTATTGCCGGCTCCGGAGTCACGGGGCGTGGCGACCCGTCCGGCCGCCCTGCCCGTACGGCCCCGGACCGGCCGGCTCCTCGTCCTGGCCACCGTGTTCGTATGCGCCGCCTGCGGGCTCGTCTACGAACTGGAGCTGCTCGCCCTCGGCTCCTACCTGATCGGCGACTCCGTCACCCAGGCGTCGATCGTGCTGTCCGTCATGGTCTTCGCCATGGGCGTCGGCTCGCTCCTCGCCAAACGGCTCAGGCGTCGGCCCGCCTTCGGCTTCGGCGCCATCGAAGCCGCGCTCGCGCTGATCGGCGGGCTCTCCGCGATGGCCCTGTACGCGAGCTTCGCCTGGCTGGGGGAGTCCAGACCCGCGCTCGTCGCGTTCTCCTTCGCCATCGGGGTGCTCATCGGCGCGGAGATCCCGCTGCTCATGGTCCTGATCCAGCGCATCCGCAGACAGGACGCGGGCGGCGCCGTCGCCGACCTGTTCGCCGCCGACTACGTGGGCGCCCTGGTCGGTGGGCTCGCCTTCCCGTTCCTGCTGCTGCCGCTGCTCGGCCAACTCACCGGCGCCCTGCTCACCGGCACCGTCAACACCCTCGCCGGCGGCGGACTCGTGCTGTGGCTGTTCCGCCACGACCTCAGCCGGCGCTCCCGCTGGCTGCTGATCTGCGCGAACGTGACCGTCGTGGCCGTCCTCGCCTCCGCGACCGTCCTCGCCGACGACTTCGAGCGGGTCGCCCGGCGTGCCGTCTACGGCGGGGAGGTGCGGGTCGCCGTCCAGACCGGCGTCCAGGAACTCGTGCTCACCGGGCCGGGCACCGGCTCCCCGCGCTCCCTCGACCTGTACCTCGACGGCCGGCTACGGGTCAGCGGCTACGACGAGTACCGCTACCACGAGGCACTCGTCCACCCCGCGATGACCGGCCCGCACACCAGGGTCCTCGTCCTCGGCGGCGGCGACGGGCTCGCCGCCCGCGAGGTCCTGCGCTACCCGGACGTCGCCTCCGTCACCGTCGTCGAACTCGACCCGGGAGTGGTCCGGCTCGCCCGCACCGACCCGATGCTCTCGCGGCTCAACGCGCGGGCGTACGCGGATCCCCGGCTCGGAGTCGTCACCCAGGACGCGTTCCGCTGGCTGCGCGGTCGGGGCGGCCGGGACCGCTTCGACGTGATCGTCTCCGACCTCCCCGACCCCGGCATCACCCCCAGCACGAAGCTGTACTCGCAGGAGTTCTACGGGCTGGCGGCGCGGGCCCTGCGCCCCGGCGGCCGGATCGCCGTGCACGCGGGGCCGCTGGCCGGCCGGCCACGCACCTACTGGACCGTCGAGAGCACCCTGCGCGCCGCCGGCCTGCGGACCACCCCCTACAGCGCGGGCGGCCGCCTCACCGGCTTCGCCGCCGGACCCGACCGCACCCCCGGCGGCGGCGTCGGCCCACCGCAGGACTGGGGTTTCGTCCTCGCCGCCCGCGCCGTCGTTCCCGAGCTGCGGGTCGACCGCGACACGCCGGGGCTGCGCTCGCTGTCCACCCGCGCGCTCCAGGACGCGACCCGGGACGCCGAGCGCACCCGCCTGGACGGGCTGCCGCCCTCCACCCTCCCGCACCCGAGGTATTCCTGAGGGCTGTCCCGCCAGGGATCGCGGGACAGCCCCTTGGCCCCGCCGTCACCGTGGCGCGGGCCCGCGCCGGCCCCGCACGGTCGCGCCCGGCCCCGGGCACACGGCCGTGGGACGCGGGGGCCGCCGGCAAGATCGGGAACGGGCCACCGGCGCGGGCACCTGGTGCCGGATCGGGCGCGCGGGCGGGTCTCGTCGGTAGGCTCGACCGCATGGAGCATCAGGTGTTCGTTCCGGTACCCGCAGACGACCTCCGGGCCGTGCTGCGTGATCCCGTCCGTACGGCCCGTTGCGTACCCGGGTTCCAACAGGACGCCGACACCGACACCGGGCCGCTGTCGGGCCGGCTGAAGGCGCGGATCGGCGGCCACACCGTGACCTACCGGGGCTCCCTCACCGTCACCGAACGGGACCCCGACCGGTTCGCCGTCGAGGGCGAGGGCACCGAGGCCCGGGGCAGCGGCACCGTCACGCTTTCCCTCCTGCTGCGACTCACCCCCCAGGGGGACGGGACCCGACTGGAGTTCACCGGCGGGGCGACCGTCGACGGCCGGGCCGCCGGGTTCGCCCCCGAGGCCACCGCCACCGCCGTGCAGCGGCTGTTGGACCGCACCGCCGCGCAGCTCGCCGCCACGGCCGGCGCCGCCGTGGAGCCGGTGGCCGACGCCGTTCCCGACGCCGATGTGGAGGCCTCGGATCGCCCGGCCGACGCGGAGGAGGCGGATCGGGCGGCCGACGCCGAGGACGCCGGATTCGAGGCGGACACCGAGGACACCGAGGATGCCGAGGACGCCGAAGGGACCGAGGACGACGGGGTCACCGCGTCCGTCTTCGACACCGACGTGCCGCCCCCGTCCCTCGATCCCTTCCTGGAAGGCGAGTTCGGCGAGGTTGGTGGTCCCGCACGGCCCCCGGCCGAGGCGGCCCACGCCCGCCGCACGATGATCGGCCGGAGCGCCGAGGAGGTGGACCACGCGCCGCCGCGTGGCCGCTACGCCCCCGTCCCGGCTCCCGCCGCCGGCGCGGCCGGAGTCAACCTGCGCTGGTTGGCCCCCGCCGCCGCCCTTGCCGTGGCCTCCGCAGTGGTGGTCGGCCGGGTGCTGCGTCGCCGTCGCTGACTTCCGTCCGGGGCGCGGTGTGACGTGAGGTATGCCCCGGGGCACGTGGGACCTCCGGCACCCGTAGGGTCGGCCGTATGAGTACGCGACTGAGCGCCGGCGGCGCCGAGCTGACGATCGACCAGGAGAACGGCTGCCGGATCAGCAGTCTGCGCGTCGACGGGACCGAACTCCTGCGACAGGGCCCCCGGTACGGGTCCTTCCCGATGGTTCCGTGGTGCGGGCGCATCGGGGACGGGCGGTTCCGTGACGGCGGCGCCGTCCACCAGATGCCGCAGAACCAACCGCCGCACGCCATCCACGGCTTCGGCCGGGACGCGGCGTGGCGGCCGGGAGGCGCCGACGCCACCCGCGCCGCCTTCACGTACGACCTCCGCGACCCGTGGCCGCACAGCGGCAAGGTCACCCAGATCTTCGAACTGGGCGAGGACGCGTTGACGCTCACCCTGGGCGTGGAGACGTACGAGGACTCCTTCCCGGCCCAGGCCGGCTGGCACCCGTGGTTCAACCGCACCCTGGCCGCCGACGGGCCGGAGGTCCGGATCGGCTTCGAGGCGGCCTGGCAGGAGGAGCGCGGCGCCGACCACCTCCCCACCGGGCGGCGCGTCGACCCGAAGCCCGGCCCCTGGGACGACTGCTTCGGGATGCCGGACGGCGTGGACGTCACCCTCACCTGGCCCGACGCGCTGGAGCTGCGGATCACCAGCCGGGACGAGTGGGTGGTCGTCTACGACGAGCAGGCCGAGGCCGTCTGCGTCGAGCCGCAGTCCGGCCCCCCGAACGGGCTGAACACGCTCCCCCGGCTGGTCACGCCCGTGGACCCGCTGGAGATCTCCACGACGTGGACGTGGCGGCGGCTCGGGTAGCGCGCAATTAAGCTCGACGCCATGAGTGACGTACGGGATGCGCTTCTGCAGCAGATCAAGGACAAGGCCGTCGTGCACGGCAAGGTGACCCTCTCCTCCGGGCGGGAAGCCGACTACTACATCGACCTCCGCCGGATCACCCTCGACGGCGAGGCCGCCCCGCTGGTCGGTCAGGTCATGCTCGACCTGACCGCCGACCTCGCCTTCGACTGCGTCGGCGGCCTCACGCTGGGCGCCGACCCGGTCGCGACCTCGATGCTGCACGCCTCCGCCGCGCGCGGCGGGTGCCTGGACGCCTTCGTCGTGCGCAAGGCGCAGAAGGCGCACGGCATGCAGCGCCGTATCGAGGGCACCGACGTCAAGGGCAAGCGCTGCCTGGTCGTCGAGGACACCTCGACCACCGGCGGTTCCCCGCTGACCGCCGTGGAGGCGGTCCGCGAGGCCGGCGGCGAGGTCGTCGCCGTCGCCACCATCGTGGACCGGGGCGCGGCCGAGGCCATCGCCGAGGCGGGCCTGCCCTACCTCACCGGATACCGCCTCGAGGACCTCGGCTTCTCCTAGGCCGTCTCCTTCGGACCCTGCCGGGACCCAGGTCGGTCGTCGCCGTCTCACCAGGCGGCCCCCCCAGGGTCGGGTGCGACCGGCTTCCGGCCGGCCCGACCACGTGGGGGCGGTGGCCCCCGAAGGCTTCTTATCGCGCTCTGACCTGCTCTTTCGTGGCCGGGCGGAATGTTTCACGTGAAACGTCCCGCCCGGTTTTCGCATGTGGCGTGGACGGTGGGGTGGAGTGTCGCGCGGAGTCTGGAAGGATGGGGTCGACGATGACGTCGCCCCCAGGTCAGGGCCCGCAATAAGCACACTCCCCGCACATCCAAGGAGCGGACAGATGCCCATCGCAACCCCCGAGGTCTACAACGAGATGCTCGACCGGGCGAAGGCAGGAAAATTCGCCTACCCGGCCATCAACGTGACCTCGTCCCAGACCCTGCACGCTGCCCTGCGCGGCTTCGCGGAGGCCGAGAGCGACGGCATCATCCAGATCTCCACCGGTGGTGCGGAGTTCCTGGGTGGCCAGCACAACAAGGACATGGTCACCGGCGCGGTCGCCCTGGCCGAGTTCGCGCACATCGTCGCCGCCAAGTACGACATCACCGTCGCGCTGCACACCGACCACTGCCCCAAGGACAAGCTGGACGGCTATGTCCGCCCGCTGCTCGACATCTCCGCCGAGCGCGTGGCCCGCGGCCTGAACCCGCTCTTCCAGTCGCACATGTGGGACGGCTCCGCCGAGACCCTGGCCGACAACCTGGCCATCGGCCAGGAGCTGCTCGCCAAGGCCGTCGCCGCGAAGATCATCCTTGAGGTCGAGATCACCCCGACCGGCGGCGAGGAGGACGGCGTCAGCCACGAGATCAACGACGAGCTGTACACCACCGTCGACGACGCGATCCGTACCGCCGAGGCCCTGGGCCTGGGCGAGAAGGGCCGCTACCTGCTGGCCGCCAGCTTCGGCAACGTGCACGGCGTGTACAAGCCGGGCAACGTGGTCCTGCGCCCCGAGCTCCTCAAGGACCTCCAGGCCGGCGTCGGCGAGAAGTACGGCAAGCCCTCGCCGTTCGACTTCGTCTTCCACGGTGGTTCGGGCTCCACCGCCGAGGAGATCGCCACCGCGCTGGAGAACGGCGTCGTGAAGATGAACCTCGACACCGACACCCAGTACGCCTTCACCCGCCCCGTCGTGGACCACATGTTCCGCAACTACGACGCGGTGCTGAAGGTCGACGGCGAGGTCGGCACGAAGTCCAAGTACGACCCCCGCACCTGGGGCAAGGCCGCCGAGGCGGGCATGGCCGCGCGCGTCGCGGAGGCGTGCACCAACCTGCGTTCCACCGGTACCCGGCTGAAGTAGTCCGGCCCGTACCCGGTAGAGGGGTTCGTCGGTCCCATGGGGGCCGGCGGGCCCCTTTCGCGTGTGCCCGTCGCGCCGGGACCCGGCGGAGGTGACATACGCCGGTGGACTGCCGCCCGGCCATGGTGTGGAATCTACCCACAGGAACGTACCCGCGGTTATGTAATGGCGGTGGGGCAGGAGAGGCGGCAGCCATGAGGACGGAACGACCCCAGGTCAAGCAGGAACGGGCGGTCCGTACCCGCCAGGCCATCCTGCAGGCGGCGGCGGTGGTGTTCGAGGAGCACGGCTACGAGGCGGCGAAGCTCTCCGACATCGTCAACATCGCCAAGGTCACCAAGGGCGCCCTCTACTTCCACTTCGACTCGAAGGACGACCTGGCGCAGGCCGTCGTGGACGCGCAGAACCAGGGTCAGCCGCAGGCCCTCCCCCAGAGTCACAAGGTGCAGGAGTTCATCGACATGGGGATGATCTTCGCCCACCAGCTCCGGCACGACGTGCTGATGCGGGCCAGCGCACGGCTCACCCTGGACTGGGCCGGTCGCGAACTCGACCAGGCGGCGCCGTACACGGCCTGGATCGAGCTGCACACGGAGGTGCTGACGGAGGCGAAACGGCGGGGCGAACTCCTGCCGGACGTGGACCCGGTGGTTCCCTCGCGGCTGGCCGTGGGCTCGTTCGCCGGACTGAACAGGATGGCCTGGACGCTCGGTATCGACCTGGACCCCCAGGCCTCCGAGATGTACAGCCACATTCTCCCGAGCATGGTCGTCCCGGCCCTGGCGATCCGGCTGGACACCGCCCCGGGGCGGGGCGCCCGCGCGCTGTACGGTCCGCACGGCCGACACGAGTGTCTGGCCGACTGCCCCACGGGCGTCCCGCCCGCAGTGGTCGAGAGCGAGGAGCGGGGGGAGCCGGTGACGGCCTGACACCCCCTTCACACGCTCTCCCCAACCGACCTCTTCCCAAAAAAATCCTTCCGGGTATTATTTTTCATCGGACCCGGGGGGGATACGTGGACATCGAGCTGCTCGGAAAGCTGCGCGTCAGCGAGAACGGCGTGCCCGTCACGGCGCCCACACCGGAGTCCCGTCACCTGTTGGCCGCCCTCGCCGCCTGCCCCGACCGGGTCGTGCCGATCCGTGTGCTCGCCGACGAGTTGGCCCACCGCACCCCGACCGCGAACGCCCGGTCCGTCCTGCTCACCGCCGTGCGTCTGCTGCGCGAACGGTTCACGCAGGCCCAGGCCATCGGATCGGTACGCGATGCCCGGACGGTGCTCTCCGCGCGGTCCGGCGGGTATGTTCTCGACACCGGCGGCGGTCGATCGGACGCCCAGGAGTTCGAACGGGAGGCGGGCGCCGGCTATCGCGCCATGAGCCGGGGCGACTTCGAACAGGCGGCCCGCAGGCTGCGCCGCGCCCTCGACCTCTGGACCGGCCCCGCCCTCGCCGGCATCGACGCGGGCCCCTGGCTGGCCGGCCGCGTCGCCGTCCTGGACGCCGACCGGCGCGCCGTGCTCGGACAGTGGGTCGAGGCCGAACTGTTCCTCGGACGGGACCGGGAACTGCGCCTGGAACTCGCCGGACTGCGCGGCGGACACGAACGGTCCGGCGGCGCCTACCTGGCCGACCTGCTTCGCGCCGAGCGACGCGTCGAGGCACTGCGCGCGCCCCGCCCGACCCCGCGGTTCAGCCTCGCCTGACCCGGCCGCCGCTTGACCCCCCGTCACCCGGAACCTAGGTTCGAGTTCCGGACAGAGAAGCGCTGGTCGGGCGGGGGAGGAGCAGGATGCCTGGAGACGGGGGCGGCTCGCTGGCCGTACTGGAACTGCTCGTCGCGGAAGCCCCGCAGAGCGCCTACGACGCCCTGCTGCTCGAAGCGCGCGAAGCCGGCGCCGACGGCGAGGAACTCGCCCGGCTCACCCGCGCGGTGGACCTGTCCCGCTCGGTGCGCAGGAACGCGAGGCGCCGCGAGCAGCGGGAGGCCGCGCTCACCGCCCTGGTCGACACCGCGCACGACCTGACCTCGCCCTACGACATCGACGGCCTGCTGCGGCTGATCACCCGCCGGGCCCGCCGGCTCCTCGGCTTCGACATGGCCTGGCTGTCGCTGAGCCGCCCCGACGGCTCCGCCTACGTACGGACCTCCGAGGGCGAGACCACCGCCCTGAACGTCGGCCTCGAACTCGGCACCGGCCGCGGCCTGGGCAGCATCGCCCAGGACCGCCGCTCCCCGGTCTGGAGCGCCGACTACCTGAACGACGACGCCATCGCGCACGCCCCCGGCATCGATGCCGTGGTCCGCGCCGAGGGCCTGCACGCGATCATCGCGGTCCCGCTCCGGCGCGGGGACTCCACCCTCGGCGCGCTCTACGGAGCCGACCGCGCCGTACGGCGGTTCGGGCCCGACGAGATCGGCATGCTGCTCTCCCTCGCCGACCTGGCGGCCGTCGCCATCGAGAAGGCCCGGCTGCTGGAGCAGACCCGGGACGAGGTGCACGAACTGGAGGTCTTCGGCTCCCGCACCAACACCGCGCTCACCCGCGTCCGTTACCTCTGGGAGTGCCACGCCCGGCTGGCCGGACTGGTCCTGGACGGCGCCGGACTGCCCACCCTGGCGCGGGCCACCGCCGACGCCCTGGACGGAGTGCTCCAGGTACGTGACCCGGGCGGACGGCCGTTGACCGTCACCGGCGAACTTCCCGACCTGGACGAGGCGGCGGTGACCAAGGCCGCGCTCCAGGCGCTGACCGACCGGCGCCCCGTGGGCCTGCCCGGCGACGTGTGGTTGGCGCCCGTGCTGGCGGGCGCCGAGGACCTCGGAGTGCTGCTGCTCAGCGCGTCCGCGCCGCTGGTGGAGGAGGATGTACGGCTGTTGCAGCTCGCCGCCCAGTCGGTGGCCTCCCTGATGCTCATCCAGCGCGGCACGGCCGCCGCCGAGGGGCCCGTGCACGAGGAACTCCTCGCCGACCTGCTGGAACGGCCCCACTCCGTCGGCCTGCACCTGCCGGACCGCACCCGCCGCCTCGGCCTCGACCTGGACCGGCCGCACGTGGTCGTGGTGGCCCGACCGGAAGGCGGGGAACTGGGCAAGGCCGTCGCCTGGGCGTCCTCGTACGCGTACCGGATGGGCGGGCTCAAAGGGGTCCGCCGGGGCTGCATCGTGCTGGTCCTCCCGGGCACGGACGCCTCGGCCGCCGCGCACCGGGCCTCCGGCGAACTGTCCCCACTGCTCGGCCACGCCGTGTCCACCGGCGCCGCCGGACCGGCGGCCGGGCCGGGGGAAGTGGCCCGGGTGTACGCGGAGGCGGTGCGCTGCCTGGACGCGCTGACCGCGCTGGACGGGGCCGGGGGTACGGCCTCGCTGCGTGAACTGGGCTTCCTTGGACTGCTGTTGTCCGCCGACCACGACGTGGAGGCGTTCATCGCCTCGACCATCGGGCCGGTCCTGGAATACGACACCGACCGCCTCACCGACCTGACCCGCACGCTGGACGCGTACTTCGCCTCGGGCGGCAGCCCGACACACGCGGCGGAGGAACTCCACGTGCACCCGAACACGGTGTCGCGCCGGCTGGAGCGCATCGCGGAACTCCTCGGCGAGGGATGGCAGAAGCCCGCGCAGGCCCTGGAGATCCAGATGGCGCTGCGGCTGCGCAAGGCGCGGGCGGTGCTTGACGCCCGGCGGTCGAGTGGCCGGGCGGAAGCGTAGGGCTCCGCCGGTTGCTCCGAGCTTTCGGGGCTCCGCCCCGGACCCCGCGCCTCAAACGCCGGCGGGGCTGGATCTGCCGGACCCGGCGGGTCAGCAGGGGGATGGGCAGCGGGGG
>NZ_LGDE01000461.1 GCF_001279725.1 Streptomyces sp. WM4235 | reverse complement strand
GGGCAGCGAGATATTCGCCAACGCCGTACGCCACACCAGCGGTCCATCCACCGTCACGGTCCGGGGGACCGGCTCCCGGCTGGGCATCGAGGTAACCGACACCTCACCCGGCCTGCCCGCACCGCGTGGCTGCACACCCCACGCAGAGAGTGGTCGCGGCCTCGTGCTGATCGCGGCTATGGCCACCGAATGGGGCAGCACACCCACGCCGACGGGAAAGGCCGTCTGGTTCGAGATGGCGCCCACCACCGCCACGGCCGCGGAAGACAAGGGCGACGGGCCGTGGCAGGCAGACGCCGGGAAACCGATGAGACCCGCACACGAGCACCCGTTCGGACTCCGTGAGGCCGCCCCGGAGGCATGCGAAGCAGGACAACCGCGCTGACGCCCCCCGGGTCATGGTGGACCTGTCAACTTGACCCGGCCTGCAGGACCGGCTTGGAGGCAGCTTTCAACTGGCTGCCGGGTTGGCCCCTCCATTGGTCCGGCCGGTGACGCCAGGCCGCTTGAGCACACAGGTGTCCGCCCCAGCGCGTACCTTTCTCGCTGCTGCGGATTCGGGCGCGTGGCGTCGTTGGGCGGCGAGGACGCCGGGGAGGCGGGCGCTCTGAGCACGCCGGCGCAGGTAGGCGTGCAGGGCCCGCGTCTGGACGGTGTGGTGGGGGTGGTTCGAGTGGGCCAGGGCGAACTGCCGTAGCGGTCCGAAGTGTGTCTCGACGGGGTTGGCCCAGGACGCGTGGGTCGGGGTGAAGCACAGTTCGACCTTGTTGCGGGCCGCCCACCGGCTGATGCGCCAGTTCAGGTGGGCGGAGAGGTTGTCCAGGATCACGTAGATCGGGGCGCCGGCCGGGTGGGCCCCGCGAATCGTTCTCAGGGTGGCCCAGGTGTGGTCTGCGCCTTTGCGGCGCCGGTTGATCGGGCCCACGTCTCATCGTCACCGACGGAGTGCCGGAAGGCGATCGGGCCGAATCTGCTCGGCCCGGCAGGAGCCGGTGACGGGGCAAACTCTCAAGGGGCCGAACTCGTCGAACGCGAAGGTGCGGTCCGGCCGCTCGTTGATCACGTACTCGATCCGGGCGAGCTTGGCATCGAAGTCGGGGTCCGGGAATTCCATTTCACAACCACATCCGCCGATACCTGCGGGGCGCCCACTTCTGGTTGCCGTCCCGCTTCGCGGCATTGTGGGGCGGAGCCCCGCTGTCGATCATCAAGGAGTACATGGAGAACCAGAAGCGACCGGGGTAGCGCTCCACGCCACCTCTCGAAGAAAGCTCCGCCGCTTCGCGCTACGGTCCTGGAATGCGACTCCTCCCGGGCTGAAGCCCCGGGGTCCCACGCAGGACCACCCCGAAGGCCGATATCACGCCAGTGGCCGCGCCTTCAGGCGCTGGTGCTCCGTTCCTGCCGATTCTGGTTCTGTGAGCGATCTCCTGGGCGTGTGGTGCGGCACGTGCAGAGGCCGATTGCCGGCCCGACTGACGACTTCTGCCGGGCCGACTCGAACAGCATGCACACGGTCAACAGGCATGCACGCGCGTAGAATTACCGGTTCGTGACGTGCATCCTGCGTAACGACGGTCGACCCTGCGTGAAGCGGTCGAGGACTGACACGAGGCAGTCGACGCGGGGCCCAGGCGCTTCGGGACTGACTGCGGTTTGACGATGGCCCCGCCTGCATTGGGGCTGGCCGGCCGGCATCTCGGTGGGCAAGGTGTCCGGCTCGGAGACGTCACCCATGCAGAGCGAGCAGACGGACCGAGAACACCCGGACCGTGGCCCGGTGTCGAGCAGTCTGTCCATGCGTCCCGAAGGAACCCGGGCACTTGGCACCGATCGGAACCGCCGACGGATTGTGCGCCACCCGTCTCTGGACGTACTGTCCATGTCCACAACCCGCTTGCAGCGCACCGGAGTTGTTGATTCACCCGATTTTCGCTCGGGCGCGCATGACACGAACCGGCATGGGGAGCGGTCCCCTGAGCGTTTGGTCGATCCGGTCAGGGCACGGAAGCCCTCGGCGGCCGCCGACAGCAAGGCTTGTGATGCCCGGCCCAACAGGTGCCGACTGCTGCCGGTAGACCGCTCGCTCCGCGAGGGGCCCGCGTGACCATCCGAGTCGGCGGATGTACTCAGGAACGGATAGGGCGTCGAGTGGCTCGCATACCCAAGGAATCTGGAAATCTTCCAGCGGATACGACGAGTTTCGTCGGGCGAGGGAAAGAAGTGTCGCGGTTGCGGCAGCTACTGGGCCGGACGAGGCTGGTTACCCTGACCGGACCTGGCGGCATGGGCAAAAGCAGGCTGGCCCTGCGAGTTGCCGCGCAGGTGCGGCGTTCTTTCCCTGACGGCGCATGGCTGGTGGACTTGGCGTCGGTGGAGAAGGAAGAACTGCTGGAGCACGCCGTGCTGGCCGCGCTGGAACCGGGCCACGACATGGGACGGCGTCCGCTGGACACCCTCACCGATTTCCTGGACGGCAAGCGGCTTCTGTTGGTGCTCGACAACTGTGAACACCTTCTGGAAGGGTGTGCGTTGCTGGTCCACGCGTTGCTGGCATCAGCCCCGGGCCTGCACGTGGTCGCCACCAGTCGGCAGGCCTTGGGCGTGGCCGGAGAGCACCTGTTGACGGTGTCCCCGCTGTCCGCCCCGGATCCGGACGATCCCGGGCAGGACGCAACGGCTGGGCATAGTGAGGCGCTGCGGCTTTTCGCAGAGAGGGCGGCTGCCGCTCTCGGCGAGCACGCGCCGTCGGAGTTCAGCAGGGCCGCTGCCCTGATCTGCCATCGCCTCGACGGTATTCCCCTGGCGATCGAGCTGGCTGCCGCCCGTATGCGCGTGCTGACCTGCGAGCAGATCCTGGATCGGCTGGATGACCGGTTCGCGCTGCTGACGGGTGGAAGCAGAGCGGCACTGCCTCGCCGGCAGACCATGCGCGCGGCGGTCGACTGGAGCTTCGACCTGTGTGGGCCGCGAGAGCAGCTGTTGTGGGCCCGCTTGTCCGTCTTCCCCGGCAGTTTCGACCTGGAGGCGGTGGAACGGGTGGGTACGGGCGAGGGTCTGTGCGTGGATGAGGTGTTGGATGCCGTGACGGGGTTGGTGGACAAGTCGGTCCTGTCCCGGGAGGGTGATGACCTGCGCGCGCGGTATCGGATGCTGGAGACGTTGCGCCAGTACGGTCGGGGAAGGCTGGGTGAACGAGGCGAGGCCGGGCAGGTGCCTCGCCGGCATCGCGACCACTACAGGAGCCTGGTCCTACTCGCCGAAGCGGAGTGGTTCTCCGGGAGACAGACCGTGTGGTTCACCCGCCTTCGTCAGGAGCGGGCGAATCTGCGCGCCGCTCTCGACTTCTGCCTCTCCCGTTCCGGTGAGGCCCGTGCCGGGCTGGAGATGGCCGGGGCCTTGTGGAGCCACCGACTGGGCGCGGGGAGTCTCGAAGAGGAACGCCACTGGCTGGCTCGGATGCTGGCGTCGGACAGTACGCCGAGCCCGGCCAGGGTGAAGGCCCTGTGGGCCGACGGATGGATGGCTCTGCTGCGCGGGGACATCGCTTCGGCGCAGGCCCGTCTGGCGGAATGTCGCATGCTGGCCGACGCGTTGGGTGATCCGCCGGCGAAGGCGCACGTCGAGCAGTTCGACGGGTTGATCGCCCTGTTCCGGGACGACTTCGCGCGCGCCGTGCCTCTGTTCGAGTCGGCTCTCCACCAGTATCGGACTCACGGGAACCTGGGCGACGTATGGTCGACGCTGTTCCTCTTGAGCCTGTCCTGTTGCCTGTCCGCGGACTCGCGTACCGCGGTCCTCTGCCAGGAGAGCCTGGCTCTGTGTGAAGCCCACGACGCCCAGTGGTCCCGCGCCTTCGCCTTGTGGCTATCGGGGCTGCGCCTGTGGTTGGCAGGCGACGTCGAGGAGGCTGTCGGCGCGCTCCGGGAGGGGCTGGGTGTCGCGGGCGCCACGGACAACCGTCTGGCCTTGGCTCAGTGCCTGGAGGTACTGGCTTGGGCCCAAGCGGGCGCGGGTCAGTACGCGGAAGGCGCCGAGCTCCTGGGCGCTGCCGACAGCGTCTGGAAGCAGGTCGGTGCCACCCTGCCGGGAGTCGGGAGGCTGTGGCGCCACCGCACCGAATGCGAAACCTCGCTTCTCCAGGCATTGGGCCACGCCCGCTTCGGCGCCAGGGTTCGGGCCGGAGCCGCCTTCACCACCGAACAGGCCGTCGCCCGCGCTCAAGGCCGGCCGGTGCCCGGTCCCGGTGCGGCCCGGGCGCCGGACTCGGCCCTCACTCCACGGGAAGCTGCCGTTGCCCAGCTGGTCGCGCAGGGGTTGACCGACAAGCAGATCGCCGCTCAGCTGGTCATCACCCCTCGCACCGCTCAGGGACATGTCCATCGCACCCTCGCCAAGCTCGGGGTCACCTCCCGCACACAGATAGCCATCTGGGTCCGGGAACAGACGCCGCGGGCCTGACCCGACGACGAACCCGGGCGGGGATCCGCGCGAAGGGATCTTGTCGGGTGTCCTGAGTATCGGGTCATGGCGGGAGGCGGGCGGCCAGTCCTTCGCAGCCTCCGACCGGGTGCCGGCACGGCCAAGCGGCCAGGTCACACCCCAGGGTGGCCACGCCGGTCCCGCGAGGGCTGGATGCAGGTCGCCTCCACCGTATTGAGTGCTGCGGATGTGTGTGGCGCGGCGCGTCTGCGGTTCGCAGGCTCCGATGGACACGGCTTTTGTCGTCGTCCTCGGCGGCCATACACACGACCCCTGCCGACCATGGGGTGCTTCGGGACGAGGGATGCCGAGGCGGCGATGGCCGTTCTGATGCGCCCGGTGCGCTGCGCCCTAAGTCTGTGTTAATCCCTGGGGTCAGCCCTGTTGCCGACGGGTATCGGCTGTCACCTTCTGGTCAAGCGATCGTCCGGATCCCAGGAGTGGTCGGCATGAGTCTGCAATCGGCGCCATCTGAAGTTTCACGGGCCACGGTCGATGAACTGGTGGCCGAGTACGACCAGGAGCGGCCAGGCCGCAAGCTTTCGCCTCGGATATCCGCCGTGGTGGCCGGCGTGTGCGTGTCCCTGTCCGCGTTCACGCTGTACGCGATCTTCTTCCCGCTGGCGAAGGGAAGCCAGTTCTATCTGACGATCTTTCTCGCCGCGGGGCTGCCTCTGGTGTTTCTCACACATCGCGGCTCCGTGCGTGTCCCGGCTGTGTTGCTCCGGTGGCGGCGCAGTCCCAGGTCCACCGCCGTTGAGGCGGTCGCGGCAGATGACCCGGGCTGGTTCGACTGGCTCCTGGCCGGCGTCGCGCTCGTCGTCTGTCTGTACCCGCTGTTGGGGTTCGACGCGTTCCTGGAGAGGCGCCAGGTTCCCTCCTCCCTCGACGTCGTGGCGGGTATCGCCTTGATCCTGCTGGTCCTGGAGGCCTGCCGGCGTACCACCGGCTGGATCCTTCCCGCGTTCTGCTCGGCGTTCTTGCTGTACGCCTACTACGGCGGGCTGTTGCCCTACGACTGGTCGCTGGCGCACGGCGGGTTCGACCTGGACGCGATCGGGGCGCACGCGTTCATGGGCACCGACGGCATCTACGGTGTGCCGTTGAACGTGGCCGCCACCTACATCCTGCTGTTCACGATCTACGGCGCGGTCCTCGACTACTCCGGGGCGGGGAAGTTCTTCATCGACCTGTCCTTCGCGGCCTTCCGCGGGTCCCGCTCCGCTCCGGGCCGCACGGTGACCGCCGCGGGTTTCCTGCTCGGCACGGTCTCCGGATCGGGGACCGCCACGGCGGTGAGTCTGGGGTCGGTCGCATGGCCCGTGCTGCGCCGGGCGGGCTATCCCAAGGAGCAGGCCGGTGGAGTCCTCGCCGCCGCCGGGATCGGCGCGATCTTGTCCCCGCCGACTCTGGGGGCCGCGGCCTTCATCATCGCCGAGTATCTCAAGACGAGTTACCTCACTGTCCTGCTGTACGCGCTGGTGCCCACGCTTCTGTACTACCTGGGCATCCTGCTCGCGGTGGAGATCGACGCCCGCAAGCACCGCGCCCACGCCGTCGAGGTGGGACAGGCCTCGGCGCTGAAGCTTCTGGGCCGGTTCGGCTACCACTTCCTCTCCCTCTTCATGATCGTGGGGTTCATGGCGGTGGGCCTGCCTCCGTTCAAGGCCGTGGTGTACGCGACGGTCTTGCAGTTCGGGCTCTCTTTCCTGGATCCGGCGCATCGGATGACGCCCCGGCGGCTGTATGCCGCGCTGGCCGAAGGCAGTCGGTCGGTGCTGCCCGTGATCGCCACGTGCACGGCGGCCGGACTCATCGTCGCGGTCGTCACGCAGACGGGGCTCGGCCTCAACCTGGCCTCGATCATCGTCGATGCCGCCGGGGTGCTCGGTGACAACGCCACGGTCGAACTGGTTCTCACGGTGCTGTTCGCGGCGGTCGCGGTGTCCATTCTGGGGCTCGCCGTCCCGGTCACCGCCTCGTTCATCATCGCCGCGGTGATCATCGCTCCGGCCATGATCTCGCTGGGGGTCGCCACCCACGAGGCGTACATGTTCATCTTCTACTACGCCGTCCTGTCCGAAGTCAGCCCGCCCACGGCGCTGGCGGCGGCAGCCGCCGCCGCCATCACCGGCGGCCACCCGATGCGCACGATGACGGCGACGTGGAAGTACTCCCTGCCCGCGTTCCTCGTCCCGTTCGCGTTCGTCCTGACCGACAACGGAGCACAACTCCTCGGCCAGGGCAGCCTGTGGGGCATCGCCTGGACCACAGTCGTCTCCGCGCTCGCGGTCTCCGCGCTCGCCGCGGCGACCGGAGGCTGGCTGATGGGGCCGGCCGGTCCGCTGGAGCGGGCGCTGTGCGCCACGGCCGCCCTGCTCCTGCTCTACCTCGAACCCGCCTCGATCGCCGCAGGTTCCGCCGTGCTCGCCGTGGCGACGGTCATCCACCTGTTGCGCCACCGACACCGTTCCCGGCGACTCTCCCCCGAGAGTGCCGCGACGAAGGTCAGCCTCGTGAAAGGACACACCCCCTCATGAACCATCGAATGCGTGGCGCCCGCTTCGCCGTGGCCGCTCTTGTCGTCACTCTCGTGGCCTCCGCCTGCGGCGGTAAGCAGGCCGGCCCAGAGGCCTCCGACCATGCCGGTGGAGGTCGCCTCACCATCGCCACCGGCAACACCACCGGTGTCTACTACCAGCTCGGTGGCGGCCTTGCGAAGCTGATCTCCGAGAACATCGACGGCTACCGCGCCACCGCGACCGCCACCGGCGCCTCTGTCCAGAACATCCAGGGCCTCACGGCCGGCACCTACGATGTCGCGTTCTCCCTGCTCGACACCGCCGGCGACGCCGTCAAGGGAGAGGGCTCGTTCACCAAGCCACAGCAAGTGGAAGCGCTCACCAGGCTCTACCCGAACTACACCCAGGTCCTGGTCCGTGCGGACTCCGGCATCACCTCACTCGCGGACATGAAGGGCAAGCGGGTCTCCACCGGCTCCCCCAACTCCGGCACCGAAGTGATCGCCCGGCGACTGCTGGATGCGGCAGGCCTCAACCCCGACAGCGACGTACAGGCGCAGCGCCTCGGTCTGCCCGAGACCGTGGATGCCATGAAGGACGGCACCGTCGACGCGCTCTTCTGGTCGGGTGGCCTGCCCAGCGGCGGAATCACCGACCTCACCACCACCCTCAAGGAGCAGGTGCGTTTCCTCGACGTCACCCCGCATCTGTCCGCACTGAGCATTGAGTACGGCACCATCTACCAACGAGGCAGCATCCCGGCCGCCGTCTATCGGCAGCCCGGCAGCATCCCCACCATCGTGGTGGCCAACGTGTTGTTGGTGAAGAAGGGTTTCGACGCCGGCCTCGCCGCGAAGATCGTGAACCTCCTCCACAACGAGAAGAACGCGCTGGTGACCATCAACCAGGCCGCAGCGGAGATCAACGCCACCACCGCCGGCCAGACGGCCCCGGTTCCCCTCAATCCAGGCGCCGAGAAGGCACTGAAAGCACTGACAGCACCCTGAGCCCACCAAACGACAAGGCCGTCCGGACGCGACACCCGGACGGCCCCCACCCCGTCTCACCAGCCCTCATGCACCACGTGACCACCCTCGCCACGGGTGCCTGCTCCAACTCGCGGCCCACACGGCACCGCCGGCGTGCCCCCCTCCCCCGGCCCCGTCGGCCGCCGGGACCGCAGTCCACCGCAGCAGCCCCGCCTCATGCGCACCCCTCGAGAACACACGGCGGTGCACCACCCAAGCCCCGCGAGAAACCCGGCCTCCCATCCGCGCGCCCCGCGGATGGACCCGCGTTCCACCATCAGTCACCTCTGGACTTTCCGTCTAGTCTGGACATACAGTCCAGCCATGGGTGAAGCGAAGATGGTCCCCACCTCTCGTCTTCGGATGCGGGGCCTGGTGTGTCAGGCGGGCGCGCTGTTGCTCGGCCCGTACGCCGAGGTGGTTTTGCATGATCCGGAGACCGATCGGGTGCTGGAGATCTGGAACCGATGCCACCCGCAGGCTGGGCGATCCCTCGAGCTCGGTGAGCCGGACGCGCAGGGTCGGCCCTCGGCGGTGTTGTGCGTCAACTCGCCCGCACCCCGCTGGAACAGGCCGCGGCGGTCCTTTCTGCCTTCGGCGCGCCGCGCGGCCCCGGTCGTCGCCGGGGCGCTGCGGTTGTCCCGGCTCCACCCTCCACGGCCTGTTGGCCGAGCTCAGAGTTCCCAGCGCAAAGGACTGATGCACCATGACCCGGCTGCCCGATTTCCGCCTGGAGACCTACTTCTCGCGGTGGGAGTTCACCGCCCGCCATCACCTGACCGCATCCGATGTGGAGACCACGACGCTCGGCGAGTTGCTCTCGCTGGCCGACGACAAGGACCGGGACGCCTTCGAGAAACTGCCCTTGGGGTACACCCAGACCTTCGGCGACCCGGCGCTGCGTGAAGTGATCGCGCAGACGTACGAGCGCGCGGTCGCCGAGGACGTCATCTGCTTCGCGGGCGCCGAGGAGGCCATCTACCTGGCCATGAACGTCCTGCTCGACGCGGGCGATCACGCGGTGGTGGTGACACCGAACTACCAGGCCGCCGAAACCGTGCCGTTGGCGCTGTGTGAGGTCACCGGGGTGGCCCTCGAACCGGACCGGGACTGGGCCCTGGATCTCGACGAGGTCGCCGCGGCGATACGCCCCAACACCCGCGTCGTCTCGGTGAACTTCCCGAACAACCCCACCGGCAAGATCATCGACGCCGCCGACTTCACCGCGCTGGCGCGGCTGTGTGACGAGCGGGGCATCCACCTGTTCAGCGACGAGGTCTACCGCGGTCTGGAGCGCGATCCGGCCCGCATGCTGCCACAGGCCACCGACCTCTCCGAGCGTGCCCTGTCATTGAACGTGACCTCGAAGTCGCTGGGGTTGCCCGGGCTCCGGATCGGCTGGATCACCTGCCGCGACCGCGCACTGCTCTCCCGTCTGGAGCGCGCCAAGCACTACACCACCATCTGCAACTCCGCGCCCAGCGAGGTCCTGGCCCGAATCGCCCTCAAAGCCCGCGACACGCTCCTGGACCGCAATCGGGGCCGGATCGAAGCCAATCTGCCGGCCTTCGAGGCGTTCTTCGCCGAGTTCGCGGACGACTTCGAATGGCAGGCCCCAGACGGCGGGGGGGTCGCCTATCCCCGCTACCTCGGCACCGACGGAGTGGAGACGTTCTGCATTCGCCTGGTGGAGGAAGCCGGAGTCCTGCTGCTGCCCGCGAGCATCTACCAATCCGAACTCACCGCCACCCCCACCGACCGGTTCCGCATCGGACTCGGCCGGCGCAACCCCGAGGAAGGCCTGGCCGCCTTCGCCGATTTTCTGCGGGCCCGTCGATGACTCTCCCCGTCTTCGATCAGACTGCCATCGAGAAGGCGGTCACCACGCAGCTGGTCCTCGACACCGTCCGGGACGCACTGATCGCCCACGCAGAGGGCCGCACAAGCGTGCCACCGCCGCTGCACATGACCTTCCCCGAAACCGACGGGGACTGCCACGTGAAGGCCGGCTGGATCACCGGCGCCACCAACTTCACCGTCAAGATCGCGACCGGCTTCTACGGCAACCCCTCCCTCGGCATCCCCTCCAACCACGGCCTGGTCTGCGTCGTCAGCGCCCGCACCGGACAAATGCGCGCACTCCTCGACGACCACGGCCTGCTCACCGCATGGCGCACCGCGGCAGCGGGCGCGTTGATCACCCACGCCATGGCCCGCCCCGATGCCACGACACTGGCCCTCTTCGGCACCGGCGAACAAGCCCGCCTCCAGGCAACCTGGCTGGCCGAACTCCGCCCCATCAGCACCGTCCTCATACACGGCCGCACCCCGCACAACACCAACGCCCTGTGCGAACAGCTCCACACACGCGGACTGAACGCCCGGCCCGCGGTCACTCAGGAAGCCGCCGCCGCCGACATGGTCATCACCACGACCCCGGCCACATCCCCCGTCCTCAACGCCAGCCACGTGCGCGAAGGCGCCCACGTGACGGGCATCGGCACGGACATGCCACACAAGAACGAACTGCCACCCGCCCTCTTCCACCGCGCACAACTCATCGCAACCGACGACCACGCCCAATGCCTCGACCACGGGGACTTCGCTCACGCCGTCCGCTCCGGAGCCACCACCGAGAACAGCGACATCGCGGCCGGTGAACTACTCAAAGGAACCATCGACCGCCCCGCGGCAGCGATCACCGTCGCCGACCTCACCGGGGTGGGCGCGCTCGACGCGGCTCTCGCCTCAGCCGTACTCGACCAGCTCCTGCGGTAACCACCAGAACCGTACAAACGAGCTGCCCTGGGGTGAGGCTACGGCGAAGTTCTTCGCGCGTGCCGGACGACCTCGCGCTGGCCGCGTTCATGACGTCCCGTGGTTCGTGCACACCGATCCGCCGATCACGGCAATCGTCCAACCGACGGGTGAGTCGGGCCGGCCTTATACCACTTCACAGCCACAGAATCCAAATCAGATCGCATTCAGAGTGTTCACCAAACCCGAAACAGTTCACGGTCTACTGTGCCGCTCATGCCGCTCGATCGGCGACCGCTGCGGACCGCCATGGTCCAAAGCTCGCGCTGTCACGATGTGGGCATTTCCTTCTCATAAGCCGTCCATAACTCTGCCTGCTGTTCGCGAGATTACCGGCCGGGCACGACCGCACCAGCCACCTTGCTGTCCGTCCCCGTGGTTGTGCGCTCCTTTGCTGGGACATCACCGAAAGCGGCCGCACCCAAAGGGCATCACGGAAACTCATGAGTACACACAAGGGGCTCCAGGCGAACGTCCTGGGCACATTCGACAGCATCGTCATGGCGGTGGCCGGCAGTGCCCCCGCCTACTCCCTGGCGGCGACCACAGCCGTACTCGTCGGCACGGTCGGTTTCGCCGCCCCTGCCGCCCTGCTCTGGTGCGCGATACCCATGTTCGGTATCGCCTGGGCGTTCAACTACCTGGGAAGACTCGACATCAACGCCGGCGCCAGCTACTCCTGGGTGGCCCGTGCCCTCCATCCCTCGCTCGGTTTCCTCAGCGGCTGGGCACTCGTGGTCTCGGCCACCATCTTCATGGTCGCGGGCTCGCTGCCGGCGGGCAGCATGACGCTGTCCCTGTTCGCCCCGGACCTGGCGGAGAACACCGCGCTGGCGACCGTGGTCGGCGCGCTCTGGTTTCTGGTGATGCTCGTCGTCGTACTCAAAGGAGCGCGACTGACGGTCCACGCCCAGATGATCATGTCCGGCATCGAACTGCTCATTCTGCTCGCCTTCGCCGCGGCGGCCCTCTTCCATGGCGACACGGTTCAGCACTTCTCCTGGTCCTGGCTGGGCTTCGGCCACTTCGATGGCGTTCAGGGCTTCGCAGCCGGAGCGTTGATCGCGGCTTTCTACTACTGGGGTTGGGACGTCACCAGCAACCTCAGCGAGGAAACCCGCAACAGTCGCAAGACGTCGGGGCTGGCCGGCCTGGTCGGCCTCGCCGTCGTCTTCGTCCTGTTCGAGGTCTTCACGATCTCTGTGAACCTGCTGCTCACCGCCGAGGAGATCGAGGTCAACAGCGCCAACGCCCTATCCCTGCTCGGCGACCGCCTCTGGCCCGGCTGGGGCGGCAAACTGCTGATCGTCGCCGTCATGCTGTCCACCATCGCCACCCTGGAGACCACCCTCATCCAGGTGACCCGCTCCCTGTTCGCGATGGGTCGCGACCGCACCATGCCAGCCGCCCTCGGTGCCTCTCACCCCCGCTACCGGACACCCTGGGTCGCGCTGGTGGTTGTCGGTGCGGTCGCTCTCGGCCTCTTCGTGGCGTCCAATGCCCTGGGCTCGGTCGGCGACATCCTGGAAAGCGCCGTGGCCGCCATCGGACTCCAGATCGCCGTCTACTACGGGTTGGCCGGAGTCGCGGTAGTCGTCGCCTACCGAAAGGTGCTGCTGAAGACCCCGGCAAACTTCATCTTCGGCGGACTGTGGCCGCTGACCGGGGCGCTGTTCCTGTTCTGGGTCTTCGTCGAGTCGCTGGGCGCACTCGACTCCACCGCCATCGGGATCGGCATCGGCGGTCTGGCCGTGGGACTGATCCCGATGTTCGTATACCGCAAGAGCGCCTACTACCGTCCCGATCGACTCGACGCCGCGAAGACCGAACAGTTCAAACAGGAGAATGAAGGTCTGGAGCCCGTGTCCGCCGCCTCCGCCGACGACACCATAGCCACGGACTTCTGAGGGGCGCGGCCATGACGCCGGAAAGACGCTTCACTCCTCGATTCGACGCGACGCTCTGGGACAGGGAACTCGCGAAGGCACGCGAAGACATCGCCATCGGCCGGTGGCAGGGTCTTCCCGACCTGCTCCACTCCACCGGACGCGACTGGGACCGCCGCACTCACCGAATACGTCTGCTCGCCCAGTCCGCGGCCGGCACGACCATCGCCGAGGAGTGGTACACCGCCCGGCCAGGTGACCCGGACGCGCTGGTGCTGCGTGCGGATACCGAAGTACTGCGCTGCTTCAACCTCGCCGTGGCCGCGGGGAACCCGGCCGCCGTCGGCCAGGACCGGCTGGACATGGCCCTACGGACATGCCTCCGTGCGGCCGACACGCATCCCCACGACCCCATGCCCTTGGTGTCGCTCCTCACCATCGCCCGGCTCTACCCGGACGGGCACCACCAATTCAACCGCTGGTGGAAGGAGCTGAAGTCTCGGCACCGGGACAACCGAGAGGCACACAACCAGGCGCTGCGCCACTTGTCCGCTCGCTGGCACGGCTCACACGGAACCATGTACGACTTCGCACGCGACGCGGTGGCCGGCACGCCGCCGGGCTCGCCACTCGCCGTACTCCTGCAGGTCGCGCGGCTGGAGGAGTACCGCTACCGCCTTGAGCTCGAGGGTGACATGGCGCTCTTCCTACGTCGGCATTGGAATAACGACGTGGCACTGGCCGATACCCGCCGCACCTGGGACCTATGGGTCGTCAACTGGGACGGCATCTACCGGGCGCAGGACATCGCCGACTTCAACCACTTGCTGCACGCGACGTGCGCCGGCGGACTGCACAGGGAAGCGGCGTATATCTTCAAGCTGCTCGCCGGCCAGGCAACCGTGGTTCCCTGGTCCTATTTCGGCGACCCCGCAACCGTCATCACGAAGTGGCACCGCACCGTCATGCGCTCAACCTGACAAGTCCGCAGGCTTCGTCTCCACCGTGAGCCCCGGTCACGGGGCAACCCCGTCGTGATGACCTTGCCGTCTGCGGGCTGCCACCCGGAGCGGCCGGGTGATGTATCAGTCCTTCGCGTTGGGTGTTCTGAGTTCGGCGAGGAGGCCGTAGACGGTGGATCGGGAGACGCGCAGCGCCCCGGCGACGACCGGGGCCGCCCGGCGGACCGCGAACACCCGGGCCTCGTCCAGGCGGCCCAGAACGGTCAGGCGGTCCTGGCGTGTCATGCGTTCGACGGGCCGGCCTGTCTCGCGGACGTGGGAACCGATGATGTGTTGAATGCGTTCGGTCCAGTCCTGCTCGAACAACGGCTCCGGGCGCTGGACGGTGGGTGCGCCGAAGGCGGACAGGACCGCCGCGGCCTGTTCCAGCGGGGTGCGGTCGAGATTGACGCACAACACCGCCGAGGGCTGCCCCTGCGAATCTCGCAGGATCGCGCTGACCGATGACAGGCGGCGGCCGTCCATCAGCAGCTTTTCGTACGGCCCGTACACGTCCCGCGCGGACGGGTCGAGCGCGTCCAGTTCGCCGAGCATCGAGGGATCGCCCGGCTTGCGGGTGGTCATCGGGTTCCAGATCTCCAGGACCCGGTCGGTGTCCGGATCATGCAGAACCACCTCGGCGTACGGACCGAGCAGGGATGCGACCGCCTGACACACCGGCCCCCACACCGAAATACGAGAATCACTGACCTTTCCGACCTCACCCATGCATGGACTATATGTCCATCCTCGACAGAACGTCCAGAGCTGGCGAGCGCGGCCGGCCCGTCTGATGGGCCGAGGGTCCTGAGGGGCCGACATCGCGTCAATGCATATCAAACGCTTGTCGGAAGGACGCCCTTGAACTGCACCCTTTCGGGGACATGCCCTGAGGGGTTCCCGTGGCTAGCATTTTGCATGAACGGCATCCGAGTTTCCCATACGGGAACTACAGGCCCGGCGTGGCGGCATGGCGACGGGCGGAAGAGGGAGCGATCGTGATCGTCAACGGTGAGCGCGCGGACGGGATTCCCGCGGTGGCTTGGCAGAAGGCGCGGGCCAGCCTCAACAACGGGAACTGTGTCGAGCTGGCCGCCCTTCCGGGAGGTGGTGTGGCTGTCCGGAACTCCAGGTTCCCCAGTGGGCCCGCACTCGTCTTCACCAAGGCGGAGTTGGCGGCTTTTCTCGACGGCGCGAAGGAAGAGGAGTTCGACCACTTCATCGCATGATGCTTGACATGTGAGCAGCGCGTTGCGTGTTGGCCATAGGTTGTGCGGCGGGCATGTGCCCGGGCATTGTGGGGATCGACTGATGTCCCAGCACTGTTCGGAGTTGACATGTCCGTCGCCCGCCTTTGGCAGTCGGATCCTGATTCGGCGGTAGTCGATCTATCGTCAGCGGACGTCGAGCGCCCTGCCGGACAGCTCCTGGGCGAAGAGCTTCGGCGACACCGCGAGCGTCGGGGTTACACCCTCGCCGCTGCGGCACGGGCCATCAGGGGATCGACATCCAAGATGAGCCGGCTGGAGCGTGGAGAGAGTCCCGCCAAGCCGCGGGACGTGTACGACCTAGCCGCCTTCTACGATCTGCCCCGGAAGGACTTGGCCTTCCTCGACCAACTGCTGGCGCAGGCCGCAAACGCGGAGTGGTACGAGCGGTTCGCCGATGTGACGCCCGTCTTCCTCAAGCGCCTGATCCGGATGGAGGGGCGTGCCGAGGAGATCACGATCTTCGAGAATCAAGTGGTGCCCGGGCTGCTGCAGACCGAGCGCTACGCCGAGGCGCTAATCAAGATGATGGAGGCCAACCCTCTCCCGGCCGCGGAGATCGCTCGGGTCGTGGCGCTGCGCATGGGACGCCAGCTCATCCTCGATCAGGAACTGCCCCGGATCACCGTCGTGCTGGATGAGACCGTTCTGCAGCGAAGGCGGGGATGCGCGGACGTCATGCGCGAGCAGATGGAGCATCTCCTCGACGCGGCCGAGAGGCCCAAGGTGAACGTCCGGGTCATCAGCAAGGACGCGGTGTCGCCGCCCATGGCCATCACCTATCTCCAGTTCCCCGACCATGTGCCGGGCGACCTCGCATACCTGGAGAACATCGAGGGCGCGACCTACGCGACGAGGCAGCGGTCGCTGGACAACTACCGCAAGGTACTGACCGATGCCCGCAACAATGCCATGTCGCTCGAGGACAGCATCGAGGCCATAGGGCACGCTGCGCTGCTGTGGGCCGAGCAAGCCTCCCAGGAGCGGTGAACACCGGACCATCACGTGGTCCGGCGCCACCCTCCCCGGAGCTGTCCCAGGCCGGCCGGATCAGGCCTCGATCCTGGCGACGCCGCCCCACTCGACCCAGTCGGTGGGCCGCAGATGAGTTGGCGGCGGTTCATTGTCGGGGTACCAGTCGGTGACGTCGACGAGGCCGGGCGGGTCGATGATGGTCATGCCGTCGAAGTACTGTCGGACCTCGTGCCGTTCACGCACCCGACCCCACCTGCCATGAGTCGCCTCGTCCATGAGGTGGGTGACTCTGTCCCTCACCGCCGTGTCGTCACTGACCAGCTGACAGATGACCATGTAGCTGCCATCGGGGAGTTCGGCCGCTACACGCTTTATCAGCTCGGCGGGGTCTCGCTCGTCGTCGGTGTCGGGAAGGCAATGCAGGACGGATACGAACAGAGCCGCGATCGGCCGGCTCCAGTCGAGGAAGGCGTCGGTGGCATCGCGGATCTTCTGTGTCTCGCGCATGTCCTGATCGATGACCATGACGTTCTTGTTCTCATGCAGTTGCGTGCGGCCGTGAGCAAGGACCATGGGGTCGTTGTCGATGTAGACGACCTTGTTGTCCGACGAGACACGCTGGACGACCTCGTGGACGTTGTCCAGGGTCGGCAGTCCTGAGCCGTGGTCGAGGAACTGCCTGACACCCATGTCCCGGGCGAGGATACGGACCACCCTGCGCAGGAAATCACGGTTGTTTCGAGCAAGTTGCTGAGTGCTGGGTGCGATTCTGAGTAGATCGGCACAGGCTTTCCGGTCGACCTCGTAATGCTGACTGCCTCCTAAGAGGTACTCGTACATGCGGGCGACACTGGGGGTGGTCGTGTCGATGGGGGGGCGAGTTTGGGGTTTCTCCCCGTAGGGCATGCGTCAACTCCCTGCAGCCTTGTTCCAAGGCGATGTCCTGGGTTGAAGAGGCCATCGTAGGAGCCGCGCAGCAGACCCGCCAGTCGCCTAAATGGGCGTCAATGGGGTCCTGTTGACGATTTCGAGGAGTACGAATTGCTTCCCGGCGCACACGGCACGGTGTCGTGCGCCGTCATGCTCCGTGTGGTGCGCAGGTGCGAGGCAACGCAGGGAGGAAGGCCCTCGATCGCCCGCTCGGCACTGCGTAGCAGAGCGCGCACCGCGTGGATGTCGAGCCCCATCAGGTCAGCGGTCCGCGTGATCGGAAGCCCGAGCCGGTGGTGCAGCAGGAGCGTGTCGGCCTGGGCGTCGTTGAGCAGGCAGTGGACGCTCCAACCGTGCCCCTCGGAACAGGTTGTTCGTTCACCGGCCTGGTCCCGAAGCAGTTGCCAGGCCCGGGCCGCCGGACAAGCACTGCGCAGGGCCGTTGCCCAGCTCGCACTGAGGGCGTCGAAAACCGCTTCGACACAGCGGTTCGCCCGCGTCCACTCCCCCGTCCGCACATGCGCGTAGCGCAGGTACCAGTCGAGATGAAGTTCACGGAAAGCGGTGTATTCGAGGCAGAAGGCCGCCGGCATGCGCGCGCCCGCACGTCGCGGGGGACGGCTCGCACGGCTCATGTGGACCGTCCCCGGCCTCGAGCCGCCCGGCGGGCCGCCCACAGGACCTTGAAGGGTTCCGGATCGGCGCCCAGCCACAGCAGCATGTCGCACAGCGCACTCCACTCCGGCACGAGTCGTCCGTCGAACCCCGCCTCGGCCTGCGCCTCGGTGAGCCCAGGTGGGCACACGAGCGCTGCCGGGGCGTAACCCGCGGCGAGCCGGGCACCACGCAACCCTGCGGCCAGATGGTCGCCGAGGCGCGGCGGATCGGGCAGACGAGGAACGGACTTCGACGCGTACTCCCACAGCAGGCGAAGATCACCGGGCCGCCCGCCCAACAGGTGCACCAGCGTGTAGGTGGCGGTCCAGGGAACCACAACCCGCCCCTCCAGCACCCAGCGCACCGCGAAGATCGGCATACCGGACTCGGCGGCGATGTCGTCGAGGTCGGCCCCCGAATGCTCATGCAGCATCCGCAGAGCACCGGCCAGGGCGACTGCGGCTCGTCGCGCGCGCCTGTCAGAGCGAGTCGCCGTTCCGGAGACGCCCGAAGCGGCCCCGTACGGCCTGCCGGCTCTCGGCGCCGGTTCACGGGCGGCCAGCCGCTGAGCGAAACGCGCTCCACCCCACCGCGCCCTGGCCTGTCCCTCGCTCATCCTGGCCGCTGCCCCGATGGCCGCCCAGGTTCGGCCCGCGGAGCGCTCCTCGACCACCGCCGCGGCCGCCACGCACTCGGCGTCTTCGGCGAGCCTGGCCGCGAGCTCCAGCACCCCGTCGAGAGGAACGTCACTGAAACAAGCCGCCGCCAAGTCCGTCGCACGAAGGTTCAGTTCGGCTGCGACGAAGCGGTGGGAGGACCGGGGGACGGCGGCTCGAAGCTCACGGTCCCGTCTGCGCTGAGCACTGCGACGATGACTGGCGTCGCAGTAGTCGCGTGGACGTCCGCCACCAGGACGCTGGACGATGCTCTTTCCACAGAACCCGCAGCTGACCCCGCGTGAGGCGTCAGACATCACTGCATCCCTTCATCACCCCGCCCGCATGCCCGAGCGCGGGCATGCGGGCGGCACGTGGTGGTGCGTGGGGTACCGCCGCCCGGCGGCCCCCCACAGTGGCGAACTCAGGCCTGGCGCACGCGGACGTACCGCACGAAGCTGCGCTTGGACAGCGCGACCAGAAGGCCGATCAGGGACAGGACGAACGGCCAGACGAGGGACAGTGCCTCCCAGCCCGGCCACACCACAGGGAACACGACGATCCCCAGCACGATGATCAGGAGCACGAAGAGGAGGCTGGCGCAGATGCGCAGCTCAACCATATGCGCGCCGCGGGGTTTGGGATCCTCAGGGTCAGGAATAATGCCAGGTGGAACGACCGGGGGAACATTAGGGTGCTCCCGGCTGCTTTCCATGGTCACGGTTGGACCTTTCGTGGGTTGAACGATGGCCTGCCAGGTGGTCTCGGGGTACAGCCCGGGGCCACCTGCGCACAGCTCGCCATCACTCTGTCGCGAGCTGCCACCCCACATTAGCGGCGCTGCGGACGGCTTCACTCCTGTTTCCACTGGCTCGGGAAACTTTCCCAGAATGGGAAAGCATCCCGCGTGCAACAGGCGCCCACGCGGGTTCACTTGAGATCGAAAACTGCTCGTATTCTTTCGGTCAGTTGCCTTGTTTCGATCACAAAGGCGTTGTATCAGCCCGCAGATCCGTGCGCTATCGATCCCGCCTGGACATAACCCCTGGTTGATTGAGGTTTTGAGGCAAGTGGAGGCTGCGGAGCGTCTTCTCGGATCCGGAACCGCGTCGTCCATTCCTGCTGCACATGCCAATGGGAATCGAGCAAACGTTGCGAGGGCAATTCCTTGACTGCGGTGCGTGAGGATCTCCTTACGGCGACTCCGCAGCGTGTCCGTCGTTCACCCCGAAGGGGTCCTGCGCTCGACTCCGAAGGGGTCTCACACTCGCCCTGCACCCTTTGCCCGCAAACGGTTCGATGGACACTCCAGGCCCCCTGCGGGAACTGCCGTGATGTCCGTCACAGTTGACGCGTAAGGAGGTCCAGCGAGTGCCTGTCGACCGTGCGCAGTCGCGCGGGGCGAGCACCCCTGACCCGTCACCGCTCACGCCGTCGGCGCAGCATGCGGAGGACATCTGCCCATCGGGCGCCGCCGGGGCGCCCGGGGCGCGGAGGCCGGCGATGGGGTCGGAGGGATCGCGGGCGGAACCGCAGGCGAGGCGGGAAGGGTTCGGACTCCTCACCATGATCGCGCTCTGCCTAGGGAGGATCGAGCGGTTCGGACAGCAGGGAACCCAGGTCGCCATCATCGGCTTCTTCGCGTTCTCCTCCGGCCAGGGCCTCATCGACTACATCGGCTACTTGGCCGTCTCGGTCGCGCTCGGCGCGCTCCGCGACCCCACCGCCCACCGTGCCCTCTCGCCCTCCAGCCACGTCCACCAGCGGCAACAGGCCGTCGCCGAGCTGTACACCTCGATAAGCCGCCGCCTGTTCGACCTGGCCGAAATCCTCGACGGGGACAACCCCGACATCCAGCGCATCCGGCACTGGCGCCGCGACTGGCGCCAACTCGGCGCCGAGCGCGAACGCATCCAGACCGCCATCGACACCGAGATCGAACAGCCGCCTCCATCCGCGCCGCGCATTCGACAGCGCCGACACCGCCCTGCCCCGCGCCCGTCACGCCGTCACCGTCGTCGAACGCGCCATGGACCACCTCCGCTCCTTGACCCGCACCCTCGACTACCCCTGGACAGCGGAGAGATCGAGAACCTACCGACGTACTTCCGAACCGCCAGCGCGCTGCTGCGAAGCGCGGCCACCGCGATGCAACAGATCGACCAAACCTCCTCCACCGACTCCGGACACCTGGACTCCCTGATCGACGACGCGACGGCAGAAACTCAACCGGGAACCCTCCTCACAGACATCGGCCGCCTCCTGGCCGAACTCCGCTCGAGCCATCAAGCGCTCACCACCACATCCCGACCGGCCCAACCGGTCCAGGGAACTTCCCTCCTGTACGGCCGCAAGCGGCTACGCGAAGCCGACGGAGGAAACACCTCATCGGGGCATCCTCGCGCGGATGCGCCCGTTCTCATACAGGTCGCGCGTCGCAGAACAGGCGTAAAGACGGGAACACGGTCGAGCACCCTCCGTGATCGGGCGGTCTCTCGGCGCTCTTGCCTGGCACACAGATCTCACGCCATGATCAAGCAGGACCGACTGATGGACGATCGCTGTGATCTTGACGCTGGGGGGCGTATGGGTGCCTATCGTTTCAACCCGCCACCGAACTGGCTGATGCCAACCGGCTGGACTCCGCCCGCAGACTGGACACCGGACCCCTCCTGGCCGCCACCCCCCAACGGCTGGCAGCTGTGGATTCCGGCCCAGCAAGACGAAGAAGGCCCCGCGTCCGCGGCCGAGATCCCGGTGCCCCGCCGGCAACGCTGGTTCCGGCGCAACCGGGGAGAGGGGGGAAGCGAAGCCGAGCAACTACGCGACTGGATCTCGCAAACCCAGGGCGCCGACGCCGCGACGGTAGCGCTGCTGAAGCAGCAGACCCGTCAGAAAGTCGAACAACTGCGCCAGCAGGCGGTAGACGAGGCTGATGAGATCGTGCGTGAGGCTCGTCGTACGGCCAAGGACAGTCAGGCAGCTGCCCGCCAGGCCGCGAAGGACACGGAGAAGGCACGGAAGGAGGCGGAGAAGCACCGCGCCGAGATCTACACGGCGGAGAGCCGGCTGGACGACCTGCGTACGCGGATCGTGACCACCGACGAGACCGTGATGCTCCAGCAGATCGGAATTTACGCCTACCGCCATCCGCTCGACGACGCTGTGGCCTACCGGGCCCGTCTGGAGGCCATCAAGGCGAAGATCAAGGAACTCGCCCGCTCGCAGCAGGCCGTACTCGGCGCCAGCGGATGGACCGTCAACGGATCGGCCCGCCAGGGCACCAAGATGATCCGCGACTATTCGAAGCTCATGCTCCGCGCCTACAACGCCGAGGCCGACTACGCCGTGCGCAGCATGCGCCCGCACCGCCTCACCTCACTGGTCGACCGCCTGTACAAGAGCCGCGAGACGATCGCCAAGCTGGGCGCCACCATGGACATCCGGATCGCCGATGCCTACCACGACGCTCGAGTCGAGGAGCTGCGGCTGACTGCGGACTTCCTGCAGCGCAAGGAAGAGGAGAAGCAGGCCCAGCGCGAGGCCCGCGCCCGCGAGCGTGAAGAGGCAACCGCTCAGCGCGAACTGGATCGCGAGCGGGAGAAGCTCCACAAGGAGATGAGCCACTACCAGAGCGCGCTGGACAGGCTGCAGGCCCAGGGCGATCACACGGCCGCCGCCGAGATGGCGGCGAAACTCGCGGAGATCGAGGGAGCCCTGGACGACGTGGAGGCCCGAGCAGCCAACATCCGCACCGGCTACGTGTACGTCATCTCCAACGTCGGCGCCTTCGGCGACAGCATGGTCAAGATCGGAATGACCCGGCGACTCGAACCGCTCGAGCGGATCTACGAGTTGAGCGGCGCCGCGGTGCCCTTCCGATTCGATGTCCACGCACTGATCTTCAGCAAGGACGCAGTCGGGCTCGAAACGCGTCTTCACCAGGAGTTCGCGTCGCGTCGGGTCAATCAGGTCAACAGCCGCAAGGAGTTCTTCCGCGTCACACCGGCAGAGGTCAAAGCCGTCCTCGAACGCAGCGCTGGTGAACACCTCGTCGAGTTCAACGAAGTCGCCGAAGCGATCGAGTGGCGCAGCAGCAAAACGGCAGGCAACAGAGCGTCGTAATGCGCAGATGGCCGAGACCGGAGCGCACAGGACCGCTACGTGGTCGAACCACTGCAACAGCAGACGGGTCAAGGTGTTTCCGGGAGGGTGTGCCAGCCCACGGATCGGCCGTTCGGCCCGTCAGCCTCCCGCTGGCGGCGGAGCCCATGCGTCGGAAGCTCGGGCGAGCCTCTGTATCCACCGCGTCGACTGCTGACATTCACTGACCGCTACACCCACCCAAAGCGCACACCGCCCGGTCGATCATTGCGCCCGGAGCGACCACCGGGCGCACTCCTCCGCCCGTCACCCAACCGGAGCAGCAAGTTCCGTAACGGCTGTTCTGCACGATTCTTCGCACGGACATACGGAAGTCGCAGCTCAGACCGACGTTGGCGACTCGACACCCCCAGTCGCCCCCGGGGAACCGGGACGAGGGCGCGTACGGGGACCACGGCGTGCGTGGCGAAGGAGGACTGCCGGCTGCGGCTTCCAGACCGGAGCGGGCGCCGTTATCAACTCCCTGGACGTACGCCCGGGTTCGAGTGTGGTGGTCGCCTGGCTCCAAGGCCTCTTCAGGACCGCGCGAACTCGGCTCGGCGGAGGTTTGTCCGTCCGGGCCACCCTGGAGGTGCGTGACGTGAGGCTGACCTGGACACGAGCAGCAGAGCCGGCCAAGACCTGTCAGCAAGGACTCGGTGAAACCGTGGTCCACGGCGGTGCACGGGTTCCGATCACGACACCTGCCGCCACGTCGACCACGTCCCCGGGGAAGTACCAATTCGCAGCTGCGGGCCCAGAGTTGCCAGGAGGTAGCGCGGGTAGGTTCCGTGTATGGCGGAAATCAGTGCGGAAGAGCTGTTGCGTCGTATCAGGGTGGCGAGGGACTGGGCGCGGGAAGAGTCCGACCGGCTCGAGGCGGTGTCCAGG
>NZ_LGDE01000460.1 GCF_001279725.1 Streptomyces sp. WM4235 | reverse complement strand
CCACTGACCCACCCGACCCCACCGGCCCGCCCGCCCCGCCCAGCGGAAGGCGCCGGCACGTCCCGGGCCACCCGGCACCGGTACGACCTGGCCACCCGCCGGCAGCTCCTCGCCGCCGGCGTCCCCGCCGGGACGATCACCTCCCGGAGCCGGCCGGGAGGCCCCTGGCAGCGGCTGCTGCCCCGCGTCCACCTGCTTCAGACCGGCCCCCCGGACCGACGGCAACGCGCCCTCGCCGCCGTGATGTACGCCGCCGAGCCCACCGCCGACCCGCTCACGGGGGACACGGCCGCCCTCACCGGCGGGGCGGCCCCCCCCCCCCTCGGGGCCCGCGACCCCCCGGACCCCCCCGCCGACGTCCTGATCCGCGCCCCGCGCCGGGTCGCCGCCACCGGCGGGGTCCGCCCGCTGCCCACCACCCGGTGGCCGCGCACCATCGCCGTCCACGGCGTTCCGAGCACCCGCCCGGTGCGCGCCGCCGCCGATTTCGCGGCCCGCGCCACGGACCCCGACCTCATCCGCTCCGTACTGGCCCACGTCGTCCAGGCCGGCTGGTGCCACCCGCGGGACCTGCACGCCGAACTCCGCTCCGCCCGCCTCCTGGCCCGCCCCGCCTCCTGGCCCGCCCCGCCGTCCGGGCGGCCGCCGCGGAACTCCTGGTGGGCGTCCGCTCGGTCGCCGAGGCACGGGCCCGCGAAGCCCTGGCCGCCGGCAACCTCCCCACCCCCCTGTGGAACGCCCGTCTCCACACCCCCGAAGGGGCCTTTCTGGCCTCCCCGGACGCCTACTGGCCCGACGAGGGCGTGGCCCTGGAGGTCGACTCGGTCGAGTACCACTTCACCCGCGACGCCTGGCAGGCCACCCTCCGGCGCCGACTGCGCCTGGAGGCCCACGGTGTCCTGGTGGTGAGCGTGACCCCGTCGATGGTGCGGGACGCCCCGGCGGAGGTCCTGGCGGCCCTGCGCGTCCTGCTCGCGCTCGGAGGGGGAGCCCGCCCGACGCGACCGACGGTCGTGGCCCGGGGCCACGTCCAGTTGGAACTGCCCGTGGCACCACAATGAAGGGGTGGAAGCCCTGGAGAGCACTCCCGACGTCCGCGCTCGCATGAGCCGGCAGAAGAGCAAGGACACCAAGATCGAGGTGGCCCTGCGGAAGGCCCTGCACGCCTCGGGACTGCGGTTCCGCGTCCACGGCCGCCCCGTGAAGGGGGTGCGCAGGGAGGCCGACATCGTCTTCGGTCCGGCGCGCGTCGCGGTCTTCGTGGACGGCTGTTTCTGGCACGGCTGCCCGGAGCACGCGACCTGGCCCCGGCGCAACGCGGAGTTCTGGCGGGCGAAGATCGAGGGCAACCAGGCTCGGGACCGGGACACCGACGCGCGGCTCGCGGAGGCGGGCTGGCTGGCCGTCCGGGTGTGGGAGCACGAGCCGCCGGCCGAGTCGGCGGTCCGGGTCGCCGAGGTGGTGGCGCGCCGGAGGGCCGAACGCGCCGCCCGCGCCGCCGCTCGTACGGCCGCCCGCGCCGTCGTCGCCGGTACGGCCGCCGCTGATGCCCGTACCGTCGCCGGTGAGGCCCCTGCCTCCGCCGGTGATGTCCGTGTCGAGGAGGGCGGGGCGGCCGGGTCACCCGCGGGGTGACCTCAGGTCACATGTGGCGGGCGAGGAAGGTGTGGATGGCCCCGGCCAGCGCGGTGCCGAGTCCGACGGGCACGGCGTTGCCGATCTGACGGGCGATCTGGATCTTCGTCCCGTACCACTTGAAGTCCTCGGGGAACCCCTGGATGAGGGCGGCCTCGTAGTGGGTGATGGGCCGATCCGCGGTCGGGTGGAGGTACCGGCCCTTCTCGGGCTTGTAGAACTCGGTGCGGATGGTGACCGACGGGGTGTGCGCCCGCAATCGCCCCATCACGTCCCCGGAACCCGAGTTGTGGTTGTCCCAGCTCTCCGTGGAGAGGTAGAACTCGGGCCCCTTGAGGCGCTCGTATTCCGCCCCCTCGGTGGACAGGCGGATGTTCCCCGACCGGTCGACGCGGTAGTGGACGCCCCGGAGGTCCTTGCGGTTGCCGTTCTCGGGGATCGCCTTGTACCTGGCGCGCGAGAGGTCTTCCGGGCTGCGGCCGAAGTGCAGGTCCGTGGTGAGGTGGTGGCCCTGTACGCCGGTCACGAGGGCGGGTTCGCCGCCGCGCGGATCCGGCATCCGGTCGAGGAGGGGCCGCTTCGCCGACCGTTCGAAGACCGTCGAGACCGGCTCCCAGCGCGGCAGCGTCGGCGGGGCGTCGACCTCGCCCGTGTGGCCGTGCTTCGCGTGCGTCGGCTCGGGGTGGGTCAACGTCTCACCCAGGTCCTTGCGCGTGCAGATGACGATCACGCGCCGGCGGGCCTGCGGCACCCCGTAGTCGGCGGCGTTCAACAGCGCGGGCACCACGGTGTAGTCGTAGAGCGGGTGACCCGGGGTCTGCGAGGCCGTCCGCAGGTCCTCGAACTGCGGGGACCTCAGGAACCGGTCGACGTTCTCGATCACGAAGACCTTGGGGTGGACCCGGGCCACGACCCGGACGTACTCCTGCCACAGCTCGTTGCGGGGGTCGTCCGGATTCTGCTTGCCCAGTCCGGAGAACCCCTGGCAGGGCGGCCCGCCCATGATCACGTCGACCTCGCCCTTGAACGGGGTGGGGTCGAAGTCCGAGATGTCGCCCGGGTAGACGTGCGCCCCACCGAAGTTGGCCGCGTACGTGGACGCGGCGGCGGGGTCGAACTCGACGGCCGCCACCGAGGCGAAGGGGTTCACGCCCGAACGAGGGGTGTAATGCGAGAAACCAGCAGAAAAGCCGCCCGCCCCGGCGAAGAGGTCCATGACCCGGATCTGGCCAGGCCGGGACGGCTGGGGCTGCTTTCTGGTCATGGGGGGCAAGTGTAGTCGCGGGGCATCGCCTCGACGGCCTGTCGGGCGAGCCCCGCCCGGGGGCCTATCCGCCGTGGCACTCCGCGTACGGCTTGCCCGAGGCGCACCAGCAGGAGTCCGTCCGCGACGGGGGCCACGGGGTGGCCTTGCCGCGGGCGGCGAGGGTCGTGGCGAACTCCACGAGCAGGCTCGGAGAGGCCGGGGAGGTCTTCTCCGAGGCCGCGAAGGCCTCGTACGCGGGCACGCTCGCGGTGACGATTCCGAGGTTGGTGGTCCCCGAGGCGGCCAGGGCGCGCAGGGATGTCTCGATGTCCCGCAGGTGGGCCTCGTGCGAGGGGTACTCGGCGGCGAGGGTCGGATAGCTGGTCAGGAGCTCGGCCAGTTCCCGTTGCGGCCAGTGCAGGATGGCCACCGGGAAGGGGCGGGAGAGGGCGGCCCGCCGGTCACCCAGCTCGGCGCGCAGGCGGGCGATCTCGGCGCGGAGCTCGGCCGGGTCGTCGGAGCCCAGGGCCCAGATGCGCTTCGGGTCGTGGAGCTCGTCCAGCGGGATCGGCCCGATGTGGCGGGTGTCGGCGACCATGTCCCAGTCGTCGTGCGGAAGCCCGAGGAGCCGGCGGACCCGGTGTCGGCCGGTGATGAGGGCGGTGGTGGCCCGGGTCAGAGGGGTGCTGTCCGAAATGAGGAGGTTCGCGGCTTCGGTGAAGCACTCCTCCGAGGCGGTCAACTCGTCGTGGGCCTCCAGGGCTTCGGCGATGACCTCCCACGGGGCCGGATCGACCGGAGCCGCGGCACGGATGCCCTGGATGAGGGCGCGAGCCTCGGCCTCGTGACCGTACTCCCACAGGTTCGCGGCCTGGAGGGCCTTCACGAGGTGCGGGTTGGCCGGCTCGCCGGCGAGGAGTTGGTCGTAGAGCGTGCTCGCCCGGTCGCGTGCGTCGGCCAGTTCGAGGTGGGCCGCGGCCTGGAGGAGCAAGGGCTCCTGGTCCTCGGGGTAGCGGGTCGCCGTGCGGATGAGGCGCTCGGCTTCGGCGATGTGCTCGGCAGGCGTGTCGGGGCGCATGGTTCACACCGTACTGGCCATGGTCAGTTGACGGGGGAGGACTTAGGGTGCCGCCCGTGCGGGATCACATACCTGTGGTGGTGCAGGGGAGCGGCCGGCGGGCGCGCCGGGCCGGTCTCGCGGGGGCGCTGTGGGCGGCGGCGGAGCTGATCGTCACGGCCGGCGTGGTGGTGTTGTTGCTGGTGGTGCACCAGGTGTGGTGGACGAACAGGCAGGCCCTGGCCGCCGCGCGGGACGAGGTCCACGCCCTGGAACGATTCTGGGCCCAGGAGCCGGCCGGGCGCCCGCGCCCCACGCCCGACCCGCCCCCGGGAGAGGGGGCGGCGCCGGCCCCCGAGGACGCCCCGGAACCCGCCCCGGAGTCGAAGGGCGAGCCGGGGACGGGCGGGGAAGGGGGCCCGGGAACCGGTTCGGGCTCCGGCTCGCCCTTCGACTCCGGGGCGGGCGCGCCCTCCCGCGCCGACGGGCCGCCGGCGCGGGAGGGCTCGTACGCGATCCTGCGCATCCCGCGCCTGGGCGTCGTGGTGCCCGTGGCGCAGGGGATCGACAAGCGGGCCGTGCTGGACAAGGGATACGCCGGGCACTACCCCGGTACGGCCGCTCCCGGCGCGCGGGGGAACCTCGCGCTGGCCGGGCACCGGAACACCCACGGGGAACCCTTCCGGTACATCAACCGGCTGCGCGCGGGGGACGAGCTGATCGTCGACGTGCGGGGCGAGCGGTACACGTACGTCGTGGGGAAGGTCCTGGCGCAGACCACCGAGCGGGACACCGGGGTGATCGCGCCCGTGCCCCGCAGTTCGGTCCGACCCGATCAGGGCTACACCGAGCCGGGCGCCTACATCACGTTGACGACCTGCACGCCCGAGTACACGTCCCGGTACCGGCTGGTGGTGTGGGGGACGCTGAGGCGCTGAGCGGACGAGCGGTCCTGCGCGCGATCCGGTGCCGGTGCCCGATCCGGGGTCGGTGCGCGATCCGGGGTCGGGGGAGATCCGGGGGCGGAGGCCGGGACCGTTGTCGGTGCGGGCGGTTATCATCGGGGCGAGCAGCAGGTCTCGTACGCGAGTTCGTGAGAGGAGGCGGTCCCCATGGCCGGACGACCCGTCGGTCGTTCCACCGGTCGCCTCGGCGCGCGCCTCTCCGCCTTCCTGTCCTCCGTGGTGTTCTCGCGGGGATCGCAGCTGGTGATGACCCTGTTGCTGCTCGGCGGGTTCCTCGGGCTGCTGCTCGGGGAGAACGGCCTGGCCGCCGCGGTGGTCGCGCTGGCCGCCGCCGTCGCCGTGGGCGCCGCGGCCCTGGCCGCCAGCCTCGTGCGGCCCGTGCCGCCCCATCGCATACGCACCGCCATCCGTGATCGCGAGCACCGTACGGCGTTCCTGCCGCAGCGCGATCCCGACGCCTCCGGCCGGTCGCGGCCCAGGGCGCCCGGCCGCCTCGTCCCGACGGCCGCGTAGGGGCGCGCAGATCGCCTTGTCCCACCACTGATCACTGCTGTGCCCCTCGCGGGTCGTCACGCCGAAATGCACCTCTTTCGACGTTCGACGAGACCCTTCGGAGGGCCCGCGTGTCCGTTTTCACTCATCTTGTTGCCCAGCTGGGCCGGCTCCTGGAGCCGGTACTGGCCGAGTCCGCGACCGCCGCCGCGATCGTGCTGTTCACCGTGCTCGTACGGCTCGCCCTGCACCCGCTCAGCCGGGCCGCTTTCCGGGGCGCGACCCCGATGGCCGGGTGCCTGCCGATGCTGCTGCAACTGCCGGTGTTCTTCGTGATGTACCAGGCCTTCTCCTCGGCGAAGGTGAGCGGGGCGGCCAACGAACTGCTGGGCCACCGACTGTTCGCCGCGCCGCTCGGGGACCGGTGGACGGACGCCCTCGGCGAGGGCGGTGTGTTCGGGGCGCCGGGGCTGGTGTTCCTCGGACTGTTCGCGGCGATTGCGGTGGTGGCCGCCTGGAGTGCGGTACGCGGACGGCGGGCCGCCGCGGCCGCGCCGCCGGTCCCGGTCGCCCCGCCCGTCGGCGCGGGGAAGGGGACCACCGCGAAGGGGGTCGCCGTGACGGCCGGTGCCAAGGGGAAGGGCAACACCCACGCGAAGGGCCACGCTCACACGAAGGGCAACACCCACGCGAAGGGCAACGCTCACGCGAAGGCCGGTGCCAAGGCGAGTGCGTCGGCCGCCGCGACCGGGCTCCCGCAGGTCACGGCCGAACAGCAGGCGATGATGCGCAAGCTCGGCGGCGTGCTGCCCCTGCTGTCCTTCGGGACGCTGATCACCGCCGCCGTGGTCCCGCTGGCCGCAGGGCTGTACCTGCTGACCACCACCGCGTGGACCGTCGCCGAACGCGCCTGGCTCCAGCACCGCAAGGAGCGGCAGGACGACGGAGTGCAGCGTTCCAGCCTGTGAAGCGTTCCAGTCTGTGAACAGGGTCTTGCGGACCGGTCATCCATCTTGGAGGATCAACCAATCCTCCGATGGCCGCAACCCATCGGCCGGCCCGTGCACGCCCATGGGCCGACCACCCACGACCACGGGAGAATGCCCATGAAGCTGCTGCGTGTCGGACCGGTCGGGTCGGAGCGCCCCGCGCTGCTCGACCGGGACGGAACCCTGCGGGACCTGTCCGGCCTGATCACGGATGTGGACGGCGCCCTGCTGGCCGACGACTCCGTGCTGTCCCGGGTACGGGAAGCGGCGGCGGCCGGGGAACTGCCGGTGCTCGACGCCGAAGGGCTCCGGATCGGGTCGCCGATCGGCCGCATCGGCAAGATCGTGGGCATCGGCCTGAACTACTTCGCTCACGCGGCCGAGGTCGGCGCGGAACCCCCGGCCGAGCCGATCCTGTTCCTCAAGGCCGCGGACACCGTGGTCGGCCCGGACGACACGGTGCTGATCCCGCGCGGCAGCGTGAAGACCGACTGGGAGGCGGAGCTCGGCGTCGTCATCGGCGCCACCGCCCGCTACCTGGACTCCGCCGAGGAGGGCCTGGCCCACGTCGGCGGGTACACGCTGGTGAACGACGTCTCCGAGCGCGAGTTCCAGATCGAGCGCGGCGGCACCTGGGACAAGGGCAAGAACTGCGAGACCTTCACCCCGCTCGGCCCGTGGCTGGTGACGGCCGACGAGATCGGCGACCCGCAGCGGTTGGACGTGCGGCTGTGGGTCAACGGCGTCCTGCGGCAGGACGGCAACACGGCGGACCAGATCTTCCCCGTCGGCGAGGTCGTGCGGTACCTGAGCCGCTTCATGACGCTGTACCCGGGCGACGTCATCGTCACCGGCACGCCGGCCGGCGTGGCCATGGGGCAGCCGGAACCGAAGCCGTACCTGCGGGCGGGCGACGTCGTGGAGCTGGAGATCGAGGGCCTCGGCCGGCAGCGCCAGGAGTTCAAGGGCGCGTAGGGCGCTCTTCGGAAGGGCCCGGCCGACCGGTCGGGCACACGGCGGGAGGGGCGGGTCGCCGGTCGGGCGGCCCGCCCCTTCGCCGGTCGGCGCGGGCCGCCCCCGCGCCTTCGTCGGTGGGCGCGCCCCGTCACCGCGCCGGGGGCGCCACTCGGTCCGTCACCGCTCCAGGGACACCGTCACGCCCTCGTCCGACGACCGGCGGGCCGCCTCCAGGACGGCCAGGCAGTCGGCCGCCTCCCGGGCGGTGACCGGGGCGGGGCCGCCCGTGCGAAGGGCCTCCACGACCGCCGCGTAGTACGCCGGGTAGTCGCCGTGCTCCGTCGGCACCGGGATCCCGCTGCCGGTCAGCGGGGACTCGCCGGAGCCCAGCCGCCCCCACAGGTGCGGTTCCTCCTCGCCCCACAACACGCCCTCGGCCGTGCTCGGCCGCAGGCCCTCGCGCAGTGCGGCCTCCTGCGGGTCGAGGCCGTACTTCACGTAGCCCGCGCGCGAGCCGAGGACCCGGAACCGGGGCCCCAACTGCGCGGTGGTCGCGCTGACGTACAGGTGGGAGCGGACCCCGCCCGCGTGGGTGATCGCGATGAACGTGTCGTCGTCCGCCTCCGCGCCCCGGCGGCGCACGTCGGCCTCCGCGTAGACGCGCACGGCCGGACCGAACAGCACCAGCGCCTGGTCGACCACGTGGCTGCCGAGGTCGTACAGCAGGCCGCCGAGCTCCTCGGGCCTGCCGGACTCCCGCCAGCCGCCCTTGAGCTGCGGGCGCCACCGCTCGAACCGGGACTCGAAGCGCTGGACCTCGCCGAGCTCCCCGTCCGCGATGAGCCGGCGCACGGTGAGGAAGTCGTTGTCCCAGCGGCGGTTCTGGAAGACGGACAGGAAGGTGCCGGTCCTGTCGGCGAGGGCGGCGAGTTCGCGGGCCTCGGCCGCGGTCGCGGCGAGCGGCTTGTCCACGACCACCGGGACGCCGGCGTCGAGGGCGGCCGTGGCGAGCGTGACGTGCGTCTTGTTGGGGGCGGCGATCACGACCAGGTCGACGGGCGGGGTGCCGGCGCCGCCGGACCAGAGCGCGTCGGGGGACTCCGCGATCCGGATGCCCGGGTGCGCCTCGCGGGCCTGGGCCTGACGGTCCGGGTCGGAGGTGACGACGGTGTCGAGGACGAGCCCCTCGGTGGCGGACACCAGCGGAGCGTGGAAGACGGAACCGGCGAGTCCGTAGCCGATGAGTCCGACGCGGAGCGGGGAGGTGGCGTTCATGGGCATACTTTGGCAACAGTGTTGCCTAAGTGCAAGGAGAGTCGGCAGGGTGAACCGGGGCAATCAGCCCAATGAGGGCAACGAGGCGAGCCGGGGCGGCGCCAACCTGCCGGCCTTGCGCGGCCACAACGAGGCGCTGCTGCTGGACCTGTTGCGCGGAGCCGGCCCGGCCGGACTCGGGCGCGCCGAACTCGCCGCCCGTACCGGCCTCACCCCCCAGGCCGTCAGCAAGATCACGGTACGGCTGCTCGTGGACGGACTGGTCGCGGAGGCCGGGCGCGGCGCCTCTACCGGCGGCAAGCCGCGCACCCTGCTGCGGCTGGTCCCTGAGGCCCGGCACGCGATCGGGGTGCACCTGGACCGCGACGAACTGCGCGCCGTACGGGTCGACCTCGCGGGCGGCGTCGTCGAGCGCTCGCACGGCCCCCTCGACTTCGGGGCCGGGCCCCGGGCGGCCGTGGAGGAGGTGGCACGCGCGATCGGGCGCCTCTCCGGTGGCGCCGGGGCGCCGCCGCTGCTCGGCGTGGGGGTCGCCGCCCCGGGTCCGCTCGACTGGCGCACCGGGGTGTTCGGACCGGTGACGGGGTTCCCCGAATGGGAGGGGTTCGCGCTGCGGGCGGCCCTGACGGAGCGGCTGGGGCCGCAGTTGCCGGTGGTCGTGGACAAGGACACCAACGCCGGGGTGGCGGTGACCGGCCCCGACCCGGGCGGCGCCGTGTACCTGCACGTCGGGACCGGTCTGGGCGCGGGACTGCGGCTGGCCGGCGAGGTGTACCGGGGGGCGCGCTCGGCGGCCGGCGAGTTCGGCCACCAGGTGCTGGAACTGGACGGGCCGCGCTGCCGCTGCGGGGGCCGGGGGTGCGTGGAGGCGCTCTGCCTGGGCGCGGTGGACCGCGGCGACCTCGCCGAGGCGGCGCGGATCCTGGGCGAGGGCGCCGCGAACGTGGTGGCGCTGCTGGACGTGGAGCGGGTCCTGCTGGGCGGGCGCGTGGTGGACGCCGCCCCGGAGGTGTTCCTGGCGGGGGTGCGGGCCGCGCTGGCCGGGCGCGAGGCGCTCCCCGCTACGGTCGTCGCGGTGGCGGCGGGCGGTGTCGCGGAGGGCGCGGCGGAACTCGTGCTGGGGCCGTACTTCGGGCGGGGGCTGGGCCGGTGAACGGAGCGCCGGGGCCGGGGTTGACCTCGTGGGCCGATCGGGGGTAAACCGGGACGGACCGGGCGCGGCGGCCGGCTCGGGGTCTCGCGCGCGTGGAAGGGTGCGAGCAGGGCCGGGGTGATTGTCGCCTGGTCCGATCATCGTCCCCGTCCGGCGAGCTGCGAAGGTCTTCCATGCGAACGCGCAAAGCCCTTGCCCTCCCCGCCGCGTTTCCCGCCCCCTTCCGGGCCGCACTGCCCGCCCCGCTTCCGGCCGTACTGTCGGCCGTACGCCCGGCCGTGCTCTCCGCCTGCCTCTCCGCCGCCCTCCTCGTCGCCCTCGCACCCGCCGCCGTTGCCGACGTCGGCAACGGCGGCGGAGCGCGCCCCGCGCCCGCGCTGCCCTCCCGGGTGCAGGCCACCTGCGGGGACGGGAAGAGCACCGCCTTTCCCATCGGGGCCCGGATCCGCGGCGGCCCGGCCGTCTACCGGACCGGCGGCGACGCGCAGTCCTGGTACCTGGACCTGACCAACACCACCGGCGACCGGTGCACCGCCATCCACCCCGTGATCGTCTTCACCGACAAGGCGCGCGCCCTGCGCCCCGCCGATCTCCGGATGGAGTTCGAGGCCCCCGGCGGCCCCCACCCCGTCACCCTGGAGCACACCGACCGCGACGAGATCATCGCCGTCTTCGACGGCGGGGACGCCTTCTCCGGGTTCTCCGTCGGCGCCGGGGGCTCCCTCACCGTCAAGGTGCAGCTGGCCTTCGCGCCCGACGCCCCGCTCGGCGAGGTGGTCGCCGACGCGGCCCTCGTCCAGCGCAAGGCCGACGACGGGGACTGGGTCGGCGAGGCCGGCGGGTACCGGTTCTTCGTGGAGGGGGACGATGACTCCGCCGAAGGGGGCGCACTCGCGCACACCGGCCCCCGGGAATGGGTGTACGCCGTCGGTTCCGCGGTCGCCCTCGCCACCGGCGGCGGCCTCCTGCTCGGGGCCCGGCGGCTGCGCGCGCGGGCCGCGCGCTGATCGTCGTACACCTGGTCCACGTAGAGTCCCAGGGTGGAAGAACACACCCGGTACCAGCCGCACCGCCCCGGCCTGCCCGTGCGCTCGGGGATCCCCGAGCACGGCCGCATCCCCAAGTACTACGCGGTCAAGGCCCGCATCTCCGTGCTCGTCGAGGAGCTGGGGGAGGGCGGGACGCTGCCCACCGAACGTGATCTCGCCGAGCAGTACGAGGTGTCGCGGGAGACGGTGCGCCAGGCCCTGCGCGAGCTGCTGCTGGAGGGGCGCCTGCGGCGCTCGGGGCGCGGCACCGTCGTCGCCGGGCCCAAGCTGGAGCAGCCCCTTTCCCTCGCGAGCTACACCGAGGGCGTGCGCCGTCAGGGCCGCCGCCCCGGCCGCAACCTGATCGGCCTGGAGCAGTTCCCGTGCCCGGCCGAACTGTGTCGCGGCATCGGCGCCGAGGTCGGCGAGCCGGTCTGGCACCTGGAGCGCGTCCTCCTCGCGGACGATGAGCGGGTGGGCCTGGAGAGCACGTACATCCGGGTCGCGAGGGCGCCCCGGTTGGACAGCGATTTCAAGCCGGACTCCTCCTTCTACGGATACCTCGGCGACAGCCTCGGCATCACGTTCGGGGGCGCCGACGAGAAGCTGGAGACGGTGCTCGCGACACCGCGCGAAGCCCTGCTGATCGGCACCCCGCCGGCCCTTCCGATGCTGCTCATCCACCGGTTCTCGCAGGATCAGGGGGGCGCCCCCCTGGAGCGTGTGCGTTCGCTCTACCGTGGTGACAGGTTCAGCTTCACGACGAGGCTTCGGCCCGAATAGCGGAGCGCCCTCCATGAACAACCACCTTCAAAGGGGCAAAATGTCATCACAGAATGGTAACGGGTCTAGTCCAAGTGTCGAGGGCTGTTCACCGCCGCGCCACCGGCCGGCCCTCCGCGGGACACGGTCCACACCCACCGTGGACGGCGTGAGAGTCATAGTCGTCGGAGGCGGCGTGGTCGGCACCATGCACGCCTGGCAAGCAGTCGAACGCGGCCACGAGGTCGTCCAGATCGAGCGGGAAGCGGAGGCCCGGGGCGCGTCACTACGCAATTTCGGCCAGATCTGGATCAGCGGACGAGCAGGCGGTGAGGAGCTCGACACCGCCCTGCGGGCCCGCGAGCTCTGGGAACGCATCGGCGCGGAGGTGCCCGGCCTGGGCTTCCGCGCGATCGGCTCCCTCACCCCCGTACGAGGCGCCCGCGAGTACGCCGTGGCGGAGGCGGCCGCGGCCCGGCCCGACGCCGCCGCCCGCGGCTACGAACTGGTCGGCGCCGCCGCGGCCCGGAAGATCAACCCGGCACTGCGCGGCGAGTTCGACGCCGCCCTCTGGTGCGAACGGGACGCGGCCGTCGAACCGCGCACCGCCCAACTGCACCTGCGGGAGGCCCTGCGCGCCACCGGCCGGTACACCTTCCTCCCCGGGCGCGAGGTCCGCGAGGTCGTCGGACCCGGCGCCGTCCGCGACGACCACGGCGACGTCCACCGCGGCGACGCGGTGATCCTCGCCACCGGCGCCTGGCTGAGCGGCCTGGTCCGCGAGCTGGAACCCGACCTCCCCGTGCGCCGGGTCCGGCTGCAGATGATGCAGACCGCCCCGCTCGGCGAGCCGCTGACCACGTCGGTCGCCGACGCGGACAGCTTCCGCTACTACCCCGCCTACCGGAGCGACGCCCTGGACGCCCTCGACGCCGAGCAGGCGCAGGCGCCCGTCGCGGCCGAGCACCGGATGCAGCTCCTCATGGTCCAGCGCCGGGACGGCGGACTGACCATCGGCGACACCCACGAGTACGAGCACCCCTTCGCGTTCGACACCCTCGAAGACCCCTACGAGCACCTCACCGAGGTGGTGGAGTCCCTCCTGGGCCGCCCCCTGCCGAAGATCCGGCACCGCTGGGCGGGCGTGTACGCGCAGTGCACCGACACCACCCGCGTCGTCCACCGCAAGCAGGTGAGCGACGGCGTCTGGCTGGTGACCGGACCGGGCGGGCGCGGCATGACCTGCTCGCCCGCCATAGCCGAGACCACCGCGAACGAATTGGGCTGGTAACCACCATGAACACCGAATCCACGGGCAACACGAACAGCACGGGCAACACGAACAGCACGGGCGCCATGAACAGCACGAGCAACCCGACCACCACCGACCACGCGACCACCCCCGGCGGGCTGATCGTCCTCGACATGGCCGGCACCACCGTCGCCGACGGCGGCCTCGTCGAGCGGGCCTTCGAGCGCGCCGCCGAGCGCCTCGGCGTCGAGCCCGGCACCGCCGACCACGCCGCGAAGCTCCAGTACGTCCGCGACACCATGGGCGAGTCGAAGATCTCCGTCTTCCGCCACCTGTTCGGCAGCGAGGACCTCGCCCGCCAGGCCAACGCCACCTTCGAGGAGGCGTACGCGGAACTCGTCGACGCAGGCCTCATCGGCCCGATCCCCGGCGCCCGCGAGACCATCGAGAAGCTGCGCGGCGACGGCCGCACCGTCGTCCTGACCACCGGCTTCGCCCGCGTCACCCAGGACGCCATCCTGGACGCCCTCGGCTGGCGCGACCTCGCCGACCTCACCCTGTGCCCCGCCGACGCGGGCGGTCGCGGCCGGCCCTACCCGGACATGGTGCTGGCCGCGTTCCTGCGCACCGGCGCGGTGGCCGACGTACGCGAGACGGTCGTCGCCGGCGACACGGCGTACGACATGCTCAGCGGCCGCCGCGCCGGCGCCGGGATCGTGGCGGGCGTCCTCACCGGCGCCCACGACCGCCGGACCCTCGACGAGCACGGCGCGACCCACGTCCTCGGCTCGATCGCCGAACTCCCCGCACTGTTGGCCCGGGAGTCCGGCACGTGAGCGGGATCCGCTTCGAGTCCGTCTCGGTCGCCTACGACGGCAACACCGTGCTGGACTCCCTGGACCTGACGGTCGAGCAGGGCGAGGTCTTGGCCCTGCTCGGTCCGTCGGGATCGGGCAAGACCACGGCGCTGCGGGCGGTCGCCGGCTTCGTACGGCCCTTCGCGGGCCGGGTGTGGATCGGGGATCGGGACGTCACCGCCCTCCCGCCCCACAAACGCGGCATCGGCATGGTCGTCCAGCAGTACGCGCTCTTCCCGCACCTGCGCGTCGAGGACAACGTCGCGTTCGGACTCAAGGCGCGCAAGACGCCCAGGGCCGAGATACCCGGCCGCGTGGCGGAAGCCCTGGAGATGACCGGGATGGCCGCCTACGCCAAGCGCCACCCCCGCGAACTCTCCGGCGGGCAGCAGCAGCGCGTGGCCATCGCCCGCGCGCTCGCCATCCGCCCCGGCGTGCTCCTCCTCGACGAGCCGCTGTCCGCGCTGGACGCCCAACTGCGCTCCGGAATGCTCGCCGAACTGGCCCGACTGCACCGCGAACTCCCCGACGTGTCGATCCTGTACGTCACGCACGACCAGATCGAGGCCCTCACCCTGGCCGACCGGATCGCCGTCATGGACAAGGCCCGGCTCCAGGACTGCGGCACCCCGCGGCAGCTGTACCGCTCACCGCGCACCGAGTTCACGGCCTCCTTCGTCGGCAACGCCAACCTCCTCCCGGTGACCGTCGCCGACACCGGCGCCGTCTTCGAGGGGCGCGCCCTGGTACTGGACCGGGGCCGGGCCGCGCCCGGCGCCGGCGCCACCCTGTGCGTACGCCCCCACCTGGTCGGCCTCGGCGCGGGCCCCAACGCCCTGAACGGCACGATCACCGAGGTGCAGTGGCGCGGCTCGACGCACCGGCTGTACGTGGACGTCGCGGGCCACCGGGTCAAGGCGGACCTGCCCGAACTGCGCGAGACCCCGGCGCTGGGCGACCGGGTGACCCTGCACTTCGAGCCCCGGGACGCGGTGTTGCTGTCGGCGGGGGTGTCGGATGGCTGAGGTCGCGGACCCGCGATCGGCCCCCGCCGGGCCGGCCCGCGCCACCGTCCCCCGGCAGCCGCCCCGTACCTCCGCCCCGGGCCCGCACGCCACCCCCGGACCCGCACCCGCCGCCCCCGCCGCACGCGGCGTCCCGCGCTGGGTGTGGAGCCTGCCCCCGGTGGTCGTCCTCGCGCTGGTCTTCCTCTACCCGCTCGCCCTCGTCGTCCGGCAGTCCTTCACCCCCGAGAACGGCGGCGGCGCCTTCGACGCGTACTCCACCGTCTTCGCCTCCACCCCCTTCCGCGAGGCCCTCGGTACCACCGTCTGGCTGGCCGTCGGCGCCACCGTCGGATGTCTCGTCCTCGGCTTCGCGCTGGCCCTCGTCATCGCCTTCGTGCCCTTCCCGGGAGCCAGGGCCGTCTCCCGGTTCATCGACGTCTTCCTCTCCTTCCCCTCCTTCCTCATCACCCTCGCCCTCCTCTTCATCTACGGCACGGTCGGCATGGCCAACGGGATCTGGACCGACGTCCTCGGCGTCGCGGACGGCCCCTTCCACTTCCTGGCGACGCCCTGGGGCGTCCTCCTCGCGGAGATCACCTACTTCACCCCGTTCGTCATGCGCCCCCTGCTCGCCGCCTTCTCCCAACTGGACACCGCCCAGCTGGAGGTGGCCTCCTCGCTCGGCGCCGGACCCGCCCGGATCGTCCGGCGGGTGATCCTCCCCGAGGCGTTGCCGGCCCTCGCCGCCGGCGGCAGCCTGGTCCTCGTCATGTGCCTCAACGAGTTCGGGATCGTCCTGTTCACCGGAGCCAAGGGCGTCACCACGCTCCCGATGCTCGTCTACGGCAAGGCGATCCTGGAATCCGACTACCCGGCCGCCTGCGTCGTCGCCGTCGTCAACATCGCGATCTCCGTCGGCCTGTTCGGCCTCTACCGGGTGGTGAGCAAGCGTGCTGGTGCATAGCAGGGCCGGCCGCTGGGCCGCCTGGGGCCTCTTCGGCCTCCTCTTCCTCCCCCTCTTCGCGCTGCCGCTGCTCGTCGTGGTGGCCGCCTCCCTCGCCACCCACTGGTCCGGCGCTTTCCCCTCCGGCCCGACCACCGCGAACTACGCCTCCGCCGTCCGGGGCGAATCCCTCCAGGCACTCACCACATCCCTGGTCACCGCCCTCGTCGCGAGCCTGCTCGCCCTCACCGTGGGCAGCTGGGCGGCGCTGGCCGCCGCCGGTCTGAAGAGGCGCGGGAAGCGCTTCCTGGACGCCCTGTTCATGCTGCCGGTCGCCGTACCGTCGGTGGTGGTGGGCCTCGCGGTCCTCGTCGCCTTCAGCCGGCCGCCCCTGCTCCTCAACGGGACGAGCACCATCGTCGTCCTGGCCCACACCGTCCTCGTCACGGCGTTCGCCCACCAGTCGGTCTCCGCCGCGATCGTGCGGCTCGACCCCGCCTACGAGCAGGCCGCCGCCTCCCTGGGGGCATCTCCCGCCCAGGTGCTGTGGCGGATCAGGATCCCCCTGCTGCTGCCCTCCCTGACCGCCGCCGCGGGGCTCTGCTTCGCCCTGTCCATGGGTGAGTTGAGCGCCACGATGATGCTCTACCCGCCGGACTGGATGCCCCTGCCGGTCCGCGTCTTCACCGCCACCGACCGGGGTTCGCTCTTCGGCGGATCGGCCGTCGCGGTGGTCCTGATGGCCACCACCCTGCTGGTGCTCCTGGCCGTCTCCCGCATCCGCACCAAGGCGTCCTACCGCTGACCCGCCCCGGTCACGCCCGCACCCCACCCCTCGCCGCCCCACCCCGCACCGCCGAACCCTGCCGACTCCCTTTCCCGTAAGGAAGCCCCATGCCCGGCAAGCGCAACCGTCGTCGCATTCCCCTTCGCACCACCGCCGCCGTCACCGGCGGCCTCGCCCTCGCCGCCTGCCTCACCGCCTGCGGCGGCGGATCGGGCGCCGCCGACTCCCAGGCCGGCGAGAAGATCGTCACCGTCTACAGCGCCGACGGCCTCAAGGGCGAGAAGGGCGACGGCTGGTACGACAAGGTCTTCGCCGCGTTCACCAAGGAGACCGGCATCGAGGTCAAGTACGTCGAGGGCGGCTCGGGCGAGATGGTGCAGCGCGCCGTCCGCGAGAAGACCAACACCCAGGCGGACGTCCTGGTCACCCTGCCGCCCTTCATCCAACAGGCCGACGGGAAGGGCCTCCTCCAGGCCTACGCGCCCCACGGCTCGGAGAAGGTCAGCGGCGCCGACAAGGCCACCGACGGCAAGTGGACGTCGATCGTCAACAACTACTTCGGATTCGTCTACAACAAGAAGGAGTTGTCCCAGGCCCCCAAGACCTGGGAAGAGCTGCTGGACGCCAAGTACAAGGGCCGCCTGCAGTACTCCACCCCGGGCGTCGCGGGCGACGGCACCGCCGTGCTCGTCAAGTCGATGCACGACTTCGGCGGCAAGGAACCGGCGATGGAGTACCTCAAGAAGCTTCAGGCCAACAACGTCGGCCCGTCCTCCTCCACCAGCAAGCTCGCCCCGAAGACCGACAAGGGAGAGCTGCTCGTCGCCAACGGCGACGTGCAGATGAACTTCGCGCAGGCCAAGTCCATGCCGAACCTGGGCATCTGGTTCCCTGCCAAGGAGGGCGGCAGGCCCACCACCTTCTCCCTGCCGTACGCGGCCGGCCTGGTCGACAAGGCCCCGCACACCGAGAACGGCCGCAAGCTCCTGGACTTCCTGCTCGGCGAGGAGGCCCAGAAGCTGGTCAGCGAGGTCGGCGGCGGCTTCCCCGCGCGCACCGACGTCAAGCCGACCGACGCCAACGCCGTCCAACTCACCAAGCTGATGTCGGGCGTCGAGATCTTCGAGCCCGACTGGGCGGACATCGACAAGAACCTCAAGGCCCACGTGGACGCGTGGAAGTCGGCAACCGGAAGCTGACCGGTTACTCCCTGGCCACCTGAGGCCTGGAGAGTGACGTTGGGATAACGGGTCTGGACCGAAGCCCCCGCGCCGCGGTCCGGACCCGTCGCACGCCCGCCGCGCCATCCCCACGATCACTCCGGAGGAGCACGTGTCCCCTGCCCAGTCGCCGCGCCGCGTCCTGACGGTCGCCGCCGTCGCCGCCACCCTGCTGGCCACCGCCCTCGGCGCCCACCCCGCCGGCGCCACCGAGGCCGCCGGCACCGAGGCCGCCGGCACCGACAAGGTGCTCGTCATCGGTCTCGACGGCGTCGTCCTCGACCGCGTCAAGGCCGCCGACGCGCCCCATCTCAACGGCCTGATGGCCCAGGGCCTGACCGCCAAGAGCACCCTCTACGCGAACCCGATGGCCGTCACCTCCTCCGGCCCCGGCTGGTCCAGCATCGCCACCGGCGTCTGGCCCGACAAGCACGGCGTGAAGGACAACTCCTTCACCGGCAAGAACTACACGGCGTACCCGGACTTCCTGACCCGCGTCGAGAACGCCAAGCCGGCCCTCAACACCTACGCCGCCGCCGACTGGGAGCCCATCACCTCCACCGACCAGAACGGCCCGATCTTCTCCTCGAAGGTCGACAAGCGGCTCTCCCTCAAGGGCGACCGCGACGGCTACGGCAGCGAGGACCCCAAGATCGCCGCCGCGGCCGCCGCCGAACTGCGCGACCAGAACCCGGACGCCGCCTTCGTCTACCTCGGCGAGGTCGACCACGCGGGCCACACCTCCGGCGCGGCGAGCCAGGAGTACCTCAACGCCATCGCCCGCGTCGACGTCCTCGTCGGCAAGCTCCTCACCGCCGTCGAGAACCGACCCACCCGCGACCGGGAGAACTGGACGATCCTGGTCACCACCGACCACGGCCACACCGACGGCGGCGGCCACGGCGGATCCACGATCGCGGAGCGCGGCACCTTCGTCATCGCCAAGGGCCCCGGGATCCAAGCGGGTTCGGTACGCACCGACGTACGGCTCGTCGACGTCGCCGCGACCGCGCTCGCCCAGGTCGGCGTCGGCGGCGCCGCCCTCGACGGGGTCCCGCTGAACGCCCCCGACAACGACCCCTTCGACACCCTGCGCCCCAACCTCCAGGCCCGCGTGGACGAGACGGGCATCCCGGCCGGAGCGAAGGGCTTCACGCACACCCCGCCCGCCGGCTGGGCCGTGGACAACTCGAAGATGGGCACGGGCGGGGTCACCGAGTGGGCCGGGTGGGCCTTCGCGACCGACGAGTTCTGGAGCCAGTCACAGCGCGACCAGTGGCGCGAGCTGAACGTCCGCTCCCGCGACGTGTTCGCCGTGGCGGACTCCGACGAGTGGGACGACAAGAGCCACACCGGCACCTTCGACTCCACCCTGGTCACCCCCAAGTGGCCGGTCACCGGCGGCTCCACGAGGACCCTGACCTACCGGAGCCACTACCGCCACGAGGCCGGGCAGACCGCCCAGGTCCTGGTCTCGTACAACGGCGGCGCCCCGACCGTGGTCAAGACGTACGCGGCCGACGCCCTCGCCAGGACCGAGAGCCTGAGCCTGCGGGTACCGGCCGGCGCCACCGACGTCCAGGTCCGCTTCCGCTACAGCGGCGCCAACAACTGGTTCTGGGCCGTGGACGACGTCACCCTCGGCTGAGCCGCCGCGAGGGGCCGATGTCCGGGCCGTGGACGGGCTCCGCGCCCACGGCCCGTGCCGGATAGGGTGGTAGAGACCAGAGGCCCCCGAGGTCAGAGGCCCCGCAGAGCGGAGAACCCCCGTGGCAGAGCGCAAGCCGATCGAATCCTGGCTCACCGACATGGACGGGGTCCTCATCCACGAGGGCACCCCGATCCCGGGCGCGGATGCCTTCATCAAGCGGCTGCGCGAGTCCGGCAAGCCCTTCCTGGTGCTGACCAACAACTCCATCTACACCCCGCGCGACCTCCAGGCCCGCCTCAACCGCATGGGTCTCCAGGTGCCCGTCGAGAACATCTGGACCTCCGCGCTCGCCACCGCCAAGTTCCTCGACGACCAGCGTCCGGGCGGCACGGCGTACGTCATCGGCGAGGCCGGGCTGACCACCGCCCTGCACGACATCGGCTACATCCTCACGGACCACGAGCCGGACTACGTGGTGCTGGGCGAGACCCGCACGTACAGCTTCGAGGCGATGACCAAGGCCGTCCGGCTGATCAACGCCGGCGCCCGCTTCATCTGCACCAACCCCGACGAGACCGGCCCGTCCACCGAGGGCCCGCTGCCCGCCACGGGCGCGGTCGCCGCGCTGATCACCAAGGCGACGGGCAAGCAGCCGTACTTCGCCGGCAAGCCCAACCCGCTGATGATGCGGACCGGCCTCAACGCCATCGGCGCGCACTCCGAGAGCAGCGCGATGATCGGCGACCGGATGGACACCGACGTCCTGGCCGGGCTGGAGGCGGGCATGCAGACCTTCCTGGTGCTGACCGGTCTCACCTCGGTCGAGGACACCGAGAAGTTCCCCTACCGTCCGACGAAGACGGTCGACTCGATCGCCGACCTGGTCGATCTCGTCTGACACCGGATCACCTGCGTTTCAACGCGTACGGCTGACACGTACGGGGCGTACGGCTGACACGTACGGGCCAAGCGGGCGCCGCTCCGGATGCGGAGCGGCGCGCCGCGCGTGAGGCTCCTTGTCGAGGAGGTTCACCATGCGCAGTGCTCTGATCGCTTTCCGTGCCACCGGGGTGGCCGTCGCCCTGACGGCCCTCACCGCCGTGGCCGCGCCCACCGTCGTCGCCGAGGACTGGGACCGGGACAGGGATCGGGACCGCGGCAGCGTCTCGGTCCGGCCGAATCCCGCCGAACCGGGGGACCGGGTCAAGTTGGAGGTCCGCGGCTGCGCGTGCGACTGGGCCTCCGCCACGTCGTCCGTGTTCGCCTGGGAGGCCAGGCTGTCCCCGGGCCGCGAGGACCGGAAGATCCTGGGGGGCGAGGCGACCATCGCCCACCACGCCGAGCCCGGATGGCACGAGATCCGGGTCAAGTGCGAGGGTCGGGAGGTGCGCGGCTCGATTCAGATCCACCGTGACCGCCCGAACCCGCACCACTCGCCGGTCTGGCCCGTCCACGCGGGCGGCGGCGGCATGGCCGCCGAGCTGGCCGCGTCCACGAAGATCGCCAAGGAACGGGAACAGGCCCGGGCCGCGGAGGGCGCGCAGGCGACCGTGACCGCGAAGAAGAGCCACGACGCCGACGGCCCGGGCCTGCCGCACACGGTGATCGGCGCCGTCCTGGCCGCCGCTGCGACGCTGGCCGTCGCCGGCCGGGCCCTGACCCTGCGCCGTCGCCGCAGCGGCGAGTGAGGGTCCGTCTCCGGTGACCGGGGAGCCGAGGAGCTCCGGCGGATCCCGTGTGCTGACCGTCGCCGCGTGGTCGGTGTTGGTGTGCGGCCTGTGGCTGTGGGGTCGCGAGATCACCGGGGTTCCGCCCTCGCCCGCCGGTCAGGCGGGCGGGGTGGTGGTCCCGGGGCTGCCGGCGGCGCACGCCCCGCTGGCCGGGGCCCTGCCGGCGCGGGTGGACGTGCCCGCCATGGGCATCCAGGCGCCGGTGATCTTCCGCAGGCTCGACGCGCAGGGTGCGATCGAGCCGCCGCCGTACGAGAGCCCGGGCACGGTGGGCTGGTGGAGCGGCGGCACCCTGCCGGGCGCGGCCGGCACCGCGTTGATGGTCGGCCACGTGGACACCAAGTCCAAGCCCGCCGTGTTCTTCGGTCTGAGCACCGCCGAGCCGGGCGGCAAGGTCCGGGTCCACCGGGCGGACGGCTCGGTCGCGGAGTTCACGATCGAGGACGTGAGGGTCTACGAGCGCGCCGGCTTCGACCCGGCCAAGGCGTACGGCCCGCGGATCAAGGGGCGGGCGGAACTGCGACTGGTGACGTGCGGGGGCACGTACGACAAGGCCGCCAAGCAGTACACGGCCAATGTGGTGGTTTCCGCCTACCTGACGGGCGTCGGCGCCCGGACCGGAACGGCGGTGTAGGCAGGTGGCGCGGGCACGGCCGGACGAGCGAACGAAGAAACCCCCCGAGGCTTTCGCCTCGGGGGGTTTCTTCTCGTCTGTGCGCCGCCAGGGACTCGAACCCCGGACCCGCTGATTAAGAGTCAGCTGCTCTAACCAACTGAGCTAGCGGCGCTTGGTGACAGGCAAAACTCTACCCCACCTCCGGACGTGCTCGTGACCAGCCGCGCCCGTGTTGTCCGATTAACCCATGTTTAAGGGGTTTGTCGTGCACGATATGTCTGGGCCGAGCCGAATCTGATGCCCCGCCAGATGCGTGCCCGGACGCCGGACCAGTGGACGAGCAGGGGAGTGGACGGAACCGCATGACGATGCAGCCGCCGGTGCATGTGCAGATGCCGCAGATGCCCATGCCGGTCTTCGAGGAGTACGAGCCCGCGGGCGACTGCGTCTGCCTCGGGTGCGCGCAGCGCCGTCGCGCCCTCGCCCGTGCGCGGGCCATACCGCTTCGCGACGGCGGCCACCGCGCCGCCCGCGGCGCGCGCCGGGCGCTGGTGCTCGCCACCGCCGCCGGCGTGGTCCTGGGCGGCGGCGGCTCCGCCGCACTGGCCGCCTCCGCCGCGGCACCCGGACTCGGCCCGGTGCGGCTCGACGACCCCGATCCGGGCTCCCCGCAAGGCGGCCGATCCCCGCTGCACGGGCCGAAGGGCACGCCCGCCAAGCCCGGCGGTCTGCCCGGTGCCCCGTCGACGATCCGACGCATCGACCGGACGACGATCATCAACCGGGCGAAGCTGTGGCTGGACGCCAAGGTCCCCTACAGCATGTCCGAGTACTGGTCGGACGGCTACCGGCAGGACTGCTCGGGCTACGTCTCGATGGCCTGGAACCTCGGCACCAACGAGTGGACCGGCAGCCTCGACACCTTCGCCACCCGGATCGCGAAGGAGGAACTGCTGCCGGGCGACATGCTGCTCTTCCACAATCCGGCGGACCCCAACAACGGCTCGCACGTCGTCCTCTTCGGCGGCTGGGTCGACGGGACGCGGACGCACTACGTCGCCTACGAGCAGACCCGCCCGCACACCCGCAAACAGGCCACCCCGTACGGGTACTGGGCCAACGCGACGAAGTACCTCCCCTACCGCTTCAACGGGGTCACGGGAGGCGTCCCCGGCAGCACGCCCACGCCTCCGGTGACGCCCGTCGAACTCCCGGCGACCGGGTCCCCGCCGGCGGTGTCGGCGACCTTCCCCGGTGCCTCGAAGTTCGGGCCGGGCGCGAACAACGAGTACGTGACCCAGCTCGGCCGGTTGCTGATCGAACGCGGCGGCGCCCGCTTCTACCCCAACGGCCCCGGCCCGGTGTGGTCCGACGAGGACCGGCTGGCCACCCAGGCGTTCCAACGGGCGCAGGGATGGACCGGCGCGGACGCCGACGGCATTCCCGGCGCCCACACCTGGCGGCTGCTGGCCCTGAGGCAGGGCAAGAGCATCCCGCCGGCGGCATCGACCACGCCCACCAAACCGACCACGCCCACGAAGCCGACGACACCGGTCGGTCAGGCGGGGCCGGGCGGGGTGCCCGCCTACCCGGGGAAGGCCTTCTTCCGACCGGGCCGGTCCCACGCGCTCATCACCGCCCTCGGTCGCCGACTGGTGCAGAAGGGCTTCGGCAAGCACTACACGTCCGGCCCGGGCGCCCTCTGGAGCGAGGCCGATCGCCGCAACGTCGAGGCCTTCCAGCGCGCCCAGGGCTGGCGCGGCGCCTCGGCCGACGGCTACCCGGGCCCGGAAACCTGGCGCCGGCTGTTCGCATGACGGAGGCAACGATGTACCCCACCCGCACCACGTCCACGACGGGCGACTTCCCCGTTCCTCCGGTCCCGCACGGTTCCCGGCCCCTCGCCGCCGGCGCCCGCCCGGGCCCCGCCGCCGCAGACGGAGCGATCCGGCCCGACGCGACGGCGCCTTCCCAGGCCCCCCGCCCGGGGCGCTGGACCACCGCCCCGGCCCCGGTGGTGCCCCCGGCTCCGGTCGCGGCCGAGTCGATCGCGGCCCCCGCTCCGGCGGTGGTTCCCGCCCCGGCCCCGGCCCGTCCCGCGTGGGCGCCCGGGGCCCGGCCGGAGTCGGCCCCGGCCGGGCCCCACCCGGCCACCGCGACGGCCCCGCACGACCTCGACG
>NZ_LGDE01000459.1 GCF_001279725.1 Streptomyces sp. WM4235 | reverse complement strand
CGCGCCGCTGCCGCCAGAGCCGACGCACTCGGCGTACCGTTCCTCTGCTCGTCAGCGGTACTCGACGCGCTCACCGAACGGCCGACGGAATGGGTCGCGCGCCTCGCCCCGGCGCAGTCGCACGGTTGGAGGGTCTACGCCGATTTCCTCCTCGAAACGGGCCACCGCCGCGTCGCCGTGGCAACCCAGCCGAGTGCCTACTGGGCATCCGGCGCCCGCATTCTGCGGGACTGCCTCGCGCCACGCGGCGGCACCGTCCTCGAACTCGACATGAACGCGCTCACCCCCGCGGCGCTGTGCGACGCACTCGTCGACCAGCGCGCGACAGCCCTCCTTCTTCTGGTGGGTCACCCGGAGCCCGCGGTGTCGATCGTCAAGGCCGTCCGCCACGACCAGCGCCTCGACGAGGTTCTGATCGGCGCTCCGGCCGGACAACCGGAGTTCGCCGAGTGGGCGAAACTGCTGGGCGACGACAGTGTCGCGATCCCCTTCCTGCGCTACCTGCCCAAACACCTCGGGCCACTCGGAGCACGAGTCGAGGCGGCCCTGCGCGAGCAACTGGCCGAGGCGCCCTCCTTCGTCGCCTTCGAGGGCTACGACTCGATCGTCGTCCTCGCCGACGTACTGCGTTCTCACGGCACGGAGCGGGCGCGCATCGCCGAATCCTGGCCGAGCGTCGTGGTCGAAGGCACTCGCGGGCAGATCAGGTTCTCCCGGACGCCAGGCGTCGGTGTGTGGCAATGGGCTTGGGCGCCGGTGCGAGTCGTTGATCGAGACACGGCGGCACCGGACCGCTTTCGGACCCTTCACTCGGGCTGAGATGACCGGCCCGGGCCGCGGTCCGGGCCTGTCCGAACTCGCGGCTGCGCACGTGGCGTCCAGTCCGTCTGTCCACCGGCCTGGGGCGCCCTACTGGCTCTCTGCTTCGCAACGGCGGTTCGCCCGCATGGTCGGACGGTCACGGAGCGGTACGGCCGTCCGCTCGGACGGTCACGCGGCGGTACGGGCCGTCCCGGCAGGGACGACCCGCGCTCGGCCGAAGGCACATCATCCCGCCCACCCGCACGCACGTCACATCGAGGGTGTGGCCGATCCGCGACGTCGGTTGCGCACGCCCACCACCGCGGCGAGCGGCAGGGCGAGGACGAGGGGCAGGAGCAGCGCGTCCAGAGCCCCCACGATGATGCCGACGGCCGCGAACGGCAGGCTCGCCAGGAGAACCGCGGGAGCCGTACGCAGCCGGGTGAACGCCTGCCGACCGGCCAACAGCAGTCCGGCGAGGGACGGCAGGAGAGTGGGCAGCGTGTTCAGCGGATGCGGCAGCGACCACAGGGCGGGCGCCACGGTCAGTACCGCCGCCCCGGCCAGCGCGGCGACCACCCCGGCCTTCGAGGCGCGCGGACGGGGCATGGGGCGCAGGTCCGGCGGGCAGAGCACCGCCACCAGGGCCGACAGGAACGCCGGCCCGCTGAAGAACACCGCGAACTCGAGCCCCAGGCCCGGCCGGAGGGCCTGGACGGCGAAACTCGCGGTGAGGCCCGCCAACGCGGTCCAGGTTCCCACCGCCCAGCGGCCGGTCAAGGCCAGAACCACACCCACGAGGGCAGCCACGCCGCCCGCCCCCGTAAGGAGGACGGAGCCGATGTCATCCATCCGGTCTGTGATGCGGAGGGCGGAGATCGTCAGCCTGGTCAGGAACATCGTGTACACGCCGACCGCGATGACGGCGAACGGCGCCACGGCCGCGAGGAGCCGTCCGGTACGTCCCGCCGAGCCGAGCCCGAGCCGCATGCGCAGGGCGTGGGAGGCGATGTCGGCGGCCTCGCGCATCCGCGCCGTCCTGCTCGCCCCGTCGGTGGCCTCGCGGTGGGCATCGGCTATCTCGTCGCCGAACTCCCGGCGGTAGGAGGCCGGGTAGAGCTTCAACAGATTGGTCATGCCGTGACCGCCTTGCCGAGGCCGCCGAGGTTCAGACGCCGGGTCGCCTCCTGGGCGTTCCGCGCGATGCGAGCCGCCTCTGCCGCCAGGACCTCGCGTCCACGCGGAGCCAGCGTGTAGCTGCGCCGCCTGCGGCCCTCGACCACCTCGTCCTCGTGGACGGCGATGAGGTCCTGTTCGAGGAGCCGCTCCAGGGCCCCGTACAACGTTCCGGTACGCATCTTCGTTCGGCCTTCCGAGATCTTCTCGATCTCTTGGACGATCGCGTATCCGTGCCGTGGGGCATCGGCGATCGCCGTGAGGATGAGGAGGGTCGGCTCGCGCAGAGGTTGTTCGTTCACAAGGATCACCATAGATCGCGTACCGGCATATGTCGATGGCCGACCTATGCTGCCCGCGCTCCGTCCCATCCGCGTCCCCACCCGGAGTCCCCACATGGAGTCCCCACTCCGGTGTCGGTCACCGGTCGCGGTCGTGATTCCCTCCAGACCGGGGAAGGATGCGGCCGTTCCATCCGCTCCGCCTGACGCCTGTGGACGGTACGGATCAGAACAGGGTCTCCTGCCCCGGGACGGTGTCCGGCTCGGGCTGGTGCTGCCTGTCGAGGAGTGTGAGCAGCTCGGAAGCCGGGGCGCGGACGCCCCGACCACCGCCCCGATCACCGTCCCGGCCACCGGGCATCGACGTGCTCGTGCCTGCCGGAGGGCGGATCGCAGGGCTTGCCTCATGCGGCAGGCCGCTTCCTGTTCGAGCCGCGGCGCTCTGATCGATCGCGGCCTCACCGAGTGATGCGTGGGAGTTCGACATGGCTGAACCCTGCCCGCCCGCTGGTCATCTGATGCGGCCGGCCGGTGCGGGCGGGAGGGTTGCGGGTGCGGCGGGGGCACCGGAGTGCCAGTGGCTCCGACCCGGCCGGGCGGCGATCAGAAGGGATCGATCGACACTTGACCGGTGGAGGCCGCGCACACCTCCCAACGGCCCCCGGAACGACGCAGGTCCAGCACCACCGCGACCGGGTCGCCGTCGCCCTGGGTGAGGTCCACGTTGACCGAGGCATCGTCGGCGCTCGCGGTGGAGGACACGATGTGGTGCTCGAACGTCTTCGCGAGGGAATGCAGGACGGCCGCAGGATCGCCCGTGCCGTCCGGACAGAGGCCTTCCGGAGCGGTGGCCGGTGCGTGATCTCCGTTTCCCACCGCGTCGAGGTACTCGTCCACCGCCCGGTGCAACGGGCTCGACCCCACGACACCGGTCCCCGTGAACACCACCGCCATGACGATCCCGGCCACGAGCAGTGGCAGCCCCGCCGCGAGTGCCACCATCAGCACTCCCCTCCTCCTGCCTTCCCGCACAACCCCGCCCCTCCGCCAACCGCCAGGGCCAGGGCCCCGGTTCGACACATCGCCGATGTAGAGAAGGGACGCAGCACTTCCGGCGGCCGTTCCACGATCCGCGCCCGGCGGTTCGTGGGTGGGCCGGTGCAAGCCGCCGGATCGGCCGCGCATCCGCCTGCGCCGAGCCCCGTCGTCCGGGGTCCGTAGCCCCGTCGACCCCTCGACCCGTAGTCCTGTGGTCCTGTGGTCCCGAAGGTTGCCATGGCCCCGGTTGACTCTCCCGTGGGGGGAGACAGCAAGCTGAGGGCATGGACAGCGACACGCTCTATTCCATCGGAGAGCTATCCCGCCGAACCGGTCTGACGGTGAAGACCATCCGGTTCTATTCCGACAAGGGCATCGTCCCGCCGGCCGACCGCAGCCCGGCGGGTTACCGCCTCTACGGCCTCGACGCACTCGCACGCCTGGAACTGGCCCGCACGCTGCGCGATCTCGGGCTCGACCTGGCGACCGTGCGCAAGGTACTGGACCGGGAAGCCTCCATACCGGAGGTCACGGAAGCGCACGCCACCGCCTTGGACGTGCGGATCCGCACTCTGCGCCTACGCCGGGCAGTACTCCGTGCGGTCGCCCGACACGCCCCCACCACCATGGAGATGGACCTCTTGCGCCAACTCGCCACGCTCTCCCGGGCCGAACAACGGCGCCTCGTATCCGACTTCATCGACGGTGTCTTCGAAGACCACGACATCAATCCCGAGTTCGTGGCCCTGATGCGGTCCGCCGTGCCCGAGTTGCCCGACGATCCCACACCCGAACAGGTCGAGGCCTGGGTGGAACTCGTCGGACTCTGCCAGAACGCAGACTTCCGTGACACGCTGCGCCGCATGGCCGAGGACCAGGCGGTGGAGCCCTCCCCGCAGGACATCGGCGCTCTGCACTCCACTCTCAACCGGGTGATGGGTGAACGAATCGACGAGGCCGTGTCCGCCGGCCTCCTGCCGGCCTCCGCCAAGGGTGAGGCCCTTTCCGATTCACTGGGCAACCTCTACGCGCACGCATTCGAGCGTGCCGGCGAAAGCGATCTGCGCCGCTGGCTCCTCGCCCGCCTGCGGACAACCACCGACCCACACGCCGAGCGCTACTGGCAGCTCCTGGCGACGATCAACGGGTGGCCCGCATCACCGGCGCTCGCTCCCGTCCACTCCTGGTTCACCACCGCCTTCGCCACGGGCGATGTCGCCATCACGAAGGGCTGACGCGATGAAGACGCGCGATCTCGCTTTCGGCCTGTACGCGGACGAGCAGGGGCTGGCATGGGTCAGCGGGCTCGTCGAGGACGCGGTGGGTTCCCGGAGCGCCCGGATCATCGGTCGGACCGTCGCCGATTCGTTTCCCGGCAGCGAGCTGTCGACCGCCGACATGTACGACCACCTGGCGGAGCAGTGGGCCGCGGAACATCCCGCTCAGGGCGGCGGCTCCCGACAACTGATCGAACTGCGCGTCCACTTGGCGTGTTCCCTCCGGACGTGGCGGGCGCTCCGCAAGGCGGTGATCAACGGCTTGTGTCCGGAGGGAACGGCCCCCCACACCTGCCGTGTGCCGTGGATGGCTGTCTGAGGGGCACCCGGCCACCCTTCCGCCCGGACACCCGCCACCCGACCGACCTCCGACCGGCCGGAATTCGAGACCGACGGCTCCGCGGAATCGATACTTCGGACACAGCCGTCCCGCCTCCCCGGAACGGCTGCGGCTCGGGCCACCCCCGGGGCATGCTCGCAACCCACACAGAGGAGGTACAGCGTGGAGAACCGACTCAGGCGCCGACTGGGCGGGCTCGCCGTGGCGGGCGTCCTGTTGGCCGGCGCGGGCGCGATGCAGGCGCCCGCATCGGCGGCCGGACTCTCGTACGTCTGGCAGAACGACGCCAACGGCTGGGTGGCCATCTACAGCGCGCCCAACACCGGCACCACCCCGCACCACTGGTCGAAGAGCGGCACCAAGTTCGCCATGAACTGCTGGCTGGACAATCAGGGCCAGCGCTGGTTCTGGGGCCAGATCTACGACACGGGCAGTTGGAAGTACGTCCGCGCCTCCCAGGTCCGCGACCAGATCTCCGTACGAGCCTGCTGACCCGCCCGTCCCCGCCTCACCCCGGCCACGGCGGGGGCGAGGCGGGTTCGCGTCGTACGACCCAGGACGCGGCAGTCGGAGGAGGACGCGGCCGTCAGAAGGTGAGCAGACCGATGAGCAACGCCACCAACGTGCCGACGGTGAAGAGCGATCCCAAGACGGTGAACAACAGGTCGACCGTCGCCACGTCCCAGCCTTGGATCTCGAACCGGCGAGGATCGTGCGGATCGTAGCGGACCACGACATGGGCCCCCACGCCGAAGGGTCTCGCGATGGAACCGCGGCCGAACCTGGATGCGTGCTCGCACGCGCGACCGTCCTCGGTGGTCCAAGCCGCGACCGGGTAGTGGAACTTGGCGCCTTCGTCGCTTCGCTGGACGTCGTGGCGGACGATCCGCCCCTGCACGGTGACGCCCGTACGGCGGAGCGCACGGGCACGGCGCAGTCCGTACACGCCGAAGCCGAGGAAGGTCACGCCGATCGTCAGGGGGATGAGCGAGAAGAGCCATTCGCGTTGCATGTGAGGTGTGACGCGTGCGTGAGGGTGTCGGTTGCGGATGCGCGGGGACGGTCACCCCGACACCGTGCCGGGGACCATGGCCGACCGACACGTGCCGGGCGAGTCACCGACCGGCCACGAGCCGGGAACGACCGCTCCGAGGGAACTCACCGTCAGTCTGAGGACCTCGCCTGCGCCATCATGACGACCGACCTCGCCGCCAACTGGTACACGACCCACTGTCCCTCGACGCTTGCCACTGATCAGATTCCGATACCGGACCTCACGAGCTCGTCAGTCCGGGGGCTCTACGGAGGCACCCTCCGTGGGGCCGCCGCTCTCGGGAGCGTCGGCAGGGCGCTCGGCTCCCGGCCCTTCACCCTTCTTCTCGCGCCGCGTGCTGACGGCGCCCTCCAGATCAGGAGCCCGGGGCCCGGTCGGAGGCAGGTTGGGGGTCAGGCTCTCCTTCCCGTGTTCCGGGACGGGAGCAGGCAGTTCGGGGTCCTGGCCGTTACGTTGCTTCATGCCGTCCGCCTACCCACAGAGCCACCTCTGACGCGGTACCTGTCCCGTCCTTCGGGCACGTCGAGTTATCCGAGCCGATGTCACCGGACCCGACCACACGCACGGTCACACACAGCGCTCCGACTCATACACGGAGCTACATTCACTGCCTCGGCCGCGCGGCCCCGGGGTCCATCGGGCCTGCCGACTCAGCCAACCGGATGACGTGTCCCTGCCCGGGGAAACGGGAGCCACGGCCGGGGAGCCTGCATGGCTACGGTGGCTCCAGCCGACCACTGCGACCATGCCCCTGGAGATCCTCCGTGCCCGTACCCCTCGGCGAGGACGTGGTGGCGCTGCTGCGTCGCCCCAGCACTTGCTACATCGCGACGACGATGCCCGACGGCTCGCCCCAGCTCACGCAGACGTGGGTCGACACCGATGGCGAGCACGTCCTGATCAACAGCGTCGAGTCACATCAGAAGACCCGGAACATCGCACGTGACCCGCGGGTGGCCGTCGCGGTCGCCGACCCCGCGCAGCCCGCTTCCTACGTCCAGATCCGCGGCCGTGTGGTGCGCGTGACCACCGAGGGGGCGGTCGCGCACATCGAGGCCCTCGCTCAGAAGTACCTCGGCGGCCCCTACCCCTGGTACGGCGGCACCGACCAGGTCCGCGTGATCTACGTGATCCGACCGGACCGCATCAGCTCCCCCACCGCCTGACTCCGGAAGGCGCCTTCCGTGGGATCCGGTGGGATCCGTGGGTGGTGGGAGAATGGCATGACCAGGGCGCGTGTTTCTGGCGTCCTTCCCTATCAGGACAGCAGGTCAGGTCATGGCCAAGCAGCCGAAGCCGTCCCAGCCCACGCACGGTGAGGGGCCCAGCCGGTTCGAGGGAACCAAGCAGCACGGCTGGTCCCCGGATGTGGACGAGACCAAGCAGCAGGACAACCCGAGCGCTCATCGTTCGTTCCACCCGGACAAGTACGCTCCCGCCAAGGGCCCCGGCCGAACCGTTTCGAAGGAAGAGGCCGGCAACCCCCACGGCAAGCCCTCCAGAAGTCAGGGCCGCCGAGGCGAGGAGCAGAAGAAGGGTGCGGGTGAGGCGGGAATGCACGACCGTGGCCCGCAGGGCCGCTCCCAGCGCCCCAGCGGAACCAAGGACGCCTCCGCCACCACCGGCGTCGACCCCCAGGACCCGCCCGGCCCGCGCAGCGCCGGATAGCGACAAGCTCACCCTGGACGTACCCCGGAGGGGTCTCCCCGGGCGGCGCTCCCTCCGGATCGGCATGGTCGGAGAAGCCTCATGACTGACATCGAGCACGGATCCGGCGACAGCGGGCGGCGGGCACCGCGGCTGCAGAACCACGGCGGCACCGTGGACGATCACGGACGCGAGCCGGGTTCACCTTCAAGAACGGGAACGGGATCGTCCTCCCCGCCGGCCGACCCCGAGAGGGCGCGCCGCGCCAATTCGAGGAACTCCCGGGACGAGGACGGCGATCGGTAGCGTTGCCGATGCTCCCGCACGCCCGGACGGACGATACCCCTCCACCCCACGTCCGAGGCGGCGAGGCGGCGAGGCGGCGAGGCGGCGAGGCGGCGAGGCGGCGAGGCGGCGAGGCGGCGGAGTCAACCCGCGGTCGGCTGGTGTCCCTCCAGGTGGTGAGAGCCCAAGGCGGCCAGGTCGTCGGCGAAGCCGCCGCGGGCGCGGCCTCGGACTCGTGCCGAAGTGAGGACCGGGCAGGCAGCCGTGGTCAGGACGCGGTGCCCGGCGCGGTTCAGGGCGTCGACCAGCGCGTGGTCCTCGCCTACCCCGAGCGGGGGGAAGCCGCCGACGGAGAGGTACGCGTGCGCGGTGACACCGAGGTTCGCTCCGTGCACGTGCGGGTGGTACCACTCCCCGTCCGACGGTCGGGTCGCCTCGTACCGGGTCCGGAGGCGGTCTGCCAGGGGTGACCTGGGCGGGAGCATCACCGTGCCCACGACCGCCTCCCAGCCCTCGCGGGCGCGGGCGAGCTGGTGGGCCAGCCAGTCCGCGGGCACTTCACTGTCGGCGTCGGTGGTGGCGATCCACGCGTGTGATGCCGACGGGCCGAGTTCCCGCAGGGCTCGGCGGACACCGACGGCGCGCGCCTGGCCGGGGTTGCGGAAGCTGCCGGTGACGACGGTGGCACCGGCTTCGCGAGCGAGGGACGCGGTGTTGTCGCGACAGTGGTCCGCGACGACCACGGTGAGGACCCTCAGGCGGCGGAGAGCCGGGTGCAGGGTGGCGGTGCGGACGGCGGCGAGCGCGGCCGGCAGGAGGGCCTCCTCGTCATGGGCGGGGACCACGACGGCCAGGGCTTCAAGGACCTCGGTTTCGGGGGCCACGGTTTCGGGGGCCATGGTTTCGAGGTTCACGGTTTCGGGGTTCACGCCAGGCCTCACACCAGGCCTTCCTGCTCGGCGGGTGTCGCCGGTCGGCTGCCGTCCGGGAGGAGGCGGTGGTGGATCTGGAGGACGAAGTCGTCTTCGCGATGGTCGGCCAACAGGCGCAGGCCGGGGGTCCCGTCCAGGCTTCGGGCGATGTCGCTCCCGGTGGAGAGGTGCTCGGGGACGGCGTGGTTCCAGTGGACGGTCACCAGGGTTCCGCCTGGTTCCAGCGCCGCGAGGACGTGGTCCAGCAGGGTCCGTTCCGTCGGCGGGTCGAGGTAGTAGAGCAGCTCGGACAGGACGACCAGGTCGAAGGTTCCCTCAGGCCATTGGGCGGGAACGGTCATCTGCCGGATGTCCACGTGCGGGTGTCCGCCGTTGCGCCGCCTGGCGGTCTCGACGGCCGACGCCACCCGGTCGCAGGCGAGGACCGAGTCGCAGCGGGCTGCCAGGCGGTGGGTCAGTTCCCCGACCGAGCAGGCGGGTTCGAAGGCCCTGCGGTAGCGCTCCTGCGGCAGGGCGGCGACGGTCAGGTCGTACTTGCGGCGCTCGTACCAGCGTTCCGCGAGGTGCCAGGGGTCCTCGGTGTGTCGGTACATGTCGTCGAAGTACGACGCCGGGGTGGGCTGATCGGTCACGTGAAGAACACCTCGATGTCGCGCAGGTGGTGGGCGAGTTCCTCGGGCGGCAGGACGGCCGCGTCGGCCGGGTCCGGCCCCAGGGGTGCGATCTGGCTGACGAAGTGCTGAACGGCTCGTCGCTTGAGTGCCGCTGTCACAGGAGGGAGCCGGACGGCCACGGCTGCCGCCCAGGGCACGCGGGGATCACCCGGTCGGGCCCAGTGCCACATCCATACCGGGTACGTCCAACAGGGCACGGCTACGGCACGGGACGCCTTCACCGCGGCTCGCCCGGCGGCCTCGTGGTCGCCGTGCACGTCGTCCATCCACGGTGCCAGGCACAGTCGCGCACCGTCGAGGAGCGTCTCCAACGCGGCGGCGACCTCTTCCTCGTGGAACGCCAGCCGGGTGTCCGCCACCTTGAGGCGGACCACCCGGGCATCCGGCGCACCCAGGGATGCGAGTGCCCGGCGCAGTTCTTCGGCCCGGATGGCCGCCAGTTGGTCCGGTGTGACGCGTGTGCTGCCGGGGTGGGAACCTTCGCCGTCGGTGACAGTGACCACCGTGAGGGCGAGACCGGCCCGTGCGAGGAGGGAGATGGTGCCGCCGGCTCCCAACACCTCGTCGTCGGGGTGGGCTGCCACGATGACGACCCGGCCCCGCTCGGGCAAGGCCGCCTCGGGCAGGGCGGCGAGGCCGTTCCAGTCGCGCCACTCCCGCTCCGGGGTACCGGGGGCCTGAATCGGATCGGCGGGTGGCACCGGCTCGGGTGGTGCGTCCGTCACCGCTGCCCCGCTCGGGCGACGAGGCCGCCCAGCTCCGCGAGGTTGCGTTCGCCGTGGTGTTGGCGGATGTAGACGGCGAGGTCCGTGGCGTGTCGTGTGTGGGACGGATCGTGGCACAGCGGTTCGGCGCCGGTGGCCCGGCCGACGTGGGTCAGGACATCGGCGCACACCGATTCGACGAAGGCGCGCACGCGCAGGCTTCGCCGCCGGGCCGTGCGCTCGGCGTCGGCGGGATCGCCGTCGATCTCGGCCGCTGCCTGGGCCAGGACGGCCCCGGCGGCGTGCAGGCGCATGTCGACGGCCCCCAGATGGGCGTCCGTGAGCGGATCCGGGCCGCGCTGGGCCGCCGTACGGGTGAGGAGGTCCGCGACGGCCCGGGCGCCGCCGTACCAGCAGGCCGCGACCCCGATGCCGCCGTGCTGGAAGCCGGGCCGGTCCACGTAGGCTTCCACGCCGCCGACCGGTACCGCGGGCACGTTCTCGAACGCGACGTCGGCGCTGTCGCTGGCCGCCATGCCCAGCGCCCGCCACGTACCCTCCAGCGTCCGGCACCCGCCTTCTCGCGCGCCCGGCCCCTCCCCCATGGCCGCGGTGGTGACGGCGAAGAGGCGGCGGCCGTCGTCCGCCGTGGCCGTCACCAGGGCGTGTGTGCAGCTGTGCGCTCCCGAGCAGTACCGCTTGAGCCCGTTCAGCACCCAGCCGCGGTCGCCCCGGGATGCGGTGAGTCCCTGTCCTCGGGGTTCGGCGGCCCACACGCCCCAGCGCTCCTGCGGCCCCACGGCCGGCCCCCCGAGCTCCGCGAGGATCGCCACGGCGTCAGCGTGTCCCTCCACCAGCCGGGCCAGGGAAAGATCGCGTTCCGCCACCGAGGCCAACGACCGGAACCGGTCGGCCGTCCGGCCCGCTCCCGGAAGCGGAAGGTCCAGCTCGCCTGCCGCGATGTCGGCGACGCAGGCCGCGAAGTCCGCCGCGCTCTCTCCGCGGATCTCCTCCATCCAGGCCTCCCGGCCCGGGCCGTGGGTGGCTCGTGCGCTCGAACGGGCTCCGTATGCGGTGCCTTGCATCTGCGGTGCTCCTTACCCCGGGGCGTCGGGCGCCGGGCGGACCGCCCAGGTCGGCCCTGCACGCGCCTTGCTGCGGATGCCCGTGCTCGGCCGCACGATGCGCGTCGGACCGCGGCGTGGGACGAAGCCGGCCCCGGGACGATCGACGACGTCTCCCATCTTGAACAGCGGGCGAGCGGCACGCATCACGGCGGCACGCATCACGGCGCGGCAGTCGCCGGCCGTGCGGCCCCGCCCCACGAGCCGGAGGAAACCGGCGGGGACGGGACCCCCTCGGGCGATGGGGACGGGCGGACGGGCGTATCCGAGATGCCGGAATCCGGTGGAGGGGAAAGGGTTGCACGGGGACCAGGAGTCCAGGACCCGTCGGCACCTGCGTCCGGGGCGTGAGGCAAGAGGAGAGAACACGGCATGGCTCAGAAGAAGACCACGAAGGCCGCTGCGAAGAAGCCCGCGGCGACCAAGGGCGCGTCCGGCACGCGGGCACGGCGCAGCGGCATTCCCGGAAAGCCGGCGCCACAGCCGCCGTCGGCCACCGAGCCGACCAGGCCGCATGAGCCCCTGCCTCCGAAACCCGACCAGGACGGCCCGGACACCCTCAGCCCCACCGGGCAGCCGACCGGCGTGCCCCAGGCCGTGGTGGCGCAGGGCGGCGCCTACCTGACGACCGCGCAGGGCGCCCGGCTGTACGACAGCGACCACTCCCTGAAGGCGGGTGCGCGGGGTCCGGTCCTGCTGCAGGACCACCACCTGCGGGAGAAGATCACCCACTTCGACCACGAGCGGATCCCCGAGCGAGTGGTGCACGCCCGGGGCGCCGCGGCCCACGGCGTCTTCCAGGGCTACGGCACCGCGTCGAAGGTCACCAAGGCGGCGTTCCTGGCGAAGGGCGTCGAGACGCCCGTGTTCGTACGGTTCTCCACCGTCCTGGGGTCGCGGGGCTCCGCGGACACGGTGCGGGACACGCGTGGATTCGCGACGAAGTTCTACACCGGCGAGGGAACCTTCGATCTGGTGGGCAACAACATCCCGGTCTTCTTCATCCAGGACGCCATCAAGTTCCCCGACGTCATCCATGCCGGGAAGCCGCATCCCGACCGGGAGATCCCGCAGGCGCAGAGCGCCCACGACACGTTCTGGGACTTCGTGTCCCTGCACACCGAGGCGACGCATCACACCATCTGGAACATGTCCGACCGGGCCATCCCGCGGTCGTTCCGGATGATGGAGGGCTTCGGCGTCCACACGTTCCGCCTGGTCAACACCAAGGGCGCCACGACGTTGGTGAAGTTCCATTGGAAGCCGAAGCTGGGCGTCCATTCCCTCGTCTGGGAAGAAGCGCAGATCACCAACGGGATGGATCCGGACTTCCACCGCCGGGACCTGGCCGACGCGATCGAGGCGGGCGCGCTCCCCCAGTGGGAGCTGGGCATCCAGGCCTTCCCCGACACCCCGGACCAGACCTTCGAAGGGATCGACCTGCTCGACCCCACCAAGATCGTGCCGGAGGAGCTCGCTCCCGTGCGGCCCGTCGGGTTGATGACGTTGAACGCCAACCCGACCAACTACTTCGCCGAGACCGAACAGGTCGCGTTCCACCCCGGCCACCTGGTTCCCGGGATCGACGTCACCGACGACCCGCTGCTCGCCGGACGGCTCTTCTCCTACCTCGACACGCAGATCAGTCGGCTCGGCGGACCGAACTTCGGGCAGATCCCGATCAACCGGCCACACGCCCCCGTCAACGACATGCTCCGCGACGGCATGCACCAGACCGCCGTCCACGCGGGCGTCGCCCCGTACCGGCCCAACAGCCTCGACGGAGGCTGCCCCTTCCTGGCCGGAGCCGACACGGGCGCCTTCATCGAAACGCCCGTCACCGTCCCCGAGGCGAGCAAGGTCCGTGAGGCACCCGCCTCGTTCGCCGACCACTTCAGCCAGCCGCGGCTCTTCTGGCTGAGCATGACGCCGACCGAACGCGAGCACATCATCGCCGCCTACACCTTCGAGCTGAGCAAGTGTCACGAGCAGGTGATCAAGGAACGCGTCCTGGGTGTCCTGGCCAACATCGACCCGCAGCTCTGCGAAGAGGTCGCCGCCGGGCTCGGACTCCCCGCGCCGAAGGCCACGGAGCCCCTGACCGATCCCCACCCGAGCCCGGCCCTGTCGCAGATCGGCCGGGAATGGCCGCTCGACGGCCGGGTCATCGGCATCATCGCGGACTCCGGAAGCGACCTCGCGGGGGTGAGGACCGTACGGGATGCCGTACATTCCGCCGGAATGGTGCCCCTCGTGATCGCCCCCACCGGCGGCACCCTGGGCACGAAGAAGAACCCGGTCACGGTGCAGCGCACCTTCGCCACCGCCCGCTCCGTCGAGTTCGACGCCCTGCTGTTCGCTGGAGTGCCCCAGGCGGCCGCCGACGCCCACGGCGCCCGGGACGCCAAGGCCGGTACACCACGCCCGGCCGGCGCCGACCCCCGGGTCCTGATGCTGCTGACCGAGGCGTACCGCCACGGCAAGGCAATCGGCGGTTGGAAGGGCGCCTCCCGAATCCTCGACGCCGTCGGAATCGAGACGGACGAGCCGGGCATCGCCTTCCACGACACCCCCTCGGCCACCTTGAAGCAGCTCAAGCGGGCCATGACGCGGCACCGGGCCTGGGACAGGTTCCCCGTCGCCGACTGAACCCGGCCCCTACCCCGCGTCATCCTGCGTCCGGGTCCCGGCGGCAAGGAGCATGCGCGCACCGGTCCGTACGGCGTCCCAGTCGGTGCCCGGCTCGCGATCCCTCGCGCGCCGCAGCCAGGTCGCCCGGTCCCGGTGCTCGCGACGCAACTGCTCCACGTCGCCTCGCACACCGGGCGGTGGTCCGGACTTCTCCAGTTCGCCGATGCGTTCGTCCATGGCGGCCAGCAGCGCCCGGTCCAGTTCGGCCACCGCGCCGAGAAACTCGCTCGTCGGCAGGGTCACCCGACCCGTCTGCGGGCCGGCGAACTCGATGACGCCCTCCGGGTCCGCCCGGTGCTCCCAGCCGACGGTCACGGTGTCCTCCTCACCGACGACGGTGCGCCAGAGGCGGATGGTCGGGGCGACGCGCAGGTAGTCGGTGTACAGGTAGCCCTCGCCGTGCCAGGTCAGTGCGGCGTCGGCTTCCGGCGTATCGATCCACGTCCAGTTCGGCGAGATGGCGGCCGCGACGTCCACCAGGTCGTGGGGCACCGGTTCCATCGCCCCCGACACGAGCGCGATCACGTCCTCCCACAGGCGGACGACGAAGTGGTCCACGTACGGGTGCGCTCGGTCGCCGTCCCGGTCGTATCGGAGTTCGCGGACGGTGCGTTCGGAGTAGCGCAGCACCTCATGGCCGTCGATGTCGACGCAGTACCAGCCGGCGGTCAGTCCGAACCAGTGCAGTTTGGGCTCGGCACCCCACGGCTTGACCTCCTCCAAGGGAGTCAGTCCGAAGCGGAAGCGAATCGCGGAATCGGTGTGGATCACCTGTCCAGTGTCCCAGTGCGACCCCCTCGCCGGTGCTGCGGCCTCCCCCGGTGCACTCGCCATCGGTGCGCTCGCCATCGGTGCACTCGCCATCGGGGGGAGAGCGGAGCGGGTGAACGAGGCCTGGGGCGCTCGTCTCCGAGGGGAGCGCGTGGTGGGCGGGGTCAGTGGGTCTGGTGGACCGTCTGACTGTTGAGTTCGTAGCGGGCCCCGATCACGGCCAGTTCACCCGAGGCGACTTTCGCCGCGAGGGTGGGCTCGGCGGCGACGCGGGAGCGGACCAGTCGCACGTTCGCCGTGATGGTCGCGTCCACGCGCGCCGCTCCCCGCGGGCCGCGGTCGATCGCCGGACGGATCTGGTCGACCAGGTACTGCATGTGGCCGGCGAGGCTCTCGCCGGCCTCGGCCGCGTGAATGGCGGCGGTGACGGCCCCGCACGACTGGTGCCCCAGCACGACGACGAGCGGAATGGCCAGCTCCAGGACCCCGTAGGTGATGCTGGCCAGGACAGCCTCGTCGAGGACGGAGCCTGCCGAACGGACGGTCAGCAGGTCGCCGAGGCCCTGGTCGAAGACCAGCTCCGGCGGAACGCGGGAGTCGACGCAGCCCAGGACCACGGCGAAGGGATGTTGTCCGGTCACCAGCGTCTGTCGCACGGCCCGCGTCCGGTCGGGGTGACTCTCGTGGAGCGTGCGCCAGCGGACGTTGCCCGCCATGAGTTCCCGCAACGCCGACCGCGGGGTCGCGGGCCGCATCCGCGCCGCGCCGGACTGGGCGGGGGTAGAGGCCGTGGTGGAATCAGGGGCGGCCCCGACGGTCCCGGCCGCCACAGCCACCGCTCCTGTCAACGCCGCGCGGACGATCTCGCGCCGGTCCGGACTTCCGTTCGACTCCTCGATTCCAGCCACATCGGAGAACGGTAGGAGTGCCACTGCCTGCGCGCGGGTGCGGCACGAGGGCCGGATCGCTCTTGAAGAAGACTTGATCAACCAGCGGACGCCGGCCGGTTGCGGCCGAGCGTGGTGACGGTATCGCCGTCGCGGACTCAGTGGCGGTACACGGCCAAGGCGATGTCGATGAACGAGCGGATCAACGGGTTGGGGTCGTCGTCGTTCCATACCGCGACCACTCGGCTCGGCGCCATGTCGACCAGCGGAACCACGGTCAGATTGTCGGGCAGGTCGTGTCCGAGCGGGGCCAGGCCGACCGTACCACCGGGCCCTCGCACCTGTTCGCGGGCGAACAGACCCGCGAGCATGGTGACCTCGAAATCGCCGTCCCGGCCGCCCGGTTCCCCGAGATCCGGGCGCGGTTCCCCGAGTTCGCCTTCGACGTGGTGGCCTCGGACCGCGCTTGGGAGCTCACGCCGGAGGTGTCGGAGCTCACTCATCAGACCTGGCTGCGCGATCCGTCGACCGGCGACCACCTGGTGGACGTGTTCCGCGAGCCGCACGAGGGCCCGACCTGGATCTGTCGGGCCGGAGGGCGGGCGGTCCATCAGCACGTCACCGCCTGTGTGAAGGCGCGATCAGACGGGCTGCCACAACTCGATCCGATTGCCCTCGGGGTCGGTGACCCAGCCGAATCGACCGACCCCTTCCATGTCCTGCAACTCCGCGGCCACGTCCGCTCCCTTGGCGCGCAACTGCGCGAGCATCGCGTCCAGGTCGCGGACCCGGAAGTTGAGCATGCTCTGCTGCGTGCGGGAGCCGAAGTACTCGGTCCCGGACTCGAACGTCGCGAACACCGTCGGCCCGAGGGCCTGTTGCCAGACCCCGTTCGCATCGGCGTCCAGGCCCAGACAATCGCGGTACCACGAGTTCAGGGCCGCCGGGTCCGCGGCCCGCAGGAAATATCCACCGATTCCAAGCACACGTTCCATGCCGCCATCCTGCCAGGACACGACCGGGCGGGCAGGCACCACCGCACCGTCACCCGCCCGCCCCCACCCCGCCCTGAGGCACGGGCCGGTGTTGGCCGCGGCCCGTGCCCGGGCGGGTCCGGAAGGCCGGGGCGGCTACGTGGCGGCGGGTGCGTGGGCGACCTCCACCGCGGGTCCCGCCGCGTCCCGCCGCGTCATTGGTTCCGGGCGGGCGGCGGGAATCAGGGCGGCGACGGCCGCGGAGACCAGGGCGAGGCCGCCGCCCAGCAGCAGACCGGTACGGAACCCGCCCTCGGAGGTGAACGTGTGGCCGCCGACCGTGGTGGTCATCTGCGCCAGGACGACACCGACGACGGCGGCGCCGACCGAGGTGCCCAGGGAACGCATGAGCGTGTTGAAGCCGTTGGCGGCGCCGGTCTCCGCGAGGGGCACGGCGCCCATGATCAGGGCGGGCATGGCTCCGTAGGCGAGGGCGACACCACTGTTCATGATCATCGCGGCGCACATCAGGCCGGGGGCCGTGCCGGACAGCAGCAGCGCGGCGCCGTAACCCGCGGCCAGGACGAGCGCCCCGCAGACGAGGGTGACCTTCGGACCCCGGGCGTTGGTCAGCCTGCCCCCGAGGGGTGAGACGACCATCATCATCAGGCCGCCGGGCAGCATCCACAGGCCGGCCGCCAGCATCGACTGGCCCAGGCCGTAGCCGGTGGCCTCGGGGAACTGGAGCAACTGCGGGACGACCAGCATGCTCGCGTACATGCCGAAGCCGATGAAGACCGACGCGAGGTTGGTCAGCAGGACACGCGGGCGGATGGTGGTGCGCAGGTCGACCAGTGGGTCGGTGGTCCGCCATTCGAACCAGCCCCAGGCTGCCAGGACCGTGACGGCGGTGACGATCAGGCCGAGGGTGGTGGTCGAGCCCCAGCCCCAGTCGGCGCCCTTGGAGACGGCGAGCAGCAGGCACACGAGGCCGACGGCCAGGCCCGACGCGCCGACGAAGTCGAAGCGTTGTCCCTTGGCGCCGGCGGGGACGTCCGGCACGAAGGCCACGATCATCACGGAGACGGCGGCGGCGAGCGCGGCGGCTCCCCAGAACAGGAAGCGCCAGTCGGCGTACTGCGCGACGGCCGCGGAGACAGGAAGCCCGATGCCGCCGCCGATTCCCATGGAGGCGCTCACCAGGGCGATGGAGGAGCTGAGCTTCTCGGCGGGAACGACGTCGCGGAGCAGGGCGATGCCCAGGGGGATCATGCCCATGCCGACGCCTTGCAGTCCGCGGCCCACGATCATCGGGACGACGCTGCTCGACAGCGCGCACACCACGGATCCGGCGATCAGCGGTATCGAGCACGCCAGGAGCATGCGGCGCTTGCCGATCATGTCGCCCAGGCGTCCGCTGATGGGGACGCAGACGCCCGCGACGAGGAGGGTGGCGGTGACGACCCAGGCGGCGTTGGAGGAGGAGGTGTGGAGGATCGTCGACATGTCGGCCAGCAGGGGGGTCACCAGGGTTTGCATGACGGCGGCGGTGACCCCCGCGAGTGCGAGTGTCGCGATCACTTTGCCGGTGCGGGGAGCCGTGGACGGCTGTGGCATGGAGGGTTCCTCGGGAGCGTAGGGCGGATGTCCGACCGGACAGGCGTCGGGACGTGCGTGTCACGGGTGGGGCGTACGCGTGATGCGGCCGCCCGGCGACCGGCACCCGGCGACCGGGGGCGGGTGACGGGTGCGCGGGGAGCGGGTCGCGGATTCGGGTGGCAGGTGGTGGGCGGGCGCGCCCGGCGGGTGCGCGCACCATAATCAGTAGTCAACTATCACTTCAGGGCGCACGGGGTGTCAACTCGAACTGATCGTCGACTATCGGTTGCTATCCTGGTGGAGTGCCGACCGAGACCCCCAAGCCCCTGCGCGCAGACGCGGTGCGGAACATCGAGAAGATCGTGAGGGCGGCACGCGACGTCTACGCGGAGCAGGGGCCCGACGCCGGGCTCGATGAGATCGCCCGGCGGGCCGGCGTGGGGATCGCGACGCTCTTCCGCCGGTTCCCGGACAAGGCGGCCCTCCTGCGCGCGGTGCTGGAACAGCAGTTCACCCAGGACGTCCTCCCCGCCATCGAGCGCGGGCTCGGCGACGAGGACCCGCGCCGGGGCCTGGGTGTCGTCATCGAAGCAGCCCTGACCTCGGCGGCCGACGAGCACCACGTGCTGACCGCGGCGCGCAACGCCGGCATCTTCACCGCGGAGACGAGCGCCCGCTTCTTCGACGCGCTCGACCCGCTGGTGGTACGGGGGCAGCAGGCCGGGGTGATCCGGGAGGACCTCGTACCCGACGACCTGAAGCGGATCATGGGCATGCTCGTCAGCGTGCTGTGGACCATGGACCCGGCCGAGGGTGGCTGGCGGCGCTACGTGACCCTGGTCCTGGACGGCCTGACCCCCGCCGCGGCCAGTCCTCTGCCCAACCCGGCCCCTCCGCTGCTCCGCAGACAGCAGAACTAGGGCCCGTCCCGGCGGATTCGATACCGCCGGGACAGGCCCCTGGCCGGAAGACTCAGCGCTTGAGCGTGAAGGTGAAGTCGCCCGAGAGCCTGCCGCTCAGGCGGACCGTCGACACGAGGTTCCCCTCGGCGAGCAGCCTCTCGACCCCTGCTCGCGAAAGGCCGAAGCCTTCGGCGATCAGTCGATCCGGCCGCACCGGTATCCGCGCACCGAAGCGGACCGAGATCTCGATCGACTCGCCCTGCGGCGGAAGCGGCCAATCCGGCCAATCCGGTCGATCCGACCGGTTCGGCCGGTCCGACGCGCCGCCGTCGAGGCGCCAGGCGTTGTCCCAGTCGAGGGCGATGCGATTGCGTCGCCGTACCACCGGGTCCTGGAGCAGTTCGGCTGCCAGGCCGAGGTCGTTGGCGTGCAGCAGGTTCAAGAACTCGGGTTGTACGGAACGCACGTTCATCCGCTCCAGCACAGTGAGCTTGGTGGTGTCCCCGCAGGCGTTACACAGGGCGAGGAGCCAGGCGTCGAGGAGCTTGTGGTTCGCGTTGACACGGAATTTGCCGTTCGCACGGAAGCGCCCGGAGGCGCACCTGTGGCAACGGCGGAGAATTGTCGGCAGGCAGGTGGGAACGACCACCCAGGTTTCGGACACAGAAGTACACCGGTTCCAGTGAGAAGACCGCAGCGAAAAGGAGCGCGGCGCACAGGTGCGACGCGCGACGGTTCAGCGCTCGGGGGGTCTCACTTGGTGTACAACGGCACATCCTTGACAGGGGGACTGCGGACGCGAGAACGGTAACGACACACGGCAGTACGGCTCCACTGAATTTCGGGGCCGGCTCCGGGCGGGTGGCGGCCGGCCCCTCGCGGCGGGCACCCCTCCCCACCGCTCTTCGAGGACGCGCACCTCAGGCGCGCCGAAGGGCCAATGCGCATCCGGGTCCTGAGGGTCACACCCCACGCCGGCGTCAGCCATCCCCCTGAAAGGACGGGCCGCACGGAAGGCGACAGCAAATCTGTTGACGTGGTCTGCGCGACCGTGAGGAGATCATGCGTCGAACGTCGACAACATCTGGGGGATCAGCCTTTGCACACCTTGGTCGCGGCGCTCGCCGAGGAGAAGCCGCCCGGTCTCTACTTCCAGAACGTGCTCGTCACCTTGGCCGGCGGCCTTCTCTGCTTTCGGGTCGGCTGGACCCAGGTCCGCACCGAATGAGCCCGACCCGGGCCGCCCCGCGCCCGCCGCCGCGCGCCCGCGCACGTCCACTCGGCCGGGCCGCGCGGGGCCACCGTCGACGAGGTGTTCACTCCGAGAGCGGGGGTGTGATCCGGCGGGTGGCGGAGCGGAGCGCGAAGGCCATCACCACTTCGAACACGCCGAGCAGGACGAGCCACAGTCCCAGCAGCCGGGTCAGGGCGACCGCGGAGTCCACCGGGAAGCAGAGCACGACGATTCCCGCGACCGTACCGAGGACGCCCAGGCCGAAGAGCAGACCTCGATGTACGAGGGCGCGGTCGGCGATCGAGACATAGGCCGTGAGCACTCCGGTGAGCAACCAGAAGACTCCGACGATCAGGGACAGTGCGCCGATCGTCTGCATGGGATGCCGCAACACCAGGACGCCGGCAAGGAACGCCAGCATGGCGATGAGGACGGCGGCCAGTCTGCTGCCACCCCGGTCGCCGCTGTGCGAGAAGGCCGTGACGAAACGGAAGCCGCCCGCCACCAGGAGTTGCAGGCCGATGATCACGGCCAGGATGTGCAACGTCTCGTCGGGCCAGACAAGCACCAGGATGCCCGGGATCAGTGTCGCCAGGGCGAAGCCGAGCGCCCAGTGCCATGAGCTTCCGAGCTGCTTGAGGACGTCTTCGGGGTCGTTGTGCGTGTCATACGGTGCCGCGTTGGGGGTCATCTCGCCTCCTGGGACAGCCGAACGGTCCGCGGGACATCTCGAAGCCGCCGGACGTGCCTCGCCTACCCTTATGTCAACTTTAGTCCCATGTGACCCGGCTCGCTGATCCGGGCGGCAAGCACATGGGGCCGAGGTCGCGGGCTCTTGGCCGATCGGCAGAGCGGCCCAGGTGTCGCGGCGCCCGGGCGTCCGTGATGGAGGCCCGGCCGGCCCCTCAGTCGCGCGGAGGTCTCCGTCGGGCCGAATCCGCGAGCCGTTCGGCGAAAGCCTCGACGAGACCGCGGAGTTCAACCGGGCGGTCGATGACGAAGGGGCGATCCAACGAGGCGAGTACGGCGGGCAGCCAGTCGAGCCGGTCCACGCGCAGTTCGACCCGGCACCAGGGGTCGGCATCCGGAGGTGCGCCGTCCGGGGAGGGGAGTTCCGACAGGACCGCGAGGCCGGGGGGCAGTCGGGGATGGATGTCCCCGACCGTCCCCTGGACTCGCAGGGTCACCTCATGTCGGTACGGGGCCGTCGCGAGCCCCGTCAGGACGCGCTTGACCGGGTCGATCGCCGCGGGTGGCTCGAAGGAGCCGGGCAGGATCCGCACATCGGTGATGCGGTCCAGTCTGAACGTCCGGTCCTCGTCCGCCGAGGGGTCCGCCGCCGTCATGTACCACCTGCCCGCATGGGCGACGACTCCGTACGGGTGCAGGGTGCGCTCGCTGCGTCGGCCGTCGGCGGCGGTGTAGCGGATCGAGATCGGTCGGTGGTGGTGCACCGCCTCGGCGATCGGGAGCAGGACCCCCGGGTCCGGCGCGGCCCCCTTGCCGGGCGGGTCCGTGATGGCGAGTGAGCCCAGCACCGCGTCGAGTCTGCGGCGCAACCGTTCGGGCAGCACGCGCCTGATCTTGGCCGAGGCCGTCTCGCTCGCCGTGTCCGTGGCCGCCGTCAGGCCGGACCGCCGACCGGCGACCAGGCCCAGCAGAACGGCGAGCGCCTCGTCGTCGCTCAGCATGAGCGGCGGCAGCCGGTATCCGGGTGCGAGCCGGTAGCCGCCGTAGCGGCCGCGCACCGATTCGACGGGCACGTCGATGTCGACGAGTCGTTGTACGTAGCGCCGCACGGTGCGTTCGTCGACGTCCAATCGATCGGCGAGTTCGGACACGGGCCGGATGCCGCCCGACTGCAGGAGCTCCAGCAGGGTCAGGACGCGGGCGATGGGGCGGGGCATGGGGAAAGTCTCCCGTACATACCGGGCGGGTTCCGCCCGGTATTGGTCGTAGCGTGCGGTCACGAGCACCGACGCACCAAAGGAGAAACCCCATGGACTTCGTCTCCGTCCGCATCATCACGGGCGACGTCGCCCGCCTCGTCGCGTTCTACGAGCGCGCCACCGGCCTGTCGGCGAACTGGGCCAACGAGGACTTCGCCGAGCTCAGGACCGCCTCGGCCGTCCTGGCGATCGGCAGCACCCGCACCGTCCCTCTCTTCGCACCCGGATCCGCCCGCCCCGCCGACAACCACAGCGTCATCCTCGAATTCCTCGTCGACGACGTGGACAGCGTCCACCGGAATCTGAGCGGCTTCGTGGAGGACTTCGTCAACGAGCCCACCACGATGCCCTGGGGGAACCGCGCACTCCTGTTCCGTGACCCGGACGGCAACCTGGTCAACTTCTTCACCCCCGTCACGCCGGCCGCCCGCGAGAAGTTCGCCCGCTGAGGACAACGCGCCCGCCCGAACGGCCGGACCGCCCGGCCTCCCCGTCGGCGAAGGGTCCAAGGGGTCGGGGCCGCCGACACCGGGCACGGGAGAACGGCGCGCGCCTGCGCCCCGGGACGCTTGCGTGGACTACCGACCGGGGGAACCGCCGGGGCGCTTGCGCGACAGACGAGTGGCGAGGATCGCCAGGTCCACGGCGAGCGCTCCGCCGGCCAGGGCGATCTGCCAGACCGGCCCACCGGAGACGACGGCGACCACCAGGTAGCCGGCGAGGATCACCGCGAGTGCCGCTTCCAGGACGGCGTCCCGCTTCCACCACCGCACGCGGGGGGACTCCGCTTCGGACAGGCGCAGCGCGTACAGCTCCACGGGGCCGAACTCCTCCTCGGGAGCCTGTCCGGTGGCGTCGAGGTGGTCGGCGGCCTCCTTCGTCAGCTCGGCGGCACGCGTGGAAGACATCGCGTGGCGCTCCGTGAGCAGTTGCGGCAACCGGCCCAGCCAGGACCGGCGTTCGTCCGTGTTCAGGCCACCGGAGTTCAGGCCGTCCGTACGCGGTGTCATGGGTGCTCCTTCGGGGTTCTCGGTCGATTCGGCCCGTATGGCTGTCCAGAGCAGCACGAGGCCCAGTACGCACAGGAGTGGAGTCGGGAGGTGGCCCAGCAGCCTGTTGGAAAGGGAGGTGAAGGCCACCGCGCCGATCACCGCCGCTGTGGCCACGGCCCCCCAGCCGAGGGCGCGGCGACGCCGGTCTCGGATCGTGGAGGCGACGCCGCCACCGGCCAGGGCGGTGGCGATGAGTGAGGAGCCGGTCAGGGCACCCGGAGTCACGGCCGACATGAGGCCGTTCGTCATCCAGAGACCCGCGCCGACCGTCAGGGCGGCCAAGCCGACCGGGGCGGCGGCCCGGCAGAGTGCCTGGACGGGTGTCAGGTCGTTCCTGACGTGGCGCAGCCGCTCCTCGGGCGCGACCCGCTCGCCGAAGACGGCGGCGGCGTACTCCTCCGGCGTACCGAAGGCGTCCTGGGGGCTCTCACCACTGTCGACGCAGTGCTGCTCGACCTCGGCCAGCACCGCGTCCGCGGTGGCGCTGTCCACCGAATGTGCGGCCAGGGCCAGTCGGGTCCGTGCGTTCCACCGGGTGGCGGCGTCGGTCATGGGTTGTCCTCCACGCTGTGGGACAGGAGTCGGGCCATGGCACCGGAGAACTTCTCCCAGCCGGCCGTCTCCTGCCGCAGTCTGCTCCATCCGGCGTCGGTGAGCCGGTAGACCTTGCGGCCCGGCCCGCCCTCCCCCGGTTCCCACC